>CAZYGI010000036.1:0-37123 GCA_964647255.1 uncultured Anaerolineales bacterium | reverse complement strand
CGCTGCCGAGCAGGGCCAGCGCCACGGCAGGGGGAACCGGCCGGCCATCCTGGTCCCAGCGCGCCCAGCGCAGCAGCAGCCAGGCGGACACGATCAGCGCGCCGCCGCCCCAACTCGCCAGCGCGCCGGCGGGCGTCGCGGCCGGCCACGCGGCGATACGCAGCGCGCGCCAGGTGAGACCCGCCAGGGTCGCGGCCAGCGCCAGGAGCAGCGGCGTCCAGGCGAGCCAGAGCCGGGTGCCGCGGCCCGACCGTCGGGCCCGGCCTGCGGTCAAAGCGAACACCCCGCTGACCACCAGCACGCCCGCGGCCGCCAGCCAGGCGCAAACGTCCACCAACAAGATGCGGGGCAGTGTCTCAGCCGGCATCGGCAGGCTCCTCCTGCGCGGCGGGGCGGAGGCGCGCCAGCAAACGCTCGGCCTCCGAGTGCCCATCGGCCGGGGCGGCGACGCGGGCCGCAACGTGCACATTTCCTTGGTCGGCAGCCAGTCCGATCCACGCGCGCACGGGGCCGAAAAACGCGGTCAGCGCGACGCCGGCCAGCGCGGTCAGGATGCCGATCAGGATCAGGAGCAGGCCGGGCAGGTAGGCGGCCTGGAGCGAAATGTAGCGGTCGCGCTGCAGCGCCAGCGTGACGTTATCCAGCGTGAAAGTTGTCCCGTCCTCCACCAGCTCGCTGATGGCGGGTGCGGTTTCGTTCCCGCGATACGCCTCCACCAGAAACACGGGGCGCTGGATGCCGCGTTCCGGCAGCGCCGGGTAGCTGACGACCCGGAAGGCCAGGTTGCGGGTGGGGATCGCAAACTCCTGTTCGCCCTGCGCCTGGCCGAACAGCACGCGCAAGGTCTGCTCCACCCCGCCGCCGGGGGCCAGAGATTGCAGCAGCAACGGCCGGTTGTCGCTCCCCGCCGCGGTCGCGACGAGCGCCTGGCCGATGGCCTGCTGCGCCAGCCACAGGTTGTTCCACCGCGCAGGCTGCGCCGGGCCGAGCCGCACCTGCCGCATCTGCCCGTGATGGATCAGCGTCAGGCTGCTGCGGTCGTCCGCGTCGGAGCCGGCGATGCCGGTCAGCGTGGCCTGTAAGCCGCCGGCCTGGGTCAGGAGTGCGGTGCCGCCGGGCGCCAGGGCGATGTCGCCGGCCCGCCAGCCGAGCGCTTCGTTGAGCAGCAGGCCGGCCAGGATGAGCAGCGCGGCGCCGTACGTCAACAGCGGCCCCGCGGCGCCCGCGCGCCCGCGCGCCGCGATCATCTGGGCGTGGCCGTCGGCGCTTTGGCAGACGACCGTCGAGAACGGCCCGCGCAGGCGCGCTTCCGCCTCCTCCAGCCGCGCAGCCAACGGGCCGGGCAGGGTTTCCCGGCAGATCGGCAGGCCGGCCGGCGGGACCCGATCCTGTGCGCGGCGCAGATGTTGCGCCTGCGTCGCGAGGCGGAGCGTCAGGTTGAAGGCCAGGGCCGCCAGCAGAAAGCGCAGCCAGGGGCCGCCGAGCAGATGAAACGCGCCGATCCCGCGCAGGAATTCCCCGGCGTTGCGGTACGCGCCGGCCGTCGTGGTGAGCCAGCTCTCAGCCGCAGCCTCCGTCAGGCCGGCCGGCTGCTGCGGCAGGAACGCGGCAGCGATCAGCGTCCCGGCGAGCAGGCTCAGCAAGAGGATCAACGTCTGCGCCGCGCTGCACGCGCGCCACAGCCCGTCCAGGAGGCGGACGATGCGGTGCGGTTTGGCTGGGGTTGGGGTCATGCTGGGCTGCCGTCAAAAAAACGGCCCCGATCTGTCTACCATCGCAGCACAGCCCCGTCAAGGGGCGGTGCCGGGGTGGGCAGACGGATCGGGGCTCAATATGGAGCCACCCGACGGAATTGAACCGTCAACCTAGCGCTTACGAAGCGCTTGCTCTGCCGATTGAGCTAGGGTGGCGTGCGGCCGGGCGCATTCGCCGCGACCGGATGAGATTATATCAGCAGACCGACCGGAACGCAAAAAGCAGGTCACGAATCAGCGAATTGCGCTCCACGCATCACACCCGCGTCAGATACTCGCCGGTGCGCGTGTCAATCCGGATCTTGTCGCCGATGCTGACGAAGAGCGGCACCTGCGCCTGGTAGCCGGTGCTGACCTTGGCCGGCTTGGTGGCGTTGGTCGCCGTGTTGCCCGCGAAACCGGGATCGGTCTGGATCACTTCCAGGTCCACGGTGGTGGGCAGGCTGACGCTGATGGTCTCGCCCTCGTAGCTTTCCAGCTCCACGGTCATCCCGTCAATCAGGAAGTTGGTGGCATCGCCGAGCATGGCCGCGGTGAGCACTGGCTGATCGTAGGTCTCCGTGTTCATGAAGGTGTACAGATCGCCCTCATGGTAGAGATACTGCGCCTCGGCGTGATCCAGACGGATGTCCTGCACGCGGCTGCCGGAGGGATACGTCTTGGTCTGCGTCGAACCGGAGCGCACGTTGCGCACCTTGACGCGGATGGTCGCGTTGCCGCGGCCCGACTTGATGTGCTCGTACTCCAGCACGCGCCAGAGATCATTTTCTTCGGTGTAGGTGGTGCCTTTGCGAAGGTCTTGCACGCCGATCATAAGTCCTGCTTCTCCTCACGAATGTCATATCGTTGCGAGGCGACAGCCCGAAGCAACACTTGCGGCTGCGCTTCAGCGCAAGTGCAGGCGTCTCCTTCGCAAGTTTCGGATTGCTTCGTCCTAAAGGATGCTTCGCGATCGGGCCTCGGCCCTCCTCGCAATGACCGCTAAACGCTATTTTCTGCGGTAAAAACCTCCGCGGCGATAGTGCGCCGCGGAGGTTTCAAGGATGATTTTACGCAGGGCGGGCGGTCGTGTCAAATACACCGCCCCCTCGTCAACGTTCGACCCATGACCGCGCCGCGGCCGGCAGGTTCATCAGCGGCCCCTTGTGCACGGTGCAGTCGGGGAGCGACTCAAGGAAGAGCTGGCCGTATTTCTTCGAGGTGACGCGCTTGTCCAGCACGACGACCACGCCCCGGTCGGTCTTGCTGCGGATCAGCCGGCCAAAGCCCTGACGGAAGCGCAGGATGGCGTCGGGCACCTGGTAGTGATAGAACGCGTCGTCAAACGTCTCGCTGCGCGCGGCCACTACGGGGTCAGATGGCACGGCGAACGGCAACTTCACCAGCACGAGCGCGCTGAGCGCCGAGCCGACCACGTCCACCCCCTCCCAGAAGCTGCGCGTGCCCAGGAGCACCGTCCGGCTGTCGGTCTTAAAGCTCTCCAGCAGTTGATGCCGGGACGTGCCGCCGCCCTGGCTCAGCAGGGTGATGCCGGCCTCGGTGAGCGCCGGGCGGATGGCGCGGTCGGTCTGCTTGAGCTGGTTGTTCGCGGTGAAGAGCGCCAGCACGCGGCCGCCCAACGCCTTCGCCAGGCCGATCAACGTCTGCTCGACCGCGGTCTGATAGCCGGGCGCGTTGGGCTCCGGCAGGTCGGTCGGCAGGTAGAGCAGCGTGCTTTCCTTATAATCGAAGGGCGAGCCGACCGTGGCGGTGTCGGCGTCGTGTGCGGCGAGGCGGTCGCGGACATAATCGAAGCTGCCCGCCGTCCGGAGCGTGGCCGAGGTCATGATCACGGTATCGTTCTTGAAGAGGATATGATCCTGCACCAGTTGCCCCACGTGCACCGGCGCGGCCCGCAGCGAGATGCGCCGGCCCTGCCGCTCCGGGTTGGCAATCTCCACCCAGTAGACATTATTGGCGTCCGGCTTCATCACCCAGGCTTCCATCTGCACCTGGTGCTCCACCAGCCGGAGCGTCGCGCCGCCCAGCTCCTCGCCCAGCGCCTCCAGGGTTTCCGCCGCGGTCGCCGCCGTCTGCAGGTTGGTCAGCGCTTCGGTGAGATCCTCCAGGTGATGCAGCAGCGTCTGCCAGATCACGCTCAGGTTATCCCAGGCCACCTCGATTTCCACCCAGACCGGCTGGCTGCGCGTCGCCTCGGTGACGCGCAGCTTGAGATCGTATTCGCTCGCCTCCATGCGCGGCACCAGCTCGCGGATCGCATCATCCAGCACCGTCCAGAACATCTCGACGCGGGCGCGGGCCGCCTCGACGTCGCCCTGCAGCCGGATGACCAGGTCGCGGATCGGCGCAAAGCGGGCGTCGTTCGCGCCCGCGCGCACCGCGGTCAGGATTTCTCCCAGCAGCCCGGCGCTGCGCGGCGCGCTGCCCAAGCCGGCCGCCAATGATGGCTGACTGTTGGCTCCTCGGCTCCTCTGCCCCCTGGCTCCTCCGCTCCCCGGCCCCTCCGCTCCCCCGCCCCTCCGCTCCCCGGCCCCGGTCGTCGAATAGAGCGTGTTGAACAACTGCGCCAGGATGAAGCCGTCGGCCTTGAAGCTGAGCTGGTCGGTGACCGCATCTTCCAGGTGGTGCGCCTCATCAATCACCAGGTGGTGATACTCCGGCAGCACGCGGTTCTCGGTCGCGGCGTCGGCCATCAGCAGGGAGTGGTTCACCACCACGACGTGCGCGGCCTCCGCGGCCTTGCGCGCCCGGTAGAAGAAGCAGCGGCCGCCCATCTCCCGCTGGCAGCGATCCAGCGAGCACCCCTCGTTTTCCGCCGACATCTGGCCCCAGACGTGGCGGTCGGACGGCAGCGGCAGGGAGAGCTCGCTCTGGTCGCCCGTCTGCGTGCGGGGCAGCCAGACCAGGACGCGGGCGATGCCACGGAGCTCGTCGTCGTTCAGACCCGGCTTGGCTTTCAGCGCCAGGAAGCGGCGTGGACACAGATAGTTGCTCCGCCCTTTCAGCAGCGCAGCGCGGAACGGCGTGGCCTTGCCGGTCTCCGGCGCCAGAACGCGTTCGAGGTCGGGCAGGTCCTTACGGAAGAGCTGATCCTGCAGGTTGATCGTATTCGTGCTGACGACCACCCGCGTGCCGTTCTGGCTCGCGTAGGTGATGGCCGGCAGCAGATACGCCACCGATTTGCCGGTGCCGGTGCCGGCTTCGACCATCAGGTGGTGGCTCTGGTTGAACGCCGTCGTGACGGCTTCGAGCATCTCGACCTGGGGGTTGCGGTACTCGTAGCCGGTGAAGACCGTGCTGAAGCGGCCGCCGGGCCGGAGCATGGCGGCTAAGCGGGCCTCATCCACCGGCGTCGGGTGCTCGACGGGGTTCAGCGGCTCGTCGGCGCGCCAGGGTTGGAGGAGGACGCTCGCAGGGATCAATTGATCGAGCGGGATTTCCTCACGCGGCGTCCGGCTGACCCCCTGGGCGATGGCCGCGTCCGCAAAGACCTCGGCCAGGGGCCATGCGCTGCCGCTCGCCAGCCGGACGATCTCCATGAGGGCCGGTTTGGGGAGGCGGGCGGCCTGGTCGCTGAGGACCGCAAAAAGCTTGCCGGTGGCGCGGGCGTCATCCAGCGCGCGGTGGCGCGCGGCCGATTGCACACCAAACCGCTCGGCCAGCGCGCCCAGGCTGTAGCCGGGCAGCGAGGGCAGCAGGATCGTCGCCAACTCCCAGGTGTCGAGGCCCAGGTTCGACCCGAACAGGCCGTGGCCGCGCAGGAAGCCCAGATCGAAGCTCACGTTGTGGCCCACCACCGGCGCCTGGCCAACGAAGCGCAGGAGCTGCGCCTCGACCCGCTCGAACGGCGGCGCGGGGCTGACATCGCGGTCCGTGATGCCGGTGAGCATGGTGATCTCCGGCGGGATGGGCCGGCCGGGGTTGATCAGCGTGCCGAACTCCTCGACCGGTTCGCCGTCACGGTACTTGACCGCGCCGACTTCGATGATCGCATCCCGTTCCGGGTTCAGGCCGGTGGTTTCGAGATCGAGCGCGACATAGGTGCGGGGCATGATGGTTCCGTTTCTAGCTGGGTGATCGTCTTCTGCCAGTGCCGCCAGTATACCATGAGACGACAAAAAGGGGTGTTTTGGGCAGAGGAGCCGCCCAAAACACCCCATCTCGCAGCAACGACTTCAGTCGTTACGCCGACCAGAACGACCGAAGTCGTTGCTGCGCACCCTGGCTGCGCCTGCGACCGGCTGCTACTCGTGAACCTGGATGACGATCGTCGCGAGGTCCTGTCCGTCCGGGCTCCGCAGCCTGAACGCTGCATTCTCTCGCGGACAGGTCTCCCTCTCCCCGGCGCCGGGCAGGATGCTCTGGGGATCGAAACCGGGCCCGACGATGCGCACCTGTTCCGCGCCGGGCACTTGCCAATACAGGATGGTGCACTCGCCTGGCTTGATCGTGTCACGATCGGCCCACAATTGGGCCCCAGGGCGGTGTTCGGACCTCGGGCCCGATATTGTGCCCGATCGCAGGAGCACGATGACGAGAATCAGGGCGATGATGCCGATGATGCCGGCTGCCACCCAGACCCACCGCCGTTTTGCCGGAGCTGCCAGCGAGACCACGGGCTGAGCCAACGCCGCGGGTTGTGCGGCCGTCGGCGCCGCGGATTCAGCGATTCCCGGTGGTTCTCGCTGCACCCACTTCTCCCCGTCGTGGACGTACCACTGCCCCGTCTCGGTGCCGATCATCCACCAGCGGCCCCCGTCGTCCTGGACCATCAGGTCTTGCAGCCGCGCCTTGAAGTCAGCC
This sequence comes from uncultured Anaerolineales bacterium, assembly GCA_964647255.1. Lineage (GTDB taxonomy): Bacteria > Chloroflexota > Anaerolineae > CG2-30-64-16 > CG2-30-64-16 > CAWJEL01. Next base: position 30,566 of record CAZYGI010000036.1, on the reverse strand, counting down.
GCGGAAAGCGCACCCGCGTCGAATTGAGTTTTGAGTTGGTTGAACTCGGCAGCAGCCTGGGAGAAGTCCATCTGTCACCTCTGGCGCCATCCGCCACGTGGTCCACTTGATCGGCAAGACCTCCAGCCACCGGCGCCTACCGCACACCCCATAATTGAACGCCCTGGGATGACGCCACCGCCAGCAGCCGGCCGTCGGCGGAGAAGGCCACATCGTTCAGCGCGCCGTTGGTCGCCCTGGCGTCTGCGCTGAACAGGGGCTTGCCGTCGGGAACTCGCCACAGCCGCAAAGACCTGTCCTCCGCCCCCACCGATGCCAACACGTCACCGTTCGGCGAGAAAGCGACCCGGATGAGGTTTTCGCCTGCATGCCCCGTGAGCGTCTGCAGCAGCGCGCCATCCGCCACGCGCCACAACTTGATCGTCCCGTCGCGCGAGGCGGTGGCTAGCGTGCCCCCGTCGGGCGAGAAAGCCACGCCCCAGATGTAGTCGTCGTGCGCCACCGAATAGACAGGGCGGCCGTCGGCCATCCAGCACCACCCCGCCTTGCCTACACTCCCCCATGCTAGTCGCTGTCCATCGGGGGACAGCGTCATGCTGTACCCGCCGCACCCTTGCATGGTGCGGATGAGCGTGCCGTCAGACACCCGCCATAACTTCGCTGTGCCGTCCGACGATGCCGAGACCAGGGCCGTGCCGTCAGGATAGAACGCTACATCCCACACCACATCGGTGTGTCCCTTCAGGGTCTGCAACAGTGCGCCGTCCGCCACGCGCCAGATCTCCACGTCATACTGTTTCGCCTGGCCATCATTAGCCGTCAGCGCCAGGAGCTGGCCGTCGGGTGACAGGGCGAGCGCCGAGCGATTGCTCGGATCAATTCTCGACCGGTCGAAGCTGCGCAGCAGGATCTCATCGGACGTCGTCTCCGTCCACAGCCGTGCGATCTTCAGGGACGCTGAGACGCTGCCCAGCACTCGCCCGTTAGCAGAGAAGGTCACCTCGTGCATCGCGCCGCCCATCTGGATGGTGCGGAGACCCCGCAGCCGTGCGGCGTTGGCTGACGTGATCGGCGGGGAGATCAGCGTTGCAGTCGGCGTCGCCGTCGGTGGCCGGGAGGTGCGCGTCGGCGTCACCGTTGGCGGCCGAGATGTACGGGTCGGCGTCGCCGTGGAGACTCCGGGCGTTGTTGATGGCGTCGCTGTGGGCGGCTGGACTGTGTCGGTCGGCGTCGTCGTGGGGATTGCGGGCGTGGCTGATGGCGTCGCTGAGGGTGGCCTGGATGTGGCTGTGGGGGGCGGCGTCGCCTGGCACTGACGGGCAAGCTGCATGATCATCACGATCGCGACCACCACACCGAGGATCCCTGCTCCGATCCACAGCCAGGACCGGGAAGGCTGCGCTTCGCGACGCGGCATGGGTGCTTCTAGCCCTGTTCGCCGGATAGCCGGCGTTTGGGGCGGCTGAGTTGCAGCAATCGGCGGCGCGACGACAGGCGGCGTTTCCTGCGGCGCGGGCGGCTCGGCCTGCACCCATTTTTCCCCGTCGTGGACGTACCACTGCCCCGTCTCGACGCCGATCATCCACCAGCGGCCCTGCTCGTCCTGGAGCATCAGGTCTTGCAGCCGGGCTTTGAAGTCGGCTTCAGAGAGCGCGCCGGCCTCGTATTGGGTTTTGAGCTGGCGAAATTCGGCGGCGACCTGGAAGAAGTCCATCGTCTGTCGTCCTTTCTTCGCTGGCGGTGAACCACACGCTGCTTTGCCCACGCCCGTTTCAACTGACGGCGAGCACCTTGGAACGAGTACCCCTTCGCGTCAAACGCGCGGGATACTGCGGCCGCGCTATGGCCCCCTCGACTTGCGCACGGCTCGATATGCGGGCCATATGCACAGCAGGACGAGGCCGCAAATAAGCACGAAAATAGACAATTCTCCGAGGCTGACGATCCCGAGGTTCTCTGCTAACGTCATGATGCCGGAAAGCACCAGGAGAGAACCGGCGACCACACCCAGCACCCCACCGGGCGATGCGGTGCGCGCCGTCCGAGGCGGCTTTGCCTGTGTCCACCTGTCATCGTCGTTTATGTACCACTTGCCGGTCTCGTAGCCGATCATCCACCAGTGGCCCTGGCTGTCCTGAAGCATCAGGTCCGCCAGGCGCGCTTTGAACTCCGCCTCGGTTAGCTTGCCTGCGTCGAACTGGCCCTTGAGCTGCCGGAAGGCGCTTTCCGTCCTGGCGAACGCTTCCCTTGGGTCCGAGATGGCTCCCCCTGTCTTGCGGCGCGCGAGCGCGCCCACGATCACGACGATGCCGAGGATCAGTGGCGCAAACGTCAGGAGCAGGGTTTCCATTAGGATTGCTCACTTCTGTCGTGGAGTTTACTTGGGCAGATCCTTCGGCTTGGGCCGCGGCCGGATCTCCTCCGGCAGGGTCGCCGGTTTGCCGGGCCGGGCGGCCGGCGGTGGCGGCAGGGCGGCAGCTTCCCTGGCCGCCTGCTCCTCCGCGGTGCGCTGAGCGGCCAAATGGTTGCGCGCCCTGGCGAATAGCGTCTCGGCGTCGCGATAGTGCGGCTCCCGCGCAAGCAGCCGGCCGCACACCTGCTCGGCCTCGGCCCAATTCCCCTGCCGGAGCTGCGCGTTGGCCTGCTCGTAGAGATCGCTCAGTTCGGCCCGGCGCTGTTCGGCGGCTTGCTTCGCGGCCAAGGCCTGCCGTGCCCGCCCCGTCAACGCGTCAACATCGCGATAACCCGGCGCGAGCTGCTCGATCTGTTCCAGGTAGCCCAGCGCGGCCGACCATTGTTCGACGTTGAGCGCTCGCGCCGCCCGGCCGTACAGGTCGGCCGCCTGCGCCTGCCGTTCTTCGGCCGCGCGGCGCGCATCCGCCTCATCCCGCGCCCGGGCCAGCAGGCCCGCCGTCTGCCGATAGCCCGGCTGGAGCGCCTGGATCGCCTCGAAGCGGCGGAGCGCCTCGGCCGGCTGGCCGGCATCGAGCAGGCGGAGGCCATCGGCGTACAGCTCGCTCAGCTTGCGCGCCTGCTCGGCCGCGGCCAGCCGTTCGCGCGCCAGCGGCAGCAGCCCGTCCGGGTCGGGCGGCGCGGGATCGAGCGCCGCCATCCGCTCGAAGGCCTGGCAGACCGCCTCCCAGGAGCCTGCGCTGGCCAGGAGCCGCGCCTCGGCGTAGAGCTCGCCCAGGGCCGACCGGTGTTTGGCTTCGGCCAGGAGCGCGGCGACGTCCCGGTAGGCGGCGTCGGTCCGCGCGACGGCCTGCAGCTTCTCCGCTGCGGCCGGCCAATCCTGCGCGTCGAAAGCCTGCTTGCCGGCCGCGTAGGCCTGCTCCAGGGCCTGATTGCGCTGCGCCGCGGCCAGCTTGGCGGCGGCCCCCGGCCGGTCCGGCTGCAAGACCAGGATCTCGCCGTACAAGGCGATCGCTGCCGTCCAATCCCCCTGGTAGTAGGCTTCGAGCGCGGCCACCTCCGCCTCTTGCAGCCTTCGGGCGACATCGGCTTGGGATTTCGGTGGGGCTGCGACCGGCGCAGCAGGCGCAGGTGGTGCTGGCGGCGCGGGCTGTGTCGGGGGGGCGGGACGCGCCGCGGCCGCCACGTCGAAAATACGGCCATCCGGTGCGCGCATGTAGAGGACGGGGGTGCCCCAATCGAGGCCATCCCCGCGCGCAAAGATCGCCTTGCGGGCTTCGGCCAGCGCCGTATCCACCGGGCACCCGTCGGCGACCGCAGCGTAGAACTCGTGGGCGAAGAGAATGGCGGTCTCGTCGGGCACCTCGAACTGCATGGCGATGACGGCGGGGATGCCTTGCTGCACCAGGCTTTGCGCGACGCCGGCAAATGGGTCGGTGCGCGAAGCCCGCGCGCCTTCGCACGCGTTGAGGATCGCCAGGCGCAGCGAGGAGTGATCATGCAGCAGCGTGCCCAACTCCTGTCCGCTCACTGCGCGGCCGCCGTTGGCGCCGTCCTCATCTTCCAGCAGCAGCACGCCATCCTGGGCGGCCTCGTCGAACCCGCCGTGGCCGATGAAGTGAAAGATGTGGTACTCGCCGCGCCGAAGGACGCGCTGTAACGCCCCCAGCGTGGCCGCTCCGAGCCGCTCGACGGTCACCAGGCCCTGCGACCGCAGATCAGCCACCGATTCTTCCAGCTTGGCCCATTCCCGGTTTATGTCCAGCGGCGGATAGCCGGTCGGCGTCGAGATCATCGTCAGGACGCGGACGGGCGGCTGCACGGCCAGCGGCCGGATCCGTTCGGGCAGGTCAAGGTAGCGCACCAGCGGCGTCTTGCCCGAAAGCACGAAGAAGCGGTTGAGCGATGGATCGTAGAGCAGCTCCCAGGGCAGATCGGCCAGCTCCGGCGCGGCGGTCAGGTGCAGGCGCAGCCGCAGGCCGGCGTCCTGCTGACCGGCGATGTCGAGGCTTGCGCGCAGGCAGCTCCGCACTTCGTCGCCGAACGCGGCCGCGAACAGCCGCCGGCCGAAATCCTTCGCCAGTTCGACGTTCCGGCTCTCCAGCCGGCGCATGTTGGGCCGCGCGTGGCCGATCTTCAGGAGGAAGTTCTCAAGCTCCAGGTCGGAGAAGGGGAGAGTGAAATCGCAGGCGGCCGGGACGGCGGGACAGCGTAGCACGCGTGCCCGGTAGCCCGTCTCAGCGCGCTCGAGAAGGAGATCGAAGTCGAGGTAGGTGGTCTCGGCCATAGAGCCTCCTGTGGGCCGGCCGATTTCACTGAGTGAGTCATATTCCTTATTGTGGTTGCAGTGTACACGATTTTCGTGTGGGCGTCAACGGTTCGCGTCTTTTGGTCTTTTGTCCCGTATTTCGGTTCTTTGCGCAGTTGTGCCCCTGGCCGATCTGTGCTATCATCTGCGCCAGTCAACCAGATGGATTTTCTTCGAGAGCAGCGATGATCAACTTGCGCAAGGTTCTGAAGTTTCCGACATTTTGCCGTCGTTTGATTTGAACTCGCCAGAGACACGGGGAGGTATCCCCGTGTCTTTGTTGTTTGTGTGAGGGGTGTGCTGTGACAGCCTACATCTTCGTTACCGGCGGTGTGGTCAGCGGCCTGGGCAAGGGTGTGACGGCCGCGTCCATTGGCCGGCTGCTCAAGAGCCGCGGCGTGCGCGTCTCAATCCAGAAGCTCGACCCGTATCTCAACGTGGATCCTGGCACGATGTCGCCCTACCAGCACGGCGAGGTGTTCGTCACCGACGACGGCGCGGAAACCGACCTGGATCTGGGCCACTACGAGCGGTTCGTGGACGAGAACCTGGGCCGCATCAACAACATCACCACCGGGCAGATTTACAACGACGTGCTGGCGCGCGAGCGCCGCGGCGACTTCCTGGGCGGCACGATCCAGGTGATCCCGCACGTGACCAACGAGATCAAGCGGCGCATTGTGGACGCGGGCCGGCAGAGCGACGCCGATGTGCTGATTGTCGAGGTGGGCGGGACGGTGGGCGACATCGAGGGGCTGCCGTTCCTGGAAGCGATCCGCCAGATGCGCAAGGACGTGGGCCGCGGCAACACTCTCTACGTCCACGTCACGCTGCTTCCTTATATCTCCGGCAGCAACGAGTTGAAGACCAAACCCACACAGCACAGCGTCGCCGAGCTGCGCGGCATCGGCATCCAGCCGGACATGATCGTCTGCCGCTCGGATCAGCCGGTGAGCCAGAGCGTGCGCGACAAAATCGCGCTTTTCACCGACGTGGACTCGCGCGCGGTGGTGCCCGCCTACACGGCCAGCAGCGTCTACGAGGTGCCGTTGATGCTCGAAGACGAGGGCGTGGCCGATTTTGTCGCCGAGCGGTTGGGGCTGAAGATGGACGCGCCCGACCTGGCCGGCTGGCGCCAGCTCGTCGCGCAAATCCGCAAGCCAAAGCCCGCGGTGAAGGTCGCACTGGTCGGCAAATACGTCGAGCTTGAGGACGCCTACATGAGCGTGCGCGAGTCGCTGCGCCATGCAGCCTGGGCCATTGACCGCGACGTCGAGTTGCTCTGGGTGCACTCCGAAAGCCTGGAACACCCCGGCGGCCTCGACGCGCTGACGGGTGCGCAGGGCGTCCTGGTGCCGGGCGGCTTCGGCGAGCGCGGCATTGAAGGCAAGATCAACGCGGCGCGTTACGCCCGCGAGCACCGGCTGCCCTACTTTGGCCTCTGCCTGGGGATGCAGGTGATGTGCATCGAGTTCGCCCGCAACATCTTGGGCCTGGCGGACGCGAACAGCACGGAGTTCAATCCGAAGACGCCAAACCCGATCATCAGCCTGATGCCCGATCAGCAGGGGATCGAGGACATGGGCGGCACGATGCGGTTGGGGCTTTGGCCGTGCGCCTTGCAGCCGGGCAGCCTGGCTGCCGCGGCCTACGCGCCGCAGGTCACGGTGCGCGAACGCCATCGCCATCGCTGGGAGTTCAACAACCGCTATCGCCAGGCAGCCAGCGCGGCCGGCCTGCGTTTCAGCGGCCTCTCGCCCGACGGCCGGCTGGTGGAAATTGCTGAGCTGGACCCCGGTCTGAACCCGTGGATGCTCGGCACGCAGTTCCACCCGGAGTTTCGTTCCCGGCCCAACCGGCCGCACCCACTATTTCGGGCGTTTTTGGAAGCTGTGAGCAAACAGCGGGACAGGTAGACCAGGCAATTGGAAGTATAGGTAGTCTGCATTTCGTACTGCCTGTGAGCGGCGTATCGGCCCTTCATGGTGCAATACGTGCAATCTAAAATTCGTCATTCGTCAATGGGGGGCAAACTATGTCTGGACATTCAAAATGGGCTACGATCAAGCGGAAGAAGGGCGCGGCGGACGCCAAGCGCGGCCAGGTGTTCACCAAGTATGCGCGTGAGCTGCAACTGGCGGCGCGCGAAGGCGCCGACCCGAACTTCAACTTCCGCCTGCGGCTGATTATTGACAAGGCCAAGGCCGAGAATATGCCCAAGGACAATATTGACCGCGCGATCAAGCGCGGCGCGGGCCTCGGTGAGGATGGCGCGGTGCTCGAAGAGGTGACCTATGAAGGCTACGGGCCGCATGGTGTGGCGATTTACATCCAGACCGTGACCGATAACAAGAACCGCACTGTCTCCGAGCTGCGCCGCGCGCTGACGCGCGGGGGCGGCAGCCTGGGCGAGGCCGGCAGTGTGGGCTGGCTCTTCGACTCAAAGGGTTATATTGCCGTTGACCTGGCCGGCCGCAACCAGGACAAGATCTTTGAGCTGGCGCTGGATGCCGGCGCCGATGACGTCCAGTTCGGTGATGAGACCGCGGAAGTCTACACCGCGCCGACCGATCTGCAAGGGGTGCGCCAGGCGTTCGTGGACGCCAAGTACAAGCTGGAAACCGCTGAATTGACGATGGTCCCGAAGACTTCCGTGTCCCTGAGCCCGTCTGACACCCTCCAGGTGATGAACCTGGTGGAGGCCCTGGAAGAGCTGGACGACGTCGCCAAGGTCTATTCGAACCTGGAGATCACCGAGGAAGCGCTGGCGGCGATGGAGTGATGATCTTAGGCATTGATCCGGGCACGGCGACGACCGGCTTCGGCGTGGTCACTGAGGATGAGGCCGGCGAGGCGCGGCTGGTGCGCTGCGGCGTCATCCTCACGGAGCCGGACACCCCGATGCCGGAGCGCCTGCGGGCGATCCATCAGCAGGCAGCGGCCCTGATCCGCGAGCATGCCCCGGACGCGCTGGCCGTGGAGGCGTTGTTCTTCGGCCGGAATGTCACCACCGCGCTGACGGTCGGTCAGGCGCGCGGGGTGGTGCTGCTCGCCGCGGCGCAGGCCGGGCTGCCGGTGTACGAGTACAAGCCCGCTGAGGTCAAGCAAGCGTTGGTCGGCTACGGCGGCGCGGATAAGCGCCAGATGCAGGAGATGGTGCGGATGCTGCTGGGCCTGGACGAAGTTCCCCACCCCGACGACGCCGCCGACGCCGTGGCCGTGGCCGTTTGCCACCTGCACAGCGCACGGCTGCGCCGTATGGTGGGCGAAGCTGTGTCTTGACGTGGATAAAATTGTCGGCAACGACTGTCATTCTGAGCGGGTATTCGGCTCAACATCAGATACGGCAGATCGCCAGCGACGAATCTCGCAGTGGAAACGAGACCCTTCGCTGACTTTTCGCCGCAACGTACTTTATGGGGCCCATCCGCTCAGGGTGACATCGGTGATTGTTGCCGTATTGCCAATGTAATCCTGTATTGAGGTCGCATGATTGCATCTGTCGAGGGCCGTATCCGAGCCGTGGCAAAAGACGCTCTGGTTGTGGACGTGGGGGGTGTCGGGCTCCGCGTGCTTTGCACGCAGCCGACCCTCGCGGCGGCCCGGCTAGGCGAGGTCATCTCTCTGCACACGCACCTGGTGGTGCGCGAAGACGATCTTTCGCTGATCGGTTTCGGCACGGCGGAGGAGTTGGCGCTCTTCGCGCACTTGATCGCTGTCTCGGGCGTGGGGCCGAAGCTGGCGCTGGCGTTGCTTTCCGGCATGGCGCCCGATGCCTTACGCCTCGCCGTCGGCCAGGATCAGCCCGACGTCCTGGCGCGCATCCCCGGCATCGGCAAGAAGACCGCGCAGAAGATCGTGCTGGAGCTGAAGGACAAGATCGGCCCAGTTGAGGTGGCCGAAGGGTTGGCCGCGCTGACGGAAGCGGACGCGGCTGTGATTGATGCGTTGACCGCGCTCGGCTACAGCATCGTCGAGGCGCAGCGCGCCGTGCAATCACTGCCGCGCGACGTCACCGACGTGGAGGAACGCCTGCGTCGGGCGCTGTCATCGTTCGGCGGTTGAATAATGGGACGCCGAAGAACGCGGATGACGCGGATAGGCTGGCGCCGTTCGCTCGCCGGGCATCAAGGCACGGGCATCTGACGACACTATGGCAGCAGAAACTCCTCTTTCAACCATCACCAGCACCGGCAATCCGCGCGTGATGGCGGCGCGCAAGCTGACGCAGCGCAAATACCGCCAGGCCCAGGGGCGCTACCTGGTCGAAGGATTGCAGCTTCTGCACATGGCCCTTGATAGCAGCGCCGCGGCCCACGAAGTCTTCTACTGCCCCGAGCAGTTTGCGGGCTCAGCCGCGCCGGCGCTGCTGGAGCGCTTCCGCCAAGCTGGGGCTCTCCTCCTGCGCGTTGCCCCGCACGTTATGGCGGCGCTATCGGATCGCGAAGAGCCGCAGGGCATCGTGGCAACCTTCCGCTTGACCGAGACGCCCCTGTCCGCGCTGGCGCTGACCGGCTGTGAGTTGGTGGTGGTGGTGGATCGGCTGCAAGACCCCGGCAACCTCGGCACCCTCATGCGCACGGCCGACTCAGTTGGCGCCGCCGCCGTCATCCTGGTGGAGCCGTGCGTTGATCCGTTCGACCCGAAGACCGTGCGCGGCAGCATGGGGTCGCTGTTCAACATCCCGGTTGTCAGCGTCCGAGATGTGCCGGCGTTTTTTGCCTGGTTGGCCGCGCGCGGCCTGCGGCCCGTCGGCGCCGATCCGCATCTGGGCGAGACCTGGGGCGCCGGGCTATGGCGGGGCGGCGTGGCGCTCGTCCTCGGCAACGAGGCGCGCGGCCTGTCGCCCGATGTGGCTGACCAAATCCGTGACTGGGCGAAGCTGCCGATCGTCGGCAAGGCGGAGTCGCTGAACGTGGCAGTGGCGGGCGGCGTCCTGATGTATCTTTGGCTGCGTGAGAACTTGTTTTGACAAAATCGCCTCTCTGAGCTATACTTTTTCACCGTTCGGGCGAAGCAAGGTCGGTTACATTCTTGCTTCGCCGTATTTATCAATTGAATAACCCTGGACACTCATCCAGAGGGGGGGAGGGATCGGCCCTGTGAACCCCCGGCAACCACCTGGAGCCCCGGAGACCGGTTGCGGATAAAGACGAGAGACCGGAGACGAGAGATAGAGGCGATTTTTCCGCCTTGCATCTCTATCTCTGCCTCCATCTTGATCTCGCGTCTCTTTCTCACAGGTAGGTGCCAATTCCGCCAACCGTTATGGTTGAAAGATGAGAGGTCGGCTTCAGTTAATGCATACTGCATACGCCCTCCTCTTGGAGGGCGTTTTTTGTTGACCTCACCCCACTCCCCCTGGCCGCTCTACCCTCTCCTGAGCCGCGCTACGCTTAGGGGAGAGGGGATGGCCGAAGGCCAGGGGTGAGGACAGGAGCACCATGTCACGTACGATCTGGTGGGAAGATAACCAGCTCAAGATGATAGACCAGCGGATTCTGCCGCTGCGATTCGAGATCTTGAGCTACGCGGCCTATAAGGATGTGGCCGAGGCGATCAACGACATGGTGGTGCGCGGGGCGCCGGCCATCGGCGCGGCAGGCGGGTTCGGCATGGCGCTGGCCGCGCAGCAGAGCCCAGCGACCGACCGGGATGGCTTGCTGGCTGACCTCGCGCAGGCCAAGGCCGTGCTCGACGCAGCCCGGCCCACCGCGGTCAACCTGAGCTGGGCGACGGCACGGATCATGGAGGTCGCGACTCACGTGCCTGGCACGTCCGACCTTCGCGTTTCTATCCTTGCTGAAGCCCAGCGCATCGCGGACGAGGATGTGGCGATCAACCGGCGCATCGGTGCGTTCGGCGCCGAGATCGTGCCGCAGTCAGCCGACATCCTGACGCACTGCAACACCGGCTCGCTGGCGACGGTTGATTTTGGCACTGCGCTGGGGATCGTGCGTTCGGCGGTCGAGGCAGGCAAACGGGTCCACGTGTGGGTTGACGAGACGCGGCCGCGGCTGCAGGGCGCGCGGCTCACCGCGTGGGAGCTGCTGCGCGACGGCATCCCGATGACTTTGATTGCGGACAACGCCGCGGGTATGCTGATGCGGGCCGGCAAGGTCGACCTGGTGCTCTTCGGCGCGGATCGCGTCGCGGCCAACGGCGACGTGGTGAACAAGATCGGCTCGTACAAGCTGGCGGTGCTGGCGCGGGAGAATGGCATCCCCTGCTACTCGGTGGTCCCGACGCCGACGATTGATCTCTCGCTGGCGCACGGCGACTTGATCCCGATCGAGGAGCGGGACCCCCGCGAAGTGACCCACGTCGGCGCGGAGCAGATCGCGCCGGACGGCGTGCCGGTCTACAACCCGGCCTTCGACGTGACGCCATGCCGCTATCTGACGGGGATCATTACGGAAGAGGGCATCTGCTATCCGCCGTTTGAGATGAGTTTGCGGCGGGCGGTGGCGGCGGCGGAGCGACGACGCGGAGACGCGGGGGATGGGGTGACACGGGGATTGTCATTCTGAGCGGGTTGACGGCTCAATGCTCGTACGGTGAGGCGCCAGCGAAGAATCTCGCGTCGGCAGGGTGCAAGCAGCCAGGATGCCTTATTCCACAGAATCCGGATCACAGAATCACCTTGTATGGAGATGAAAACGGTGGCAGGTGAGTCGGCGGTTTGGCTGGATCATATTTTCTGCGGCGACGCGCGACACATGGACGCCGTGCCGGATGCGTCGGTGCAGCTTGTGGTCACCTCGCCGCCGTACAACGTGGCGAAGGACTACAGCGACCACGACGACAATCTGAGCCTAGATGCGTATGTCAGCTTGCTGAACGCGGTGTGGCTAGAGTGTTATCGTGTGTTGGTGCCGGGCGGACGGCTGTGTATCAACGTCGCCAACACCGACCGCAAGCCGTATCTGTCGCTGGTGAGCCTGATTGACGAGCAGTTGCGGACGAGTGGACAGACGTGGCTGCACCGCGGGCACATCATCTGGGACAAAGGGGCATCGGCCGGGATCTCGACCGCCTGGGGCAGCTTCGGCCGGGCCTCGAACCCGACGCTGCGCGACGTACACGAGTACATCACCGTCTGGAGCAAGGATCAACTCAAGCTCGACGGCGGCGAATCGGGCGTCACCGGCAACCAGTTCGTCGCCTGGACGCGCAGCATCTGGCGGCCCGAAGAGCTGCTGCCGGAGCTGCAGCGGAAGATCGCCGACAAGCTGGCCGACGCGCGCAAGCGCGGCAAAGATGACGCCTGGATCGCCGAATCCATCGCGCGGGCGGTGTGGAGCCAGGCGGCCGTCCCCGGCGAGACGGTCTGGGAGATGACCACCGAATCGTCCGTGGCGCATCCCGCGCCCTATCCGGTCGAACTGCCCAGGCGGGTGATCCAGCTCTACACCCAGCCGGGCGACGTGGTGCTCGATCCGTTCATGGGGTCCGGCTCGACGGCGATTGCGGCCAGGCTGACGGGGCGACACTATGTGGGGTATGAGCTATCTGCCGAATACTGTGCGCTGGCCGAGCAAAGACTGGCTGAACAGAGAATAGCGACGAAGAACGGGAAATAAAAACAATCGGGGGAGCTGCACGCCCATCGCCCGCTTAGTCCCTGGTGGTGTTCCAGGAAGGCCACGGGCCACCCGATCTGGTAAGAGTATACATCGATCGCTCGAATCTGGCAATTGGATAGCAGAACAGGGGCGCAGTTCAGGTTAGGGACGGGTTGGCGGAATCGAGCCATTAGGCGGTCTGTGTGTGGAAGCCAGGTGACCGGCTAAAGCCTCGAATCCAGTAGGCATTACATCATGTATCACGAGGTATCATGTCCGTCATCATCACCGGTTCGATCGCAACCGACACCATCATGAAATATCCCGGCCGGTTCCTGGAGCACATCCTCCCGGAGACGGGCAAGATCAGCGTCAGCTTCCTGGTCGAAGAGAAGACCATGAGCCGCGGGGGCATCGGGCCGAACATTGCCTACACCATGGCGCTGCTCGGCGAGCGGCCGCGGCTGATGGGCGCGGTCGGCGAGGATTTCGGTGACTTCCGGGCGTGGCTCGAAGGGCACGGCATTGACACGTCGCTCGTCGTTGCCTATCCCGGCGAGTTCACCGCGACCTTCACCGTCATCACCGACCTGGCGCAGAACCAGATCGCCGGGTTCCACTCCGGCGCGATGAGCCACGGCCGCGACCTGACTTATCGGGGTCTTGACCTGAACGAGATTGACTACACCATCATCTCGCCGCACGACCCCGAGGGGATGCTGCGCAACTGCGTCGAGTGCCGCGAGCTGGGCATCAAGTTCATCTTCGACCCCAGCCAGCAGCTCGCGCGCTTCAGCGGCGAGCAGGTGCTGGCCGGCATGGCGGGCGCGTACGCCATGACCGTCAACGACTACGAGCTGGAAGTGCTGAAGCAGAAGACCGGCCTGGACGAGGCGGGCATCCTGGCGCAGGTCGAGCTGCTGGTGGTGACGCGCGGGGCCGACGGCGCTACCTTCATGTCCAGGGAGCGGCGCGTGGACGTGCCCGTGGCGCGGCCGACCGCCATCGTGGACCCCACCGGCGTCGGCGACGCGTTCCGCGGGGGGCTGCTCACCGGACTGGTGCGCGGCTACCCGTGGGAAGTGACCGGCCGCATCGGCAGCCTGGCCGCCACCTACTGCCTGGAGCAGACCGGCACGATGAACCACCGCTACACCGTGACCGAATTTTCGGCGCGGTATCGGGAGAATTTTGGAGACGCGCCTGAGTTGGTAGGTTGGTAGAACCGATTCACCAAGTTGCCGGTCTCGGTAGATCACAAATCTCACGCAAAGGCGCAAAGACGCCAGGACAAAACAAGAACTCCTTGCGCTCCTGGCGGCTTTGCGTGAGCCAAACCTGTGATCTACTGAGTCTACCAAGTTACCCGCCTTCGGCGTGCCAAGTTACCAGTTGACCAAGTTACCAATCTACAAGGAGTATCAACCGAGTGAGCACCAATTACGACATCAAAGACATCCGCCTGGCCGAGAAGGGCCGGTTCCGCATGCAGTGGGCCGCCCGCGAGATGCCGGTGCTGGATCTGATCGAGGCGCGCTTCGAGAAGGAGCAGCCGCTCAAGGGCGTGCGCATCAGCGCGTGCCTGCATGTGACCAGCGAGACCGCGAACCTGATGCGCGTGCTGCAAGCCGGCGGCGCCGACGTGGTTTTGACCGCGTCCAACCCGCTTTCGACGCAGGACGATATCGCCGCGACGCTGGTCGCGCACTACGAGATGCCGGTCTACGCGATCAAAGGCGAGGACAACGCGACCTACTATCAGCACATCAAGGCCGCGCTCGACTTCAAGCCGCACATCACGATGGACGACGGCGCCGACCTGGTGAGCACCATCCACAAAGAGCGTCGCGAGCTGCTCGATGTCATCCTCGGCGGCACCGAGGAAACCACCACCGGCGTCATCCGGCTGCGCGCGATGGCCCACGACGGCGAGCTGATGTTCCCCGTCGTCGCGGTCAACGACGCGCTGACCAAGCACCTGTTCGACAACCGTTACGGCACTGGCCAGAGCACCCTCGACGGCGTGATCCGCGCCACCAACGTGCTGATCGCAGGCAAGACGGTCGTGGTCGCCGGTTACGGCTGGTGCAGCCGCGGCATCGCCAGCCGCGCCCAAGGCCACGGCGGCAACGTCATCGTCACCGAGATTGACCCGATGAAGGCGCTGGAAGCGGTGATGGACGGCTTCCGGGTGATGCCGATGGCCGACGCGGCCGCGATCGGCGATATCTTCATCACCTCCACCGGCGACATCAACGTGTTGGATAAGGCGCACTTTGCGGCGATGAAGTCCGGCGCGATTATGGCGAATTCCGGCCACTTCAACGTCGAGATCAACATCCCCGAGCTGGAGAAGATGTCGGTTGAGGTGCGCCGCGTGCGCGAGTTCCTGGACGAGTACATCCTGGCCGACGGCCGCCGCCTTTACCTGGCGGGTGAAGGCCGGCTGGTCAACCTGGCCGCCGCCGAAGGGCATCCCAGCGCGGTCATGGACATGAGCTTCGCCAACCAGGCGCTTGCCGCTGAGTATATGGTCAAGAATCATGCCAGCCTGAAACACACCGTCTACAGCGTGCCGGAGGAGATTGACAAGAACATCGCCCTCCTGAAGCTCGCCGCGATGGGTGTGAAGATTGACGTCCTGACGCCGGAACAGTCAGCCTACCTGAACGAGTGGCGGATGGGGACGTGATGATTGCGGATTGACCATTTCGGATTGCGGATTAACCGCTTGTGCGAGGTCATCCGCAATCCGAGATTCAAAGAATCCGCAATTCGCAATCCAAGTTCCAAAATCCAAGGAGTTACCATGACTACAACTTTCGCCTCTTCTCCGAAGTTCTTCTTCACTTCGGAATCGGTCACTGAGGGGCATCCCGATAAGATGTGCGACCAGATCTCGGATGCCGTCTTGGATTCGATCATCAAAGACGACCCGAACGCCCGCGTGGCGTGCGAGAGCTTTGCAACGACCGGCATGGTCGTCGTGATGGGCGAGATCACGACCAAGACGTACGTGGACATCCCGTCCGTTGTGCGCGACACCGTGCGCGAGATCGGCTACACCCGCGCCAAGTACGGCTTCGACGCCGACACCTGCGGCGTGATGGTGAGCATCAAAGAGCAGAGTGCGGATATCGCGCTCGGCGTGGATCAGAACTGGGAGAGCAAGCACGGCGAGGCCGCTGATGCGCTGATCGAAGCGACCGGCGCGGGCGACCAGGGCATGATGTTCGGGTTCGCTTGCAATGAGACCGAGAACTACATGCCGCTCTCGATTGACCTGGCGCATAAGCTCTGCCGGCGCCTGGCATCCGTGCGCAAGGACGGCACTCTGCCGTATCTGCGTCCCGATGGCAAGAGCCAGGTCACGGTCGAATACCACAACGGCAAGCCGGCGCGCGTGGATACGATCGTCATCTCGACGCAGCACAGCCCCGACGTGGATCACGCCAAGATCGAAATGGACATGGTTGACCGCGTGATCAAGTACGTCGTGCCCAACGGCTATCTCGATGCGGCCACCAAGATCTACGTCAACCCGACCGGTCGCTTCGTGATCGGCGGGCCTGCGGGGGACACGGGCCTGACCGGCCGCAAGATCATCGTGGACACCTACGGCGGCGTCGCTCGCCACGGCGGCGGCTGTTTCTCCGGCAAGGATCCGACGAAGGTGGACCGCTCCGCCTCCTACATGATGCGTTACGTCGCCAAGAACCTGGTCGCTGCGGGCGTCGCCGACCGGTTGGAAATCCAGGTCAGCTATGCGATCGGCGTGGCCCATCCGGTGAGCATCGCCGTCGAGACGTTTGGGACGGGCAAGATCAGCGACGATAAGATCGTCCAGCTCGTCCACGACAACTTCGACCTGCGGCCGGCCGCGATCATCCGCGACTTGAATCTGCGCCGGCCGATCTACAAGGCGACCGCCGCGTACGGCCACTTTGGCCGCCATGATATTGATGCGCCGTGGGAGAACCTGGACAAGGTGCCGGCGTTGAAGAAGGCGGCGGGGCTGGCGTAACGCGGAGGGCGGAGAGCGAAAAGCGGAGAGCAGAGATCACGTGTTCGCTCCACGCCCCACGCTCCACGCTATTCGGGCCGTGCCGCAGACGTTCATACCGGGGAGAGTCGAGTCCAGTGCTCGCCTCTCCCTTTTGTTGCGCGCCTGATGGCGATCCTTTGCCCTGGCTGCCATCCTGCGGTATAATTTTCACGCCATAATGCAGCCCTGGGGGCGGCAATACGCAATACGCACTACGTGAGGCATCCTTGCGCGCGCTCATCACTGGCATCTCCGGTTTCGTTGGCAGCTTTCTCGCCGAATATCTGCTGGAGCACACTGACTGGCAGATTGCCGGGACCGTCTATGGCAAAGTGGATAACATCGCCCACATCCAGGATCGGCTGAAGCTGTATCCGGCGGAACTTTCGCGCCTGGAAGTCGTCCGCTTCATCGTTGAGGAGACGCGGCCCGACTACATCTTCCACCTGGCCGCGCAGCCCATCTCCTGGATGTCGCGCCACGATCCGTGGTTCACCCTGGAGAACAACATCCGCTCGCAGCTCAATGTGCTGGAAGCCGTCGTTCAATTGAAGCTGTCCAGCCGGGTGCTGGTGGTCGGCTCCGGGGAAGAGTACGGCCGGGTGACCGCCGAAGATCTGCCGATTGATGAGGATACCCCGCTGCGGCCCACGTCGCAGTACGGGGTCAGCAAGGTCGCACAGGATTTCCTGGGCCTGCAGTATTTCCTCAGCTACGGTGTACCGGCGATCCGGGTCCGGCCGTTCAATCACACCGGTCCGCGCCAGCGCCAGGGCTTCGTCGCGTCGGATTTTGCCAGCCAGATCGCCGAGATCGAAGCCGGGCTGCGGCCGCCGGTGATGTCCGTCGGCGAGCTGACCGCTGCCCGCGATTTCAGCGACGTGCGCGATATCGTGCGCGGCTATCATCTGGCGCTGACCCAGGGCGAGCCGGGCGCGGTGTACAACATGGGGTCCGGCCTCCCCTGCTCGGCGGGCCAGTTGTTGGACACGCTGCTTGGCCTGTCGGGGGCCGAGATTCGCGTCGAACAAGATCGCGGCCGGCTGCGGCCGGTCGAAGTGCCGGTGATGATCGCCGATTCGTCCAGGCTGCGGGCGCGCACCGGCTGGCGCACCGAAATCCCGCTCGAACAAAGCCTGCGGGATGTCTTGGAGTACTGGCGACGCCAGGTGCAGTTGGGCGCCGGCGACCCAACGCCGCTTGAGCTGCGCATCAAACGGAATGAGTGACGAGGAACGAGGATCTAGCAATGACTAAAGCACTAGTCACCGGAATCACCGGCCAGGACGGCTCATATCTGGCCGAGTTTCTGTTGGAGCAGGGCTATGAGGTGATCGGCATGGTGCGCCGCACCAGCACGACCAACTTCGACCGGATTCGTGACTTCCAGGATCGCGTCACCATCGTACAGGGCGACCTGCTGGATCAGGTGAGCCTGATTAACCTGCTGCAGGAGCACCACCCGGACGAGGTGTACAACCTGGCCGCGCAGAGCTTCGTGCCTGCCAGTTTCACGCAGCCGGTGCTCACCGGCGAGTTCACCGCGCTGGGCGTGACGCGCGTGCTGGATGCGATTCGCATCGTGGACCGCTCGATCCGCTTCTACCAGGCCTCCAGCTCTGAGATGTTCGGCAAGGTGCAGGAAGTGCCGCAGCGCGAGACGACGCCGTTCTACCCACGCAGCCCCTACGGCGCCGCGAAGGTCTACGGCCACTGGATCACGGTGAACTACCGCGAGAGTTACAACCTTTTCGCCTGCTCCGGCATCCTGTTCAACCACGAAAGTCCGCGCCGCGGGCTGGAGTTCGTCACGCGCAAGATCACGCACGCGGTCGCGCGCATCAAGCTGGGCTTGCAGAGTGAGCTGCATCTGGGCAACCTGGAGGCGCGGCGCGATTGGGGCTACGCGCCCGATTACGTCCGCGCGATGTGGCTGATGCTGCAGCAGGATCACCCGGACGATTATGTGGTCGCGACCGGCGAGACGCATTCCGTGCGTGAGTTCTGTCAGGTCGCGTTCGATCACGTCGGGCTGGACTGGGAGAAGCATGTGGTTGTGGATCCCAAGTTCTACCGCCCCGCCGAGGTGGATCTATTGGTCGGCGATCCGCGCAAAGCAAAACATATCCTGAACTGGGAGCCATCGGTGACGTTCCAGGGTCTGGCGCGCATCATGGTGGACGCCGACGTGGCCGGATTGCAGCAGTTGGGGAATCACACGCCGCACGTGGGGTAAAGCGACGATGAACGATGGACCGTTGCTGAGTTGTCTATCGTTTGCCGTCGGCCGTCTATCGTCTATTGTCCAAACAGGAGCATGACATGAGCGATATCATCTTTGGCACCGACGGCTGGCGGGCCAGCATCGCCGAGGACTATACCTTCGACAACGTCCGTCGCTGCACCCAGGGCTTTGCCGACTATCTGAAGGCGACTTACCCCGCCGAGCTCGCGCGCGGGGCTGTGATCGGCGGCGACAAGCGCTTCCGGTCCGAGGATTTCGCCGCGGCCGCGGCCGAGGTGCTGGCCGGCAACGGCATCCCCGTCCACTTCTGCGGCGGCGGTGTTCCCACCCCGATCATCTCCTTCGGCGTGACCGACACAGGGGCGCTGGGCGCAATCAATATCACGGCCAGCCACAACCCGCCGCAGGACAACGGCTACAAGGTGCGCGATCCGAACGGCGGCGCGATTGACCCGGACGGACTCAAGGCCATCGAGGCGCAAATCCCGGCTTCAGTTGCCGGGGTCAAGCGGATGGACTTCGATGTCGCGGTCAAAGCGGGCCTGATCCGCAAGTACGATCCCGCGCCGGCCTACGACGCGCGCATCCGCTCGCTGGTGGATGTCGAGGCGATCAAGGACGCCGGGTTCACCGTGCTGGTGGACAACATGTGGGGCAACGGCTCCGGCCACCTTTCCCGCTTCATCGCCGGCGGCAAGACCCAGGTGCTGGAGTACCACGCGGAGCGGAACCCCGTCTTTCCGGAGATGAACCGGCCCGAACCGATCCCGCCGAACGTGGACGCCGGGCTGGCGAAGGCGCGGGCCATCGGCGCGGACGCGGTCTGCATCCTGGATGGCGACGCGGATCGCTGCGGCTTCGGCGACGAGAACGGGCGATTCGTTAACCAGCTCCGGGTTTACGCCTTGCTGGCGATGTATCTGCTGGAGATTCGCGGCGAGCGCGGGCCGATCATTAAGACGCTGAGCACGACCTCGATGCTGGAGAAGCTGGGCCAGCGCTACGGCGTCGAGGTGATCAATACGGGCGTCGGCTTCAAGTACGTCGCGCCGGCGATGATGGAGCACCACGGCCTGATCGGCGGCGAGGAGAGCGGCGGCTATGCGTTTCGCGGTCACGTGCCCGAGCGCGACGGCATCCTGTCGAACCTCTACCTGTTGGACATGATGCGCCGAACCGGCAAGAAGCCGACCGAGCTGCTGGCGATGCTGTTTTCGCTGGTGGGTGGCGAGCACTTCTACGACCGGATTGATACGCGGGTCAAGGACAACGCGATCAAAGCCGCGGCGAAGGTCAGGCTCGACGCGGCCATGCCGGCGGCCCTCGGTGGGTTGCGCGTCACCGACAAGGTGACCCTGGATGGCTACAAGTTCGTCCTGGAGGACGGCGGCTGGCTGCTGGTCCGCTTCTCCGGCACCGAGCCGCTGATCCGGGTCTACTGCGAGACGGTGCACGGCGACAAGGTGCAGGCGCTCCTGCAGGATGGGTTGCGGCTGGCTGGGCTAAAGTAATGACGAAAGACGAGAGACCAAAGACGAAAGAAGGTGATTCGTCCTTTGCCCTTCGTCATTCGTCGTTCGTCGACACCCACTGCCATCTTGACCTGCATCAGTTCGACGGCGACCGGCGTGCGGTCATCGAGAGCGCGGCAACTTTCGGGGTTGAGACGATCGTCAACCCGGCGATTGACCTGGATTCATGCCGGCGGGCGCTGGCGTTGGCGGAACAGCATCCCGGCGTCTACGCGGCCGTCGGGGTGCATCCGAACGACTGCGAGGACTTCGCCGCCGCCACCATCTCGGCCTTGCGCGAGCTGGCGCAGCATCCGAAGGTTGTCGCCATCGGCGAGATCGGCCTCGACTATTACTGGAACAAGGTGGCGGTCGAGCAGCAGGTGGCCGCGCTGCGGGCGCAATTGGCGCTGGCCGTCGAGCTTGGCCTGCCGGTGATCCTGCACAGCCGCAACGCGCGCGGCGATGAAGCGGGCCAGTGTAACGCCGACCTGTTGCGGGAGATGGCACAATGGGTAGCCGCGGCACGGAAGCAGCGCGGCAATGCTGCTATCCTGGGCATCTGGCATGCTTTTTCGGGCGGCCTGGCTGAGGCGCAGGCCGCCTACGACCTGGGCCTGGTGATCGGCCTGGGCGGGCCGGTCACGTTCCAGAACGCGCGGGGCTTGCAGGCGCTGGCGCCGCAGCTTCGGCCGGATCGGCTGGTGCTGGAGACCGACGCGCCCTATCTGGCGCCGCACCCGCATCGGGGGCAGCGCAACGAACCGGCCTACATTCCGCTGATTGCCCGGAAGCTGGCCGATCTCCTTGTCATGACGCCCGACGCGGTGGCAGCCCAGACCACCGCCACCGCGGAGCGGTGTTTTCGACTGCGCAAAGCGTAAAAGCGGTGTGAGACGCGGCGCGCTTGACTTGTGACTTGTGATTTGTTGCGAAGAAGATGGCTAAAGACGTGAGTTTGCTCGCACTCGTCCGTGACGACCTCACCAGGGTCGAAGCGAAGATGCACTCTATCGCGGACAACGCCTACGGGCCGTTGGCCGAGGCGTTTGTCGCGCTCCTGGGCAGCGGCGGGAAGCGGCTGCGGCCGGCCCTGGCGCTGGGTGCCTACGGCTTCTACGCCGACCGCGCCTCCGAGAACGCCGTGGCTGTGGCGGCAGCCGTGGAGACGCTGCACACCGCGACGTTGGTGCATGACGACCTGATTGACGAGGCGTTGGTGCGTCGCGGGAACACCACCTTGAATGCTGTCTGGACCAAGGGCGCGACCGTGTTGGCCGGCGATTATATTTTTGCCCGCGCCGCCGGGTTTGCCGCCGAGACCGGGGATGTCCGGGTCGTCCAACTCTTTGCGGAAACGCTGCGCACCATCGTCGAAGGTGAGCTGCGCCAACTGTTTTCGGCCCGGCAGTGGGATCAGCCCAAGCAAGCCTACTACCCGCGCATCTTCGCCAAGACCGCGTCGCTCTTTGCGTCTGCCACGCGCTCCGGCGCCATCCTGGGCGGCGCATCGGCGGAGCAGGAACAGGCGCTGCACGACTACGGCCATCACTTCGGCATGGCGTTCCAGATCGTTGACGATGTCCTGGATTACGCCGGCAAAGAATCCACGTTGGGCAAACCGGTCGGCGGTGACCTGCGCGGCGGCATTGTGACCCTCCCATTCTTCTATTATTTGCAGGCCCAGCCCGATCCGGCTCAGGTGATCGCCAGGCTTGAGGCCGGGGCGGAGAGCATCGCCGAGGTGGTCGCGGCGGTGCGCACCTCGGATGCCATTCCCCATGCCATGCGCGAGGCGCGGGAATTTGCCGACCAGGCGAAGGCTGATTTGAGCAAGCTCCCCGCATCCGTCTACCGTGATGCCCTCGCCGAGCTGGCCGAATCTACGCTGGCGCGGCGCATCTAGCCGGCGCCTTGACCTTGCACGACCGCCCATGATAGATCCAGCTCCGCCCGATCTCTCCGTGATCATCGTCAGTTGGAACGTGCGCGAGCTGCTCGCTGCATGTCTGCGATCGGTGGATCGAAGCATGCGAACGTGCGAACGTGCGAACGTTGAAACGCTGGTCATTGATAACGCCTCGTCCGACGGCAGTGCCGATATGGTCGCGCAGGAATTCCCGGATGTGCGCCTGATCGCCAACACGGAGAACGTCGGTTTCACGCGCGGCAACAACCAGGGCCTGGCGATCGCCCGCGGGCGCTATGTTTTTTTCCTTAACCCTGACACCGAGGTGGTGGGGGATGCGTTGGCCGTTTTGCTGGCGTACCTGGATGACCACCCGGCGGTCGGCGCGCTTGGCCCGCAGTTGCGCTACGGCGACGGCAGCCTCCAGTCGTCCGCCCGCCGCTTTCCGAACTTCGTCACTGCGCTGTTCGAGAGCACGCCGCTGGCCTGGCACTGGCCCGACAACCCCTGGGCGCGACGGTATCGGATGGAAGACCGCCGCGACGACCTCGCCCCCTCAGCTCCCGCTTCCCTCGCACCGACGGGACCAGGGGGGATCGGCGTTGACTGGCTTGTCGGCGCGGCGCTGATGGTGCGCGGGGCGGTTCTGGCGCAGATCGGCGGCTTCGACGAGGGGTATTTTATGTACTCGGAAGAGCTGGATCTGTGTCGGCGGATCAAGCAGGCTGGCTGGCAGGTCGTCTATCTGCCGGCGGCGCAGATCATCCACTACGAGGGCAAATCCAGCGAGCAGGTGGTCGCCGCCCGGCATATCCGTTTTCAGACGAGCAAGGTGCGCTACTTTCGCAAATTCCACGGCCCCATCCAGGCTGAATTGCTGCGCGTTTTCATCTTGTTATCGTTTGCGGTAGAATGGATGCTTGAAGCTGGCAAGTGGCTGCTCGGCTCCAAGCGTCCGTTGCGCCGGGAACGCATGGCCTCCTATGGGCGGTTACTGAAGAGCGGCCTGCACCCCAACTTTTCGACGTTCTAACGTTCTAATGTTCCAGCGAGAGTATATCATGCGCATCCTGTTCATCACCGGCGAATACCCTTCCATGCAAGGTGGCGTGGGTGATTACACGCGGCGGCTCGGGCAGGCGCTGGGCGCGTTGGGTGTGGACGTGCATGTGTTAACGCACGCTGATGCGGGCGGCGATCACCTGCGACAGCCAACCGCGGCGTACGAGCCGACGGTCTATCCCTTGATCGAGCGAGCCGGTTTGCAGTTGTGGGCGGTGGCAGGCCGCGTGGCGCGTGAGCTGCGCCCGGATGTCGTGCATATCCAGTATCAGCCGGCTGCTTATGGGCTGCACGGCGCGGTGAACTTCTTGCCCTGGCGGCTGCGGCTTCTTCCGCGCCGTCCCCGGGTGGTGACCACCTTCCACGATCTGCGCACGCCGTATCTCTTCCCGAAGGCCGGCCCGCTGCGCTGGGAGACTGTGCTGGCGTTGGCTCATGCCAGCGATGCCGACGTCGTGACGAACCCGGCCGACTGGCAGCAGTTGGCGCAAGCAGGTCTCACGGCCAGGCTCCGGCCCATCCCCATCGGCAGCAACATCGCCTGCGAGCCGCCGGCCGGCTACGACCGGGCGCAGCAGCGCGGCCTGTGGGGCGCCGGTCCGGAAACCTGGCTGCTGGCCTATTTCGGCTTCCTCAACGCCAACAAGGGCGGCGAGACGCTGGTGCGCACCCTGGCCGAGCTCGTGCACGCCGGACATCCGGCGCGGCTGCTGATGGTCGGCGGCAAGGTCGGCGCCAGCGACCCGACGAACCTGGCCTACCTGGCGCACGTCGAGAAGCTGATCGCCGACCTGGGGCTGGCCGACCGGGTGCAGTGGACCGGTTTCACCGCGAACGACCAGGTTTCGGCCAACCTGCTGGCGTGTGACTGCGCGGTGCTGCCTTACCGCGAGGGCGCATCGCTGCGTCACGGCAGCCTGATGGCCGCGCTGGCGCACGGCCTGCCGATCATCAGCACGCAGGCGGCGGCCGCCGCGCCATCCGCGCAAGTGCCGTTCCCGCTGCTCCGCGACGCCGAGAGCGCGCTCTTGGTCCCCCCGGAAGAGCCGATTCGCATGGCCGCGGCGGTCGAGCGCGTCATGGCCGACCCGGCGTTGCGCGGCCGGCTGGCTGTGGCTTCGCATTCCCTGGCGAAGCAGTTCGAGTGGGACACCCTGGCAAGACGGCATTTGGATGTCTACCGGGAACTTGAGGGTTAGTCCGCCTCCATGAAGAATGCGGTTTTGTCAGCGCGGCCGCGCCAGTATTGGCTGGTGCGATGGCTGTTGCTGGGCCTCATCCTGCTGGCCTTTGCGCGGCTGGTCTTTCGCCCGGACCATAAGAGCCTGTGGTGGGATGAAAGCCTCAGCCTGCAACGCGCGGAGTCGTCGTGGCGCGCCCTTGTGTCGGGACAGATCGTGCTGGATGATGGCCTGACCGCGATCGCCACCACCGACCAACATCCATTCGCCTATTTCGTCCTCTTGGGCAGCTTCATCCGGCTGGCTGGGCAGAGCGTGATGGCCTTGCGCTTTCCATCGGCCATCGCCGCGACCTTGCTGGCGCCGATGGCCTGGGCGTTTGCCCGGCTGGCGGCGCGGCGACGCCTGCTGCCGCAGGCCACGCCCCTCTGGGCGGCGCTTTTCACTGCAGTCAATCCATTCTATCTGTGGTACGGCCGCGAAGCGCGGATGTACGCGCTCGTTGCGCTGCTCGCCCTGCTCAGCACCTATCTCCTGCTGCGTTGGAGCGCAGCCGAACCGGGGCCGCGCGCGCGGCGGTATCTCAGCGGCTACGGGCTCGCCGCCGTCACATTGCTCTCCACCCACTACCTGGCCGTCCTGGTGTTGCCCGTCCACGCAGCCTTGATGTTCCAGGCGCTCTGGTCACGCAGCCGGCGGCGTGCGCTGGCTGCCGCGGGCGGCATGTTGGCGCTGAGCCTGGGGTTGGGTGCGCTGGCGGCCTGGTTGATCCTGAGCAAACCCGGCGGCGGCACGAATTTTGCGCCGGTGTCGCTTCACACGCTCGCGATGGATTTGCTCAATGCGTTTAGCCTCGGATTGAGCGTGGATCTGGCGCAGGTGCGGTGGCTGGACTACGGGTTTGGCGCGGTGGTTGTGCTGGGCGCGCTCTGGTGGCTGTGGCCGGGCCGCAAACCGGCGCGCCAGGCGTGGCTGCTGCCGGCCCTGCTCGTCGTGCCAGTGATCGCCATCCAGATCGTCCAGCGTTTTCAGCCCGCGTACATGAACGCCCGTCACATGAGCATGGTCAGCGGGTTCTTCGTGTTGCTCCTGAGCGGCGGCGTCGCTGCGCTTTGGGGCTACCGGCGCTGGGCGGGCGCAGCGGCCGCGGTGCTGTTATGCGCCGGGATGGTGTACAGCAGCGCCAATTACTTCGTCGCCCCCCGCTATGCCAAGGACAACTTCACGGAGCCTGGCGCAGAGCTGGCCGCGGAGTTCCAGCCCGGCGACGCGTTGGTGCTGATCCCGGCCGAGATGTCGCGGCTGTATCGCTATTATCTGCCGGTGGATCTCATCGGCGGCGACCGCCCGCGCTCCGAATGGCAGGGCGCACCGCTGCTCGGCGCATCGCTGGAAGCGACGGAGGCGCGGCTCCAGGCGTTGCTGACGCAACACCGGCGCACCTGGGTGGTCGTTTCGGGCATGGTGCCGCTCAATCCGCTCCAAGGGGCGGCGGAGCAGTGGTTTTATTCGCACGCCTGGCTGGCGCGGGAGAGCGGGTATCTGTCCAACACGATCTTGAAGGTGAAGCTGTATCTGCCGCAGGCGCCCGTGCTGCCGGCTGTTCCCGCGCCGGTGCAGCAGCGGACCGATGTGGCCTTCGGGGATAAGGTGCGGCTGGCGGGCTACGAGATCGGTTCGGCCCTGGACCCGGCCGGATCCATCCCGGTCACCCTGTATTGGCAGCCGGTGCAGACACTGGATCGGCGCTACAAGTACATCCTGCGCCTGTTGGCCGACGATGGCGCGGGCGGGACCGTCACGCTTGCTATTTCGGAGCGCGAGCCCTATGATGGCATCCTGCCGACGACGCAATGGCAGCCGGGGCAGACCATCCTGGAGTACACCGGGTTGACGCCATCTGAGCCGGGACGCATCGCATCCGGCGCCGGGCTGCGCCTGGCCTTGCAGGTGTACGATGCCGAGACGCTGGGCAAATTGCCCGTCACCCACGCGGATGGGCGCGCGGCGTTGGCCGACCCGGAAACGCTGCTCCTGCCGTTTGAACCATCGGGAAGTGACCGGTGAGCGCGCTGAGATTTGAACGCCTGGCCCTCGCGGCCGTGCTGCTGCTCTTCATTGCCCTGGGTGTGGGGTATAGCCTGGCCGCGCCGCCGTTTGAGAAGCCGGACGAGGTCTATCACTACGCGTTTGCGCGCCATCTGGCCCAGGGCAACCCTCTTCCGGTGCAGACGACGGAGTGGAACGGCCCGTGGCTGCACGAAGGCGCACAGGCGCCGTTCTACTATTTTCTGGCCGGGCGCTTGACCGCTGCGCTTGACCAGAGCGACTTCGACCAGCTCAACGTCCAAAATCGCTTCGCCAACCTGGGGGACCCGCTGTTCCCCGGCAACAAGAACTTCATGCTTTACAGCGCGCGATCCCTGCCGCTGCGGGGCGCGAACCTGGCGATGCACGTTGACCGGTGGTTTTCGTTGTTCCTGGGCTGTCTGACGATCTTAGTGATCTATCTGACCGCGCGGTTGGCCTTCCCGGCGCCTTCCCGGTTGCCGCTGGTGGTCATCTTGCTGGTGGCCTGTATCCCGCAGTTTGCGTTTATCAGCTCGTCGGTCTCCAACGACAGCTTGATCACCCTTGCCAGCACGACGACGGTCTACTGGCTGACCCGGTTAGTGGCGCGAGAGCGATCGCAGCGCGTGGCGTGGTGGGAATGGCTGGTGTTGGGGGTGCTGCTCGGCGTGGCGGCCCTGAGCAAGCTCCAGGGCCTGGTGCTGATCGCACCGATCGGGATCGTGATCCTGTGGCTGGCCTGGGAGCGCAAAGCATGGCGCTTGCCGCTGTGGGCGGCCCTTCTTGTGTTGGTGCCCGCGCTGGCGATCGCCGGCTGGTGGTACTGGCGCAATTTTACCCTGTACGGGGAATGGTTCGGTGCCGAAAGGCTGTTGACGATTACCGGTCTGCGCACCAAACCGCTGACGTTGCGCGGGTTCATCGGGGAACTGGACGGCCTGCGCTACTCCTTCTGGGGCCTGTTCGGTTGGTTCAATATCATCTTGCCGGCATGGTTCTATCGCATCCTGGACATGGTCACGGTCCTGGCTCTGGCTGGGGGCGTGATCGGCTGGGCCGGCGCGCGGGCGACCGCGAAGCCTCATTTGACGGGAAAATCCCCGACTCGCGTCAGGCTGCTGCTTGCGATGTGGGCCGCCATCTTGATCGGCGCCATGCTCTATTGGTCAACTTTCGCGACCAGCAGCCAGGGACGGCTGCTTTTCCCGCTGCTGAACGCATTCGCGATTCTGCTGGTGCTCGGCCTGAGCTTTTGGACTGTGAATCTCCCGCGCTTCTGGCGCATGGTTTCAGCGTTGGTGCTGCCGCTTAGCCTGCTGGCGTGTTCGGGTTATGTTCTCGGCTACCTGTTGCCAGCCAGCTACCGGGCGCCGGCGGCGGTGGTCGTGCTGCCGGCGGATGTGCGGCAGGCGGGGATCGTGTACGATAATCAGGTCGAGCTGGTGGCAGTCAACCTGCCGCAAAAGCGCTTCAAGCCGGGCGACACCGTGCCGATCACGCTTTATCTGCGCAGCGACAAGAAGCTGAGGGCGGATTTTCCCCTTTTTGTGCAGTTGCTGGACGAGAACCGCCGCGCCATCGGGAACGTGACGTCTCACCCCGGTTGGGGGCGCGCACCGACCAGCCTGTGGGAGCCGGGCATCATTTACGAGGACCGTTACGCCGTGACGATTTCCGAGCCGGTGGATGCCCGCTCGCCGCTGCGCGCCGTGGTTTATGTCGGATTCATGTCCTCCAGCGCCGACACGCCGCTCCCAGCGCGCCTGTCCGATGGGACGGTGACCTCGGGCATGATCGGCCACGTGGATGTGGTCCCGGCTGCGGCGCTGGATAACAAGAGCCTCGGCCTGGTCCCGATCAATGTTTCATTCGAGGACGGCCTGCGCCTGATTGGTGGGCGTTTCCCCTCTTCCGTCGAGGCGAGCGAGCCACAGCTTGCGGTCACGCTGCTGTGGGAAGCGGGCCAAACGCCCAGCAGGGACTACACCGCGTTCGTCCATCTGACCCGGACCGACCGGGATAGTGTTTCCGGCTTTGATCAACCGCCGGCGGGCACCCGTTTCCCCACGCGCTACTGGCAACCCGGTGATCGCAGCGTCTGTGAGTTTGTGCTGCCGCTGCCGGCAGACCTTGCGCCCGGCACCTATCAGCTTTGGGCCGGCCTGTACCCGACCGGTACGCAGGGCCAGGACCGCGTGACGGTGACGGCAACCGATCGCCTCGCCTTGAACCGGAGCGTGTTGTTGGGCACGGTGACGGTCAGATGAGACCGACGCGTTCCCTTCAGCGTTCCTGGTTGTGGCTGCTCCTCCTCTTGACCCTGGCCGCCTTCGCCTTGCGCGTTTACCGGCTGGATGCCCAGGACATCTGGTGGGACGAGGCGCGCAACATTGACGTGGCGACGCGGCCGTTAGGCCAGATCGCTTCCGCCCCAGAGCTCGACATCCATCCCCCGGTCTATTTTTACCTGCTGCACGGCTGGCTGGCGCTGACCGGCCCGCGGCCGGGCGCGCTGCTCGGCGGAAGCGCGTTTGCGGCGCGCTTCATGTCGCTGTGGTTCGGCGTGCTGCTCGTGCCGCTGATGTTTACGCTGGGCCGTCGCTCCGGCGGACGCTGGGCCGGCCTGGGCGCGGCGCTGGGCGCAGCGTTCCTGCCCTTCCTGCTGGGCGAAGCACAAGAGACGCGCATGTATACGGTGGCGCTGGTCTGGCTGGCGTGCGCGGGGCTGGGGGCGTGGAGCGGAGCGCGGGGAGCGACCGTGCCCAAAGGGCTGCCGTGGCTGCTCTTTGCGCTTTTCTCGGCGCTGGCGCTCCTGACGCACTATGCAGCGGTATTTGCGCTGGTGGCGCTGTGGGGCTGGGCGCTGGGATGGGCGGCGTTCGGCAGAACAGCGCGGAGTGGCAACACCATAGCGGAGCATCCTGAGCGGAGTGGCGGAGCGGTTCCCGCCACGCAGTCGAAGGGTGCGGAGCGATCTTTGGCCCAAGCCGCACGCAAAGCGTTCGACTCCGGGCTGGCGTCCTCCGCTCAGGATGCTCGCGTACGCGCGTCAGTTCGTGAGCGTTGGCCGCGGCTGCGCACCGTCTTGCTGTCCGGCGTGCTGACCGCTCTGCTCTGCCTGCCGGGCCTGCCCGTGGCGCTGCGCCAGATCCCCTCGTACCGCAACCCCAACCTGGTCGTGCCATCCGTCGCCGTCTATCTTGCCGAGCTGGCGCGCGTCTACGGCCTGGGCGAACACCTCGATGCCGCCGTTGCGCGGCCGTGGGTGTGGGCGCTGGCCGCGTGGCTGGTGGTGGGGTGGGTGCTGGCGGCGACGCGGGGACGCGGGGACAACTCGCTCCACGCTTCGCGCTCCACGCTCTACACTTCGCGCTCCACGCTCTACGCCTCACGCTCCACGCTCTACGCTTCGCGCTCCACGCTCTACGCCTCACGCTCCACGCTCTACGTCCTCACCTGGGCTATCCTGCCGCTCGTCGTCTACTACCTGGTCATTCGCAGCCGGGCGACTTTCGCCACGCGCTATATCAGCTTTGCGTTGCCTGGGTGGCTGCTCTTGACCGGCTACGCACTGCGCGGATGGGCGAGCTTGCGGCGCTGGGCAGGCGCGTTGGCTGCGGTCGCGCTTGTCGCGATCCTGGCGCCGGGCCTGCGCGGGGATCTCCTGGACGCCCGCTTCTTCCGGGAGGACACGCGCGGGGTGGTCGAGTGGCTCACGGCGAACACGGACCCGCAGCGCGATCTGATCCTGGTGGATCAACGCTACCCGTTTGGCTTTTACTACCCGCGCTGGAACAATGATTTCGCCGGGACCCCGCCGGCCGAGCCGGCAGCGAGTGCGCCGGCGCAGTATCTGTTCGTAGACATCAATACCGTGGCCGATCGTCTGACGGCGCTGGCCGCGGATGGTCGGAGTCGGGTCTACTGGGTGCGCTGGTTCGAGTCGGACACCGACCCGCGCGGGGCTGTGCCGTTCTTGCTTCAGAAGTTCGGGACATTCCGGGGCGAGCGCAGCTTTCGCGGCTACAACGTTTCCTGGTATGACATCGCGCCGTCCGCCAAATTCGAGCTTGCGCCTTCCCTGGCCCCTCGCGACGCAGCCTTCGGCGGTCAGGTGGCGCTGACCGGCGCAACCTTTGGCGGCCGGGGCAGCGGTCCGACGCCTGATGTCGCGGCGACGCGGCGCCCGATCGCGCCCGCCGATCGGGCGGTGTGGGCGGTCGTCCGGTGGGCGCGCCAGCCGGATGCCCGACAGCCC
>CAZYGI010000035.1:17207-40349 GCA_964647255.1 uncultured Anaerolineales bacterium | reverse complement strand
ACAAGGCTGTCTGTCACATCTGAGAACCCACCTTGAGAATGAGCGAAAGGTGAGTCCTAGTCTACCAGTTTACCCAATCTTCAACATCCGCTCCACCGCCCGATACGCCCGCACCCGGATCTCTTCCGGCACCTCGGTGACGTACTGCATGTGCAGGAGGGCATCGCGCGTCATCTCCAGTGTGATCTGGTTCATGTGGGGGCAGCGGACGCTGCACAGCCGCAGCATCTCCTTGTCGGGATTCGCCGCGGCGACGTTATCGCCCATCGAGCACTCGGTCAGCAGCAGGTAATGCGATGCGTGCGTCTGCTCGACATAACGGATCATGGCGTTGGTGCTCCCGGCGAAATCTGCCGCGGCGGTCACCGCCGGGCTGCACTCCGGGTGCGCCAGGATCACCACGTCCGGGAATTGGGCGCGCACCCGCTGGATGTCCTCCACGGTGAACTTCTCGTGCACCTCGCAGCGGCCGTGCCAGCCGATCATCTGGTAGTCCACCTTCGTATCGGCCTTGATCCGACCGGAGGGCAGCCGTGTGGGGAAGATGATGTGTTTGCCGGTCTGGCGGGCGATATTGCCGGCCAGATACTCGTCCGGAAGAAAGATCACCGTCTCGGCCCCCAGCGACTCGACGACCGCGACCGCGTTGCCCGACGTGCAGCAGATGTCGCTTTCGGCCTTGACGTCGGCGTAGGTGTTGACGTAAGTGACGACCGGGACGCCGGGGAAGCGTTTCTTGAGCGCGCGCACGTCCGCGGCCGTGATGCTTTCGGCCAGCGAGCAGCCGGCTTTCAACGAGGGGATCAGCACGGTGCGGGTTGGGTTGAGGATCTTCGCCGTCTCGGCCATGAACTTGACGCCGCAGAAAACGATCACGTCCTTATCGGTCAGCGCAGCCTTGCGGCTCAAGTCCAACGAATCGCCCACGAAATCGGGGACGGAGTGGAAGAGGGCCGGTTCCATGTAGTTGTGGCCCAGGATCACCGCGTTGCGCTGCACCTTGAGCTGGTTGACCTCGTGGGCCAGCTCGGCTTTGACGCGCAGCTCGAAGTCCGGGGTGTAGTCACCCAGCTTTGCCTTGAGCTCCTGGTAGATGTCCTCGACCGACAGCTTGCTGCGGTCGTGGGGATCGAGTGTGCTCATGCCAAATCTCCCTAAAATAGCTTGAGGAGATCCTTCGCTCTTTCTTCAAGAGATCGAGTTGTCATGCTGAGGTACGGCTAGACTTAAACGACACAGTGACTTGCTGAGTTTACTCGCTCAGGATGACAATCGCTATACTTCTTTGAATAGAGTGCCGAAGCATCTCTTGCGCGTGAGTTTCTTGCCCGACGTTTGTCGCCTGCGCGGCATGGGTGCCTTTTGCTGACCTCTTGATTACGCCGCGCGCAAATCCAAACTGATATCCAACGCCTTGACGGAGTGCGTCAGCGCGCCAACGGAGATGTAGTCCACGCCGGTGGCGGCGATGGCGGCCACGGTGTTGAGGTTGACGTTGCCCGACGCCTCCAGCGGAATCTGGCCCGCGGCGATTGCAACTGCGGCGCGCATCTGTTCCAGGCTCATGTTGTCCAGCATGATGCGATCAATCGGCAGCGCCAGCGCCTCCCGCAACTGCTCCAGATTCGTCACCTCGACCTCAATGGGGCGGCCGCGCGCATCGCCCGCACGCACGCGGCGCACCGCCTCGGTGATCGAGCCGACCGCAGCGATGTGGTTGTCCTTGATCAGCGCCATGTCGAACAGCCCGAAGCGATGGTTGCGACCGCCGCCGAGCCGAACGGCCCATTTGTCGAGCAGGCGCAGGCCAGGGGCCGTCTTGCGCGTGTCCAGGATCACCGCCCGAGTGCCGGCGACCGCGTCCACGAAACGTCGGGTGGCGCTGGCGATGCCCGACATGCGCTGCAAGAGGTTCAGCGCCACCCGTTCGCCCGACAGGATCGCCCGGCCGGGGCCAGTCACCCGGGCGGCGATGTCCCCGCGGCCGACCCGGTCGCCGTCCGCGACGAGCGTGCGGAACTTCACGGCGGGATCGAGAAGGGCAAAAACCCGTTGCGCGACGGCCAGTCCGGCGATCACGCCCGCCTCTTTGACGAGGAAGTCGCCGGTGTAGGTCGCCTCAGCCGGGATGGTGTTGAGGGTGGTCACATCCCCGTCGCCCAGGTCTTCGGCCAGGGCAAGCCGGATGAGCGCATCTATCTGGGATTCAGTCGGCGAAACGGCAAATGTATCAGCGGATTCCGTCATGGGTTCAACTCCTGGGCGCATAGTCTACCATAGTCAGGGGGAAACGCGCCAGCTTGCGGTGTTGGACATCCTTATCGAAGTGATTTACAATCGGCTCATTCTTGCCAAGTCATCTTCCTGCCGGAGGTCATACACGTGAAAAGCATCAAGCGCGATTTCACTACCCTCACCCTCGCCCTCATCCCAGTTGCTATCGCGATCAACATCGCCATCGGACAGATCGTCGTCCTGCTGAAGCTGCCCGTCTACCTGGATTCCATCGGCACGGTGCTGGTGGGCCTGCTGGCCGGGCCGTGGGCCGGCCTGGTCACCGGCGCGCTCTCCAACCTGATCTGGGGGCTGAGCGGGCTGAACCCGGCCTACACGCCGTTCTTCTACGTCGCCGCGATTATTGGCCTGCTGGCCGGCATCTTCGGCGATCTCGGCTGGGCCAAGAAGATCTGGCTGTGGCTCATCGCCGGGTTGATCACCGGTGTGGCGGCTGCGCTCGCCTCGGCGCCGACCTCGGCCGCGATCTACGGCGGCGTGACCGGGGCAGGCACCGACCTGCTGGTGGCCGGGCTGCGGGCCGCGGGCGCCAGTGTGATCCAGGCCACCTTCGGCCAGGGCATCGTCTCCGATCCGCTGGATAAGGTCGTGAGCTTCCTGGTGGTCTGGCTGATCGTCATGGCGCTGCCGCTGCGGTTCCGGGCGCGCTTCCCGCGCGCAAAGAACCTGCCGAAGTGAGTTCGTTCACCCTCTTCACGGCTCGCGACAGCGGCCTCCACCGGCTCAACCCGCTGACCAACCTGGCGCTGGTCGGGTTTTGTCTGGTCGCTGGGCTGGCGCTGCCGGGCGCGTGGGCGCCCTATGCGGTGTTCCTGTTGGCCCTCCTGCCGCTGGCGGCCTGGGGCCGGGTGGCGCCGCAACTGCTGCGCTCGGCGGTGAAGATCGTTCTGCCGTTCGCCATCTCGGTCTTCCTGATCCAAGGGCTCTTCTGGACGGGCGGCACGCCGGTCGTCCACTTGGGGCCGCTGTCGCTTAAGCGTGAAGGGCTGCTTTTTGCCGCGCAGAGCACCGGCCGCATCCTGGCCGTCGTGGGGAGCTTTCTGTTGCTCTCGCTGACGACGCGGCCCGACCGGCTGATGATCGCGCTTCAGCAGCACGGCGTGCCCAACAGCCTCACCTACATCATCCTTGCCACCATCCAGATCGCGCCGCGTTTCCAGGCCAAGGCGAGCACCATCCTGGACGCGCAGCGGTCGCGCGGGCTGGAAACCGAGGGCGGCTTCGGCCGGCGCGCCCGGGCGCTGCTGCCCCTGGTGGTGCCGCTGGTGCTCGGCAGCATCGTGGATGTCGAGGAGCGCGCCATTGCGCTGGAGGCGCGCGCCTTCTCGCGCACCGGGCCCAAGACCAGTCTGCTGATACTATCCGACTCGCCTATGCAGCGAATCGGCCGATGGCTGCTGCTGGCAGGCATGGCGGCCGCCGTTGCCCTGCGGTTCGTCCTGAGACGGTAGGGGGCCATCCGCCACGCCATTCGCCGATTCATTGATTCGCATGATCAATATCACGAGTCTCACCTACACCTATCCGGCCACTCAGTCGCCCGCGCTGGTTGACGTCACACTGGCTGTGCCCGCGGGGCAATTCTGCGCGGTGGTCGGCGCGAACGGCGCAGGCAAATCCACCTTGTGCTATGCCATCGCCGGGTTCGTGCCGCACTTCTACAACGGCGAGCTGACCGGCTCGGTGCAGGTGGCGGGGTTCGACGTGCCGTCCGCATCGCTGGCGGCGCTGGCCGGCGCGGTAGGCCTGGTCTTCGCTAATCCGTTCAACCAGATCACCGGTGCGCGCTTCACCGTACGCGAGGAAATCGCGTTCGGGCTGGAGAACCTCGGCGTGCCGCGCGCCGAGATGGCGCCCCGGATCGAGGAGGTCCTGGCGTTGACCGGGCTCAGCGGCCTGGCCGATCGCTCCCCGTACGCGCTCTCAGGCGGGCAGCAGCAGCGAGTTGCCATCGCCTCGGTGCTCGTGATGCGGCCGCAGGTGCTGGTGTTGGACGAGCCGACATCACAGCTCGATCCGGTGGGCACGCGCGAGGTGTTCGAGGCGTTGCACAGCCTGGCGGCGGCCGGTGGCACGACCGTCATCCTGGTCGAGCAGAAGCCGGAATGGATCGCCGTCTACGCCGACCGGGTGATTGTGCTGGACCGCGGCCGCATCGTGGCTGATGGCCCGCCGCGCGAGGTGTTCGCCGGCCCGGACCTGGCGCAGTTCGGCCTCGCGGCCACGCGCTACACCCAGGCCGCGCGCCTGGCCGTTGAGCGCGGAACGGCGCCTGCCGACCGGCCGTTGCCCGTGACTTTGGAGCAGGCCACGCATTTCTTCCGTCCGGCATCGGCCTGATCGGTCACGCTTCACGATGAATATCACCATTTCTGACCTCCACTTCACCTACCCGACCGGCGTCGAAGCCTTGCGGGGCGTCAGCCTGGCGATCGCTGCGGGCGAGGCTGTCGCGATCCTCGGGGAGAACGGCGCGGGCAAGACGACCCTCGTCAAGCACCTGAACGGCCTGCTGCGCCCCACGCGCGGCCGCGTGGCGGTGGGCGATTGGGACACGCGCGAGCACAGTGTGGCGCAGCTTGCGGGCCGGGTCGGGTACGTTTTTCAGAACCCCGATGATCAGCTCTTCGAGCGGACGGTGCAGGCCGAGGTCGCGTTCGGGCCGCGGAACCTGGGCCGATCCGAGGCGGAGGCTCGGGCGGCGGTCGCGGAGGCGTTGGCGCAGGTCGGGCTGGCTGAACGCGCAGCCGATAACCCCTACGACCTTCACCTCTCGCAGCGGAAGCTGTTGGCGCTGGCCGCAATCCTCGCCATGCGGACGCCGGTCGTGGTGCTGGACGAGCCAACCACCGGCCAGGATGCCCGCGGCCTGGCCGGCATCGCAGCCATCATCGCGGCGCTGCGCGCTGCGGGACGCACCGTGATCGCGATCTCGCACGATGTGGACTTCTGCGCCGAGCATTTTGAGCGGGCGGTTGTGATGGCTGCGGGACAGGTGGTGGCCGACGGCCCCGCGGGCGAGGTCCTCGGCCAGGCCGATGTCCTCCGCAGCGCCGAGGTTGAGCCCCCCCAACTCGCCCGCCTGGCCGCGGCCCTGGGCCTGCCGGGCGTGCCGCTGCGGGTGGAGCAGTTTGTGGAGCTGCTCGCCGCCGCTAACGACTGAAGTCGTTACTACGAATCCTGCCGCCGCCAACGACTAAAGTCGTTACTACGAACCCTGCCGCCGCTAACGACTGAAGTCGTTACTACGAACCCTGTGCCCGTGACTGCGTTTGGAGGCCTGATGTCCCGAGATCGTCGTCCCGTCATCATCCTCTGTGATTTGATTGCCGACCTGGCGCTGCATATCGAGTCGTTCCCCGTCAACGCCACCGACCTGAAGAAGCTGACCTACGTCGAGCTGGGCCCTGGCGGCGCGTGCAACGCGGCGATCATGGCGCGGCGCCTGGGCCTGCCCGTCCTCTGCCTGGGCGAAGTAGGCGAAGATCGTTTCGGCGCCGCAGTGCTGCGCGGCCTGGCTGCCGAGCGCATTGACACCTCCCGCGTGATCGTGGATGCCGCCGTGCGGACGCCGGTCGCCGGTGTGCTGGTGGATCCCGCCGCCGAGCCGGCCTATCTCGGCTACCCCGGCACGCTGCGTCTGGCGGACATGCCGGACTCCTGGCAACCGGTCCTGCGTGGCGCGGGCGCGGTCTACGCCGACGGCTGGGCCGAACATGCGGGCGGGGCTGCGCTCATTCTGGCGGCGTTTCGCATCGCGCAGGAAGCCGGCATTCCAACCTTCTTTGATCCCGGCCCTGGCAACCCGGCGCTGGATAATGCTTGGCATCTGGCGGCGGCCGCGCTGGCGACCGTGGTACTGGTCAACGCGGACGAGGCCGAGCGGCTGACCGGCTCTGCCGACCCCGCGGCCGCAGCGCAGGCGCTGCTGGCGAACGGCGCAGCCCTGGCCGTTGTCAAGCGCGGGGCGGACGGCTGTCTGTTGGCGCGGGGACAGGAGGTCGTGTCTGCACCGGCCTACCCGGTGGCCGTGGTGGATGCAACCGGCGCGGGCGATAGTGTGGCGGGTGCGGTGATCTACGGCTGGCTCAGTGGTCTGGGGCTGCCGATTTTGGGCAAGCTGGCGAACGCGACCGGCGCGGCGAAGGTGCAGAAGCGCGGCACCGGGCATAACGTCCCGACGCGCGGCGAGGTGCGCGCGGTGCTGGAACGTTTTGGCGAGGCGGCTATCGTCTAGCTTGCGGGGCTACGCCGTTCGCACGGCCGTGATCAAGGAGCTGACGTTCAGTTTATCAAGGGCAATGCTAATGGTTTCCGCGGGGAAAGGGGACCGAGTAAAAATGCGGCGCAAATCCTCCTCGGATCGGCAGCGCGTATTCCAGTTCATGACCCACGAAACGATCATCCGTTCACTGATCGGTAGGTGGAGGGAATAATTACTGAAAAGCAAGGCGCCCCCAGGCTTGAGCCAGCGGTAGCAGTCGGCGATCAGCCGGGTGGCCTGCCGGTCACTCAACTGGTCGAAGATGTTGATCGTGTAGATGATATCGTAGGGGGGATCGCCTTCTGGCCCCGCAGAGACAAAGGCACGCGGATCATACCGAACGACGTGCAGTCTGCGGGGGAATTGGTCGTCAAGCTTCTGCCGGGCGCGCCGGAGCGCCGGCGAATCCGCATCCACGCACGTGAGCATCACTGCGCGTGCAAAGGTCGTGTTCTTTCCCGCAAGCGTTAGCTCGTGCGCACCACCGGAGTGCAGACTCAGGATTTGGACCGGGTCTTCAGGTTGTGTGCGTACGGCGGTCTCGACAGTGAGCCTGTCTGCCATCAGATTGAAGCGCTCTCGGTACGACACGGCATACATCGTATGTTGCGCGTAATCATCAAAGAGCGCAGATGTCACATCCGTCCCGCCGACCCTGCGTTCGAGGAGCAAGTCCGTCACTTCGAAGCTGTCGAACCGATCACGCGGTGTATGGAGGATGTGGAAGAAGACCGGGCTGGTGTTCGACCACTGGCGAATCGGGGCAACGAGGTACGCACGAGCCAGTTCGACTTCGCCAGGGGCGGGGTGCGCCGCCAGATAGTTTGCGATCCATTCTCCAACCGCGTTGAGCCGGCGCGCGAAATCGGCCCGGTGCCGCGCGATCACGGCCGGCAGGGTGACTGAGGCGGTTGCAGCGGCTTCGCGCGTGACCCTGCTGATGCAGGCGCCAAGCTCACTGAGCAGTTCGTCAATCTCAGACCGGATGGCAGATGGCAGATCAGCAGTGGGTAGGGATGTGGTCTGTGCCATGGGGCACATTATAGTGCCGGATATAAATTTGCCCCAAATCGGCCAAGCCGCCTGATGATGATCACAGGGTGCATTCTGGCTGCCAGGCAGCCTGAGCGCACCCTGTGATGTCTGCACCGGTGGCGTCGGGCTCAGCTCTGTTTGTTCAGAAAGCGCGGCAACACGGTGATGTCATCGGGCAACTGGATGCGGTCGCCGAACTTCAGCGTCTCGAGCGGGTCGGTTTCCCAGGTCTTGCCCTCGCGGTAGACGCCCAGGCGCGTGCCGCGCTCATGGTGCGGCTCCTGCACAAAAGCCAATCCCACCAACCGCCCCTCGGTGTTGATCGAACAGCTCGTCACCCACCCCACGACGCGCCCCTTGCGGTTCACGATCACATCGCCCTGGCTCAGCAGGGAGGCGTGCTCCTCTTCGAGCTGGAAGCGCACCAGCCGCGCGATCCGCGCCGCCTCGTGGGCCATATAGGCCGCCTTGCCGATGAAGAACGGTTTGTAGAGCTTGACGTAAGGTCCGAAGCCGGCATCCGCGGGGTTCAGGCCCAGCGGGCCGGCCAGCTCGTGGCCGTAAAGTGGCAGGCCCGCCTCGATTCGCAGGCTATCGCGCGCGGCCAGCCCACAAGGCCGCAACCCGAACGGCTTGCCGGCCTCCAGGAGTGCATACCAGAAGGCCATCAGCGCGTCGGGATGGACGAATACCTCGAATGCCATCGGTTCGCCGGTGTAGCCGGTGCGCCCCAGCCACAGGTCGAACCCGCCCACCCGGGCGTGGATGATCTGGGTGCGCTTCATCAGCAGGATGGCCTCGCGGGTCGCGGCATCTTCCTTGTCGAGCATGCCGAGCAAAATGTCGCGCGAGCGCGGCCCCTGCAGGGCTAACTGAACGCGCCGCGCATCGCCGCTGGATGGCACGCGCAGGTCGCGCACCTGCACGGTTTCGCCGCCCATCGCCCGCACCCACGGCTGGGACGCGTCAATCATCACTTCACCGCGCAGGACCGCGTTGACCCAGGCCCAGTCCTTGTCGTTGTTCGACGCGTTGACCACCATCCAGTACCGCTCACGCTCCAGCCGATACAGCCAGATGTCATCCACCACGCTGCCATCGGGGCCGAGCAGAAAGCCGTATTGCGAGTCGCCGGGGGCGATCAGCGAGACGTCGTTCGTCGTCAGGCTGTTCAGGAAGAGGTGTACATCTTCGCCGGTGAACTCGAACAGGCCCATGTGGCTCACGTCGAACAGCCCCGCGTTCCGGCGCACGGCCAGGTGCTCGTCAAGCACCGATGAGTATTGCACCGGCATCTCGTAGCCTGCGAACGGCACGATCTTGGCGCCCAGGCCGCGATGCGCCTCGTAGAGACCGGTGCGCTTCGGGCCCGCGGCAGCAGCGGCGGCGCTGTCCCACTGGAACTGCGGCAGCCGCGGCAGCCCGGCGGACGGCCCGGGCCGGTTGCTGTGACCGATCCAATACGCCTTTTTGGCCGCGAATCCGATCTCGGCGGCGTCCAACGCATCGGCGGTCGGGGGGCGCTCGGGCCAGGCATCGGCCAGCGTGTGGGGCAAGCGGCGCACGACGACGGGGCCGGGCGCCTTGACATACGGGTCGGTTGGGTCAATGTCTACAAACCCGTCGGACAGCGCGCGCAGCCAGTGCGCCACGCGCGACTCCTGCGGCTTGGGGACGAGCAGTTGGTACAGGTGCGGGCCTTCGCCGGTCCGTTTCAGAACGCCGGGGCTCATCAACCGGCCATCCGGCTCCAGGAGCCACGTAGGTTGGCTGTCGCCCGGGCCCAACTGATATACATCGTTGGTCATGGCGACGTTGCAGAAGCCGCGCACATGCTCGCCCTCGAGCTCGATGATGTCCCAATCGCCGCCCGGATCCTGGGTGTCCTTGTACATGAAGTAGTGATGCGGATAGCCGCTGGGCACGTAGTTCGCCAGGTCCACGGAAGTGACCAGTTGCACCACATCGCGCTTGGCCTCTTCCAGCGCATCAAAATCCACGCGGGCGGAGTAAACCGGCCCGTGGCGACCGATGTACGCGTGGGGCTCCATCGCCTTCAGCAGCCGCGCGATGATGCCGGCAAGCTCGGTCACTTCCCGCGGGCCAAACCCGCGCTGGGTGATCCAGGGCGTGCCCAGGCGGATGCCGCTGGGCGAGCGCGGGCTCTTGTCGCCGGGGATGGTGTTGCGGTTGCAGACGATGCCGGCGATGTCGAGCACCCGGGCCGCCACATCGCCCATCAGGGGCGTGCCTTTGCGCTTGTCCGGGCTGACGCCGCTCGCCGCGCGCACGCTCTTGCAGTCCACCAACAGCATGTGCGTGTCGGTGCCGTCGTAGGGGATGCGGAGGCCCTGTTTGCTGAGCTCAGCGGCCAGCAGGCTGGCGTTGTCCACCACCTGCTGCTGGAGCTGGCGGAACTCCGGCGTCTGCGCCAGCTTGAACGCGACGCCCATGCCGGCGATGGCGTTCATGTGCGGGCCGCCCTGTTCGCCGGGGAACACCGCGGAATCCACCTTGGCCGCCAGCGCCTTGTCGGTGGTCAAGATGCACGCGCCGCGCGGGCCGTAGAGCGACTTGTGGGTCGTGAAGCTGACGACGTGCGCGTGGCCGATCGGGCTGGCAACTACGCCCGCGGCCACCATCCCGGAGATGTGCGAGATGTCCGCCAGCAAGTACGCGCCCACCGCATCGGCGATCTGGCGGAAGCGCCGCCAATCGGGCATCCATGGATAAGAGGTGAAGCCCGCGATGATCATCTTGGGCTGCGTCTCGCGCGCAAGCTGCTCGATGGCGTCGTAGTTGAGCCGCTCGGTTGCGGGGTCAATCCCGTAGGAGACGATTTTGTAGAGCTTGCCGGACCGGTTGGCGGGGCTGCCGTGCGTCAGGTGGCCGCCGTGCATCAGGTCCATGCCCATCACGGTGGCGCCCGGCGGCACCAGGGCCGCATAGACCGCGCTGTTGGCGGGCGAGCCGCTCAGCGGTTGCACGTTGGCCCAGATGCCCTCCGGCGCGATGCCGTTGGCGGCGAACGCCTCGGCGGCGCGGCGGCGGGCGAGCGCCTCCAGCACGTCCGCATACTCCACGCCCTTGTAGTAGCGCTCATCCGAGAAGCGGCGGTAGCGCGCAAGCTGCACTTCGTAATCCAGGATCTGCGCTTCGGTCAAGTCGTGCGTGTCGGCGTTGGGGTAGCCCTCGGCGTAGATGTTCTGAAACACGGAGCCGAGCGCCTCGCGCACCGCCTCCGGCGCCTGGCTTTCGGAGGGGATCAGGATGATCTTGCGCTGCTGGCGCTCGGCTTCGACATCAATCAGATCGGCAATCGCAGGGTCGAGCTGCTTGAGGGGGGTGGAGAAGAAATCGAGCATGATCGCACTCCTTTGCGTTCGGGCGGTGAACGGTGCTCATGGCTTGTCAGATGTCTGACAACTTGATTGTACCTGAAACCGCGGCGTCAGGCAAGTTCGAGCGGGCGGGTTTACGCTCGCTGTGCAACCCGCCCGCTCGCGCCGGCGTTAGCTCGCGGGCGGGTGATAGAGCCCATCCGGGTCGGAGCCCAATATGCCGGCCGCCAGCGAACGCGCGTCAAGCGGGCCAAGCTCGGCGGCCATGCGTGGGGTGATGAGCGGGTAGCGCCGCGCGGTCTTGAACGACCGTTCGATCGCGTCGCAGCCGGCATCCTCCCACAGCCAGTTCAGACGGTCGAAGCGGCGCAGAGCGATCGGCGCGGTGTAGCCGCGCAGGGTTCGCACGCCGTTGAGGTTGAAGAAATCTTCAAAGTACGACATCGCCAGCTCGCGCAATGACGCGTAGACCGGCTCCCGGTAGCGCAGCCCGGTGAAGTTCGACTTTGCCAGGCAGCCGTAGCGGCCGTTCCGCCGGAAGATCGCCAGTACATGATCGTCATCCAGGCCGGGCTCCTGGAGCAGGTCCACCACCTGGGCCGGCTCGCCCAGGCGGCTCAGCGCATACGCGGCAAAGAGCGCGCCGTCCAGGCAATGCCCGCGGCGCTCCCGCAGCACGCGGAGCGGCGAGCGGTTGAAGTACGCTGGTTCGTACGCGATGGCATCCAGGAAGTCCTGGATCTTGCGCGGAGTCGTCAGGCTGTCCAGCACCGTGCGGTCTTCGGCGGTGAGTCGGGTATCGAGATCAGCGTTGGGCATCGAGCGTGCTCCGAATCGTCATTCGCCGAGGTTCAAGATGACCTGGGTAACGCCTTCGCTGGCCGTGATCATCAGACTGAGCGTTTGGGCATCCTTCTTGTAGTTGATCATCGTCACGTCGCCGGCTTCCGTCGGCTCGCCTTCTGCGGCCCAGCCGGCCTTCGGCAGTTCTGCCCCGTAGAATGCCGCCACATCGGCGGGTTTGCTGGCGGTCTTATAGCTCAACATGCCGCCGAAACGGGTCTTCTCCGTCGCGTCGGGCATCACCGGCAGGTCCATGCCGGAGGCCTGGGCCGTGCACTCCGCCGGCGGGGTGATTTCGAAGGACTTGTTGGCGTCGGTGATCTGCCAGACCCACGAGCCCTCGCCGTTGTCGCCGCTGCCCAGGCCCAGGAAGCCGGCGCCGCCTTTCCAGGTCACGGCGTCCTTGACGATGT
Source organism: uncultured Anaerolineales bacterium (assembly GCA_964647255.1). GTDB lineage: Bacteria > Chloroflexota > Anaerolineae > CG2-30-64-16 > CG2-30-64-16 > CAWJEL01. Next base: position 28,158 of record CAZYGI010000035.1, on the reverse strand, counting down.
ATCCGCCATCCACCGCCACCCAGGATTCGCCGGTGGCTTCGCCGCCGGTGGTGATGAAGCCCTGAGCATCATACTTGTAATGCTTGGTCGGGATCCCGTTCACCGTCTCCTTGCCCAGGTATTTGCCGTTCTGGATGGCGCCGAGCGAATTTGGCGAGAAGAGACCCTGTTCCAGGTTCTTTGCCGTCTCCTCGCTGGAGATGGCGATGCACTGCTTGTCATCGGATGTCTTCATGTACATGGTGTCGCCGACCTGCCAGGTCTCAAAGGTGTTGATCTTGGTCGGGTCATTCGAATCGGTGGCGCGCCAGATGAGGTGCCGGGCCTTGATGGGCTGGGTGGTGTACTCCTCGTTCCAGTCCCACATGCCCGTTTCAGTCTGGCCTTCTTTTGTGGATTTCCACTCGGCGTGCCAGGTCGCGCGATAGCTGGTGAGCCGATCCAGGCCGGTGTCGCGGGATTGCAGGGCGAGGTCGGCTTCCTCGGGGGCCGAGGTCTCCGTCGGTTTAGGCGCTTCGGTTGCGGTGGGCGCAGCGGCCGGTTTCGCGGCGGCCGTGGGGGCAGCCTGGGCCTGCTTGCCCGGCGCGACCGTCGGTTCTGTGGCCGGGGCAGCGGCTTTTCCCCCGCAGGCCGTCAGCGTCAGGGCCAGGATCATTGCCGAGGCGATGGCCGACCAGATTCGTCTGCTCATTGGTGGATCTCCTTTCGCATTGAGCTTGTCCGGGCTGCGATTTCTGGACTTTATTATACCGTCCAATGCCGCGATGGAAAAGCGAGGCAGCTCACCTTGCGGGAATTGTCCCGCTGGCGCAAGCGGCGGTAGAATACGGCCGCGGCGGCAGATTCTCAACGACGGGGCGAGGCATGGAACCGAATTTCTTTGAACGCGTCTGGCTGGTCGTCCGGCAGATTCCGACCGGCAAAGTGGCGAGCTACGGACAGATTGCGGCGATCCTGGGCCATCCGCAGGCTGCGCGCACGGTTGGTTGGGCGTTGAACGCGCTGCGTGGCCGCGAGGCCGACGCGGTCCCGTGGCAGCGCGTGATCAACAGCGCCGGCCGCATCAGCATCTCGCGGGCTGACCTGGGCGCCGATTTGCAGCGCGCTCTGCTCGAAGAAGAAGGCGTTGAATTCGATGCCCGCGGCTACGTGGATTTCGGGCGCTTCGGCTGGGAAGGGCTGACGTGGCAGCAGGTGGAGGCGCTGTGGCGCGGGGAGCGGGGAGCGTAGAGCGGGGAGCGTAGAGCGGGGAGCGAGGGGCGGGGAGCGGAGAGCATAGAGCGTAGAGCGTAGAGCGTAGAGCGGGGAGCGAGGGGCGGGGAGCGGGGAGCGAGCGGCCTTTCGCTTCACGCTCCACTCTCTACGCCTTCACGCCTCACGCTTCACGTCAATTTGCCGGAATCGAACATTTGAGCTATGATGAACTGAGCGGAGCAAGCGAGAGGAGCGAACTCATGGCACGCGAGATCACCATTGCGCTGGCGCAGACTGCGCCGGTGTTGAACGACAACGAGGAAAACCTGCGCCGGATGGGAGCCGCCATCCAGCGCATTTGCAGCGAGCAGCCGACCAACCTGATCGTCTTTCCCGAGCTGGCCGTGTCGGGGTATGAGTGCGGGCTGAACTTCACCCGGCTGGCCGAACGGGTTCCCGGTCACGTGGTCTCCTACCTGGCGGGCAAGGCCGCCGAGTTCAGCGTTTACCTGGCCTTCGGCCTGCCGGCGAAGGAAAAGGTCGAGAGCATCCTTTACAATGCCGCGGTGGTCATCGGCCCGGACGGCGAGCTGCTGGGCGACTATCGCAAGCTGCACCTGCGGGGCGAGGAGCGGCTGGCCTTCCGGCCCGGCTACCGGATGCCGCTCTTCGAGACGGAGTTCGGCATGTTGGGTGTGATGATCGGCTGGGATCTGGCGTTCCCCGAGGTCGCGCGCAGCCTGACGTTGGACGGCGCCGATCTCCTCGTGGCGTGTGCGGCGTGGGAGGCCGATCACATGGAAGAATGGCGGGCCTATACCATCGCGCGGGCGTGCGAGAACGCGATCTTCCTCGCCGCGGCGAATCGCGTGGGCAGCGAGCCGACCTACAGTTTTGGCGGCGAGTCCATGTTGGTGGGGCCGCGTGGCCAGGTGTGCACTGCGCTCGACGAGGCGATCGAGGGCTACGCCGTGGCGACCGTGGATCTGGACGACATCCGCAAGGTGCGCGAGGAGTCGCAGATCCTCCAGTGCCGCCAGCCCGCGGCGTACCGGGCGGTGGTGCGAAAATACTAAAGTGGATGTATGATAGGGGTCGGGCGGCATATGCCGCCCGACCCCTATTTGTTTGGAAAGGTCTCTCATGCACAGTATTGATCTTCGCAGCGACACGATCACGCGTCCCACCGCGGCGATGCGCGCGGCGATGGCCGCGGCCGAAGTGGGCGATGACGTCTTCGGCGACGATCCCACGGTGAATCGGCTCGAGGCAATGGCGGCCGATCGGGTGGGCAAGGAGGCCGGCCTCTTCGTCGCCTCCGGCACCATGGGCAACCTGGTCAGCCTGCTGGCCCAGTGCGGCCGTGGGGACGAAGTAATCGTCGGCGACCAGGCGCACACGTTTTACTACGAGCAAGGCGGCATGGCCGCGCTCGGCGGCATCCATCCGCGGCCGCTGCGCAATCGGCCCGACGGCACGCTCGATCTGGACGAAATCGTCGGGGCCATCCGTGACCACAGCAACCTGCACTACCCGCGCACGCGGCTGATCACCGTCGAGAACACACACAATCGCTGCAGCGGCACGCCGCTGACCGTGTCGTATATGCAGGCGTTGGGCAAGCTGGCGCGCGAGCACGGCCTGCGCGTCCACCTGGACGGCGCGCGGCTGTTCAACGCAGCCGTGGCGCTGGGCGTGGATGTCAAGGCGCTCACCGCCGACGTTGACACGCTGACCTTCTGCCTGAGCAAGGGGCTGGCCGCGCCGGTGGGCTCCGTTGTATGCGGCGACCGGGCGTTCATCGCCGAGGCGCGGCGGGCGCGCAAGGTGGTCGGCGGCGGGATGCGCCAGGCGGGCGTGATCGCCGCGGCCGGCATCGTCGCGCTGGAGCAGATGGTGGATCGCCTGGCCGAGGATCATGCCAACGCCCGCGTGCTGGCTGCCGGCCTGGCTGAACTGCCGGGGATTGCAGTGGACGAGGTCCCCGTGCGCACCAACATCATCTATTTCAGGATCACGCGGCCCGACATGGACGCCGCGGGGCTGACCGCCCGGCTGGAGGCGGCCGGCGTCAGGATGTTGCCCCTGGATCCCCGCCGGGCGCGTGCGGTGCTCAACTATCACGTCACAGCCGACGATGTGCGCCAAACCCTGGCGATCCTGCGCGGGATCTTGGCCTGATCCCTTCCCGCGGCGAGAAGCTGGTTCGCAAGCGGGTTCCGGCGTGCAACCCCGTCACGGTGTGCCCGTATACTCAATTGTCAGCGACCTCGTCAGCGAACCTGCGGGCAAATGTCGGGCTGGTGTTCGGCAGCTTTGGTGTTGCGGCGTAGGATAGGGCATATCTGCTCTGAACCTGGACGGATTCTTTGCGTAGAGCATGAAGGAGATCAAGATGGAACGTCGTCAGGGATGCCTTACCGGCCTGCTTGAGCTGTTCTTGTTGAACAAGCTGTTCGACTGGTGGCAACGGCGATTCGGCTTCGGCCGGGGCCTTTCCTGCACCGGCTGCGGCTGCGGGCTGATTCTGGTCTTCATCTTCATCGCCCTATTCCTTTCGACGTGTCTTGGCACGGACTGGGGACGCTTGTTCTGAGCGCTATCCCGGCCCCTATAGGAGAATCTGGCATATGTCCACCCCTATCGTTCAGTTGACCGGCCTCTGCAAGCGGTTCGGCGCGGTCGAAGCCGTCGCGGACGTTTCCTTTGAGGTCTTCCCCGGCGAAGTATTCGGCCTGCTCGGCCCGAACGGCGCGGGCAAGACAACCACGATTCGCATGATGCTCGATATCTTTCGGCCCGACCGCGGCGAGGTGCGGCTTTTCGGCAAGCAGCTCGATGAAGCCGCCAAGAATCGGATCGGTTACATGCCGGAGGAGCGGGGCCTCTACCGCGATCTTAAGCTGGAGCCGACGCTGGTTTACCTGGCTACCCTGAAGGGCATGGAGGAATCGGCGGCGCGGGCGCGGCTCACCGAGTGGCTGAAGCGGCTTGACCTCTACGACCATCGCCAGAAGAAGATCCAGGATCTGAGCCGCGGGATGCAGCAGAAGGCGCAGCTCATCGCCACGCTGATCCATGAGCCCGACCTGATCGTGGTGGATGAGCCGTTCGCCAACCTGGACCCGGTCAACACGCGGCTGGCGCTCGAGATCCTGGAGGAGCAGCGCGCCCGAGGCAAGGCGATCGTGATGTCCACCCACTTGATGTACCAGGTGGAGGCGATGTGCAACCGCATCGTGCTGATTGACAAAGGCCGCACCGTGCTGTACGGCGAGGTGGAGCAGATCAAGCGCGACTTCGCCACCAACGCGATCCTGGTGGAAGGCCAGGGGGACTTCTCCGGCCTGCCCGGTGTGTTGGACGCGCGGCGCGAGAACAGTCATTGGCGCCTCTCGCTGGCCCCAGGCGCCGAGCCGCAGACGGTGTTCCGCGCGCTGGCGCTGCGCGAAGGCGCCAGGATCGAGCGCTTCGAGCTGGCTGAGCCGTCGCTGGATGACATCTTCATCGCAGTGGTGCAGGGCCAGGAGGCGAGCGACGCCGCGGCAGGGGAGGCGAGCCATGCGTAAGCTGCTGCTTATCGCGAGGAGCGAATACCTGCGGATGGTCAAGCGGCGTTCGTTTCTGATAGCGACCCTGGGCATGCCCCTCCTCATCGGCGTGATCACGGTTGTCAGCACCCTGATCGCGATCGGTGGCCGTGATTCCCGGCCGTTCGGCGTGGTGGATCAGGCTGGAGTGTTGGGCGATGTCGCTGCCACAGCCAGGGCGCAGGCTGCTTCAGCCGTAGGTTATTCTGATGCGACAGCCGCGCGTTCGGCACTGGAGGCGGGCGAGATCAAAGCGTTCTATGTGGTGCCCGCCGACTATCTGGCCTCGCCGCGGGTCCAACTCTTCTATTGGCAAAAGGCGCCCGACGAGTCGGTGACAGGGGGCATGTCGCGCATGTTGCAGTCCGCGTTGAGCCAAACCGCGCCGGCTGACGTGCGGGACCGGCTGGTGTCAGGTCCCAACTTCACCTATCAGAGCGTGGCAGGTGAGGAGCGGGGCATCGAAAAGCAGGTGCTCGGGTTTCTACTGCCACTGTTCATTGGGATGTTTTTCGTCTTTATCGTCATGGGGTCGGCGGGCTATCTGCTGCAAGCTGTGACGACCGAGAAGGAAAACCGCATGGTTGAGGTGTTGTTCACTTCGGTCTCACCCTTCCAACTGATTGCCGGCAAGGCGATAGGCTTGATGGGGGTCGCCTTCACCCAGATCGGCATTTGGGTTGCCGCGCTTGTGGCGGCCGCGGTCGTTGCTGCTCGCTTTGTGCCTTTCTTCCGCGGAATCCAGGTTGATCTGCGTTTCCTGGCGCTCGTCGTGCTCTATTTCGTTCCGACCTACGCCCTGGTAGCCGGCATGATGATCACGTTGGGCAGCATCGTGACCGATCACCAGCAGGGCCAGCAGATTTCTGGTTATGTCAGTCTGTTGTTCATGCTGCCGTTCTTCTTTTTTGTCCTGGTTTTTACGAACCCAAACAGCCCGTTGATGGTGTTGATGACGCTCTTCCCGACGACGGCCTTCATGGCGGTGGCGATGCGTTGGGGCGTCACCACGGTGCCGGTCTGGCAGGTCGCGACCGGGTGGCTCCTGCTGGTGGGCACGGCTGCGTTATTTGTCGGCCTGGCGGCGCGAGTGTTCCGCGTCGGGATGCTGCAATACGGCCAGCCGATCAGCTTGCGCGCCGTGCGTGACATCGTGCGGGCACACCGGTAAGTTTTGGGTGCTGCGATTCGGAGCAGAATGATGCACAATGTCTGGTTAGTAGCAAAACACGAGATCCTGACGACGATCGGCAAGAAGTCGTTCTGGTTCATGACGTTGATTTTCCCGCTGATCATTATGGGGTTCAGCCTGTTTCCCTCTCTATTCGCACGGGACATGGTGCAGCAGGCCCAGTCGTTGACGGGCGCAGGCGGTGTCCAACCGGCGGGATATGTGGATGCTTCCGGGATCATCCGGGAGCTGCCGAAGGACCTGCCGCCGGGACAACTACGGCCCTTCGCCGACGAGGCCGCCGCAAAGACCGCGCTTTCCGCCGGCGAGCTGAGCCGCTATTATCTCATCGCGGCCGACTATCGGGAGACCGGCAAGATCATTGCGGTGCAGGGGCAGGTGGCGCCCATCGCCGCCGACACCCAGGATTACGCGCTGCGCTATGCGCTCGACGCCAACCTCGCGGGCAGCGATAAGCTGGCGCGGCTCCTGCTGAATCCGATGTCTGCGGTGGAGACGACCGCTCTGGCACCCGAGGTCAAGACCGAAAGCACCAGCCTGATGGGGTTTGCGCTGCCGTTCGCCGTCATGTTCATCCTGTTTTTCGTGATCACGATGAGCGGCGGCTACATGCTGCAAAGCGTGGCAAAGGAGAAGGAGAACCGCACGGCGGAAGTCTTGCTGCTGAGCCTGCGGCCGCGCGAGCTGATGCTCGGTAAGGTGCTCGGTCTGGGCGCGGTGGCGCTGGCCCAGATGGCCATCTGGCTGGGTGGCGGGCTAGCTGTGGCAGGCGGGGGCCTGATTGTCGCCAGCCTCGCGCTGGGTCAGACGCTCCGGCTCAGCTTCATTTTGCTGGCGATTGTCTACTTCTTGCTGGGCTACTTACTCTATGCTTCACTGCTAGGTGCGATCGGCGCGCTGGCCCCGACGGCGCGTGAAGGTGCGCAGTTCAACTTTCTCATCATCCTGCCGCTGATCATCCCGTTCTACCTGAACCAGGCATTTGCGGCCGACCCGAACAGCACACTGGTGACGGCGCTCAGCCTGTTTCCGTTGACCGCACCCACGGCGATGATGGCCCGGCTCAGCGTGGTCGCGGTGCCGGCCTGGCAGGTGGCTGTGAGCGTCGGCGGGCTGCTCGTTGCCACCTATCTGCTGGTACTGCTGGCCGCCCGCTTCTTCCGAGCCGACACGCTGCTGTCGTACGCCAGCCTCAGTTGGGGCCGGATCGCGCGGGAGGCGCGGCGATAGGGGCCCGTGGCCGGCGCATCGTGGCATTTTCGGAAGGGGGCGTTTGGGTTGCCCTCGGCGGGCAGAATACCCCCTTCTTGCGCTCTCCCCGGCACCGTCAAAGCGCGGCCAGCGCAGAGACCAATACTTCCACCCCGCGGCGCCACTCGGCGAGGTGCACATGCTCCTCCGGCGTGTGATCCAGGCTGCTGTCGCCCGGCCCGTAGGCGAGGATCGGGCAGCCCCACGCCGGGCCGACGACATTCATGTCCGAGGTCCCGGTCTTCAGGACGAAGTTCGGATCGCCGCCCGCCTCACGGATCGCGGCCAGGAACGCGCGCACCAGGGGGGTGTTCTTTTCGCCGCGGAAGGCGCGTTCCTCGCCGCTGAACCGCAGGAGCGCCTGGGGGTCCGCGTCCAGCAGATGTGCTTGCATCTCCTCCGGGCTGATCCGTGGGGGCAGCCGGAATCCCATGTGCAGATCCGCGGTGTCAATCAGGCCGTCGTCCGACGAGGTGCAGGCTCGCAAGGTGCTCTGCACCTGATCCCAGGTCTTCTCCTGTTCCACGTTTAGTTGTTCCACCAGTGCGCTGATCTGCGCCCAATAGGCAAAGGCGAGCTCGGCGGCGGTCGAGGCCGGGCCTGCGCTGTGCGACATGCGGCGCTGGATCGTCACCTCGGCCAGCAGGCGGCCCTTGTAGCCCAGCGCCACCCGCTGCCAGCCGGTAGGTTCGCCAATGACGACGAAATCGGGTCGGCGCCGCGCGATGAGATGGCGCGCGCCGCGGGAGGTGATGGTCTCCTCCTCCACTGCGCCGACCACCACGAGTCGCCAGCCTGGCCGCGGCCCGATGATCGCCGCCGCGGCCGCGAACGCAGCCAGCGGCCCCTTGGCATCCACCGTGCCGCGGCCGTACAGCTTGCCCTCGCGCACGACCACGCTGGGGAAGCCTGCGACCGTGTCAATGTGTCCCAGCAGCACGACCTCGCGCACCGGGCCGCCGTTCGCCGGCCCTTCCAGCACGCCCACCGCGTTGCCGGCCGCGTCGCGGTGGGCGGCGAACCCGTGCCGGGCAAACCAGTCTATCAGGTGCATGACGGCCCGGCGCTCCTGTCCAGATGGGGAGTGGATGCGCACGAGTTCGGTGAGCAGGGTTTCGCCTTCTAACAATACATCATCCATAAGGTGGCCTTTCCCGTAAAGAGTTCGGAACTGACACGCGGGTGGAAATATAGCACAAGCCGCCGGCTGGTCGGCGTGCGAGCAGGCGCAATCCAGCGGATTGCGGTACGGGTTCATTGCAGCCGGTCGCAAATCGCGTCGGTGACCTGCTGCGTGTTCGCGGCGCCGTCCAGGTCGGCGGTGACGATGCCGGCGGCGACCACCTCGGCCACGACGCGTTCCACCCGGGCCGCGGCCCAGCTTTCCCCCAGGTGTTCCAGCAGCAGCGCTGCACTGAGGATCGCGCCGACCGGGTTGGCGATGCCGCGGCCGGCGATGTCGGGCGCGCTGCCGTGCACCGGCTCGAACACGGCTGCCCGGCCCGCGCCGATGTTGGCCGAGGGCGCCACGCCCAGCCCGCCGATCAGCCCGGCCGCCAGGTCCGAGAGGATGTCGCCGAACAGGTTGGTGGTCACCATGACGTCGAACCGCTCCGGCGCTTTCACCAGCCACATCGCGGCGGCGTCCACCAGCATCTCCTCGACGCGGACGTCAGGGTAGTCGCGTGCCACATCCAGGCACGCCTCCCGGAACAGTCCATCGGTCAGCTTCAGCACATTGGCTTTGTGGACGATGGTGACAAGCGGAGAGCGTGGAGCGGAGAGCGGGGAGCGTTTGCGCGCTTGCTCGAACGCCGCCCGAGCGATGCGCTCGCTGGCGCGGCGGGTGATGACGCGTTCGGCGATGGCGGTGTCGGCGTCCTCGCGGCGCTCCCGGCCGCTGTAGAGGCCTTCGGTGTTCTCGCGAACGATCAGCAGGTCCACCGGCCGGCCGCCCGGCGTCAGGGTGCGCGTCGGCCGCAGGTTGGCGTAGAGGTCGAACTGCCGGCGCAGCGTCAGGATCGGGCTGCGATACCTCACCCCCGACCCCTCTCCCGCTGCGCGGGATGCGAGCGATCTTACGAGGAGAGGGGAGGTTGGGCGGGAGGGTAGGTCGCCCCCCATCGGGGACTGCGTCGCGCCGAACAGCGTCGCATCGGCCGCGGCCACGGCTTGCACCGTCGCCTCCGGCAGCGCGTCACCGGTGCGCTGGAAGCAATCCCAGCCCGCATCGGCCTCGATGAAACGTACGCCCGGCAGGACGAGGGCCAGAACCTGCGCCGCGGCCGGGATCACCTCACGGCCGACGCCGTCGCCGGGGATCAGACAAATGGTTGGCATATGCTTTCTCCCGTTTGAACGTTCGCGCGTTGGAACGTTGAAACGTGCAAACGTGCAAACGTGCGAACGTGTCAGCGGGTAAACGTGTCAACGCCGCGCAGCATCTCCAGCAATCCGCCGGCGTCCAGGATGCGCGCGACCGAAGGCGAGAACGATGGGAAAGAGAACTCCCCAGCGGCGCATGTGACGACGCAGCGGCCCAGGTCAACGCTGACGCGTTCTCCGGACTCGATGGCCGCAACCGCCTCGGGGCAAACGATGGGCAGGAGGCCGTTGTTGACGGTGTTTCGGAAGTAGATCCTTGCGAAGGATGCCGCAATGATAACCCGAACCCCCGCTGCGCGCAAACTCGTGACGGCTTGCTCACGGCTGGAGCCGCAGCCCCAATTCCGCCCCGCGACGATGATGTCGCCGGGCTTGACGGCCGCCGCAAAGCCCGGATCGAGGTCTTCCAGCGCGTGCTGGGCCAGCTCCGCCTCCGCCTTGACGGTGTAGGTGTATTTGCCGGGAAAGATCACGTCGGTGTTGACATCGTCGCCGTAGACCCAGGCGCAGCCGGTGTTGGTGGAAGGTGGAAGGTGGAAGGTGGAAGGTGGAAAGTTGGATTTCATGGTTTGCGGATTGCGTGGTGCGCCCTGCGTATTCCGTATTCCGTATCCCGTATTTGGACTTGCCGATTGGCTCCTTTGCACATTCGCTGAGCGCGCAGCCTCCCTGTGAGATTCGCCGATTCGCCGATCTGTCAATTCCTCTGGCCCCGCGATCCGCCCTGCGACAGCGCTCGCGGCGACGACGGCGGGGCTTGACAGGTAGATGTCGGCATCGGGGTTGCCCATGCGACCCTTGAAGTTGCGGTTGGCCGTGCTGATCACCGTCTCGCCCGCGGCCGGGATGCCGAGGTGGTTGCCCATGCACGGCCCGCAGCCGGGCACGCCGATCATCGCGCCGGCCTCGATGAAGGTGCGGATGTAGCCCGCGGCCAGCGCATCTTGCAGCACCTGGCTCGACGCGGGGATCACCACCAGCCGCGTGCCGTCGGCGACGCGGCGCACACGGCCGTCCGGCCCAACCAGCGCCTCGGCCGCAGCGGCAAGATCCTCCAGCCGGCCGTTGGTGCAGGTGCCGATGAACGCCTGGTGAATCCGCGTGCCGGCGACCTGCGAGAGCGGCACGACGTCCGCCGGGTTGTGCGGCGTGGCGATGGCCGGCTCAAGCCGGCTCAGGTCAACGGTGTGGCGCGCCAGGTAGGTGGCATCCGCGTCGGGGTAGAGCGCGGCAGCGGCAAGGCGCTCACGGATGCCTGTAGTGACGACTTCAGTCGTCCCGTGATGCGGCGAACGACTAAAGTCGTTACTACAGGCCTGCGGCGAACGACTAAAGTCGT
>CAZYGI010000035.1:0-17107 GCA_964647255.1 uncultured Anaerolineales bacterium | reverse complement strand
AACGACTAAAGTCGTTACTACAGGCCTGCGGCGAACGACTAAAGTCGTTACTACAAGCCTTGAGCCGCTGCGCCAGCCACTCGAACACCGCCTCATCCGGCTCCAGATACGCGTTCTTGGCGCCCGACTCGGCCATCAGGTTCGGGATGACCATGCGGCTCTCGACGCTCAGCGTGTGCAGCCCCGGTCCGCCGAACTCCAGCGCGCGGTAGATGCCTGCCTCGGGGCCAAGCAGCTTGAGCAGCCACAGGCCCAGATCCTTGGCGGTGACGCCCGGCGGGAGCGCGCCGACCAGGTCCACGCGGATCGTCTCCGGGACGCGCAGCCAGAGTTCGCCGGTCGCCCACAGCGCCGCGGCCTCGCTGCGGCCGATCCCCGCGCCGAACGCGCCGAGCCAGCCGTGGTGCGTGGTGTGGCTGTCCGCACCCAGGATGAGCTGGCCGGGCAGCACCAGCGCCTCCTCGCCGATCACCTGGTGGCAGATGCCGCGGCCCGCGTCGAAGAAGTGCGTGATCCCCTGCTCGGCGACGAACTTGCGGATCTCGGCGTGATTCCGCGCGTGCTCGGCCGTCGGCGCGGGCACAGCGTGGTCGAGGACGATCGCCAGCCGGTCGGGACAGGCCACGCGGCCGATGCCCAGGCCGGCGAAAAGCCTGGCGATCGCCGCGGTGTTGTCGTGGCTCAAGATCACGTCGGGCCGCGCGTCCACGATCTGGCCGATTTCAACCGAGGCCAGATCGGCCGCGCGGGCCAGGGTTTTTTGGGCGAAGGTGAATCCCATTTCGGATTTCGGATTTCGGATTTCGGATTTTACTTTCGTCATGGTAGGTTTGCCCTTGAATGGTTGGGAATTTGCTCGGCGTGCTCAATCCGCAATTCGCAATCCACAATCCGCAATCTCATGCCCGTTCGCCCACTGGCGCAGCAGGTTGTCCACCTCATCGAGCGTGAGGGCGCGCTCATCGGCGAGCACTTTGATGTGTTGGGTCAGCGTCTTGATCCTGGCATCGGTCAGCTCCAGGCCGAGCTGATCGGCGCGGGCGCGCACCGCGTTCCAGCCGGTGAGCCGGTGCGCGATGGAGATGTAGCGCGTCAGACCGAAGTCGTGCGGGTCCAGCGCCTCGTAGGTTTCCGGCGCGTTGAGGATCGCCTTGGCGTGGATGCCGGCTTTGTGCGTGAACGCCGAGTAACCGGTGACCTGGTTATTGAACGGGATGTCCACGGCCACCATCTCGGCGACCATCAGGTCGAGCGCCCGGAGCCGCTCCAGCCGATACTTGGCCTGGGTGGCGGCCCGGTCGTAGGTGTACATCCGGGCGACGAATCCGCCCAGGGGCGGGATGCCGTTGCGCTCGCCGATGCCAAGGATCGTGGTGTCAATGTGCGTGGCGCCCGCCTCCAGCGCCGAAAAGGCGTTGGCAACCGCACAGCCCGAGTCGTTGTGCCCATGAAACTCGATGTCGCAGTGGGTCAGCCGGCGCAAAGTGCTCACCAGACGGAAGACCTGGTTCGGCGTCGCGATCCCAACGGTGTCGGCGGTGCCGAGGCGGTCCACCACCCCCAACTTGTCCACGGCCAGGTAGACGCGCAGCAGCTCGGCCTCGTCGCTGCGGAAGGAGTCCTCGGTGCTGAAGCGCAGCTCGATGTCCGGCGCCTGGCTGCGGATCCAGGTGAGCGTCTCCGCGGCCAGGTCAATGATCTCGTCAATGCTTTTGCCGTGGCTGAACTGGCGGAGTTGCGATGAGGTGCCGATCACCACATCCAGCCCGTCCACGCCGGTGTCCAGCGCGACCGCGGCATCGTCGCGGTGGCAGCGGATGTGCGTCAGGATGCGGGATTTGAGTCCCAGCCGCGTGATGGCCCGGACGTCGTCGGCGCACCCCGGCGACGCCAGCGGCGAGGTCAGCTCCAGGTATTCGGCGCCGAACTCATCCAACGCATGGGCGATGCGGATCTTCTGCTCGCGCGTGAAGTCGGCGTTGATGAACTGCTCCCCTTCGCGCAGAGTGGAGTCTATGATGGCGTAGTTGTCGAGAGACATAATCACTCCGTGAGACGTCAAGTGTGATCAGGCAGGCCCCGGCATCGAAGCTTTAGCCGGTTGGGTTGTATCTAGTCGTCTTCTAGTACGATGCCATTGAGAATGTGATGGATCGTAGTGGCGACTTCAGTCGCATTTGGGCGGTCGGCGAACGACTGAAGTCGTTACTACGGCTTATCAAAATCAGTGTGCTAGTCGCCGAAGGGCGACTTTGTAGAGGTAGCTGCGATCGCGAAGCATCCCTTTGGGACTTCCAGTCGTTTGGCTTCTTCCAGCAACGCTTGCTCAATCGCCGCCACCACCCGATCCAAATCCGCCTGGCTGATCACCAGGGGCGGGAGGAGGCGGAGGACGGTGGAGCCGGCGGGCAGCGCCAGCACGCCCAGCGCCTGGAGCCGCTGCAAGATGGGTGTCACTTTGACCTTCAGCTCGATGCCGATCATGAGGCCCAGGCCGCGCACATCGCGGATGGTGGGCGAGTGGATGGCGCGCAGGCGTGTTTGCAGATGTTGGCCGAGACGGGCCGCGCGCTCCGGCAGGGTCTCGCTTTCCTCACTATGAAAATGTGCAAGCGGAGCATCCTGAGCGGAGTCGAAGGATGCGAAGCGGTCTTTCGGTAAGGCCGCATCCTTCGACTGCGCCGGGGCTCCAACCCCGGCTCCGCTCAGGATGCCTGGCGGGTCGCTTGGAACGAAGTTGAAGGGTGAGGTCATGGCCTCCAACGTCGCCAGCGCGGCCGCGCAGGCCAGCGGGTTGCCGCCGAAGGTGCTGCCATGCGTCATCGGACGGATCCCGGTCACGCGCGGGCCGATCAGGCACGCGCCCATCGGCAGGCCGCCGGCCATGGATTTGGCGACTGTCATCAGGTCGGGCGCGAGATCGTGGTGCTGGCAGGCGAAGAGCTTGCCGGTGCGGCCATAGCCGGTCTGGATTTCGTCCAGGATTAACAGTGCGCCGCGCGCCCGGCAGATGTCCTGGGCGGCGTGCAGGAACTCCGGCGTGCCCGGATGGACGCCGCCTTCGCCCTGGACGACCTCCAGCAGCACTGCGGCCGTCTGATCGGTGACCGCCTGTGCCAGGGCAGCAAGGTCGTTGTAGGGCGCGTGGCTGAAGCCGGGCACCAGCGGCTCGAACGGCGTCCGGTAGTCCCGGTTCCACGTCGCGGAGAGCGCGCCCATCGTCCGGCCGTGAAACCCGCGCACTGCGGCCACGACGCCCGGCCGGTCCGTGCTCAACCGGGCGAACTTGATCGCCGCTTCCACCGCCTCGGTCCCGGAGTTGCACAGGAAGGCCCGATCCATGCCGCCGGGCGCGACTGCGGCCAGTGCGGCCAGCAACTCGGCGCGGCGGTCGTTGTAGAAGATCTCCGGGCAGGTGATGAGCTGGCCCGCCTGCCGGGTGATGGCCGCAACGATGGCCGGGTGCGCGTGGCCGAGGTTGGCCGAGCCCTGCCCGCCGACGCAGTCAATGTACTCGCGGCCGGTCGCATCCCACACCCGCGCGCCCTGGCCGCGGATGATGGCGAGCGGCCGTTTCGGGTAGACACCGGCGGTGTGGGCGGATTCCAACTCGATGATCGCCTGCTGCGAATCGCCGCAAGGCGTGGCGTATGGCATATCGCCGATGGCGTCTTGCTCGGCGCCGAGTGTGGGGTGATCACTTGTCATCTTCGAACCGCCTCCTGGCTGCCCACCAAGACAGCTTCGGCCATCTCCGGAAACGGGTCCGCTGTCGGCCACGCTTGCACCTGCACTCCGTTCCGGCGCAAGTGCCGGTGTAAGCCATACCCCGTCAGCGGCTCTCCGATGACCGTGCCTGCCCCCATTAGCGCGGCGCGGATGGGGTTGCGGCGCCGCGAATCGGCCAGGACGACCGACGGCACCCCGCCGGTCAGCGCCTCGCGAGCGGCCAGCACCTTCTTCTTCATCCGGCCCTGGGCCACGCCCTCAGCCGATGCCAGGCGGTTGGCGGGCACGTGCGGAATCAAGCTGTTCTCATCCGGGAAGCGCGCCAGGAGGCCCGGCACGTTGCTCAGGATGATGAGCGCATCCGCGTTCAGGCTGCCGGCGAGCAGAGCCGCGGCCCGGTCGCCGTCCACGTTGAGCCGTTCGCCGCCTGCGCCCAACGCCAGCGGCGCGATGACCGGCGTGTAGCCCGCGCCGAGCAGCAGCCGCAGCAGGTCGCCGTTGGCGGCTTCGAGCTGGCCCGTGTAGTCGTCGCGGATGATGCGCTGCCGGCCAGCCTCGACGGCGCGCACCGCGTCCTTCCGCCGCGCCACCAGCAGCCGGCCGTCCACGCCGGAGAGCCCCGCCGCGTTGCAGCCCAGCCGCTGGAGCTCCGCCACCAGCGCCTTGTTCACCTGCCCGGCCGCCGCGGCGACGTACAGCTCCAGCGTTTCCAGGTCGGTGTAGCGGCTCACGTGGCCGGATGGGGACGTGATGTGGCGCACCGGCAGCCCGCACTTTGCGGCCAGCGCGTCGGCCGCGGCCGAGGTCCCGTGCACCAGCACCAGCGGCCAGCCCTCGGCGGCCAGCTCGGCCACATCCGCGCAGACGGCCGCGGCATCCACCCCCGCCGCGCCGCCCAGTTTGATAACGATGGGATTCATTGAGAGACTCCTTTGTGTGAACTACGTTACACTGTCATTCTGAGCGCCGCAGCGCGAAGAATCTCGTCCCTCATGGCGCAGGAGATTCTTCGCTGGCGTTGCGCTGTAACGGGAGTTGAGCTATCAACCCGCTCAGAATGACATGCGCCAATTAGCGAACCTATCATGTGAATGCACCGACCTTACACCGGATGTAGTCCGCTAAATTCCAGCCCAGCCGTCTCGTCCCAGCCGAGCATCAGATTCATGCACTGGACCGCGCTGCCGGCCGCGCCTTTGCCCAGGTTGTCAATGGCGGCCAACGCCACCAGCCGGTTGGTGGCTGGCTCCAGCTCCCAGCCGACGTCGGCGAGGTTGGTGCCGGCCAGCAGCTTGGGTTCCGGGTGGCGGTAGATGCCCCCGCGCTCGTGCACGATGCGGACGAACGGCTCGGCGCCGTAGGCCGCTCGGTACGCCCGCCAGAGGTCCTTGTCGCTGAGGCCCGGCTGCGCCCAGGCGTGCGCAGTCGCCAGCACCCCGCGCACCAACTCGATGGAGGTGACGGATAGGTGGACGTCCTCGATGCCGAGCACCTGCCGCACTTCGGCCTCGTGGCGGTGGCCGGTCGGCGCATAGGAGCGCACCGCGCCGCTTCGTTCGGGGTGGTGCGACGCCAGACTCGGCGACGCGCCGCCCTCGGACGACCCGGCTTTGACGTCCACAACGATCGGCCGGTCGGTCCGCAGCAGGCCGGCCCGCACCAGCGGCAGCAGCGCTAGGTTGGCCGCGGTCGCGTTGCAGCCGACGCCGCTGGCGTAGCGCGTATTTCGTATTGCGTCGCGGTTGATCTCCGGCAGGCCGTACGCGAAGCGGCCCAGCCATTCGGGCGCAGCGTGCGGCTCGCCATAATAGTGCTGATAGGTCGCCGGATCGGCCAGCCGGAAGTCGGCGGAGAGGTCCACGATGCGCTCGGCCAGCCCGGCGAAGTGGGCGATGCGGCCCTGGGCCTCGCCGTGCGGCAGCGCCAGGAAGAGCACGTCGCACGGTTGAAGCTCCTTGAGAGCGGTGAAGCGGATGGGCTGGGCCTTCCCGGCGGGGCGGAGGTTGGGATGGACGCTGTGGGCGAAGTTCCCGGCCTGGGATTCGGAGGTGACTTGGGCGATCTCGACGTGCGGGTGATGCAGCAGCAGGCGGAGGAGCTCGCCCCCGCCGTAACCGGAACCGCCGACGATGGAGACGCGGATGGGGGCGCTCATTCTGACCCCTCCACACCGGCAATGCGTGAAGCCTGGAGCGCGGAGCGTGGAGCGTCGAAGCCGTCGGCAGAGCGCCCAACACCTATCACGTATTCTGCCACGCGCGCCGGGATGTCCACGCCCGTCGTCGCGATGCTGTTGCGAAACTCCATCGTGTGGTTGATCTCGTTGACCAGCAAGCCCCGCTCCGGGTGTTCGAGCACATCAATGGCGACAACCGCGCCGGCCCCAGCGCCGCTCACAGCCCGCGCGGCCCGCCGGCAGAGGGCGTCCAGTTCCGGCGTGACCGGGCAGTTGCTGGCCTGGCCGCCGCGCGCGGTGTTGGTGATCCAGTGCGACGACCCGCGGTAGATCGCGCAGATCGTCTCGTCGCCGACCACGAACGCGCGGATGTCGCGGCCCGGCTTGCGGACGAACTCCTGGATGTAGAAGATGCTGTGGAGGTAAGAGCCGAGGACGTCCTTGTGCTCCAGGATCGCCTCGGCCGCGTCCCGGTCGTTGATCCGCGCCAGCAGCCGGCCCCACGAGCCGACGACCGGCTTCAGCACGACCGGGTAGCCCATCGCCTCGATGGCGGCCAGGGCCGATTCGGCGGTGAACGCCACGCGCACCTCGGGCTGCGGCACGCCCGCTTCCGCCAGGGCGGCGGTCGTCAGCAGCTTGTCCCAGCAGGTGGCCGCGACGGCGTAGCGGTTCACCGTGGGGATGCCCGCCGCGGCCAGCAGCCGCAGCGCATAGATGCCGCGGGCCGAGCTCAGCGAGCGTTCGAGGACGATATCGGCCCGGATGATGTCGGGCGAGATGCCATCTCGCCCGACCGGCAGCACCAGCTCATCGTCGTTCACGAGCTGCACTGCCGCGCCGGCGTTCTCCAGCGCGGCCAGCAGCAGCTTTTCCTCCACGCGGATGCGGGAGACGATCATCGCTACGGAGACGGGGGAGCGGCCGTGAGCGCCCATCATTCCCCCCAATCCTCTTGTTCTTCCGGGGCCAGTTCGAGCGTCAACGGGCTGAGCGAGACGACTTCGAGGTCGGCGCCGCACGAGGCGCACGGCACGATCTCGCCCTGCAGCGGGTCGCGCAGGGTGATGGGACCTTCACATTCGGGGCAGAGTGTTTCGTACGACATGGTGATTGCTCCTGGTGGGTTGGTTTGGTTGGTTGGTTGGTTAGTTGGTTGGTTGATTCGCACGCACAAAAAAGCCCCTCCCCGGCCAGACTGGCTCGGGAAGGGGCTTGGGCGCTCCAGGGTGCAGGGTGCGCGCTAGCGGCCTATCCAGACGCAGTCTGGCAAGCTGGGGCTCTGCTTCTTAGCGCGCTTCAGGTTGAGATTCATGAAACGGACTTCCTTAAACGTGCCAGGCACTTCGCAAGTGCCTGACACGTGCTAATAAAAAAGCCCTGCCTGGCTCGATTGGCCTGGCAGGGCTTCTGTGCGGGTTAGTTCGCTGCTATCCCAAGCACAAGATGCCGTCCCTGCAGGCCAGGGAAAGCTTCTTTGACTTGGAGCACTTCTTCGAGAGCAGCGATAGGTTCACGGTTCGGATGCCTTCGTGGTAAGTTGACGGCATTATAATGACTCTGCGCGATCTGTCAAATCGCCGCGAGAGCGAAATCATGATCTGTGCTATAATATCGCCCAACTTGATCCGCCATTCATCCTACCATCATGCAAGGGAGAACCGCCGATGTCTCATTCGATCCATCAAGCTGATGATGTGTCCGATCTTCCTGCGCTCGCTGTGAGCGGCGCGTGGGACGACGTCTTTGCGGGCGCGGCCCGCGAGGCGTTGGAGGCTGTGCTGCCGCGCTTCATGCTGCCGCGGCGCTGGTTCGGCTCCAAGGCGCGCACGATCCGCGGTGTTCACGTTTTTGAAGCCATCCCCATCCTCGCCGCCGCCTACCTGGCGTTGGTGCGGGTGGAATACGTTGAGGGTGAGCCTGAGACATACGTGTTGCCTATTGCATTCGCTGCCGGCGCATCCGCCGAGACGCTGGCCCAGGAACGGCCCGCGGCGGTGATTGCCGGGCTGCGGACGGAACAGGAACGCGGGATCCTCTACGATGCTGTGTGGAACCCCGACTTTTGCCGGGCGTTGTTGACGGCGATCGGCGAGGGCAGGCAGATCGCCGGGGCCAGCGGCGATGTGGCGGCGACCGCGACCAGCGCTCTGTCGCGCCTGACCGGCGATACCGCGCAGCCCCTGCCGGTGAAGGTGTTGGGCGTTGAGCAGAGCAACACCTCGATCCGTTTCGGCGAGCAGCTCATCATGAAGCTCTACCGGCGGCTGGAGGTCGGCCTCAACCCGGATCAGGAGATCGGCCAGTTTATCACCGAGAAGACCGGGTTCGACAACGTTCCGCCGGTGGCCGGCGCGCTGGAGTTCCGGCGCCGTGAGCCAGCCGGCGGCGAGCCGATCACGCTGGCGCTGCTGCAGGGGTTCGTGCGCAACCGCGGCGACGCCTGGGCCTATTCACTGGATTCCCTGGCCGACTACTTCGTGGCTGTGCGGCAGCGCGGGGGTGAGGTGGCGATGGCGGATCTGGTGCTGCCCCAGGCAACGTTGCTGGAGCTGGCGCCCGGCGAAGTTCCGGCCCTGGCCGAGCAGTGGATCGGCGCCTATCTTGACTCGGCGCGGCTCCTGGGCCGGCGCACGGCTGAATTGCACCTGGCGCTCGCCTCCGACCCGACGGATCCTGTCTTCGCCCCGGAGCCGTTCACTGCCGATTTTCAGGCCTACCTGCACCGGAGCATGCGCGGGCTGACCGACCGGATCATGCAGCTCTTGCGGGCGCGTTTCGAGTCACTGCCGGAGGCCGGCCGGACGGACGCGCAGCAGGTGTTGGCCTTGGAAGCGCCGATCGCCGCACGTTTTGACGCGCTGGCGCAGCAGCCCATCCACGCGCTGCGGTCGCGTATCCACGGCGATTATCATCTGGGGCAGGTGCTCTACACCGGTGCGGACTTCATGATCATAGATTTCGAGGGTGAACCGGCGCGGCCGCTGAGCGAGCGGCGGATGAAGCGCTCCCCCCTGCAAGATGTCGCCGGGATGCTCCGTTCGTTCCATTACGCCGCCTATGCCGCCTACTTCGCGCTGGAGCAGGACGGCACACCTCCGCCTGAACTGGAGACTTGGGCGCGGTTCTGGCACCTGTGGGTCTCGGTGGCCTATCTGAAAACCTATCTTGATGTGGTCAACGGTGCGGCCTTCCTGCCGGCTTCCCCGGAGGAACTCAAGCTCCTGCTCGACGTTTACCTGGTGGAGAAGGCGGTGTATGAGCTGGGCTACGAACTCAACAACCGGCCCGATTGGGTGAAGATCCCGCTCCAGGGCATCTTGCAGACGGTGCAGGCCGCGCACTGACGCGTCGAATAGACGACATAACGCACGATTCTGCGCCGATCCGAATCATCGGGCAATCTCGACCCCGCGCTCGGCCAACAGTGCGGTGACGCGTTCGGCGGCCTCAGGTTCGATGGTCGCCAGCCCCAGCTTTGCCTCGGGCCGGAACGGATGCAGCAGCCGCGCCAGCGCCGGGTCTTGCAGCAGCTCGTTCAGCGTATCTTGATCGCGGAACTGGAGCAGGGTCAGCGTCCGGATGGTGGCGCTGCCGAAGTGCCGGCTCCAGGCCTTGATGTGCGCCTGTAACGGCGCCGGCACGCCGCCGATCGCCATCTCGGCCAGGCTGGCGATGATCGCGGCGGCTTCCAATCCGGCCGCCGCGGCGCGCGCCACGCTCGCCGCGGTGATGCGCCAGCCGGCTTCGGTTGGCTCGCTGTACGGCTGGATCGCGCCGACCGCGTAGAGGCTGGGCGCCGCGTGCAGGAAGTGGACGGCGCCGTTGTCATCCAGGGTGAGGCTGCTGCGCCGTGCATCGGCCGGCGCCCGGCTGCGGCCCGGCAGCTCGCCGGCCACCAGCAGCGCCTGTTCCAGCGGCTCCACCTTGTCCTTGCGCACAATCAGGCCGGTCGGCGTGGCGCGCTTCACCACCATGCCGGCCAGCTTCGGATCAGCCAGGATGGCGTCGGCCAGTTCGGACGATGCGGCCTCCAGCCAGCCGACGCTCGGGTAAAAGACGATCCGCTCGAAGGCCGCCTGCCACTCCTCCAGACTGCGCACCACGTTTTGGGGCAGCGCGGCGCCGGTGATCTCAGCCAACCAGTCAACGATCCCGGTAATATGCTGCCCGGCCTGTTGCGCCCGGTAAACCGATTCGCGGCTCAGCTCATACTCGATGGCGCGGTCGGCGTTCAAGCGGACCGCAAAGCTATCGAGCCGGGCCAGCACCGCGTCGGAGATCGGATCGAAGGCGAAGATGCGGAAATTGGGCTGCACCACCACGCGTCCGGTTTCCTCCGGGATGATCGGCTGCGGACCCTGCGCGAGAAGCCAGCGCCCCATGTCGGTCAGGCGGAAGGCGATCGGGTCTGCGGGCGCCGCGCCGCCCTGGCTGGATACCTCCCGGCGATACCCCAGATCGGCCAGCCCCAACCAATAGAGCCCCTCGGCGAGCACCGCGCGGATGAAGCTCCGTTCGACGGTGTTCCAGCCCTTGTTCGGATCGTTGGCGAAGCCGCTCCAGGTCCACCCCAATTGGTTATATTCATAGGGCGAGTAGAGGGTGGCGTAGCTCGACCAGCGGTACGCACCTGACATCTGTTCCGCTGTGGCGCGGTCCACGAGGAATTCCTCGGCGTGGTCGCGCAGGTAGTCCGAGAGCATCTCGAGGCTGATCCACGGCGTGGGCGTGATCTGGCGCATTTCCTCCCGGTGGCTGAGCGTCACGAAGGCTTCCAGCACCTTACGCCGCGCCTCACCGACCCGCGGCTGGGCGTAATCTGTGACCGCCCCTGTCGCCCGCGTGACGCTCGGATCGTAAATCGCCCACAGCTCATTCCACCATGAGCCATCGCGCCAGCTCAAGAAGCTCTGCTTGACCCGGTCGGCTGCGGCGCTTGTGAAGAATTTGGGATCGGCCACGCCCGAGATGGCGCCGCTTGCGTGGACTGTGAGCAGGTCCAGGGCTTGTAGCAGCTTCCGCAAGAACAGCACGCGGCGATAGTCGCTCTCCCGGGTGCCGGTGGCGATCGTCTCCGGGATGAGGAGCTTGCCTCCCAGCCGTTTGAGGTCGGGCATCCGCAGCAGATCGGCGTTGGTGGTGTTCAGCGGCGCCTCGCGGGCCGAGCTCCAGATCAGATACACATCGCGCTGGAACGTCCGCGCCGAGCCGTTGAGCGTGCCTGTGATCGTCGGCAGCGGCTTCTGCTCTTTTGGCGACGGCGGCGGCAGATGTGCAGCGACTTCGTGCGGGATGTAGACGAACTGCCCGCCGTCGAAGCTGAGCCGGGTATTGCCGGGCATTCCTGTCGGGATGGTGTGTGTCCAGATCAATCCATCGCGCAGCAGGCGCGCGACGATGTCGCCGGCCGTGATCGGGTCGGGTGTGAAAATCGTCCGCGTGTCGTAGTAGGACCTTTGGCTCGCTGGCGTCTTGCTCTCATCGGCGATGCTTTCGCGCGTCAGCAGTTCCTTGAAGCGTTGCGTCCGCAGTTCGTCGCCGCTGCGCTGGAGCAGCTCAAGCCCGCGGCGCGCCCGGGACGGCAGCGCCGCCAGCATTCTGTTGATCCGGGCGGGGTTGCCAACCTCGCGCAGCCACAGCCCGATCTTGCCCTCTTTGGTCTTGGGCAGTTCGCTCAGGCCCCAGGACTGCAGGATGTTGGCGAGGTCATTGGCGTTGAACGTGTCAACGGCTTGGCTCAGGTTGGGTGGGGTCATGACAGCACCTGCGGCGTGTAGCCCCGCCGCCGCAGCTCGTCCACCAGGCCGGGCACGACATCCGGGTCAAGGACGACCAGGCAGCGCGGTGCGACCGGGTAGAGCACTCCGGCGCGCAGGCTTGCGATGGCCCGCACTTCCTCGGGGTGCATGTCGGTGCCAAATTCGATGACGGCAAGATTGTCGTAAAGCTGATGCCGGCCCGCCTTGCCCTGCCAGCCGGTCAGGATGGCACGCGTGGCGGGCGGCAAGGGGAAGCCCGCGGCGGCAAACGCCTGGGCGATCCGTTCCGTGTCCAGCCCTTGGCTCAGGCTGGTGCGAAAAGCCGATGCGCGCAGGGTAAACTCGGTGGCGTCCCGGCTGCGACCGGTCTCGGTCCCGATTGCATGCAGCAGCCGGCGCAGCTCGGCGGTCTGCCACGTGTTGACGAGCCGGGTCACGGTGGGCGAAAGCCAGATCAGCGCATCTTGGGGCAGCACGACCGCCTCGCCGGCCGGTGGCTCAGTCAGCCGGCGGAACGCGACCAATCTGCCGCCCTGGTAGCCGGGTTGGGCCAGGCCAAGCCAGTAGGCGGGTCCGGTCAGCCACGCCTCGACGAGCTTGCCGTAGGTCGCTCGCCAGGTTTCGGGATCCATCTGATGGGCTTCGATGGCCTGCCGGTCGCGCTGCCAACGGAATTGCGCCGCGCTCATGCCCCAGGTAAACAAATCGCGATGCAGATGGTGAATCAGCGTGGTGAAGCGCCCCACATCGAGCCACGAGTCTTCCGGCAGGGTCATCACCAACGCAAAAAGCCAGGCGCGCAGCAACCGCACCTGTCCGGTCAATACGTCTGCGTTCGTCCAGCCGTAGGCCTGGCGCAGGGTATACCCTTGCACCTGGGCTAGCGCAAGGTCGAGCTCGCACCACGATTCGATCCGCTGCTCCGCCTGGGGCTGGCGGTACCAGAGTGCGCTCAGGCTAAGCACCCGCGCAAGCGGATGCAGGTCCTGCCACTGCGCCAGCCCGTCCGGTGACACCGCCAGCTGCCGAGGGCCAGATTTCGTTGTGATCTGCAGCACGCCGGCATCGGTCAGCGTCTCCAGCAGAAAACGGGCCAGCGCCTGTTCGTCAGGGGTCAGGCAATTGTAGCGTCTCAGGGTCTCCGGCGACACCAGGCCCGGGCGACTTACAATCGGATCGCCGACTCGGCCTGGCGCGGCGTACATGGAACTGACCGTCACCGGGGCAGCAACCACCTCGGCCGGGTGGGTTTCGATGGCGGCAAGCAGGTTCTCGATGCGCCCATTCAACTCGGCCGCGGTGAAGGTCACGACGGTCTCTGGCGTTCCGCTGTATCGCAGCCGTGAGACAGCCATGGCCGGTCGCCACTCCCAGAAGAGGCTCGGCACGTAATAGCCAAGCTCCACGTTGCCGAAGACCAGGCAGCGGTCAATCAGTCCCTGCAGGATGCCGACCGCGGCTTTCTGCGTCATTTGGTGCCCGCTGCCATGAGCCATCACAGCCTGAAGCGACTTGACGGTCTCGACGCCATCCGGGAGGACGGGAATCCAGCCCAATGCCTCAATTTCGTCGGTCGAGAGCGCCTGGACGGCGGCTTTCATGCGCGCCGCATCGCCCAAGTAGCCGGCCATCTGCTGCACCAACTCGGACTTGCCCGTGCCGCGCAGCGACCAGCCCCACAGTTTGGCCGCTGCGCGGAGGCCTTGAATCGTTGTGTCGGTCAGCGCCTGCGAAAGCTCATCCAGCAGGGTGGCGCGTTGTTCCGGAGTAAATTGTTCAGGCATCAGCCTACCATTCTGCGTGGTCAATGTTCGGGTCGAAAGCGGCGAGATCGTCACGGTACAAGATCTCGTACTTGTACCCCTGCTCGGTGAGGAACATCTGGCGGTGTGCGCCGAAGGTTTGATCCCGAGTGTCGCGCATCACCACGGCATAAAAGTGCGCGGGCCGGCCGTCCCGTTTCGGCCGCAGGATGCGGCCCAACCGCTGCGCCTCTTCCTGGCGTGAGCCGAACGTGCCGCTGATCTCGATCGCGACGCTGACATCAGGCAGGTCAATGGCGAAGTTAGCGACTTTGGAGACGACCAGCCGGCGCAGGGTGCCCGCGCGCATCTCGGCGTAGAGCTTCTGGCGCTCGCGCACCGGCGTCTTGCCGGTGAGCAGCGGCGCATCCAAGGCCCGCGCCATCGCCTCCAGTTGCTCCAGGTAGGTGCCGATCACCAGCACCTGGTCGTCGGGGTGTTTGGTGATGATCTGTTCCACGATCGGCATCTTGGCGGGATCGGTGGCCGCGACCGCGTACTGCACCCGGCTGTCGGCCAGGGCGTATTCCATGCGTCGCTCCGGCCCCATGTCGAGCCGGATCTCGTGACAGTGCGCCGTGGCGATCCACCCCTGGCGCTCCAGATCACGCCACGGCACGTCGTACTTTTTCGGGCCAATCAGCGCAAAGACGTGATCCTCCTTGCCATCCTCGCGCACCAGCGTCGCGGTGAGGCCGAGCCGCCGCTTGGCCTGGAGCTCGGCGGTCATGCGGAACATCGGCGCGGGCAGCAGGTGCACCTCGTCGTAGACGATCAGCCCCCAGTCGCGCTCCCGGAAGATTTGGAAGTGCGGGAAGTCCTCCAGCGTGAGCGGCTCCGGCTCGCCGTCGCCGAAGTCGTCGAATAGATCGGCCTCGTCCGCCTTCTTCTTGCGCTTGTGGTAGGTCAGGATTTGATAGGTGGCGATGGTGACCGGCTTGACTTCTTTCAGGTCGCCGCTGTATTCGCCGATCTCCGAGCTGTCGAGGCTCGTTTTGTCCAGCAACTCGTCAATCCACTGGCGCACGGCGACGGTGTTGGTGGTGAGAATCAGTGTATTCGTCTGGAGCTGCGCCATCGCGCCCATGCCAACCATCGTCTTGCCCGCACCACAGGGGAGCACGATCACGCCGGAACCGCCGCTTGCCGAGCCGCCGGCATGGAAGATTCCGACCGCATCGGCCTGGTAGTGGCGCAGGGCGAACGGTTGGCTGTTGCCGCGCATGGCCGGTAGCAGCCTCAGCGACAGCCCGGCGCCGTCCACGTAACCCGCCAGGTCTTCGGCCGGGTAGCCGATGTCAACCAGCGCCTTCTTGATGTGCCCGCGCATCGCGGCGTTGACGCGCACCGTGCGCGGGTTAATCTCTTCCAGGATGAACTGGCGCACCCGGCGCTGGCGGCTGACCTCCACCATGAGGATCGGGTCCTCGGCGGTGAGGAGCAGGCCGCCGTCGTCGGCGCGGCGCAGCTTCAGCCGACCGAAGCGGCTCACGTAGTCCCGCACATCCGCGGTGATGCTGCTCGGAACATCGTACTTGCTGTAGCGCGCCAGGGCGTCAACGATCGCGTCGGCATCCAGGCCGCTGGCCGCGGCGTTCCACAGCGAGAGCGGCGACAGCCGATAGGT
Organism: uncultured Anaerolineales bacterium; assembly: GCA_964647255.1. Taxonomy (GTDB): domain Bacteria; phylum Chloroflexota; class Anaerolineae; order CG2-30-64-16; family CG2-30-64-16; genus CAWJEL01. The sequence goes on along the minus strand of CAZYGI010000035.1, from coordinate 2,011 downwards.
GTGGATGTGCTCCGGGCTTTTCTCGAGCTCAGCGAATCGAGCGAGGGCGTCCCGCGCTTCGGCGTACTGGGGATTGTCCACTTCCAGCAGCACCGAGCGGTCGCTCTGCACGACCATCGGGTTGAACGGGTTGACCGGCATGACCTGCTTCACTTTCGGACAGTTTTCAGAACTCTAAGTATAGCGGCTCACTGGAAAGTGGTCAAAAGTGTGCCGCCGGCCACTACGGTGAAGAGCAGGTGGGGCAGTCTGAAAGTCGCGTAGTCAGCATCCAGGTCGGCGTTGATGCCGAAGGTGCGGGCGATGTGGCGGTGATGAGAAGTCCTTGCCTCGGTCATGGCAACGCCGCTAGCACAGCTTTGGCGTCTGCGTAGTTCGGGTTGAGCGCCAGGGCGCGGGCCCACGAGGCATGGGCGGCGGCGGCATCGCCCTGCGCCTGCTGCGCCAGGCCGCGCCAGAAGAACAGCTCTTCGACGTGCTGCGCCGTGCGAATCGTGGCATCGGCCAGTGCGATGACCTCATCCTGACGGCCGGTTTCGTAGTAGACCCGGAACGGCCCGAACTGGTACCACAGCATCCGCCACGGCAAGCCGATCCGGCGGGACCGATCGTACGCGCTGGCGGCATCGGCGAAACGGCCGGCGGCGACCAGATCGCTGCCCAGGTTGAACCAGGCGAACGGGTCGTCGGGGTGCTGTTCCACGGTTGCCTGCGCGCCGGCCAGGGCGCGGCGCCACATGCTGGCGTCGTCGAGGTCGGCGCCCAGGATGCGCTCCACCGCCCCGGCCCGCGCGTCGTCATAGATGACGACGTACTGCCGGTTGAAGACCGCCCACAGCGCATCCAGGCCGGCGTAGGGCAGGCGGATGCCGGCGTACGGTTCACCCTTCACCAGGCCGGTCGCGTCGTAGGAGTCGAAGGCGATCCAGCCATCGGCCGTATCGTCGTATCCGGTCAGGAGCCGGTAGTGGCCCATGCCATCGTTGGGGTTCGGCACGTGCCAGGTTTCGATCAACACCGGCACTCCGGTCGCCAGAAGTTGACGTAATCTATTCGCGTCTCCGTTCGATCGGGCCAGGGCATGCAGCCCCTGGGTGCGCGCGTAGGCAGCCAATTCCTCGGGATTCACGTTCTTATCGTCCGCGTTGGGCCGCAGCACGGAGGCAATGTCAGCCTGGCCGGCCTCGCGTCCGAAGTAGCTCAGCGCCATGGCGAGGGTTGCCGGCCCACAGTTGTTCCAGGTCTGCCAGACGTGAGTGAGGCCGGACAGGCGCACCGAGGGCGCAAGTGCGGTGGAAGGAGGGGCTGGCGTGGGTGTCGGTGTTCGCGAAGCGGTCGCGGACGGCGCCGGGCTGGGCGACGGCGTGGGTGAGGGGAACGCTGCGCCGGTCCCGGCGGATGCCGACGGCGCGCTCATGGCAGCACTGCGCGTCGCGCCAGCGGCGTCCGTCGTCGTCGAACGCGGGGCAGCGGGCGATGTTGTGGGTAAGGGCGCCGTGCGCGAGGGCCTCACCGGCGCGGTCACGGGCAGCGCCGTTGGCACGAAGTCGGGATGCGGCTGCCGCGCCACAAACTCGCTCCGGACGCGGCGCCACAGGTTGGCCGGACCGCCGTAGTGCAGGCTGCCCATGCCCACCAGGGCCATGATGGCGGCCGCGATCGCCACCGTGACTGCGAGGAGGTTTCTTCTCTTCATAGAATGCCAAGACCCCTGGCGGTCGCGCTGCTGCGCCCGACCGTGCGGCCGCGAGCGCTGATCCCAGGGGTCTGACGGAGAGGCGCCGGTAAACGTTCCCGCTCACGGGAAGATGCCGCGCTCCTTGTACACGCGCTCCAGCCGGCGCAGGGCGACGATGTAAGCCGCGGTGCGCCAATCAATGTCCCCGTAGCTGTGCATCGTGTCCCGCACGCGCTCGTAGGAGCAGGTCATGCGCTTGAGCAGCTTGCCGTCAACCTCATCCAGATCCCACGCCTCGCTGCGCTTGTTCTGCAGCCACTCGAAGTAGCTGAC
>CAZYGI010000034.1:0-40665 GCA_964647255.1 uncultured Anaerolineales bacterium | reverse complement strand
CTCGGCCTGGGCCGTCCGCCAGACGCTGGACGTGCTGCGCCGGGTGTTCCCCTACCTGGACTGCACCCGCGAGATCACCGGCCGCGACCCCAAGCCGTGCCTCTATTACCACATCAAGCGCTGCGCGGGGCCGTGCATCGGCGCGGTGGATCGGGAAGGCTACCGGCAGATCATTGCCGGGCTGGCCGCGTTTCTGGAGGGGGACAGCGAGGCGGTGCTGGCGCAACTGACCGGCCGGATGCGGGCCGCGGCGGAGGCCCTCCAGTTCGAGCGCGCGGCGCTGCTGCGCGATCAGATCCGGGCCGCGTCCCAGATTGTCGAGCGCCAGAAGGTCGTCAGCGGCGCGCAGGAGGATGAGGACGTCATCGCCTTCGCCCAGGACCCGCGCACCGGCGAAGCGTGCGTGCAGGTGTTCTTCATCCGTCGCGGTAAGCTGATCGGCCGCGAGAATTTCGTGTTGGAAGGCGTGGAGCCGGACGCTAACGGCGAGATGATGGCGGCGTTCGTCAAGCAGTTCTACGATGAGGCCGCGTTCGTGCCCCCCAGCATCTTGCTGCAAAAGGACCTGGACGAGCGGACCATCATCGAGCAGTGGCTGCGCGGTCGCCGCGGCGAAAAGGTGACGCTGGCCGTCCCGACCGAAGGCCCGAAGCAGGAGCTGCTGCAACTGGCGACCGAGAACGCTTCCGCCACCCTGGCCGCGCTCCAAGCGCAGTGGCAGGCCGACACCCACCGCCAGACCGAGGCGCTGGGGCAAATTCAGGAGGCGTTGGGGCTGTCCGATCCGCCGGGCCGCATCGAATGCTTCGACATCTCGACCTTGCAGGGCACGAACACGGTTGGCAGCATGGTCGTCTTCGCCAAGGGCGCGCCGGATAAGGGGGACTACCGGCGCTTCAACGTCAAGGGTCGAGGCGCCCAGGGCGAGCCGGACGACTTTGCCTCGATGCGCGAGGTCCTGCGCCGCCGCTTCCGCCGTGCGGTGGAAGAAGCCGTTGCCGATCCGGGCAGCAAGGCGCGCAAGTCGGACGAGTCGTGGAAGCGGCTGCCCGATCTGTTGATCGTGGACGGCGGCAAAGGGCAGCTCAGCGTGGCGGCCGAGGTGCTGGCCGAGTACAACCTGACCGAGGTGGTGCCCGTGGCGGGGCTGGCCAAGCAGCGGGAGGAGCTCTTCCTGCCGGGTCGATCCGACCCGATCCTGCTCCCGCCGGGCAGCCAGGGCCTCTTCCTGGTCCAGCGCATCCGCGATGAGGCGCATCGGTTCGCCATCACCGCGCACCGGGAAAAACGGGGCAAGATGGCGGTCGCTTCCGCGCTGGACGCGGTGCCCGGCATCGGCCCAGCGCGGCGCAAGGCGCTGCTCCGGCATTTCGGTTCGCTGGAGGCGGTCCGCCAGGCGTCGCTTGAAGATCTGGCCGCCGTCCCCGGCATGACGTTGGCCGCGGCGCAAAGCGTGCGGGAGAATTTATAAGATGCTCAATCCTGAGGAGCGCAAGCGGTTTTGGGCCACCTTCAAGAACTCACCGCTGTTCCGGGAATGGAAGGACGCCGAGACCAACCTGGATGTGCAGTTTGAACGGGTCACGTTCACGCCCGGTCAGGTCGTGTTCCATGCCGGGGAAACGGCCGAGTATCTGTACCTGGTCGGTGAAGGGGTCATCGTGCAGTCCTCAAAGGAGGAGGGCGTCGAATGGCTGCGGCGGCGCTTCACGAAAGGCGACTACTTCGGCCAGCATGTGCTCTTTGGCGACCAGCATCATTCTGAGGCGATTGCCGAGACCGATGGCGAGCTCTACAAGATGTTTGCCGGCGATCTGCGCACGGCCATGGAGCGCAACTCTGGGCTTTATGAAGACCTCTTGCAGGAGAAACGCGCCAGCCGGCTGCGCTCCATCCCGCTGCTGCGCGCGTTGAACGACAGCCAGATCATACGGCTTTGCCTCGTAATGGAAGAGCTGAGCTACAAGGCCAACGAAGTTCTGCCGCTGGGCGACAAGGCTGGGTTGTGGATCATTGATTTCGGCCAGGTGACGGTCGCCGGTCCCGCCAGCCTGGATCGGCCGGACTGGCGGTTGACCGCCGGCAACTTCTTCTTTTCCCCCGGCGTGACGCGCGGGGCGCGCTGCGCAGCCACCAGCGCCAGGACGCATCTCCCTTCTAAGCTTTTCTTCTTGCCGGCCGAACATGCGGAGCGGCTGATCAATGCGTTTTCCGGCGTCGGCCGGCTGGTGGCGCGCCCGCTGGACATCGTGGAATCCCTGGAGAAGGTGGAGCTGTTCACTGGCGCCGGGATGACCGCGGAACACCGGCAGCATCTGGCGCAGTTCTTCGGCTGGGGGTTCGTCCCCGATCGGCAGAACATCACCACGCAGGGCGCGCGCGGCCACAGCTTTGTGATCCTGCGCGAGGGTGCGGCCATGGTGGCGAACTTCGACGAGCAAGGGCGGGCGCGGCCCCAGAACTATCTGCGCCCCATGAGCTCGTACGGTGCAACATCGCTGCTGGAGGGCCGGCCGCGTGACGCCACGGTGCGCGCAGTCATCGCGCCCTCGGAGGGCCCCATCCCCGGCCTGCGCGGCGCCGATGTGCTCACCCTCGACCGGCGCGATCTGCAATACGCATTCGCTGAACGCACCGATCTTTGGCGCGACTCCGTCGGCTTGGTGAACCGCTTCGCCCAGATCAAAGAAGAGAGACGCCGCTTTAAGTGGCAGAACGAGGAGGAGACGATCACCTGGGAGGGACGCAGCCACCTTTTCTGGCTGCTGGGTCCGCTCGCCGCGTTGGCTGCGTTCGCGGTCTTGGCCCTGGTCTTGGGCGGAATGGTCGTGCAGCCTTTGGGCAACACCTGGATTGTGGTCTGGCTGCTTCTGCTTGGCGTTCTCGGGGTGCTCGCCGTGTGGTTCATCGTCAACTACTACGATGATCACTATGTCGTCACCAACCGCCGCGTGACGCGCTACGACCGACAGTTGTTGCTGTTCTCCGAGACCTTGATGGAAGCGCCCATTGAGACGATCCAGGACGTGACGGTGAGCGCTGATTTCTGGGGGCGGTTTTTTGATTGGGGCAATTTGGCGATCCGTACGGCGGCGAAGGTCGGCGCGATTGTCTTTACCAACGTGCCCGAGCCTGAGGTCGTCAAGAAATACATCCTGGAAGGCAAGGCCCAGGCGCTGGCCGTGACGCGCGGCCAACAAAAAGAAGTGCTCCGGCGGCTGTTGATCACCAACCTGCGGCTTGTCTTGCCGATCCCGGAGCGCAAGCGGGCGCTGGGTGACAATGCGCAGATGCTCGGACAAAGTGGCCTGCTGACGCAGTTGCGTCGCCCGCGTTTCCTGCGCGATTCTGAGCCAAAACCCCTGCCGGCATCGCAGGGCGCGTGGCCCCGGCGTTTCTGGCGCTGGGTCACCCAGCCCTTGCCAGCGCGGCTCCGCAAGGCGTTGGTCGGTTCGATGCCTCCCGTGCCGCAAGTGGCCTCGGGCCAGATCGTCTGGCGCAAGCACCCCGTTGTGTTGGTTGCGCGCGCCGGAGTGCCTTTCCTGACGACGCTCGCGCTGCTGGTCGTCCTGTTTGAATTGGATCGGCTGGCTCCCGCGTTAGGGCTGCCGATCATGAGCCTGGTGGCGCCGTGGTTGCTGCTCATGTTTATTTCGGCCATTGTCCTGGCCTGGCAGGTGGCAGACTACTATAATGACCTCTACGTTTTGACGGACGACAAGATCATTGATATCGAGATGAAACCGCTTGGGCTGGACTATAGGCGCCGTGAGGGCAACCTCGAACGCGTCCAATCGGTGGATTTTAAGCGGTTGGGGTTGCTTTCGGTGATCCTGGACGACGGCACCGTCACCATCCGCACGGCCGCGGCCGATGAAGGCTATGACTTCATCAGGATCGGGAAGCCTGCCCGCGTGCAGGAGATCATTTTCCAGAAGCTGGATGCGCTGCGTGAGCGCCAGGAGGTCAAGAAGGCAGAAGATCGCCAGCGGGAGATGATCGAGAGCTTGCAGGTCTACGACAATATTCGCGACATGGGCGATCGCCGTAAGATCGGGGTGTGATTCTGATCGGCGCAGTGAGGGGCGGCTGCCGCGTGGCAACCGCCCCTCTTCTTTTCAACTGCACTATTTCAGCTACTTGGTCGTTTCTGCGGACTTCTGCGTCTTTCGTCCGCGCCGCACCAGCCAACGGATCCCCAGCACGATCAACGTGATCGGGATCGCGATCAGGATCAGCACGGGCAGCACGGCGACCACGAGCCAGATCACGGCATCCACCAGCCCTTTGAGCGTATTCACCAGCGCGCGGCCGGCGTTTTTCAACGTTTCCAACGGCCGCCAGCCCGGCTCCACCACCGGCTTCGCCAGTACGTCCGGGATCAGTTCCACGTTCGCCGTTGCCAGGGCGGTCATCTTGCCGAGATACTGCATCCGGCCCTTGACCTGCTCGATCTGCCCCCGGATGTTTGTCAGCTCACGGTAAACGGCGAGCACATCCTCGGCCTTTTGAGTCTTCTGCCGCACCTCAGTCAGCAGCTCGCGCAACTCCACCTCGGTCGCTTCCAAGTTGGTGAGCTGGGCATTCAAGTCGCTGTATTCCTCGGTGACATCCTGCCCCGTGATGTTTTCCTGTTGTACGCGCACCGCCTGGCCCTTGATTGCGGCGAGGAGCGCGTCCAGCTTTTCGGCCGGGACGCGGACGACCATGCGCGCCCGCAGTTGTTCGCCTTCCCGCCAGGCGCTAGAGTCGGCCACGTAGCCGCCCAGCGTGTTCACGGTGTCCACCACGAATTGCTGCGCCTGCGCGGCGTCCGTCACGACCACAGAGAGATTCGCGGTGCGGATGATCATGCGCTCGGCATCGTCCGTCACACCGGCCGCCGAGCCGCCAGTTGTCGCTTTTGCTTCCTGAGCGGGTGGCTGCGCCGCCGGCATCGCGGCAGACTGGGTCACGCCTTGGTCAGCCATGTTCGCCTGCCGTGCGGGAGCCGCACAGCCGATGAGAGCCGAGACGAGAGCGAGCAGAATCAGGCCCAGAGTCAGTTTTTTCATCGTTACTCCTCCTGTTGATGAACCGTTACGTTGCACATCTGACGCAACCGCGTCGCGGTTGGTTCCGCTGTCCCGTCATTTGCCGACTCGCTGAGCGCACAACCTCCCTGTGGGATTCGCTTCACCAGCCAAACGCCAGCCGATTAATCAGCCGTTCAGGCAGCGCGGCGGTGCGCATGTGCGCCTGCGTCACCTCGATGGGGTAGGCCACGCGCCGCGCGAGCCAGGTCTTCTCCTCCGTGTCCAGGATCGCATACGCCGCGCGCGGATCGTTGTCGCGCGGCTGCCCTACGCTGCCAGGGTTCAAGATCACGCGGGTGTAGTCCTGCAGGGCAATCGGCTTGCCGGGAAGCGGGCTTAGCCGCTCCATTCTGCGTTCGTTCTGGCGCGCCATGAACAGCGCAGGCACGTGCGTGTGTCCGACCAGGCAAAACGGGGTCTCGAAGAAAGCCAGGTTTTCGCTTGCATCGGCGGGCCGCAGGATATACTCCCACACCGGGTCGCGCGGGCTGCCGTGCGTCAGCGTGAAGTCGCCGACTACCAGGGGGTCGCTGGGCAGCAGGCGCAGCCAGGCTGCGCTGCCCAGGCTCAGATGCTGTTGCGTCCAGAGCACCGCCCGCCGCGCTTCGGGGTTGAAATCGGCCACATCCATGCCGCCGACTGCGGCCCAATCGTGGTTGCCGACCACCGCCTCCGAGGCGAGCCCGCGTATGCGCACGACGCATTCTTCGGGCTCCGGCCCATAGCCGATCGTGTCGCCCAGACACCACACCTGCTCAAAACCGACCGCGGCCGCGTCCCCCAGCACAGCTTCCAGGGCCGCCAGGTTCGCATGGACATCAGACAGCACCAGTACGCGCATGCCTCAAACTCCTTGATTTTCAGCGTAAATGTATCATACCATCGGAAAGTGGAAGCTGGAAGTTGGGAACCCGACATGAGACCCCAACCCCTGATCCCCAGCCCCGAATCCCCGGCAGCTAGTTTCTAGCTTTCGGCGACTCGCGATATAATGGCCCGACTTATGAAGCCGTGTCATTTCCTGTTGGAGACGAGCAGCGCCGAGCAGACGCGGGCGTTTGGCGCCGCACTGGCGCGCCTGCTGTTGGCTGAACCCGGTGGCGTGATTCTGGCGTTGGCCGGCGATCTGGGCGCGGGCAAGACAACCTTTACCCAGGGCCTGGCGCACGGGCTGGGCATTACTGCGCCAGTCACCAGCCCGACGTTCGTGTTAATCAACCGCTATGTGGGCGCCGGTGGCCGGGTCTTGCAGCACGCCGACTGCTACCGCCTGAGCAACGCGCCGGTCGAAATGTGGGACATCGGCCTGGATGACCTCTTTGCGGGCGACGACGTCGTGGTGATCGAATGGGCCGACCGCATCCCGGGCTTGTTGCCGGGCGATGATCATCTGGCAGCGCACTTCGAGTACGTGGATGATGACCGGCGGCGGATTTATCTGATCGCGCACGGCGCTCGGTACGCGGCGCTGCTGCAGCGGTTGGTGGCGGCGTGGCCTGCCGGGATGGAAAGCACATGACCCTCTTGCTTGCTCTTGACACTTCGACCAAACAAGCCGGCGTCGCGCTGTATGATGGCGCCCGCGGCCTGGTGGCGGAGTACAACTGGTCCTCTGCCAACCGGCACACCGAAGAGCTGATGCCCGCCGTGGCGCAGATCGTGGGGCAAGCCGGCCTGAACCCAGCCGACCTGGCCGCGGTAGGCGTGGCGCTGGGCCCGGGCTCGTTCACCGGGCTGCGGGTTGGGCTGGCTGCGGCGAAAGGGCTTGCCCTGGCGAATCGCCTGACGCTTGTGGGCGTTCCGACGTTGGATGCGACCGCTTATCCGCATCAATCGCAACCGGCGCCGGTGATCGCTGTGCTCCAGGCCGGCCGCGGGCGGGTCTATTGGGCGCCCTACGCGCACGGGCCGGATGGCTGGGGGGCGCAGCAGGCGCCGCAGCTTTCGACGCTGGTGGAACTGGCGGATTTTGTCACGCGGCCGTTCGTGTTTGTGGGCGAGCTCTCCCCCGCTGACCAGGAAGTGTTGGCGCAGGCGGCCGGCCGGCCGCGCGTGATCGTTCTGCCTCCCGCGCTGCGCTGGCGTCGGGCCGGTTATGTGGCCGAGCTGGCATGGCAGCGTTTCGACCGCGGCGAGGCCGACGACCCTGCGACCCTCAGCCCCATTTACCTCCAGGGGCCGGAAGGGACCATGCGCGCCAGTGTAGGAAATGCCTGATATGCCGCTGCCCATGCTTATGCCGATGACGCCGGACGATCTCGATGAGATCATGGTAATCGAACGCCAGTCTTTCACTGATGCCTGGACGCGGCGGATGTACACCAACGATCTGACGCAGAATGAGCTGGCGACGTACCTGACGCTGCGGCGGACGATAGAGGATGGACCACAGGCCCCCGTTGGCGATGTCCCCTCAGAGGCGGCGTCGGCGATTCATGGCCTATCGTCCATCGTCTATCGTCCATCAGTCATCCTCGCATACGGCGGTTTTTGGCTCTTGATGGAAGAAGCGCACATCGCCACGATCGCATCGCACCCGGATTATCGCGGATGCGGGCTGGGGGAGTGGCTCATGCTGGGGCTGCTCGATGCGGCGATCGCGCGCGGCGCGACATGCTCCACGCTCGAGGTGCGGGCAAGCAACCGGGCGGCCCGGCAGTTGTATCAAAAGCTGGGCTATGAAGCCACAGGCGTTCGCAAGAGGTATTATCGCGACGGTGAGGACGGTATCATCATGACCACCCCGGCGCTGCATGATCCGGCCGTGCAGGCCCGTCTGGCCGCGGCGCGCGCGGATGCGTTGGCCCGGATGGCGCGTTGTTTTGGTGAATGACATTCTCATAGGTAGCGAGTAACGATGAACGAGTAGCGAGTCATGTGCGCATCGCTGATTACTCGTTACTGTTCACTCGTAATCGTCACGGAGGCCCCGTTGTCCGACCTACCACTCCGCATCATCCCGCTCGGCGGCTTCGGCGAAATCGGCAAGAATCTGTTGGCCCTGGAGTATGACCAGGACATCCTGGTGATTGATGCCGGGCTCATGTTCCCCGAAAGCGATATGCTGGGCATTGACCTGGTTTATCCCGATATCACCTACTTGACCGACCGCGCCGACCGGGTGCAGGCGGTCGTGCTGACCCACGGCCACGAAGATCACATCGGCGCGCTGCCGTATCTGTGCAAATATCTGGATGTGCCGGTTTATGCGACGGCGCTCACGCGCGGCTTGGCGGAGCTCAAACTCAAGGAGGCCGGCCTGCTGGCCGACAGCGAGCTGCACACCATTACCACCGACGATGTGCTAACCCTGGGTTGTTTCACTGTGGAGTTTGTCCATGTCTGCCACAGCATCCCCGACTCGGTGGGGATTGTGGTGCATACGCCGGTCGGAACCGTGGTGCACGTCACCGATTTCAAGTTCGACCAGCAGCCGGTGGACGGCAGGCTGACCGAAGTGGGCAAGCTGCGCGCCGTCGGCGACCGCGGCGTGCTGCTGCTGATGTCCGACTCGACCAATGCGGACACCAACGGGTTCACCCCGTCCGAGCAGGCGATCAACGGCGTCCTGGAAGAGATCATGTCCGGCGCGCCGGGCCGGGTCATCATTGCCACTTTTGCCTCAAACATCTCGCGCATCCAGCAGGTGATCAACATCGCCCGGCTCCACGGCCGGCGCGTGGGCGTGGTGGGCCGCAGCATGGTTAACAACGTCCGCATGGCGATTAATTTGGGCTACCTGGACGTCGCGTTCGATGAGCTGCTGAGCACCTCGGAGATGAACAACCGGCCGCCTGAGGAAGTCGTCATCGTCTGCACCGGCAGCCAGGGCGAGCCGAGTGCGGTGCTGGCGCGACTTGCCTCGGGGGAGCACGCGCAGCTTGAGATCGTGCCCGGCGACACCGTGGTGCTCTCGGCCACGCCGATCCCGGGCAACGAGGAGCTGGTCAATCACATCATTGACGATTTGTTCCGCCTGGGCGCGGATGTGATCTACTCCGACCTGTGTGATGTCCACGTCTCGGGCCACGGCAGTCGCGAAGACCTGAAGCAGATGCTCTCCCTGACCCGGCCCAAGTTCTTCATTCCTATGCATGGGGAATACCGCCACCTTGTGCTGCATTCCCGGCTTGCCCGCGAGATGGGCATCCCGGACGCGAACATCCAGATCGTCGAGAGCGGCCAGGTCGTTGAGGTGCTCCCGGACCGAATGCGCCTGGGCGAGGAGGTCAACGGCGGGCCCGTGCTCGTGGACGGCCTGAGCGTGGGCGAGATCGGCGAGGCGGTGCTGCGCGACCGGAAGCACCTGGCCCGCGACGGCTTCCTGGTGGCGATCGTCACCATCAACCGCGCCACCGGCGAGGTGGAGACCGACCCGGAGATCCTCACCCGCGGCTTCGTCTATGTGGCCGAATCGGACGATCTGATCGAAGGCGCCAAGGAGCGGATGTGGCAGGTGCTGCGGATGCCCGGCGCCGCGTCCTCCGCGCGCAACAAGATTAAGGATGTGTTGAGCCAGTATTGTTACAACCGCACCGGCCGCCGGCCGCTGATCCTGCCGCTGGTGCTGGAGGTTTGATTGTTCAGCGTTGCTAACTTCTCGGAAAAGTTAGCAACGCTGAAGGGAAGGAAGTGCCCAATGTCCATCATGCGAACAACGCTCATTGCCCTCTCCAAGAACAAGACGCTGCAAGATCTCATCGTGCGCATCCCCGTCTCCCGGCAGATGGCGCGACGCTTTGTCCCGGGGGAAACCTTGGATGACGCCATCGCCGTGGTCAAGCAGCTCAACGCCCAGGGCATCTTAGCCACCCTCGATCACTTGGGCGAGAATGTCGCCAGTGAGGCAGAGGCGATCGCCGCCGCCGACGAATACCTGGTGGCCCTGGACGCGCTCTCTGCCGCCCAAGCCGATTCCAACGTGTCGGTCAAGCTGACCCAGATGGGCCTTGACCTGGGGGACGATTTCTGCTTCGACAACGTCAGCCGCATCCTGCGCCGCGCGGCAGAGTTGGGCAACTTCGTTCGGATTGACATGGAAGGCTCGCCCTACACCGAGCGCACCATCGGGCTTTATCGGCGGCTGCGCGGGCACTATGGCAACGTCGGCATTGTCATCCAGGCGTATCTGCACCGCAGCCAGGCCGATGTGGAAGGGCTGATTGCCGATGGGATGGGGCATTTCCGGCTGTGCAAGGGCGCCTATGATGAGCCGGCGACCATCGCTTACCGCGAGCGGCCGCGCGTGACGCAGTCGCTCGTCGAGCTGGCGCGCACCTGCCTGACTCCTGAAGCGCAAGCCCGGGGCGCGTATCCGGCGGTCGCCTCCCACGATGAGGAAGTGATCAACTTCGTGCGCGCCTACGCCTACCAGCACGACATTCCGCCGACTGCCTACGAGTTCCAGATGCTCTACGGCATCCGCCGCGAGCTCCAGAATAAGCTGGCGCGGCAGGGCTATCGGATGCGCGTCTACGTTCCCTACGGCACGCACTGGTACCCGTACTACATGCGCCGCCTGGCCGAGCGGCCGGCGAACCTGATCTTCTTCCTGCGCGCGTTGGTTGGAAACTAGGGACGGGAGATAGAGAAAATGCGCCGGAAAACGGACGCGACGGGTGCTGCTTTTCCGGTTTAAACCTGCTGTTCGGAGCGATATCTGACGTCTGTCTCTATCTCCGATCTCTATCCATGATCTCTATCGCGAAGGGAGTCATCATGTCCGATAAACCCCTCCAGGGCCGCTGGGCTCTGATCCTCGGCGCATCGTCCGGGTTCGGCGCGGCGACCGGCAAGGCGCTGGCCGCGGCCGGTATGAACATCGCGGGCGTCCATCTGGACCTGCGCGGGACGCTGCCCATCGCCAAGCAAACCATCGCGGACATCGAGGCGCTGGGCGCCCAGGCGCTCTTCTTCAACACCAACGCGGCCGATCCCGAAAAACGGGCGAAAGTGCTGGATGGCCTGGCCGCCGCGCTCGCGCCGGGCGAAACTGTGCATGTCTTCATGCACTCGCTGGCGTTTGGCACGCTCAAGCCGTTCATCGCGGACGCGGCCGAGGATGCCATTGACCAGGCCCAGATGGAGATGACCTCGAACGCCATGGCGCACAGCCTGGTCTACTGGACGCAGGATCTTGTCCGCCGCGGGCTGTTGGGCCGGGGCAGCCGGGTCTTCAGCATGACCAGCGAGGGCAGCCAGCGCGTGGTGCCGAATTACGGCGCGGTGTCCGCCGCGAAGGCCGCGCTGGAATCGCACACGCGGCAGCTGGCCTTCGAGCTCGGGCCGCGCGGCGTGCTGGTCAACTGCATCAACGCCGGCGTCACCGACACGGCCGCGCTGCGCAAAATCCCCGGCAACGAGAAGATGATTGAAGCCACCCTGCGCCGCAACCCCGCCGGCCGCATGACCACGCCCGAAGACGTCGCTGCGACTATCGTCGCGCTCAGCCAGCCGGACGTGAAGTTCGTCAGCGGCTCGGTGATCTTCGTGGATGGCGGCGAGGCGGTGGTGGGGTAATCGGTACGTCGGTAAATTGGCAAATTGGTAATTGGTAAATTGGGCGCAAAAGACTAATTCACCAGTCTACCAATCCACCAGTCTACCAACCTGCCATCACGGAGCAACCATGACCCCTTACGACACTCTCCGCGGCAAAACCGCGGTCATCACCGGCAGCGGCCGTGGGATCGGCCGGGCCATCGCGCTGGAGCTGGCGAGTCACGGCGCGAACATCGGTGTCAACTACTTCCGCCACCGGGCGCAGGCCGAACAAACCGCGGCCGAGATCGAGGCGCTCGGCAGCCGGGCGACTGTCGTCAAAGCGCACGTGGGCGAGATCGCAGGGGTGCAGCGGCTGGTCCACGCGACGGCCGAGGCGTTCGGTGGGGTGGACATCTTCGTCGGCAACGCGGCGTCGGGGGTGCTCAAGCCGGTCATCGAGCAGGAGCTGAAGGGGTGGGACTGGACGCTCAACATCAACACCCGCTCGATCCTGTTCGGCGCGCAGGCCGCGGCCGGCTACATGATGCAGGCCAGCTGGGGCCGCATCATCGGCATCACCAGCTTCGGCGCGCGCCGCGTGCTCCCGGAGTACAGCCTGGTGGGGGTGAGCAAAGCTGCCATCGAGGCGCTGATCCGCTACCTGGCCGTCGAGCTGGCCCCGCACGGCATCGTCTGCAACGCGGTCAGCCCCGGCGTGGTGGAGACCGAGGCGCTGGCCTTCTTCCCCAGCCGGGACGCGATCCTGGCGGAAGGGCTGCGCCGCACGCCGGCCGGCCGCTTCGTCACCCCGGAGGAGGTCGCCAAACTGGTCGCCTGGCTCTGCACCGACGACGCCCGCATGATCGTGGGCCAAACGATCGTCATGGACGGCGGGTACGAGCTATTGGCGTAACCGTGGTTCAGTCTGGCTGTGCGCGAACGCTCGTCTGTCGGCGGAGACCGACATCGCCGCCGCCGGTTTCTTGGCTCTGACCTCGGTCACCAATGGTTTGACAGCTCGGTGTATTTACGCTAGGATGGCGTCCGCTAGAGCAAGCCTGAGGCAACTCTGGCTTTCAAGTTCGGCACCCAGACCCGGCGACACGTCTCGCTCTGGCGCAGACGGCCTCCGGGTCTTTTTTGCGGGCGGGGTGCGCCCGATCTCCATCCATAGGAAGGGATTTTGCTGTGAAATCGTCCTCTTCGCTCAAGCCCCGCGATGGTTTCACCACTGGGCTCGGCGTCATCGCCGCGACCCTTGGCTCGGCCATCGGCCTGGGCAACATCTGGAAGTTCCCGTCGCTCACCGGCACGAACGGCGGCGCGGCCTTCTTGATCCTGTACGTCGTCTGCACGTTGATCGTCGGCCTGCCGGTGATGATCTCCGAGCTGGCGATCGGCCGCCGCGCCAGGGCCAACGCCATTACATCGTTCCGCAAGCTGGCGCCGACACAGCCCTGGTGGCTGATCGGCGCGGCGGGTGTGCTGGCCGCGTTCCTGATTCTGGCGTTCTACACCGAAGTGGCGGCCTGGGTCTTCGCCTACATCTTCAAGGCGGCGATCGGCGGGCTGGCCTCCACTGATCCCAAGGTCACCGCAGCAGCGTTCACGGGCCTGATCACCAGCCCGGTGCAGTCGCTGGTCTGGCAGTGGATCGTGCTGGCGTTTATCAGTGTGATCATCATCGCCGGTGTGTCTAAGGGCATCGAGCGGGTCACCAAGCGGCTGATGCCGGCCCTCTTTGTCCTGCTCTTGATTGTCATTGTGCGCAGCCTGACGCTGCCGGGCGCGGGCCAGGGGCTGGCGTTCCTGTTCAAGCCGGACTTCACGAAGGTCACCTGGGCGACCGTGCTGGCCGCGATGGGGCTGTCGTTCTTCAAGCTTTCGGTGGGCATGGGCACGATGACGACCTACGGCAGCTACTTCCGCGAGGATCAAGACATCCCCGGCACCGCGATCCGCGTCATGTTGGGCGACGTGCTCGTCTCGATCCTGGCGGGCGTCGCCATCTTCCCCGCGGTCTTCGCGTTCGGCTTCAAGCCCGACGCCGGCCCGTCGCTGTTGTTCATCACGATCCCGGCGGTCTTCAACTCGATGCCGTTGGGCGGTGTCTTCATGGTGATCTTCTTCATTCTGGCTGCGATCGCGGCCACCGGCGCGATGCTCTCGCTGCTGGAGGTGCCGGTCGCCTTCTTGAATGAGCAGTTGGGCTGGTCGCGCAAGCTTGCCACGATCGCCACCAGCCTTCTGCTGGCCCTCGTCGGCTCGGCCGCGGCGTTATCCAACAGCCTGCTGGCCGACACCAAGCTCTTCGGTAAGACCTTCTTTGACCTGTTCGACTTCGCCAGCTCGAACGTGCTGCTGCCGGTGGGCGGGCTCTTCATCTGCCTGTTCGCGGGCTGGCGCTGGGGCGCGGCCGAGATGCGCAGCGAGCTGACGAACCGCGGCGCGCTCACCAACGTGCGCGTGGTGCGCCTCTTCATCGGTCTCGTCAAGTTCGTGACGCCGGTGCTGGTCTTCATCGTCCTGCTGAACGGCCTGGGCGTGATTAAGCTCTAAACGCGCACGCGCCCGGCGACCAAAAGGTCGCCGGGCGCGTGGCTCCTTCACCCCTCCGCTCCCCGGCTCCTCCGTCCCCATCATTCCCCGATAATCTTCACCAACACCCGCTTCGGCCGGCCACCGTCGAACTCGCCGTAAAAAATCTGTTCCCACGGCCCGAAATCGAGCCGGCCGCCGGTGATCGCCACCATCACCTCGCGGCCCATCACCTGGCGCTTCATGTGCGCATCGGCGTTGTCCTCGCCGGTGCGATTGTGCCAGTAGCCGCTCACCGGCTCGTGGGGGGCGAGCTTCTCCAGCCAGACTTCGTAATCATGGTGCAAGCCGCCCTCGTCGTCGTTGATGAACACGGACGCGGTGATGTGCATCGCGTTGACCAGGCAGAGGCCCTCCTGGACGCCGCTTTCAGCCAGCGCGGCCTCCACCTGCGGGGTGATGTTGACGAGGCCGCGGCGACCAGGGAGGTTGAACCAGAGTTCCTGACGGTAGCTCTTCATGGTCGCGCTACTTGACGATGGCGAAAATGATCGCGTTGAGGATGCTCAGCACGATCGAGCCGATCAGCGCGCCCCAGAAGCCATTGTGCAGCCGCACGCCGTCCACCAGCGCGGCCATCAGCATGATCATCAGCGCGTTCAGGACGAGGGAGAACAGCCCCAGCGTCAGGACGGTGATCGGAAACGACAGGAAGCCCAGGATCGGGCGCACGACGGCGTTCAGCACGCCGAGCACCAGCGCGGCTACAAGCGCCGTGCCGATGCCTTTGATCTCGATGCCCAGCCGCAGCGCCGAGATGATGAGCAGGCTCACCGCGGTGATCGCCCAGGTAAGCAGAAAGTGGGTCATAGCATCCTCCAGGTACGCCGATATTCCGGCAAAGATGCGTGCCAGGCGCCTGGGAGCACGCACTCCGGCTCATGCACGCGGTCACTCCTGTCTACGCAAATCCCTTGGCGGGGGTTTCACGCCGGGCATCGAACTGCAAGTGCACTTATAGGCCGCTGGCGCGAGTCCGTGTAGAATGCTTGTCCGGCGGGCAGACTCAACCCAGTACCTCGCCACGTTGTTGATGGATCGTAGTAACGATCGCGAAGCATCCCGTGGGACTTCAGTCGTTCGTCGCCAACCAAACAGCGACTGAAGTCGCCACTACGACCTTTCAAATTCTGGGTGGCGAGGTACTAGCCCGAAACGCGAAGCGATAGGAGAGAAGAAACAGATGAGCAACTATGATCATTGGTTGGCGCAGCAGATCCCCGACCAGGCCGGCAAACTGGTCGTGATCACCGGTGCGAACAGCGGCTTAGGTTTTGAAGAGGCGACCGTGCTGGCGAGCCGGGGCGCCCGCGTGGTGCTGGCGGTGCGCGATATGCGCAAGGGCGACCGGGCCGCTGAGGCGATCCGCCGCGGCGTGCCGGGAGCCGACCTGGAGCTGCGACCGCTCGATCTTGCCAGCCTGGCGTCGGTCCGCGGCTTTGCCGCAGACTTCGCCCGCGCCTATGATCGCCTCGACATCCTGATCAACAACGCAGGCGTAATGGCGATCCCGCGGCGCACAACTGCCGATGGCTTCGAGATGCAGTTCGGCACCAACCACCTGGGCCATTTCGCGTTGACCGGGCTGCTGCTGCCGCTGCTCTTGCGGGCGCCGGCCGGCCGCGTGGCGACGATGAGCAGCGGCATGCACCTGTTCGGCAAGATGAATTTTGAGGACTTGCAGGGCGAACGGTCGTACGGCAAGTGGACGGCGTACGCCCAGAGCAAGCTGGCGAACCTGCTCTTCGCTTACGAGCTGCAGCGCCGGCTGGCCGCGGCCGGCAGCGCGGCGATCAGCGTGGCCGCACATCCGGGCTATGCGGCCACCAACCTGCAAGCCGTCGGCCCCGAGATGGAGGGCGCGCGGCTTTGGGCGAGGATCATGCCCGCCGCCAACCGCGTCCTTGCGCAAAGCGCGGCGATGGGCGCGCTGCCGATGCTCTACGCGGCGACGTCGCCCGACGTGCGCGGCGGCGATTACCTCGGCCCAGATGGCTTGCTGGGGCAGAGCGGTTTTCCCAAAAAGGTGGCTTCCAACGCGCGGTCGCACGATCGGGCGGCGGCAGCCCGGCTGTGGGCGATCTCGGAGCAACTGACGGGCGTCGGCTACGGCTTCAGCACGC
Organism: uncultured Anaerolineales bacterium; assembly: GCA_964647255.1. Taxonomy (GTDB): domain Bacteria; phylum Chloroflexota; class Anaerolineae; order CG2-30-64-16; family CG2-30-64-16; genus CAWJEL01. The sequence goes on along the minus strand of CAZYGI010000034.1, from coordinate 24,386 downwards.
CTGCAGGGTGATGCCCGCCGCAGCCAGGCGGCCGTAAATCAGCGCGATCAGCCGCAGCCGGAGCGTGGCAGCCTGGCCGAACGCGCTGGTGGCCAGCACCGTGACCTCTGTGCATGCGCCCATGGTGTCCGCGGTTGAGATGATCTGCCACGGTTCCCGGAGCTCGGGCAGCAGATCAATCGCCTCTCGGCCTAACGCCTCCAGCAGGGCCAGCGTGCGCGCCAGGTCCATGGAGGGCACGTTTAGCTTGATCTTGGCTGCGGACAGGGGGGAGCGCGTAAAGTTGCGCACCACGATGATTTCGCCGTTGGGCACGGTGAACAGCTCGCCGGTCGGCGCACGCACCAGCGTGTTGCGGACGTTCACCGCCTCGACGATCCCCTCGACATGGGTCACGCCCATGTACAACTCGACCTTTTCCCCGATCGCAAAGGTGTCGTGAAGGATGTAACCGCTGCCTGCCAGGATGTCGGCCACGACGCTCCGCGCGCCCAACCCGAACGCCGCGCTGAACAGGCCTATGATCCAGATCAGCGTCTCGGAGCTGACAAACCGAGAGAGCGAGGCCACGACTGCCAGCACGACCGCCACGACGCTGATGAGACTGGCGATCAGTCCTTCGAGGGTGCGCAGCCGCTCGGCCGTGGGACGCCAGCCCGCCGGCCCGAGCCGGCCGAGTCTGAGCAGCAGCCGGGCGGCCGGCCGTGCCAGCAGCGCGATGATCAGGCCCAGGAGCAGATAGATGCCCACCGCGACGGCTTGCGAGCTCGCCGCCGCAAGGGCGGGTGTTTGGGGCAAGATTAGTCTCAAGATACCCCTCCGAGAAAAGTGGCGACCGCTAAATAACGCATATTGATAATGATAAATGAAAAGGGCGTTTGTCACTAACTTCGACGACACCCAAATGGAAAAATGCCGGACATCCAGCGGACGCCCGGCATTTCGCGCACCACGCACCACGCGCATCACTCTTCCAGCGTCGTCACATCCCCTTCGGGTAGCCCCAGCGCCCGGGCGCGCAGCACGCGGCGCATGATCTTGCCGCTGCGGGTCTTGGGCAATTGCGGCACGAAGGTGATCTTCTCCGGCCGCGCGATGGGGCCGAGCTCGTGCCCCACGTGCGCCTTCAGCTCCTCCAGCAGGGCATCGCTCGGCTCGTGCCCGGCGCGCAGAATCACGTAGGCGTGGATCGCGTTGCCCTTGATCTCGTGCGGCAGGCCGATGGCCGCGGCCTCGGCGACCGCCGGATGGCTCACCAGCGCGCTTTCGATCTCTGCGGTGCCCAGACGATAGCCGGAGACCTTAATCACGTCGTCCACGCGGCCGATGATCCAGAAGTAGCCGTCCGCGTCGCGCCGCGCGCTGTCGCCGGTGAAGTATTTGCCGGGATATTTGGTCCAATACTGTGTCACGTAGCGGTCGGGGTCGTGATAGATCGTGCGCAGCATGGCCGGCCACGGTTTTTTCAGCACCAGGTAGCCTTCCTCGCCGGGGCCGACCGGGTTGCCGGCGTCATCCAGGATGTCGGCTTCGACGCCGGGGAACGGCCGCGTCGCGCTGCCCGGCTTGAGATCCACCACCGGCAGCGGCGTGATCATGAACATGCCGGTCTCAGTCTGCCACCAGGTGTCCATGATCGGGCAGCGTTCCTTGCCGATGACGCGGTGGTACCAGCGCCACGCCTCCGGATTGATCGGCTCGCCCACGCTGCCCAATAGCCGCAGCGACGACAGGTCGTGCCGGTTGGGCCACGCCTCGCCGAAGCGCATCAGCCCGCGGAGCGCCGTCGGCGCGGTGTAGAGCACATTGATCCCGTACTTCTCCACCAGGCTCCACCAGCGATTGGGGTAGGGGAAGGTGGGCGCGCCCTCGTACATGAAGCTGGTGGCGCCCAGCAGCAGCGGCCCGTAGACGATGTACGAGTGGCCGGTGATCCAGCCCGGATCGGCCGCACACCAATAGCGGTCATCTTCCTTCAGGTCGAACACCCACTTGAGCGTGGTCGCCACGCCCACCATGTAGCCGCCGTGGGTGTGGAGGATCGCCTTGGGCTTGCCGGTGGTGCCGGAAGTGTAGAGCATGAAGAGCGGGTCTTCGGCATCCATCACCTCGGTGTCACAGCGGTTGCCGCCCGCGGCCGTGCGGGCGATCGGCAGCCCCATCAGCTCGTGCCACCAGTAGTCGCGGCCTTGTTCCATTGGCACGTCGTGGCCGGTGCGCTTGAAGACGATCACGTGCTCCACCGACCCGGCGCGTTTGATCGCCTCGTCCAGGATGCGCTTCAGCTCCACAACCTTGCCGTTCATGTAGCCGCCGTCGCAGGTGATCGCCACGTTCGACTGGCTGTCCTCGATGCGGCCGTGCAGCGCCTCGACCGAGAAGCCGCCGTAGACCACCGAATGGATCGCGCCGATCTTGGCACACGCCAGCATGGCGATGGGCAGCTCGGGCACGCGGCCCATGTAGATGGTGACGCGGTCGCCCTTTTTCACCCCCATACTGCGGAGGACGTTGGCGAACCTGCACACCTCGCGGTTGAGCGCGTGGTAGGAGAAGGTGCGCACCTCGCCGTTCTCTCCTTCCCAGATCAGTGCCAGCTTGTTGCGCCGCCAGGTGGCCACGTGGCGGTCCAAGCAGTTGTAGACGATGTTGGTCTTGCCGCCGACGAACCACTGGTAGAACGGCGCGTTCGTGTCGTCCAGCACTTTGTCCCAGCGCTGAAACCATTCGAACTGCTCGGCCTGCTCGGCCCAGAAGCCGGGCAGATCTTCAGCTGCCCGGCTGGCAAGCGTCTCATAACTTCCGGCATTCGCGTTGGCGACAATATCGGGCGAAGGTCTGTAGATCTCTTGGTCCCCTGCACTGCTCATGATGTCCTCCTGGTGACTGCGAAGCCGACACACGCCGGCTGCGTTTGGAATGTCTGACGAAATGGGCGATGGCTGAATTGTGTCTAATTATATGCAAGATGCGCACAAGTCAAAAACTAACACAAGCGGCGTAATCTGCCCCATAGGCCTCGCGCCGGCTGTCTGTTCGTTAAGTATTTGTTCTATGGGTCACTTGTTTGGGTTTAAAGGCAAATGCGAGTAAAATGTATTTCGGATAGAAAATCAGCTTGATAAGGGGCGGAGGAGCGGGCATGGTGCCGCTGATGATTTGCGTCGGGAGTTCCTGTTATGTGCGCGGCTCAGAAGTGCTGGCGGAAACGTTCGAACGGTTGATCCGCGAGCGAGGTCTGAACGCGCGCGTCGAGTTGACCGGCGCGTTCTGCATGGAGCAGTGTTCGATGGGGATCTCGGTGCGCGTGGGCGATCGCGTGTTCGCCGGTGTCGCTGCCGCAAGCGCTGCGTCGTTCTTTGAGCAGCAGGTCATGCCGCTGGTTCAAGCGGAAGCGGTCGCATGAGCTTTGGATGAGCATTTGAAGTGAGGATCAGGAATGCAGGTGATTTCTCCTAACGGCCGGCCGGTCGGCGTCGTCAGCACCAATCCGGCTCGCTGCCGCGATTGCTACCGTTGCGTGCGCGTTTGTCCGGTCAAGGCGGTGCGCGTGGCATCCGGCCAGGCTGAGGTGGCGCCTGAACTTTGCATCGCCTGCGGGGCGTGTGTGAGCGCCTGCCCGCAGCGCGCCAAGGTGACGCGCGACGATCTGCCCGCGGTGAAGGCAGCGTTGGCGGCCGGGCGCACCGTGATCGCGACGGTTGCACCGTCAGTGGCAGCTTACTTTCCGGTCAACGGCGCGCCGGACCGCGGGCTGCTGTCGTTCGAGCCGATCGCCGCCGCTCTCGCGGCCCTGGGCTTCGCTGCCGCAGACGAGACAGCCGTCGGCGCGGCCATGGTCGGACTCGACCATGGCGACTATGCCCACGCCCACCCGGAGCGCTGGCCGATCATCTCCTCTTCATGCCCGGTCGTCATCAACCTGGTGGAGCAGTACTACCCCGACCTGATCCCGCACCTGGCCCCCCAGGTTTCACCGATGATCGCGCACGGCCGTTATTTGCGTGACCGCTATGGTGAGGAGGCGGTAATTGTCTTCATTGGCCCATGCATCGCCAAGAAGGGGGAGGCAACGGATACGGCCGTGGCTGGCGCCATTGACGCGGCGTTGACCTACGACGAGTTGGCCCGCTGGATGGCCGAGGCCGGGGTGACGTTGGGCGGCGAAGAGTTGGCGTCGCCTGCAGCAACGGCTGCTCCGTCGGCCATCACACCCGCCGATCACGCTCCCGCGGGCACAGCGGCGCGGCTCTTCCCCCTGGAAGGCGGGCTGCTGGGCACGGCGCGGCTCGAAACTGACCTGCTCGCCCATTCCGTTTTTGTCGGTTCGGGCATGGATCTTTGCCGCAATGTTCTCGAAGGAATTCGCAGCGGCGGCTGGCAGACCGCACTGGTCGAGCTGATGGCGTGCACTGGTGGCTGCATCAACGGCCCGGCTTTGGAGGGCCGCGGGAGCATCGCCCTGTCCCGCCAACGCGTCCAACACTACGCCGAACGGCGCGGGCAGCAGGCGCCGCCGCCCAGGGCGGAGTGGCCCGATCTGGCGCGCACCTATGGGGATCGGAGCATCCCTGAGCCGCAGTTCAGCGCCGCCGAGATCAGCGCCGCGCTGCACCGGGTAGGCAAGTATCTGCCCGAAGACGAGCTCAACTGTGGAAGCTGCGGCTACGCCACCTGCCGGGAGAAGGCCATCGCGACCCTGCGCGGCATGGCCGAGGCAACGATGTGCATGCCGTACATGCGCGCCCGCGCTGAATCGCTCCACACGGTGGTGATGGATGTAGCGCCGAATGCGATCCTGGTCGTTGATGGCGACCTCTTGGTGCAAGACCTGTCGCGCTCGGCCGAGGAGATGTTCGGATGCAGCCGGGCCTACGCCCGCGGTAAGCCACTACGCAACCTGCTGCCGAATGTGGGCGACTTCGTCACCGTGCGCGATATGGGCCAATCGGTGTTGAACAGGGTCGTCCGTCTCCCCTGGGTGGGCAACAGCAAGCGCGAGATCGTCATCGAGCAGACGGTGGTGCCCGTGCTTGGGCCTGCGGCGCGTGACCAGGAGGATCGCAATCTGATGGTGGCCATCTTGCGCGACGTGACCGCACGCGAACAGGAAGCGCAGGAGCTTGAGCTGATCCGCAGCGAGACCGTGCGCCGCACGCAAGAGGTCATCAACAAGCAGATGCGTGTGGCCCATGAGATTGCCGGCCTGCTGGGCGAGACGACCGCCGAGACCAAAGTCGTCCTTTCGCAGCTAACCCGGCTTCTGACCGCGGGGGAAGGGTCGGACACCAAATCCGAGCGGCCGGCGCGGATGTAACTCATGAGCCAAATTGTTGAGATCGCCTGGGACAGCCTTTGCAAGCACGGCGAAGAACTGTGCGGTGACTGGGTCAAGATCGTCACCACACCCGACGACCTGGTGGTCGCGCTTTCCGATGGCTTGGGCAGCGGCGTCAAGGCCAACATCCTGGCCACGCTGACCGCCGAGATCGCTGTGGACATGCTCGAGCGCGGCGCCAGCATTGACGAGGTGGTGGAGACCCTGGTGGAGACGCTGCCGGAATGCCAGGTGCGGCACCTCGCGTATGCCACTTTCGCCGTCCTGCGAATTCACCATGGGCGCGAGGTGTATCTGGCCGAGTACGACAGCCCGCCGCTGATCCTCGTGCGCGGCGGTCAGGCGGTCACCTTGCCGCTGGAAGAGCGGGTCATCGCGGATCGCAAGATTCGCGAAGGCCACTTCACCGTTGAGCTCGACGACATCCTGGTGATGGTCAGCGACGGCTATCTGCATGCCGGCGTCGGCGGTCTTTTCCGCATGGGCTGGGGCTGGAGGAACATCGCAACCGCGGTCGAGCGGTGGGCCGCCACCCGCGGCGACGCCAACGAATTGGTGTCCGGGCTGCGCCGCACCTGTCAAAAGCTCTCCGACGGCAAGCCGGGGGATGATGCGACCGCCGTGGCGATGCGGGTGCGCACCCGGCGCGATCTGACCGTGCTGACCGGCCCACCGTCCGACGCCACGCTGGATAGCCAGGCAGTGGCGCAGTTGATGTCGGCCGCCGGGGCCAAAGCCATCTGCGGCGGAACCACCGCACAGATGGCCGCACGCGTGTTGGGGCAGGAGTTGAAGGTGGCATGGCAGCCCGGCCGGCCAGGCAGTGGCGGGGTCAAGGGGCCGAAGCTGCCGCCGATGGGGCTCCTGGCGGGTGTTGATCTGGTCACGGAGGGGATCCTGACGCTCAGCGCCGCCGTAGACCGCCTGAAGAATGTTCAGAGCATCCGTGACCTGCCGCCCGACCAGGATGCCGCCACCCAACTGGCGCGGCTGCTGCTCAACGCAGACCATATTCACTTCATCGTCGGTGACGCCATTAATCCGCAGCAGCTCGCCGATGTCGTGCGCGGGATGCCGATGCGGGAGATTTACCTGGACGCGCTGATTGCGCGGCTGAACGCCCTGAATAAGATCGTGACGGTGGAGCACCTGTAGCGGTGTTCGGGGGCGCGGGCGTGATTTCCTGGCCCCTTGTGGTGTTCGCGACAAGCGCCCGGCATCTCGACGATGCCGGGCGCTTGTCATGGACATGGCGAGGCTTACAGCGCCGGCTTATGGCATGACTGGCACTGGTCGGACGTGCGCCCGACATGATCGGCGGGCGCCGGTTTGATGCCGCCGTTCGGGTTGTGGCACATCAGACAGTCCTCTCGTCCGGCCAGATCGTGCGGGATGGCGCCGGGCCCGGCGGATTTGTCGTCCGAGCCCTCACTGGGCGTCGCTGTCGGCGCCGCGCTGGTCTGCGCGGACGTATGGCAGTTGCCGCAGATGGTGGGCTTAAAGTTCGCATGGTTGGCGGGGAACGGCTTGATGCCATCCGGCCCGTGGCAGTTCGTGCACTCAGCCATGCCGCCTTCCGTCACGTGCGGGATGGCCGGCGCGGCGCCCGGTGCAACGCCGGGTTGGCCTGTCTTGTGGCAACTGGTGCAAAGGTCGGGCGTGAAGGCCGCGTGGTTTGCCGGCCACGGCTTGATGCCGCCCGCCGCGTGGCAGGTCTTGCACTCGCCCATTCCTTCCAGCAGATGTGGAATGGCCGGCGCGGCGCCGGGGGCGGCCATCCCCTCTTTCAACGTCGCCTGGTGGCAACTGACGCACATATCGGTCGTGAAGGCGCTGTGGTTATCGGGGTAGGGCTTGACCTTGCCCGGCCCGTGGCAGATCTTGCAGTCCGTCGTCGCACTGATCGGGTGGGGCACGGGGTTCGGTCCACCCTTCGACGGTACGGCCGGCGGCACCGACAGCTCGCGCACCTTAGCGGCATTCAGGCCGACGTACTTCCATTCGGTCGCATGGCAGGCACTGTTCGAGCAGAAGCTGCTGTTGTCGTTTCCCCCCGGGTTATCAACGGTGTGGCAGCTTTCGCAGCTCGCGTCGAACTTGTAGCGGTGTTCCGCCAGCCACGTGGTGCTGCGGTGTGTCTCGGGCTCGGCGGCGCTTGGCAATGAAATGGCCGGCAGCGGCTTGCCTGGATCGGCCACCTGCGGGATGCTGTGGCAGATGTTGCACTCCAGGCGGATCGCTTGGTTGTTGCTGGTCAGGTGCTTCCCGTCGTGGCAGCGGAAGCAGCCAGGGGAGTCCTGGTGGCCGATGTTGCTGGGGTGCGACTCCCAAGTGACATTCATGAACGGGAAGACGTTTTTGTCGAAGATCTCCTGGAGGCCGGCCACCGCCCTCTCGACATCTGCCTGGCGGGCCGAGTAGACGTCGGCATGTTGGCTCTTGTAAAGGTCGGCCACACCGGCAATCGCGGCCGCTGCCTCGGCTTCACTTGCGTATGGCTTGGTCAGCACTTCGGCACCGAATTGCTTGATGAAGGGCAAGTCGGCCGGGATGCTGCCGTTCGCCAGCGCCTCATCGAGCGCGGTGTCCGGGTTGCGGAAGATGTGCGTGGCGCGGTTGTGGCAGTCCACGCAATCCATTTTGCGTTTCTCCGCCTTCGCGATATCTTCTGCGGTCAACGTGCTGTCTGTCGAGATATATTCCGTGACCGTGCCACTGTACTCGGCCTGGACCCACGGGATATTCTGGCGCTTCTCGTCGGTGGCGATGTAGTAGACCGGGTGCTCGATGTGCCAGTGAATGCCGCGGCCCAGCCCGGCGTTCTGCGCACCGCCCCCGGTCTTCAACAGCAACTCGGTTTGCGTCAGGCTGTTTTGCTCATCCTGCGCGTACGTGGGAATGATTTTCAGGCGTTCTGCGTAGAACTTCTGCGGCCAATGGCACTGCTCACACACAATCGTGGTGGGCCGCAGGCTCTTGATCGGTGACGGAATGGGCCGTTCGTACAGATTGAGCGGGTAGACCCAGAGATAACGAACGGCCGCCAGCTTGCCCTGGATCGCCGGAATCACGCCGGGGCCGATGTGACAGGTGCCGCACTCGACGCGCGAGTGGGGCGAGTTGTCATAGGCCGTTCGCTCGGGGTACATCACGTGGCAGAGGGAGCAGAAGGGCGTGGATTCCGTGTAATCCAGCAGGGTGACCGAGCCGATGAAGAAGAGAAAGAGTCCGATCAGCACGCCGAGCCCGCCGAGCACCCAGGGCCAGCGTTTTCGGCGGTGTTTGGGTGGGTCGGCATCTTTCTGCGGCTGCTCCGCAAGGGATGCTTGAGGCTGCTCTACGGCTGTTGTGGCGGATTCATCCGTCATGGATGCACCTCCTTTTGGGGTAGAACGGTTCTCCGTTCGGACAATGTTATTGTGGTTGAATCCCTTGCGGGCGTTGTGGCCGGCGCAAGGCCCTATGCTGTGAAGAAACTGTGGATGGTTGCTTTTTCAGAACGTCGCGTTGGTCTCATCGCGCGTCGCTTCCTCGCTGGCCACGGCGGCTACGGCATGCTCCCATGACACCGCCTCCCGATCGCTCACCGTCTCGTGCTGAAAGCGGTGGTCGTTTTTGCGGATCAGCTCGTCCAGCTCATCGCGCAACTGCCGCCAGGCGGTCGCCTGCCAATCGGCAAGGGTTCGTATGGCGTCGCCGCCTGCCAGCGAGACGGCGAGCCGGAGGTGGGGCAAGCAAAGCCCGCCGTTGGCGATATAGATCTGCGCCAAATCGGGTTTGCCGATGTGTTTGATCAGCGTTTTGACCGTGCGCTGCGCGGCATCGGCTTCCAGAGTGCACGCCGGGCACCCGGCCGTTGGCGCGAGACCGGCGTCGGCAGCGGTCGGTCTGCTGAACAACCGCCGCGGCGCATTGGGATCGGCCTCCAGCGCTTTGGTGAGCGTGTTGATGAAGTCACGGTAGAGGATTGCGGTGCCGAGCACCGCACCGCGCTGCCGGGCCAGCCGCCAGGCGTGCCGGTTGCACGGACCGCGCGCGTCGCGTAACTGCTGGCGCAACTCCGGATCGGTGACGCCTTCATAGATCAGCGCATGGAGGTAGCTATCGCTGGCACGCCGCGCCAGCCGGCAGATCGGGCAGCCACTGGCCTGAAATGCGTCGCGGAGCTCATCGTAGAGGACGTCATGGTCGGGCATAGCAGGATTGTAACGGCCCAGCGGGACAATGTCAAACAGCCGACACGCGGGGCGAGGTCATTTGGCAGCTTAAGTGGCCTGGCGTAGAGTTCAGCCGGCGGCCTACCCTGCATTCGGCAGGTTCCTGGCCAGGGTTTACAGTCGTGCCCAGAACCGCCGGGAATTCGGCCACCATGACCTCCCCGACCCGGATGGGTTGCCACGACAGCAGGACGCACACGGCCGCTGAACCTGCTCACCTCCGAAAGCTCAGCCTGCCTGGCGCAGGTGGCATGTGTCGTTCATTGAGATCAGGGTGAAGTCGCCATCCGCGGCCTCAAACACGTTGATCGCGCAGTTGTCCTGCCGCAGCCGCCAGAAGCGGTCGTTGCCCAGGCCCAAGACCGCCAGCAGGATCACCCGGTTGACGACCGTGTGGCTCACCAGCACGATGGTTTGGCCGTCATGCCGGGCGGCCAGCTCGCGCACCGCGGCCATGGCGCGTTCGCGCAGCTCAGCCAACGATTCGCCGCCGGGGATCTGCACGGTTGCCGGCGCGGTGTACCAGGCGTGAACCAGGTCGGGCCACTGGGTGCGCGCTTCTTCGGGGGTGAGGCCCTGCCACTCACCATAACGGATATCGGCCAGGCCATCGAGCGGTATCACGGGCAAGGCGAAATGTCCGGCGATGGCTTCCGCGGTCACGGCCGCGCGGCTCAACGGGCTGGCATACACGGCGATTGGCCGCCACTCCGCCGCGATGCGCTGGCCGGTCGCGGCCGCCTGGGCCAGGCCGGCATTGTTCAGCGGCACATCGGCCCGGCCGCGGAAGCGTTCCACGCGATTCCACTCGGTTTGGCCGTGGCGGACCAGGACGAAGCGTGTGGTCATGGGGTGTTCCTATCGGCGGATCGGTTAACGGGTGACGCCATTCCAAAAAGCAAATAGCTTCTACCGAGTGCATACGCTGGTAGAAGCTATCAGTCTTACGACGATCGGGGAGCTTCATCCCCAATGTGGGTAGTCTCTGTCAGGAAGACGGAGACTACCCAATTTGTAGGATCAAACGCCGGCTTACCGGCGGAACGCGTTCCACCCCGCGTAGACGGCCGCGTCACCCAGCTCGTCCTCGATGCGCATGAGTTGGTTGTATTTCTCCACGCGCTCCGAGCGGCACGGGGCGCCGGTCTTGAGCTGCCCGGTGCCCATCGCCACGGTCAGATCAGCGATGAAGGTGTCGCCGGTCTCGCCGGAGCGATGCGATACCATGGCGGTCCAGCCCACCCTGCGCGCCATCTCGATGGCCGCGATCGTCTCGGTCAGCGAGCCGATCTGGTTCAGCTTGATCAAGATGGAGTTGGCCACGTTTTCTTTGATGCCACGAGCCAGGCGTTCGACGTTGGTGACGAATAGATCATCGCCCACCAACTGGATCTTGTCACCCAGAGTCTTGTTCAGCAGGCTCCAGCCCTCCCAGTCGTCCTCAGCCAATCCGTCTTCCAACGAGACGATCGGGTAGTTCTTGGCCCAGTCGGCGTATATCGCCACCATCTCAGCCGACGTCACCTTGCGGCCTTCAGTGCGAAGATTGTAGAGGCCATCCTCATAGAAGCCACTGGATGCGGGATCGAGCGCGATACAGATGTCCTTGCCCGGCTTGTAGCCGGCCTTCTCGATCGCGGTCAAAATCAACTCTACTGCATCGGAGTTCTTCTTCAGCGCAGGAGCGAAGCCACCCTCGTCGCCGACGCCGGTCGCATGGCCTTTGCTCTTCAATACGGACTTGAGCGCCTGGTAGGTTTCGGAGCCCATGCGCACGGCCTCGCGGATGCTCGCCGCGCCGACGGGCGCGATCATGAATTCCTGGAAGTCCGTGCCCTGCCAGTTGGCGTGTGCGCCGCCGTTCATGATGTTCATCATCGGCGTAGGCAGGGTGCGCGCCGCAACGCCGCCCAGGTAGCGGTACAGCGGCAGGCCGACCGCTTCCGCGGCCGCGCGGGCCACGGCCATGCTGGCGCCCAGGATCGCGTTGGCGCCCAGCTTACTCTTGTTTGGGGTGCCATCCAACGCCAGCATCGCGTTGTCTACTCCGACCTGATCCAACGCGTCCATGCCGAAGAGCGCCTCAGCGATCTCTTCGTTGACGTGCTCGACGGCCTTCAGCACGCCCTTGCCGCCGAAACGGCCCTTGTCGTCGTCGCGCAGTTCCAGCGCCTCATGGATGCCGGTGGATGCGCCGGACGGCACGGCCGCCCGCCCCATCACCTCGTCCTCCAGCCAGACCTCCACCTCGACGGTGGGGTTGCCGCGCGAATCCAGGATTTCGCGGCCGATGACTTCGGTGATCATGGTTGACATATTACTTTCCTCCAGAGAGAATGCGGATGAAAAGCCTCGATCCTCCAGGCGAGAAACGGAGGCCAGCGTGAGTGTGTGGAACGGTCGGTATTTTACCACAAGGGCGAAGAAGCGGAAAAAATAGAAAGCGCGGAACGCAAAGAAGAGCCCTTTGGGCTCTTCTTGCTTGCTGAAGCGGGCGACCGCTCCGGGGAACGGTCGCCCAACGGTGGCGCCTGGTTTACTTGAACAGCGCCATGACCTTGTTGATGACGCCCATCAGGGTGTCCGTGGGCTTGTCGCCGGCCGGGACGAGGTAGCCGCCCTGCTCGAAATGCTGGTTCAGCATCGCGAGCTCACCGGCCTTGTCCTCGTTGATCGCCTGGGCGCGGTGGCAGCCGCCGCAGGCGCGCTCCGCCGGCCCGCTCACCAGCGCGGGAACGCTGATCATGTTCCGGTCCCAGCTATCGTTCTTCGCGGAAGCCGAGAGCAGGCCCGGCAGGGACTTGTCCTGGGTCGGTGGGTTGTAGGTGCCCGCCACGTGGCACGACTCGCAGTTCGTCACGCCGTGCGTCGGGTACGGCATCGCGATGTGCTCCTCGTACTTCAGGGCCTGGACCGGGTCCTTGAAGTCAATCGCGGCCACGTCGAACGCCTGGCCCGAGTGGATCGCGTGCACGTAGGAGTCGAGCGAGCGCGACTGCATCTCGAGGTGCGAGCCGCCGGCCTTCGTGATGTGGCACATGCGGCACGCGGTGGTGCTGCCGCCGTACGCCGGGTTGTGGAACTCGGTCGCGAGCGCGGCGTGGCAGCTCTCGCACTTCTTGGTCTCGACGATGGCGCTGAATGCCTTGTCGTCGAACGCGCCCTTCTTCAGGTCAACCGTCCGGGTCGTGGCATCAACCGCGACCTGCATGCCGCCCGAAATGACAACCGTCGGCAGGATGCCGACTTCGGCGCGCTTCACGGAGCCATCCTTGAGCTGCGCAGCCCAGGGGGTCAGGTCCGCAACCGCTTCCCACTCGCCGCCCTTGGCCGATGTGATGGTCAGGCGGGGATTCGCGGTCTTGGCGCCGAACGCGGCTTCCAGGTTCGGGAGGTCCGCGCTCGTGCGGCTCGTGTCAATCTTGCCGTCCTTGTTGTCATCGAACGACCGTTCGTGCGGCCCAAAGAGGAAGTCCTTCGTGTCCCAGCCGTACAGGCCAACCAGGACGGTCGGCGTCACGTTCTTCGTGACGTCTACATCCTTGAAGTCCGCCTTGGCGCCGGCCTTGAACGCCACGGTCAGCTTGTTGTCCTTGAATGTGGCGCTCGTGATGGTGACCGAGACCGCGTCGGAGTACTTGATGCCGGTGGCGGTGTAGATCGCCTTGTCATAGCCGCTGTGGAGCTGCTTGAAGCTCGGGGCCACGCCGCCGTCCTTGTGGCAGGTGGCGCAGTTCGGCGCCTTCGCCCAGTCAATCTCCGGGTGCTTGTCGCCCATGAGGGTGTTCAGCGCCAGCTTGGTGGTGTCGTAGGCCGGCGTGTCGCCTTCCTTCGCTACCGGCGCCTTTGCCCCGGTGGTCGGATGGCAGCTCTTGCAGGTCGCGGCCTGGAAGTTCTCGTCGGTCAGGATTTTGTCGAGCTTGCCCTCATGGCAGGTGACGCAGTTCGACATGGACTGCGGGTAGGGGAATTCCATCGCATGCGACATGTGCACGTCGTTCATGACGGTGGTGTTGTAGGCCAAGGCCGCCTTCTGGGTGTCGGTCAGCATCTTCGTCGCTTCCTCTTCGGAGGCGGCAAGGTACTTGGCCGCAAGCGCCGGATCGTTGACCAACAGTTGCCACTCGTAGTGCCCGCCCTCGCCGTTGTCCAGGTGGCAGACCTTGCAGGTCATGAAGTCGGTCTTGGGATCGTTGTTGACCTGGCCGTAGATGTAGCCGTGCTTCAGGTACGGATCGGTGTGGCACTTCACGCAGCCCGCGACATTCGCCGTGGATGCGTAATCCACCCCCGCGCCCGTCGTCATGATCGCGGCGAAGGGGTACTTGGCCTGGCGGACGCGCGTGCCGGGGATGGTGCCCTGGGTCTCATCGCGGCCGTAGATCACCAGGATGCCAGGGGTTTTGCTGACATCGGTGTAATCCACGAAGGCCTTGTCATCCTTGGCGAGTTCAACGAGCTTGCTGGTTACCAGGCCCTTGCCATCGGCGGTGACCTTCCCCTTCAGGGAGAACCGATCGGCAGCCGGCTCAAACTGGAATTTGCCGGCCTTGTAGGGCGCCCAGTAAATCGAGAGCTCGTCGGCCTTTGCCGGATCGAAGGGCTGGCCGTTCATGGTCATGTTGAAGGTGATGGTGGTGGTGTCAGGATTGGGCGTGAACTCGTACTTCACGTCGGTCACCTTGATGACGCCATCCTGGTAGAGTTCGTTGTAGTACGTCTGGTGCGTTGCGCCATCGCGCTGATGGCACATCGTACAAGTTTCAACTCTGGGCGCACCGCTGGCGGTTGTCGGCACAGCAGTCTGCACGCTCGGAGCGGCTGCGCCAGAATTGGCGGTGCTGGCAGCGGCAACACCGGCTGCGAGGGCGAGCAGCAGCAACATGACTGCCACGACCCACAGGTTCCGTTTGCTGACCTTCATCGGTCCTCCTCTTTTTATGCTGAAGTCTGGTCTGTTTGGATGGGTAGGACTAACTACAAGACGACATCGCTATCCGTGTGGTCAAATCACCTCCCTTTCATTCCATGAGAACCTGTACGCTGACAAAGCACGCACGCCTCGCCCAGCAACTGTCGGTGTTTCGCCGGTTGGCGCCCGGATGGGTGGTCCGGCCGCGCCCTGGGCGGGGCGCGGCGCCAGCGCGAAAATGATAGCCTACATCCTAGCACTTGAAACGATTTGAACGCATGACCGGCGTCATATTGTGCCATTCATTACACACGAGATTCCGAACCGTCTTCAATGTTGACTGCACCCGACTGGTTTTGTTGGAAGGCGCCGGGCAAAAACAAGCCAGGCTTGTCCCCACAGGAGAAGCCTGGCTTGTTTTTGCCGTGGCGGCGCTGCGCGCAACGTCGCTACGCGGCCCGGTCGTTATTTCTTGACCTCGGGGCGGACCATGCCGGTCATGTCTACCTTGATGCCGCCCTTGCCCAGGTCTTCCAGCGCATCGAACAGGATCTGCGCGCCGTACTTCGCGTTGTGGGCGAAGAGGCCCGGGTCCTTCTGGGCATACTGGTAGTTGTACGCAGCCCGCAGGAGGCGCGGGGTCCAGTCGGTGTACGCCTTCTCGTCCTTGTCGGGCTTGCCGTTGCCATTGGCATCGGCAAAGAAGTACGGGTAGGCGGCCGCGTCGTAGGCGATCGGGGCCTTAGCGACGGTCTTGGCGTAGTCCTGCATCGCGGCCATGAGCTTCTCTTCCATGGTCGTGAGTTCGCCGGCCACGCCTTCCTTCACGTTCTTGTCACCGTCGAGGTCATCCTTGCCGAAGCGGATCGCCTCAGGGGATTCGACCTTGCCGTGGCACGCAGTGCACTTGTCGGCGTTGAGCGTCAACTGGTGCGCGCTGTGGCAATCGGTGCAGGTGGTGAAGCTCTTGCCATCGTGCATGTTGCGGCCCACGTACTCCTTGTCGGCGTACTGGTACGCGACCTGGGCATCGTTGCCGAACAGCGAGGCGCCGGCAGCGAAGTAGTGCACATTGGCGAAGCTGAGCTTCTTCTCGGGCACCTTGTCATCTTCGAGGCCCTTGAGGCGGGCGTTCATCGCGGCGGTGGACTGGCGGCCCTGGTGGCACTCCAGGCACAGGTTGGCATCCACCGGCTTCAGGTTGCCCTTGTCATCCTTCTCGGTGCTGAAGGTGACGCTCTTGCCGCTGGGGAACGGCACGCTGGTGACCTTGTACAAGGCAGGGAAGGCCGCGGGGTCGTGGCAGGTGGTGCAGGCGAGGCCGTTCGCAGGTTCCGCTTCCACGACGCCGGTCGTCACGATATTCGAACCGGCCAGTGCCACCGTGCCGCCGTTCTCCAGGAACTGCGGCAGGCCTTCGGCCGAATGGCACTTGGCGCAGCCCGCGGGCACGGCGCCCTCGCCATCCCAGTCGCGGAACGCCATGGCGGTGCCGTCAAAGTGGCCGGCGTCGTTGCGCGCGGCCTTCGCGATGTCCACCGGCTTGGCCAGCTTGGTGTTCAGGTCCGCGATCGAGTCGTGCTGGAGCTGGATGATGTACTTCGCGTTGTGTGCGAAGGTGCCCGGATCCTTCGTCGCGACCTGGTAGTTGTACGCGGCCTTCAGCAGGCGCGGGGTCCAGGCGCTGTAGGACTTCTCGCCCTTGTCCAGCTTGCCGTTGGCGTTGGCATCGGCAAACCAGTAGGGATAGGTCGCCGCGTCGTAGCCGATGTCGGCCTTGGCGACTTCCTTGCCATACGCCGTGATGGCGGCCAACAGCTTCTCCTGCAGGCCGGCCAGCTCGGACTCGATGCCTTCCTTCACATTGCCGTCGCCATCATAGTCCATCAGCGAGCCGTTCATGCGGACCTTGGCCAGGTCATCAATCGTCTTGACGCCCTCATGGCAGGCGCCGCACTCATTGATCTTGAGCTCGAGCTTGTGCGGATCGTGGCAGCCGTTGCAGGTGTTGTACGGCGCCGGGTGGTTGAACTTGCCGTCATAGCTCATGCCATCGTACTCGTAGCCGCCCTTCACCAGGGTGCCGTACTGCGTGGCCGCCGCGGCGAAGTAGTGGACGTTGCGGAAGCCGAAGGTGGTGGTGACGGTCTTGCCGGCCGCATCCTTAGTCACCAGCGGCTTCACCACGGTGTCTTCATCCGCGGACGTGAGCTTGAAGGTGTCGGTGATCTGCTTGTCCACGCTGAGCTTGGACTCGCGGCCCTGGTGGCATTCCATGCAGCGGGATTCGTCGCCCAGGTTTTTGAGTTCGACGCCCGACGGGAATTTCACGCTGGTCTTGGCGATGGTCGCCGCGTTGTGGCAGGCGACGCAGTCAATCACGGTGTTGACCGCGGCGGGCTTGTCCACCTTGCCGGCGGCGCTGCCGTCAACGCCCAGGAAGTCCTGGTAGCCGCCGGAGCTGTGACACTTGGCGCAGGTGGCGGGCACTGCCTGCGGATCGGTCTCGTCCCAGTCGCGAAATGCCATGGCCGTCGCGTCGGCATGGCCTGATTTCTGCCAGTCCGCGAGGGCCGGCACAACGGGATTCTTGGTGTCCACGACCACTGGGGCTTTCGCCGGCGCCGGGGTGGCGGTCGCGGTTTGGACGGTCGGTGCAGCGGAGACCTGCAAGGCCGCCAGGAGCGCCAGCAGCATCACGACCGCCAGCACGATCCAGAGGTTTCGTTTGATAGCCTTCATCGGTCCTCCTGTTCAGATCTTCAAAAGGGTCTGTTGGGTTGGGTGGGACTCATTTTTTCGGGAAATCGAGGAAAGAAATCACCTCCTTTGCGCTTTTTGCTGACAGCAGACGTCCGGGTATTGAGGCGTGCCGTCTCTGCGCCTGCTGGTAGCCGGATAGGATCCGGCGGCGCCCTGGGTGGGGGCGGGGCCAGCCTGGCGTGAGCCAGCATGATCAAAGGCGATTATAAACTGATGTGCGAAAGATTACAAACTGCATATCGCCGGGGGCGCCCAGTTGGCAGCGCGCGGCGGCTGATGCTATACTCGGTCGCGGTAGGCAGAATCTCATCTGTGGAGTGAACGGTGATGCGAGCCGAACGGCGCTTCATCCTGGCCTTGATCCTGACCGGACTGATCCTGGTCGTCGAGGTGGTCGGCGGACTGGTGACGCACAGCCTGGCGCTGCTCTCCGATGCCGGGCATGTCCTGCTGGATATGCTGGCGTTGGGGATGAGCTATGCCGCCTTGCGGCTGGCTGCGCGGCCCGCGGATGACCGGCACAGCTACGGGTTCCACCGGTTTCAGGTGCTGGCCGCGCTGGCGAACGGGGTCCTGCTGTTCCTGATGGCCTTCGGCATCCTGCGGGAGGCGTGGGCGCGCTTCCGCAGCCCGGAACCGGTGTTGGCCGGGCCGATGTTGATCGTCGCGGTGATCGGCCTGGGGGTCAACCTGGTCGTGATGCGCGTGCTGGGGGACCACGATCATGAAGACCTGAACACGCGCAGCGCGTTCCTCCACGTGCTGGGCGACATGTTGTCCTCGGTGGGCGTCATCGTCGCGGGCATCGTGATCCTGCTGACCGGGTGGACCGCAGCGGATCCCCTGGTCAGCGTGCTGATCGGCGTCGTCATCCTGACCGGTGCAGGCCGGGTGCTGCGCGCCGCCACCCACATCCTGCTGGAGGGGACGCCGGAGGGGGTGCACCCGCAGCAGGTGGCCGCCGCGCTGCGCGAGCAGCCCGGCGTGTCCAACGTCCACGACCTGCACATCTGGACGGTCAGCCCCGGCTACATGGCGCTCAGCGCGCACGTCGTGCTCGAAGACCGCTCGCTGGCCGAGGCGCAAGGGACGCAGACCCTGTTGCGGCAAATATTGGCCGAGCGATTCAACATCCGTCACACGACCCTTCAGGTGGAATGCGCCGCTTGCGATCCGGCCGGCGGCGCAAGCGAGACGTGCGGCGCGTGCGTGGGTGGGCAGTAAGAGAGCGTTCATGAAGATTCGCGCTTATGCCACGCTGCGTGAGGTGTTCGGCTGGGGGCAACTGGATCTGCCGGCGGATGGGGCGTCCACCGTCGGTGCTGTGCTGCGGCATTTGGTAGAGCAGCACCCGGCGCTCGGCGCCATGCTGTGGGACGCGGACGGGCGGCTGACCGGGTTCGTCACCGTGTTGGTCAACGGCCGGTCCATCGAATACCTGGCCGGCCTGGACACCCCGCTGGACCGGGAGGACACGCTCGCGCTCATCCCGCCGGTGAGCGGAGGCTGAGCCAACGCGCCCGCGCGAGATGTCAAACTTGACGCGGACTTGACATGTGATCAAATGGCATGGTATTCTAGCGTCACCCCAGACTTTCATAAGGAGGAGAGACAATGTCCGTCAAGAAGCTGTCTGTGTTGCTGGGCATCCTTCTGGTCATGAGCATGATCCTGACCGCATGCCCCGCGCCCGCACCCGCGCCTGTCGAGGTTGTCAAGACAGTCGTCGTTGAGAAACCCGTCGAAGTCGTCAAGACCGTCGAGGTTGAGAAGCCGGTCGAGGTCGTCAAGACCGTCGAGGTCGAAAAAGCGCCCGAAGCCTTCACCACCCCGCACCCGATCCTGGGTGACATCAAAGTGCGCCAGGCGATCGCCTACTGCACTGACCGTGTGGGCGCCATCAAGTCCGTCTATCCCTTCGTCACCGACCCGAACTCGTTGCTGATGGACACCTTCCTGCCCAAATCCCACTGGGCGTACAAGGGCCCATACGAGCCGGATTACACCTTCAACCCGGACAAGGGCAAGGCGCTGCTGGAAGAGGCCGGCTGGAAGCTCGCCGAAGGCGACACCTACCGCACCGATGCCAAGGGCGACGTGTTGGCCGTGAAGTTCACCACGACCACCGCTCAATTCCGCCAGACCTGGTCCGCCGTGGTCGAGCAGAGCCTGAAGGGCTGCGGCATCCAACTGCTGCGCAACTTCGTCCCCGCCTCCTGGTGGTTCGGCAGCACGACGGGCCTGGTGCGCCGCGACTTTGAATTGGGCGCGTATGCCTGGGTGGGCGAGTCCGATCCCAAGGGTTACACGCTGTACGCCTGCAACCAGATCCCGCTGCCCACCAACAACTGGGCCGGCCAGAACTACATGGGCTGGTGCAACAAGACGGCCAGCGACGCCATCATTGCGGCCAACAACACCCTGAAGAAGGAAGACCGCATCAAATACTACGACACCGTCCAGAAGGAATTCGTCAAGGACATGGTGTCGCTGCCGATGTTCCAGCGCGTTGAGGCCGAGGCCTGGGGCCTCAACTTCGAGGGGCTGAAGCCCGATCCGACCGAGTACGGCACCGCGAGCGTAGATAAGTGGAGCCTGAAGAAGGGCGACAGCCTGGTGATCGGCTTCTCGCAAGAGCCGCCGTCAATGTACACCCTCGCCGAGTCGGCAGCGGTCGAGCGCGAGGTTAACGACCTGGTCTTCGGCCGCGGCTACACTCAGTTCAGCTACGACTTCCAGCCCTGGCTGTTCGAGTTGAGCACCCTTGAGAATAACCTTGCCACCAACAACCAGGTGGATGTCAAGGTCGGGGACATGGTCTGGAACACGGACAACAAGCCCGAAGCGCTGGCCAAGGGCACCAAGATCATCGTGAACGGCGCTGAAACGGTCTACGATGGCACCAGCGCCCTGAAGCTGCCGCAGCTCGTGGTCACCTACAAGATGAAGAACCCGCTGACCTGGAGCGACGGCAAGCCGGTGGTAGCGGCCGACCTGGAGCTGGGCTACAAGCACGACTGCGACAAGGAATCCGGCGCTATTGACTACACCACCTGTGACGCGACGGCCAAGGCTGAGTTCAGCGACACCGGTGAGGTGGTCACCTATCTGCCCGGCTACCAGTCGTCGCTGTACTTCCTCGGGCCTGCCTTCTCGATCTATCCCTCGCACCAGGTGCTGAGCGATGGCCGCAAGCTGGCGGACGTCCCGGCCAAGGAGTGGTCAACGCTGAAGGAAATCGCCGAGAAGCCGATGGGCTATGGCCCGTACGTGATGACCGAATGGAACAAGGGCCAGAACATCAAGCTGACGGCGAACCCGAACTACAAGCCGGCCCCGAAGATCAAGAACATCACGATCGTGATCATCGAGGACACCAACCAGGCCAAGGCGCAGCTCCTGAGCGGCGACGTGGACTGGCTGGAGAAAGCGACCCTGGGCGCGGACTTCGGCGACCTGGTGGATGCTGGCAAGGCGGGTAAGGTCGGCATCGAGGTCATCCCCAATCCGACCTGGGAACACATTGACTTCAACTTGTTCGTCAAGTAAGGCGCCGCCGCTGCTGGCCAGCCGTGGCTTCGGCCGGCTGGCGGCGGATGTGCCGTAGCAACCGGCATGGGCGGGCTTCTCCCTGATGGGAAACGCCCGCCCACTTTCTATACTCACCGGAATTTCCGGACTCTCTTCTGGAGAGAAGCTGTTATGACCAATTACCTGATCCGGCGCGTGTTTCAGATGGTGCTCGTCGTCCTGCTGGCAGCCGTTTTCACGTATTTCCTGTTCAATATCGCTCCCGGCGGCCCCCTGGTTGGCCTGCAACAGCAGCAGCGGCGGTTAAGTCGCGACGACCTGGCGCGTCTCCGGGCGGGGTACGAGCTGGATCTGTACTGGCCTGTGCGATTCTCGCGTTGGCTGATCGGCCAGCCGCGCGGGCCCATCGTCGTCGGGGGCAGGGAGTTCTTCAGCACCACGCCGGTGGGCTGCTACCTGACGCGCGACGAGTCGGTGCGAAAGAATGCCGATGGAACCTTGACGCGCGTTCCCGCCGGGTGCGACCAATACGAGTACCTCAATGATATCCAGAAATATCACCCCCTGGTTAAGACCAGCAGGGGCATCCTGCGCGGTGATTTCGGGCTCTCCAGCGTCATCTTGCGCGACCGGCCGGTGATGGAGCTGATTAAGAGCCGCATCGGCCCGACCCTCCTGCTGATGAGCCTGGCGACGCTGCTGTCGCTGCTCTTCGCGGTGCCCATCGGCATCTACAGCGCAGTCAAGCAATACTCGCGTTTCGACTATTTCTTTACGACCGTATCGTTTATCGGCTCGGCGATGCCCGTATTCTTTTTTGGGTTGCTTCTCATTTTGTTGCTTTCGGTTTTTCCATCCATGCTGCAAATGAAGTTTCCCTGGATCCCTCGCCTGCCGCCCGGCTTTGCTATTGCGGTGCGCGAGTACGACATCGCCTCCTGGTTGCAGAATATCCAGCCGGGTTCGGCGTTGGA
Organism: uncultured Anaerolineales bacterium; assembly: GCA_964647255.1. Taxonomy (GTDB): domain Bacteria; phylum Chloroflexota; class Anaerolineae; order CG2-30-64-16; family CG2-30-64-16; genus CAWJEL01. The sequence continues at coordinate 2,651 of CAZYGI010000034.1, read as the reverse complement.
TCGCTTCCTCCATCTGCTCATGCCGACGGCCGTGCTCACGTTCGCGTTTATGGCCGGCTGGAGCCGGTTCGTGCGCTCCTCCATGCTCGAGGTGATGCGCCAGGATTACGTCCGCACGGCCCGCGCCAAGGGCCTCTACGAGCGGGTCGTCATCATCAAGCATGCGCTCCGCAACGCGCTGATCCCCTTTGTCACCATCGTCGTGCTGCAGATCCCCGGCATCTTTGCCGGCGCGATCCTCACCGAAACGGTGTTTGCCTGGCCCGGCATGGGCCGTCTTTACTACGACGCCTTGAACCGGAGCGACTGGAATGTCGCCCTGGCCTTGATCTTCGTCACCGCCGTGCTGACCGTCCTTGCCACGCTGCTCGGCGACATCCTGTACACGGTTGTTGATCCCAGGATCAAGTACGCGTAAGCCGGAGTGAATCTATGACAACTGCCGCCAGAACCGCGATCCCCGTCAGCCGCGCTGAAGACGCGACCCAGGAGAACCAGTTGGCTATCGTCGTCCGGCGCTTCTTGCGTCACCGGCTGGCGACCGCGTCCCTGATTCTGATCCTATTCGTCTTCATCGCCTCCTTGCTGGCTCCCGTGATCACCGTCTTCCCGCGCGATGCGATTGATATTTCGTCTTCCCATCGCCCGGCGCCGCCCGGTGTCATGGACAGCCAGGGCCGCGTGCATGTCTTTGGTATTGATCAACTGGGTCGCGATCTGTTTACCCGGGTCTTGTACGCCGCGCGCGTTTCGCTGTCAATCGCTTTCCTCGTCGTTCTGCTAGCCGAGACGTTTGGCGCCCTGGTTGGTGCAGTGGCCGGGTATTTCGGCGGCACGGTGGACATGTTGATCTCGCGCGTCATCGAATTCATGCTCACGATCCCGCAATTGCCGATCCTGCTGATCATTTCGGCCATCCTGGTGAAAAGCGACACCGTCCTGCCTCTCCCCGCCTTTGTGACCAAGACCTTGAGCAGCGTGATGTTGGCGCCCGAGCGCGAGGTGCAGAAGGTCGTCGTGCTGATCCTGATCCTGATCGTGTTCGGTTGGATGGGTTCAGCCCGCTTGATGCGCGGCATGGCGCTCACGCTCAGCAAGCAGGACTTCATCGAAGCGCTGCGCGCGGCCGGCGCGTCCAACTCGCGCATCATCTTCCGGCACATCATCCCAAACGGCCTGGCGCCGATCCTGGTCAACGCCAGCCTGGAGCTCGGCGGCGTGATCGTGCTGGAATCGGCGCTCAGCTTCCTGGGCCTGGGCGTCCAGGACCCGACGCCGACGTGGGGCAACATGCTGGCGATGTCGCAGAGCTACATGTCGCAGCATCCCTGGATGCCCCTGATACCGGGTATTCCGTTGGTGATCGTCTCGATCGGCTTCAATTTCGTCGGCGACGGCCTGCGCGATGCGCTGGATCCGAGACTGAAGCGGTAGAGACGAGGCACTTCTGCGTGGACCTGACGATGAGGAACACGTGCTCCGATACAGAGATTCCCGGTGATGGCAAACCTGCCTGGGAATGCCTCGCCCGACTGATTGCGAAAAGGCGTGACGAACGATGGCAAACAACGGCAAGGACGACAACATGACCCATCCCCCGATCCTTGAGGTCAAGGGGTTGAAGACCTATTTTTATACTGAAGATGGCATCGTACAGGCTGTCAACGGCGTGGACTTCGCGATCCGCGAGGGCGAAGTGATGGGCCTGGTGGGGGAGTCTGGCAGCGGCAAGAGCGTGACTTCGCTATCCATCATCCGGCTGCTGGGCGCCTCGGGCAAGATCGTCGAGGGCGAGGCGCTCTTCAAAGGTGCGGATCTGGTGAAGCTGCCCGAGGCCGAGATGGTCAAGATGCGCGGTAACCAGATGTCCATGATTTTCCAGCAGCCGACAAGCTGCCTCAACCCCGTCTTCCAAATCGGCGCGCAGGTGGCTGAGGTGCTGCAAATCCACCAGGGCCTGGGCAAGGAAGCCGCCTGGAAGCAGGCCGTGGAGATGTTCCGCAAGGTGGGCATCCCTGACCCGGAGCGCCGCGCCAAATCGTTCCCGCACGAAATTTCCGGCGGCCAGGCGCAGCGGGTGATGATCGCGATGGCGCTGGCCTGCATGCCCGACCTGCTGATCGCGGACGAGCCGACCACCGCACTGGACGTGACGATCCAGGCGCAGATCCTCGACCTGATGCGCCGGCTGCGGACGGACACCGGCACCGCGATCCTGCTGATCACCCACGATATGGGCGTGATCGCTGAGATGTGCGACAATGTCGCCGTGATGTACGCCGGGCAGATTGTCGAGTACACGGACGTGAACACGCTGTTTGATGAACAACTGCACCCCTATACCGAGGGGCTGTTGGCCGCAATCCCGGTGCTGGGCGAGATTCGCAAATCGCTGGCCGTCATCCCCGGTTCGGTGCCTAACCTAATCAACCTGCCGCCGGGCTGCAAATTCGCGCCGCGCTGCCCCTACGCCAAGGAAATATGCACCCAATCCGTGCCCCCGCTGGTTGAGGTGGTGCCGGGACACAAGGTGCGCTGCTACATGCGCCTGCCCCAAACAAAGGCTGAGTGGGGCGAGGTTCAGCGGGCCGATTGGCATTTCTTCGGCGACGAAGTCATGGCTGCGGCATAAACGCTTGATGCATATGGTT
>CAZYGI010000033.1:25389-41303 GCA_964647255.1 uncultured Anaerolineales bacterium | reverse complement strand
AACAGGTTACCAGACTCGCGGCCGTTGGTCATTTCACGCGAAGTGCGGGAGAACCACTAAAAGAACCCCAACTGATCCTTCGCTTCCTGCGTCATCATGTCCGGGTTCCACATCGGGGTCCACACCACGTGGACGTTGATCGCGTCGAGGTCGGGGTGAGCCCGCTGGACATAGGTTTGCACCCCGTGGATGAGCTGCGGGCCGACCGGGCAGCCCGGGCTGGTCAGTGTCATCTTCACATCCACGGTCTTGCCGTCCGCGACCGCGATATCGTAGATCAGCCCCAAATCAACCACGTTCAGGCCGATTTCGGGATCAAATACATTCTTGCGGATAACCTCACGTACACTTTCGACAGTTGCGGTTGCCATGTTGCCTCCCAGTGGGACCGTAGACGATGGGTGACTGACGATGACCGTCGTCCCTTGCCATTCGTCCATCGTCCGTCGTCAGTCCAGTTCTACCAGCACATCGCCATCTTCGACACGCACAGCGTAGGCCGGCGCGGGGTCCACGGCAGGCATGCTCAGCGCGGCGCCGGTGCGCACGTCGAAGCGGGCGCCGTGGCGCGGACAGATCAGGGCGTGGCCGGAGAGCCGGCCTTCGCCCAGCGGCCCGCCGTCGTGCGTGCACACATCCTCAACAGCGTAAAATTCGCCGTTCAGATTGACAATGACGAGTTCGATACCGTCCACTTCGACGATCATCTTCGCACCGGGCTGGATATCGTCAGCGCGGGCGACTTTTACGAACTTGGACATGCTCCTCTGCTCCCCTGCTACTCGTCTTCCGCCAGCCCCCACACCGCCGCCTTCATCGCTTTGAGCGGCAGCAGCGCGCACTTGAGGCGCACCGGCCCCACTTCGATGCCGAGCAGGTCGAGGATGTCTTCCTTATCCCAGGTGCGCAGCTCCTCCAGCGACTTGCCGATGATCTCCTCGGACATCATCGAGGCCGCCGCGCGGCTGATCGCGCAGCCGTGGCCGGTGTAGGCGATGTCGGCGACTTTGCCGTCTTCGATTTTCAACTCCAGCTCGATCTCGTCCCCGCAGAGCGGGTTGCGGTCGTGATAGGTCAGGCTCGGATGGTCGAGGTGGCCGTAGTGCCGCGGGTGCTTGTAGTGATCCAGGATTTCTTCGGCGTATAGGTCCATGTTTGTTTCTCTGTGACCCTTATGTCTTGGTGTCGTTGCGGTGAAAGCTCCGTCAAAATGAAAACATCTCCACGACTTTGTGTAGCCCCTTCACCAGCAGATCTACCTCCTCTTTCGTGTTGTAGAGGTAGAAGCTGGCGCGGGCGCTGGCCGGGATGTTGTAGCGCTCATGCAGCGGCTGGGCGCAGTGATGGCCGGCGCGCACGGCGATGCCCAGGTTATCGAGCACCGCGGCGATGTCGTGCGGGTGCGCGGCTTCCAGCGTGAAAGCGACCAGCCCCCCGCGCTGGTCAGCTTTTGGTCCCAGGATGCGCAGGCCCTTGACCTCGCGCAGCCGGTCCAGGGCGTAAGCCGCCAACTTATGTTCGGCCATCTGGATCGCATCCATGCCGACGCGGCTCAGGTAATCCACCGCCGCGCCCAGCCCGATGGCCTGCGCGATGGCCGGGGTGCCGGCCTCGAACTTCCAGGGCAGCTCGCTGGGTTTGAACCCGCTCAGGTGCACCTCGCGGATCATGTCACCGCCGCCCATCCACGGCGGCATGGCGTTCAGCAACTCGCGACGCCCCCACAGCGCGCCGATGCCGGTCGGGCCGAGCATCTTGTGGCCGGAGAACGACATAAAGTCTACGTCCAGCGCCTGCACGTCCACGGGCATGTGCGGCACGGCCTGGCACGCGTCCAGGTGCACGAGCGCCCCGGCCTTGTGCGCAGCCTGGGTCAGCTCTTTCACCGGGTTGATCGTGCCCAGCACATTCGACATGTAGGTGAAGCTGAACAGCCTGGTGCGGGCGAGCAGCTTGGGCAGGTCGTCCAGGATCAGCGTCCCATCGTCCGCCACGCGCACGTAGACGATCTCAAAGCCGAGCTCGGCCGAGAGGATCTGCCACGGCACGATGTTCGAGTGGTGCTCCATCTCGGTCAGCAGGACGCGGTCGCCCCGCTTCAAGTTGGCGCGGCCCCAACTGTAGGCCAGCAGGTTCATCGCCTCGCTGGCGTTGCGCGTCCAGATGATCTCTTTGGGGCAGCACGAGCCGACGAAGCCGGCGACCTTCGCCCGCGCGCCCTCGTACAGGGCCGTGGCTTCCTCGCTCAAGGTGTGGACGCCGCGGTGGACGTTGGCGTTGGTCTGCTCATAGTAGCGGGTCAGCGTGTCAATGACCGGTCGCGGCTTTTGCGAGGTGGCCGCGTTGTCCAGGTAGACCAGCGGCATCCCGTGGACGCGGCGCTGCAGGATCGGAAAGTCGGCACGAATGGCCTCGACGTCGAGGTCGGCAACCTGGAATGTCGTTGATTGGGTCATGGTTGTTGTCGTCATGACCACACCTCATGGCAAATGGTTAGTGGCGAATACCGGATAGTGCTTATCCTGGTTTACGGTTGACGCAATCGCCTCACGGCTTCCTTCGCCGTATTCAGCCCCAGCGTCGCACATTTGAGCCGGGTGCCGGCGATCTCCCGGCCCATCAGGGCCAGGATCGCCTCGGATGAAGTTGTCTCCACATCGGCGAGCGTCTTGCCGGTCAACATCTCGGTCACAATGGATGCGCCCGCCTGGCTGATGGTGCAGCCATCGCCCTCGAAGGAAATGTCCGAGATGCGACCGTCGCCGTCTACCTTCAAGTAGAACGTCACCACGTCGCCGCAGCCCGGATTGCCGCCCTTCTGAACGACCGACGCGTCGGCTAACGCCCCGTGATGTCGCGGGCTCTCGTAGTGATCGAGGATGAAATCAATCTGCGCTTGACGATCCATGAACTCATGCACCTTTTGCAGCGGGGGAGAGTATACCGCCAACAGAGAGCGGCTGCAAGACACGGGCGATAACCGGTAACAAGTAACGAGTGGTGAGCCGTTACTTGTTACTCGTCACATTTACCGCTCAATCGGTGCGCCCACCAGGTTCCCCCACTCCGTCCAACTTCCGTCGTAGTTCCGCACATCGGGATAGCCCAGCAGATACTTCAGCACGAACCAGGTGTGGCTGGAGCGTTCGCCGATGCGGCAGTAGGTGATGATGCTGTCGGCCGGCCCAAGCCCCTGCTCCTGCTCGTAGATTTGGCGCAACTGCTCGGCCATCTTGAAGCTGCCATCCTCGGGCTGCGCCGCCCGGGCCCAGGGTACGTTGACCGCGCCTTTGATGTGCCCTGTGCGCAGCGAGCCTTCTTGCGGGTAACCTTCCATGTGGAAAAGTTCGCCGCTGTACTCGCCGGGGCTGCGCACATCCACGAGCGGCGAGCCAATCTGGAGGTGTTTGAGCACATCCTCGCGAAACGCACGCACCTTGTAATCGGCCCGCGCCGGCGCGTCATATTGGGTGAGTGGGACGGCAGGTATGTCCTTGACCAGCGGCCGCCCCTCTTGTTCCCACTTGAGCCGCCCGCCATCCATGATCGCTGTGTTCGTATGTCCGAACAGCTCGAAGACCCACAGCGCATAGCAGGCCCACCAGTTGCCCCGGTCACCGTAGAACACGACGAACGTGTCATTGGCGATCCCGTTGCGCGACATCAGGTGCGCGAACTGGCCGCGATTGAGATAGTCCCGCGTGATCGGGTCATTCAGATCAGCGATCCAGTCAATCTGAACCGCTCCCGGCACGTGACCGCGCGAGTAGAGCAGGATGTCTTCGTTCGACTCGACGACGCGCACCTTTGGGTCGTTCAGATGATCGGCAACCCACTGCGTGCTTACGAGCTTTTCAGGATGAGCGTAGCCTTCTTCGATCACAGTGTACTCCTCAGTTCTTCCACCCTCTGCGCCTCAATTCCTCCGCCCTCACAGCCCCAACTTCCGCGCGATTTCGGTCTCGAGCTTGTTCTTCACGCCTTCGACCGGAATACGGTCAATGACCTCCTCGAAGAAGCCCTGGATGATCATCCGCTCGGCGTTGGTGCGATCTATGCCGCGCGCCATCAGGTAGAAGACGTACTCGTCCGGGATTTGCCCGGCGGTGGCGCCGTGGGTGCAGCGCACATCGTCCGCCTCGATCTCCAGGCCGGGGATGCTGTCGGCGCGGGCCTGCTTGCTCAGCATGAGGTTGCGATTGGCTTGGTAGGCGTTGGTCTTCTGCGCCTTCGGATAGACTTTGATATAGCCCTGGTACACGGACCGGGCGCGATCCTTCAGCGCACCCTTGAACAGCAGGTCGCTGGTCGAGTTGGGCGAGCGATGCCACTGGTTGGTGTGATGATCCAGGTGCTGCCGGCCGCCGGGGAAATAGAGCCCAAGCAGCTCGCCGTGCGAACCCTGACCGTTCAGATCCATGTTGATCCAGTTCTTGCTGAGCTTGCTCCCCCACGAGCCGATGAAATAGCGCAGCAGGCTGTCGCGGCCGAGCAGCATCCGTTGCGTGCTGAAGTTCCAGGCGGTGTCGGCCAGGTTCTGCAGATGCAGGTAATGCACCTGGCTGTTCGCGCCGGGCATCAACTCCACGACGCTGTTCGCCATCCCGCCGTCTGCACCGACGAAATCCTCGACCAGCGTCACCGCAGCGCCTTCCTCGGTGACGACGATCGTGTGGTGCAGCCCCGCCAGCTTGCCCGCGCTCTGACCGATGACGGCCTGGAGCGGCGGTTCGATGACTACGCCCCGCGGCACGTAGACAAAGGTCCCGCTGGTCCAGAGCGCGTAATTCAGCGCGCTGAACTTGTTCTCATCGGTTGCGACCGCACTGTTGAAGGTCTGCTGCACCAGCGCCGGGTGCTCGCGCACCGCTGTGTGCAGATCGCAGAAGATCACCCCCCGGGCGGCCAGGCCGGCGTCCAGCTCGTAGCGCGCGGTTGCGCCGTCCACGATCGCCAGTGAGCCGACGCTCTCGATCTCCGCCAGGCTTTTCTCTACGTCGGCGGGCAGGGCGGCCGGCGCGATCCCGCCCACAGGCTGATACTCTTCCAGCTTGAAGCCGGTGAGCTTGGTGCGCCGCCACGTCTCTTCGCTGCCCGTGGGCCAGGGGATCTCCTCAAAGAACCGCCACGCTTTCCGGCGCAGGTCGAGCATCCACTCGGGCTCGCCGCGCGCCTGGGAAAGCGCTTCGACCGTCGCATTCTGAGTCATAACCAGTGTTTCTGTTGCCATGCCTGTCTCCATTATCGGTGGCGGGAGGTTTTCGCTGTCACTGATCGTAACGCGTTGTCCTGGAGGGGGCTGCTCAGAACGATAGATAAGCCCCATTCACCGTGTCTCCCACCGTGTGCCGCGTCGCCGCGTCACCCCACCGACCCTTCCATCTGCAACTGGATCAGCCGGTTCATCTCGACCGCGTACTCCATCGGCAGCTCCTTGACCATCGGCTCGATGAAGCCGGAGACGATCATGGCGCTGGCCTCGTCCTCGCTCAGCCCGCGGCTTTGCAGATAGAAGAGCTGTTCCTCGCCGATCTTGCTGACGGACGCCTCATGGCCGACGGTGACATCATCCTCGTCAATTTCAATGTACGGGTAGGTGTCCGATCGGCTCCGCTCGTCCAGCAGCAGCGCATCGCAGACGACGTTAGACTTGGCGCCGTGGCTGCCCTTGCCGACCTTCAGCAGGCCGCGGTAGCTCGCCCGGCCCCCGCCCTTGCTGATGGACTTGGAGATGAGCTGGCTGGAGGTGTTCGGCGCGGCGTGCACCAGCTTGCCACCGGTATCCAGGTGTTGGCCCGGCCCCGCGAACGCCATCGAAAGGATCTGGCCATGCGCGCCGTCGCCCAGCATGTAGACCGACGGGTACTTCATCGTGACCTTGGACCCCAGATTTGCATCCACCCACTCCATCGTCCCGCCCTCGTAGACCAGCGACCGCTGCGTCACCAGGTTGTACACGTTGGTGGACCAGTTCTGGATGGTGGTGTAGCGGCAGCGCGCGTTCTTGCGCACGATGATCTCGATCACGCCGCTGTGCAGCGAATCGGTGGAGTAGGTCGGTGCGGTGCAGCCTTCGACATAATGCACACTCGCGCCTTCATCTACGATGATCAAGGTGCGCTCGAACTGCCCCATGCTCTGGGCATTGATGCGGAAGTACGCCTGCAGCGGGATGTCCAGGTGCACGCCCTTTGGTACGTAGACGAACGAGCCGCCCGACCACGCCGCGGTGTTCAGCGCGGCAAAGACGTTGTCGGTGGACGGCACCACGGTGCCGAAATACTCCTTGTAGATTTCCGGGTGTTCGCGCAGCCCACTGTCGCTGTCCACGAAAATGACGCCCTGCTTCTCCCACTCCTGCTTGAGGGAGTGGTACACGGCCTCGGATTCATACTGCGCGCCCGCCCCGGCCAGGAACTTGCGTTCCGCCTCCGGGATGCCCAGCTTGTCGAAGGTTTCTTTGATGTCCTTCGGCAGATCTTCCCAGTTGCGTCCCTGGCTCTCCACCGGCTTGATGTAGTAGAAGATGTCCTGGTAATCAATTGCGCTCAAGTCCGCGCCCCAGGTCGGGATCGGCTTGGAGAAGAAGATGTCCAGCGCGGCGTGGCGCAGATCGGTCATCCACTGCGGCTCATTCTTCATCCGGCTGATCTGCTCGATGATGTCGTGATCCAGACCCTTGCGCGATTTGAACGCGTAGTTCTCGGGCTGGTTCCATCCGTATTTGTAATCGCTCTTGACGTCAGTCAAGGCCTGGCGATCGGTATCGGTTGCAGGCATATTACGCCACCTCCTGTCCCACCATCGGCTCGCCAAACTGCTGCTTGATCCAGTCGTAGCCCCTGGCTTCCAGCTCCAGCGCCATCTCGGGGCCGCCGGAAAGCACGATGCGGCCGTTGTAGAAGACGTGGACGAACTGCGGCTTGATGTAATCGAGCAGCCGTTGGTAGTGCGTGATCAGCAGCGCGCCCATGTCCGGGCCGATGAGACCATTGACGCCCTCGGCGACTACGCGCAGCGCATCAATGTCCAGCCCGGAATCGGTCTCGTCCAGCACCGCGATCTTCGGGTTGAGCATCGCCATCTGCAGGATCTCGGCGCGCTTCTTCTCGCCGCCGGAGAAGCCGTCGTTCAGATAGCGGCGGGCGAAGGACGCGTCCACGTGCAGCTTGTTCATCTTCTCGGTCAGTTCCTTGCGGAACTCGCGCATCGGGATGAGCTCGGAGCCGATAGGCTGGGCGCTGCCGCCCGAAGCCACGGCCAGCTTTGCCTGCTCGGTGTAGCCGCGCACCGCGCTGACCGCCTGGCGCAGGAAGTTCGCCATGCTGACGCCGGGGATCGCGGTGGGGTATTGGAACGCCAGGAACAGGCCGGCCTTGGCGCGCTCGTCGGGCGCCAGGCCCAGGATGCTTCGCCCGTCCAGCAGGATATCGCCGCCGGTAACCTCGTAGTGCGGGTGGCCGGCGATGGTGTAGGCCAGGGTGCTCTTCCCGGAGCCGTTCGGTCCCATCAGCGCGTGCACTTCGCCCTGGCGGATGGTCAGGTTGACGCCCTGCAGGATCGGTTTGCCTTCGACAGTGGCGTGCAGGTCTTTGATTACAAGTTCAGCAGGCATGGCAAGTATCTCCTCAAAACAGTATCCCAGTAGGGGACGAGCAGCCCTGCCGCCCGCACACCCCACACTCTATCCTTAGGCTTCAATTCTAAACTGGCAGCCGTGGTGTCCATCGAGGGTGCACGAAACCAGTTCCACCGGCTGCTTGACGGCGCGAGCGATCATGTCTTCTTCCATGTCGCAGATGGCGCGGTTCTCGCGCGCCAATTCGTAGTACGGGCAGTTGTACTCGTGGAAGACGATCCCGTCCGGCTCGAACTTCACCTCGGCCAGGATGCCCTTGGCGTTGAGCAGCTCGGTCAGCTTGGCCGCGCGTTCGCCGGAAGACAGACCGGCGAGCTGGCTCTCGTACTGCGCCGCCATCCGTTGGCCCATGCGCCCCAGCAGCTCCTGCACCTTGCCCGGGCCCTCGCTGAGCAGGATTTCGCGCAGCAGCGAGTTGGTGAACTCGTCATAATGGTGCGGGAAGAGCGAGCGCCCTTTGGGGGTCAGCGAGTATACGTGCTTGGGACGCCCGCGGCCAGCGCGCGCAACTTCCTGCTGGATATAGCCGTCCGCAAGCAGGCCGGCGATCTGCTGGCGAACCGCAGTCGCCGTCACGCCCAGGCCGATTTCCAGGTCTTTGATCGTCACGGGGCCACGGCGTTGAAGAATGCTCAACACCTGGCCTGCGGGACTGCCGGTCAACGGGGATGGGATCATGCTGTGCACCTCAATGCTTGCTTCTCGCCTTCAACGGAACGCCATCCTAACACATAAGCGCATTTTAGGCAAATTCATATGTGTAAAATAGCAAAAGTCGGGCGCCGTGACCGTAGCGTGTGTTCCTATTTGACCACTTCGACAAGCACCGCGTTCTTGTGTACAATCTCGCGGGAGGCGATCATGGAGACTTTGGACGTCACAACGCCCCCGGGCTCGGCGTTTGTGGACATCACGCAGCGGGTGCAGGACGCAGTGGCGCGGTCGGGCGTCGGTGAGGGGCTCTGTGTGCTGTTCTTGCCGCACACCACCGCCGGGTTGACGCTCAACGAGAACTGGGATCCCGACGTGCAGCATGATCTCCTGCTGACCCTAGGTGAGCTGATCCGGCCCGATGCGCGGCATCGTCACAGCGAAGGCAATTCGCCCGCGCATCTCAAGGCGTCCTTGTTCGGCAGCAGCCTGACGCTGATCGTCGCCCGCGGGGCGCTGCAGCTTGGCGCATGGCAGGGCGTCTACCTGGCGGAATTCGACGGCCCGCGGCGGCGAAATGTTTGGGTTAAGTTGGTCGCTGACCGCTGATCGCGGCCGAACGCAGATTGGCTTTCGGGAGGTGTGGGATGGAGCTTCAAGGCAAGGTCGCGCTCGTCACCGGCGGCGCGGTGCGGGTGGGCAAGGCGATCGCATTGGCGTTGGCCGCGGCGGGCGCCGATGTCGCGTTCAGCTACAACGCGTCGGCGGATGCGGCCGCCGAGACCGCGGCCGCGATCGCGGGGCTGGGCCGCCGCGTGCTGCGGATGCAAGCCGATCAAGCGCAGGCCGGGCAGGTGGCGGCGCTGGTCGAGGCGACCGTGGCCGAGTTTGGCCGGTTGGACGTGTTGGTGAACAGCGCTTCGCTGTGGCGGCGCACGCCGTGGGCTGAGCTGGACGAGGCGGCCTGGGATCAACTGCTGGACATCAATCTCAAAGGGCCGTTCCTCTGCGCCAGGGCCGCGGCGTCACACCTGGCTGCGCACGGCGACGGTGCGATCATCAACATTGTGGATCTTTCGGCGTGGCTGCCGTTTCCAAACTTTGTCCCGCATTCGGCGGCCAAGGCCGGTCTGCTGAACCTGACGACCTCGCTGGCGATGGAGCTGGCGCCGGCCATCCGGGTGAACGCCATCGCACCGGGTCCGATCCTGCCGCCGCCCGGGTATTCGGAGAAGCAAATCGCGGCCGGGGCGCAGCGCACGCTGCTGGGCCGTTGGGGCCGCGCCGAGGATATCGCCGAGGCGGTCATCTACCTGTGTCAGGCGAACTACGTCACTGGCATCCTGTTGCCCGTGGACGGCGGTGAGCACCTGGCCTGGCGGCGCTGAGACGCGAACGGTTGCATGTTGGCTCGTGCTAACCTGCCGACCTGCGAACGTGTCAACCGGTCAACGTGCGAACCCTTCAGCGCACCACCAGGCTGACCGCCAGCGAGACGACCGATAGCAAGGTCGAGAGCACGATGATGCTGGCGGCGAGCTTTGCGTCCGAACCGAGCTGCTCGGCCATGACATACGACGCAGCTGCCGTCGGACACGCCAGGCAAATCAGCGCGATCCGCAGCTCCACCGGGGCCAGGCCGAGCCAGGTCGCAAAGAAATAGCCGGCGAGCGGGCTGAGTCCGACCTTGATCAGGGCCGCAGCGCTTGCCAGGCGCAGGTTTTCTCCCAGGGCCGCCAACGTCAGCGAAGCGCCGATGCCGATCAGCGCCAGCGCCGTGCTCATCTGACCCACCGTGGCGAAGGTCTGGTGGAGGACCGCCGGCAGGTCCCACGGCAGGAGCGCGACCAGCAGCCCGGCTGCGCACGAGATCACCAGCGGGTTGCTGACCATGGCGAGCAGGATCCGGCGGATCTCCGGGCCGATTTGCGTCTCACCGTTCGTGGGCCGGGCTGTCAGCAGCACGACGACCGCGACCAGGTTGTAGACGGGCGTGAGCATCCCGATGGCAACCACCGCCAGGGCGCGTTGGTCGGCCGCCACGCCGCCGCCCGCGTTGGTCAAGGCCAGCAGGATGACCGGCAGGCCGATATAGGCGAGGTTGCTTCGGTAGCTTCCTTGCACGAATGCGCCGAGCGCCCCCTGCGGCACGCGCAGGATCCGGGCCAGCGCGTAGCCGGCCAGGAGCGCAGCGATCATGCCGCCGCACAACACCAGACACACCCGCAACACCGCGTCCCCTTGAATCTGCGCCTCGGCAGTTTGATAGAAGAGCATGGCCGGCAGCGCAACCCAGTAGAGCAACCGGTTGATCTCACGGACCTGGGCCGGCGATAGAAAGCCGATCCGGCGCAGGAACGCGCCCAGTCCAACGATCAGCAGCAGCGGGAGGAGGGTGTTCAGCACATACATGCCGCACAGTATCCACGCGCCGGGCCGGATCGTCAATTCAGCGATGCCATTCTCGGCATTGGTTTGCGCGGAGTGACCCTTCTCAGGCGCGAACGGCGAGAGGGTGACGGTGCGTTTGAGGATCTGCTTGAAAAGCCCCGGCGGCTTACAGCGTGGCGAGGCCCTGGATGAGTTGATAGACCCCGAAGCCGGCCAGCGCCAGCGCCGAGAGGCCGGTCATGGCGCGATTCACTTGCGGGCCAAGCCGGCGGACGGAGCCGAAGACCAGAATGATCACAACCAGGCTGGCGATCATGACGCCGTAGAAGCCGGCCAGGAAGGCGACGCTGTTTGCTGGGGTCGCGCGCCAGCCGCGCGCCAGGATCGGGCCGGTGACTAGGCTCCAGTAGATCCACGGCCCAGGGCTGAGCGCGTTCATTAGCCCGGCGCGCACGAGGCTTTGCGTGCCGGCGCCCGCGGCAGGGGCCAGGGCGACCTGGGGGTCGAAACGACGCCAGGCGCGGAACGCGCCCCAGGCCAGATAGAGGATAAACAGGCTGCCCACGAGCTGCAGCGCCAGTCGGCACGCCTCCGGGAGCCGGGTCAGCACCAGGAGCACCAGCAGGATGATTGGCCCGTCGCTGACCAGCGGAGCCAACGCCGCGACCAACGTGCGGCGCCAGCCGTTGCGCAGGGTTTGCGAGATCAGGTACGTCTGAAACGGCCCCGGCTGAGCAGCGGCGCTGAAACCGTAGCCGGCGCCCTGCAGCAAATAGGCGAGGAGGTTCAAGTCTCGACTTCTCGCGTGCTACTTCTCGACCGGATACCCCGCCTGCTTCCAGACGTTAAGCCCACCGGTCATGTTGTGCACATTCGTATAGCCCTGATCGCGAAGGTACTTGACAGCTTGCGCGCTGCGGTTGCCGCTGCGGCAGGTGACGATGACCGGCTTGTCCTTGGGGATTTCACTCAGCCGGTTCGGCACGCTGTTCAGTGGGATCAGCTTCACACCGGCGATGTGCTCGGCGTCATATTCCGATTGCTCGCGTACATCCAGGATCACCACGTCGTCGCGCCCCAGCAGCGCCTTGACCGTCGCCGCATCCACATCGGCGCCAAGTTGAGTGATGTCCACCTGGCCCGCTGCTGCCGGGCTTGAGCTCGGGGCTGAGTTCGCCGAGCAGGCTGAGAGTGCCAGGATCAGGACGACGAAAACCATCAACGTCAGATAAACGCGCTTCATATCTTCTCCAAAACATCCGTCGGTTTGTTGAGGTCGTACAAAACCATCAGATGTCGTCTAGGCTTGAACGGTTACGCCTGTACGGTGCTTGGAGGCTCACGGTGCGGCTCATCGCGCGCGAACCGCGGTCACGTCACCGAAACCGTTGATCGTCAACTGCCACTGGCTGCCCGGCGTAAACTGGTGGAACGCATCCTCGCTGCCGGGTGTGTACCGGTAGACTTTGCCATCTACGTTGAAAGCGACGATGTAGGATTCGCTGCGACCGGCCAGGCGTTGGCTCTGCGTCACGGCCGCGTTTGGCCATTCCGGCGCGAGGTCTTTGCCTTCCAGCACGATCGGCGGGCCGGGCACCCAGGCCAGGGTCTTGTACAGACAATAATCCGCCAGGATTTGATACTGGCAATCCTGCATGACCTTGCCGTAGCCGGAGCCCTGGTCCACGACGTAGGGTGTGCCGCATACCTCGCGCGCACCCGGGGCGGGTTGGCTCTGGGTGCGGTACACTTCCTGGCGGCATTGGGCGGTCTCGACGCCCGCGGGCAGCTCGCTGCGCCAACCCTCACGCGTCACCGGGGTCAACACCTCAACGGCGATTTTGCGCTGCCAGTAGACCTCCCAAACATCGCCGACCACGGATTTTGTTCGGGCGCCCAGCGCAAAGAACAGGATGATCGCCAGCACGCCAAGCGCGGCGAGGGCGATCCAGACGATGGGGCTGCAGCCGGGGGCGGTGGGCTGGGTGGATGTCGTGGGCGCGGCCTTCGCCAGCGGGGCACCGCACTTTGCGCAGAGACGGGCCAGCGCTGGATTCTCCGCACCGCATGCGGGGCACGTCACCGGCGGCGCGGGCGCGGCTTGCAGGCCCCCCAGCACTTGTCCGGCCTCACGTTTCTTCCCCTCGGCAAGCTGCGCGCCGCACTGTTTGCAGACCTGCGCAGTGCTGGCGTTGCGCGTGCCGCAATACGCGCAGTAGATGTCGGGGCCGGCCTGGGCCTCCGTGATCTTCGCTGCGTCGGTGATCAGCTTCTCCTCCGGCGCCTGCTCGAACTGGGTCGTCTCGGGCATGGGCGCGCCGCACTGGCTGCATTTGCGCGCCGCACCCGGGTTGCGCGTCTGGCAGGCCGGACAGGTCCATTCCAGCTCGACGTAGCCAAGTTCTTTTTTCGCCATGATCGTTGCCCCTATCCGAGATGTGTCACGCCGCGTCCCTGTTCACTGCCGCCAGGCTGCGGCGGAGGAAGTCCAGACCGCGCCGCGCAAACTCGACGCCGTCCGGGCATACGTCGTGGAACATGCCCCGGCGGTGTGCGAAATCGCCGGCGGACGAGTTGTAGGCTTCCAGCACCACGCGGCCGTCAAAGCCGATCTCGGCCAGCGCGGCGAAGACCTGGCCCCACGGCACCAGGCCACCGCCCGGCACGCCGCGGTCGTTCTCGCACGCGTGGATGCCCCACAGCCGCGGCGCGGCCGTCCGGATCGCCGCCGCGTAGTCCCGCACCTCCGTGATGAGGTGGTAGGTGTCCAGCAAGATGCTGAGGTTGGGGTGATCGGCCAGTTCAACCAGCCGCATGGCCTGGGCCGGCGTGTTGACGAGGTGTGTGCGGAAATGGCTCATCGGTTCCAATACGATGCCGACGTTGCGCCGGGCCGCATACTCGGCGAGCCGGTGCAGGCCCTCGGCTGTGCGTTCGAATTCGTCGGCCGGCGGGATGCGGCGCTTCACCGCGCCGGGATGCCCGTACAGCGCGCCCGTGTAGGCCGCGGCGCCGGTCTCCGCCGCCAGGTCAACCTGGCGACAATGCCACGCCAGCCCTTGCGCGCGTTCAGCCGGCTCGTCGGCGGAGAGATCACACGCCAAGGGCCAGGCGCCGCCCGGTCCCAGCGTGAGCTCGATCCCCAACGCCTCAGCGCGGCGACGCGTGCGCGTCGAACTGAAGTGCACGTCATCGCCGACCGCAATTTCAAAACAGGTCGCGCCTAACTCGTGCACCGTGTTGAGGATGTCGAGGCTGTTGTCGGTCCAGTATTCAGTAAAGAGGTAGGTGTGTAGTCCAAGTTTCACGGGCGTTTGACTGTCGTTGGTGAAAAGCACAAGGGCGAAGCATCTGGACCGGCGGATGGCCGGGAGGATGCCCCGCCCCTGGCAGTCTTGAGCGCCGGACACGGGCCAGCTCGCCCGTGTCCGGCGGGTGCGATTACATGCCCTGGTAGCTCACTTCGAGCTTGGGCGTGTGGTTAGTCCACCAGCCTTCCCGAGCGGGGAAGCGATACCGAGAGATCGAGGACTCGTTGATGAGCCTGAGCAGCGCGCCGTGGTTGGCGGCCGGATTGGCCACCCACTTCTGCACGAGCGGGGTGACGTCAATCTTGATCCAGGTCCCGACCAGGTTTTTGTTGACCGGTGCGGAACCGACCACGGTGTTGACGAAATCACCGCCGGGGGTCGTCCACGGCGTCTTCCAGGTCATGGTGGCTTCCGGCCAGGCCGAGGTCACTTCGTAGGCCGCCAGCGTGCCGTCCACCGCGCCGCCCTTGTAGGCGTCCAGCCAGAGGTACAGCGTCGCCTTGTCCACCGGGAAGTTCGGGTTGATGCCCGCCAGGTCGAACTGGGTGATCGAGCGGATCGTGTCGCCGTACCCGATATTCATGCCGACATACAGGTAAGGCCACGTGCCGTGCCGGACGTTGAACGTGCCGCCGTCCAGCGCCGAATCTTGCGTCGGCCCCAGCGTTGCCGTCTTCGCCACCAGGTCGGCAGCCGTCTTGAACTGCAGGCGGCCTTCGATCTTCGGCGACACCGGCGCAGTCTGGGCGCTCAGGTAGTCAATGACCGCGTCGCGGACGTAGTACTGCGTGTCGTTGGTGATCTGGTTCAGCGGCCAGAGGCTCACACCGTTGTTGTTGAAGTTGCACGACCCGGCCGCCAGGTAGTTGACGGTCGAGACGGTGTAGTACTTCGCGGCGTTGGTGAAGTCAATTGCCGCGCCGTTGACCATCAGCGACAGCACGTTGTTGCCGTTCGGCAGCGCCGGATACGTGTCCAGGTAGCTGATCTGACCCAGCTTGTTGATGTCAATCATGCAGGTGGTGTAGTACGAGTAGCCGCCATAGCCGGACACATACTTGTAATAGTAGTAATTCCGGTATGCGCGCTCCAGCACCGCCTTAAGCTGCGGGCCGTTCATCTTCATGACGACCAGCGAGTTTTCGTAAGGCATCGCAGAGAACAAGTCCGAGATCTTCAGCGTGACCGGGTTGGCCTCGGTCGCTGCATCGGCGATCTTCTTGTTCGTCATCGCGCCGGAGAGATGGAAGTCAACGGTGATCCCGTTCTTCGCCAGCTCGAAGACGGACGCATCCGCCTGCAGGTTGGCGCCGTTGGTTTCCTCGGTGTAGGCCTTCAGCGTGTCAATCGGCACGGTGGTCTGGCCGACGACCTTGTCGTTGTAGTCCTTCAGCGCGGCGACGTACGGATCAATGATCGCCTTGGTCGCTGCGTCCTCGGCCGTGGTCATCGCCACGGAGATGTACTGTCCGGCTCGGCTCACGACCTCGTAGCCGCCGCCCGCCTTGGCGCGCACGCCGAGGATGATCTCGCCCAGGGTGTTGTTGTAACGGTAGGCCTGGTTGATGATCACCGGCGTGTTGTTCGGTCCACCGACATAGGTCGGCAACTGCTTGTACGGCGCCTCGGGGCTGGCCGGGTTGGTGTGGCTGTGGCTGCCGACGATGGCATCCACGCCGGGCACCTGCGCGGCGAAGTTCGTGTCAACGTTCTCGTCAACCTCGACGCTCTTGGGGTTCGTGGTGAACCCGATGTGCGTCAGCGCGATGACGACGTCATCCTGGGCCTTGAGCATTGGGGCCAGTTCCTGGCCCTTCACGATCGGGTTGGAGAAGGTGAGCCCGACGATGTTGCTGGGCAGCTCATAGTTCGGCACGCGATGGTTGGTGATGCCCAACACCGCGATCTTGACGCCGCCGAGG
>CAZYGI010000033.1:0-25379 GCA_964647255.1 uncultured Anaerolineales bacterium | reverse complement strand
TCTCGATGTACGGCTTGACGCCGACTTCAGCGAGGCCATACGCCCCGGTATCCGTGACGTTGGCGCCCAGGAGCGGGAAGGTGGCCTTCTTGAAGATGCCCTTGAAGACGGCGGACCCGAAGTTGAACTCATGGTTGCCCAGGTCCATCGCGTCGTAGCCCATCGAGTTGAAGGCCGCGATGCTGGGCTGCACCTGCAGCGCCTCAGGCAGCGGCGTGCCGTCCGAGGCATAGCCCAGGCCGGCCGACTTGAAGTAGTAGCTCATCGCGTCGCCCTGGACGCTGTCGCCGCCGTTGAGGAGCAGCGTGCGGTCCGGGTTGTGTGCGCGCTCCTGCTTGATCAGCGTGGCAAGCTGGGTGTAGCCGACGAAGGAGCCCTTGACCAGGTTGCCATGTGAGTCGTTGTGATGCAGGATCGTGATCGGGATGATGCTGCCGCCTGCATCGTTGCCATCGCGGACGATACGGCCGTCGAGCGTCCCGTCGCCGTTCGGGCCTTTGTAGGCGGTCGCGGGCGTGCCGTAGTTCGCACCCACAAACGCGTTCACGGCGTTGAGCATGTCCCCCCAGTACGTGATGTTGGTCATGTACTTGAAGCCGAGGTAGTTGTCGCCGCCCGCGGGGGCCAGGAACTCGTTCGTGCCGACGCTGTAAGTCTTGGCGAGGTCCAGCGGCTCGCACGCCTTGGTGGTCTTGTTGACGACGCAGTAGTCGAACGCACCCCAGGCATACGGCTGCGGGCCCGGCTTCGCATCCGTGTACTTGAAGTACTTGTACTTGAGGCCGGCCGGCTGGATCACGCCGTTAGTCACCTGCGGGGCCTTGTTGAGCACTTCCAGGATCTGCGCACCGGTCATCTTGCCGACCGCGGTGGCGTTCCCGAAGGGCAGCACGGTGAACATGTTGCCGTAGGTCAGCAGCACAGGCGCATGCGTGCCGGACTTGCAGTCGGTCCCGGTGCTGCTCCACTTGAGCTGGCCGGGGTTGGCCGGATCGTCCACCGCGCACCAGTCGGTGCGGATGCCGCCGGCGTTGTTGAAGAAGATGTCAATGTCGTTCGTCGCATCGGTATCGCTGTTCAGATAGTTATAGATGGCATCGTCAATGAACGTGCCCATCATGTTGTCAACAAGGCCGCCATTGCGGGGCAGATCAACCGCGCTGTAGCCCACGGGCTGGTTGATAAGCGCCTGGTAGGCGGGGTCGCTGGCGTAGGTGGTGATCAGCGTATCAATCGTCGGGTCTTTCGCGCCCGAAGTGCTGATGACGTTGGTCTTCCAGGCGACGGTCGTTGCCTTGGTGGCCGGATCGAAGGTGAAGTCGGCCTGGCCGAGCTGGCGGCCGTTGTAATAGGCCTGGGCGACGGTGGTCTGCCCGCCGACGATGGTGGGCCCGGTCGAAGCCATGTTGGTGTGGCTGTGCCCGCCGATGATGAGCGGCACCGGCTTGCCGGCGTCAATCAACTTTTGGGCCAACGTCTTGTCGCCGATCACCGGGATGCCGTAGCCGTACCCGCCGTCGTTGAAGCCGAGGTGGCTCATCACGACGATGACATCGGCCTTCCCCTTCATCTCATCGTAGTAATGCAGGATGGAGGCGAGCGGGTCCTTGAAACACAGGCCCTCGGTGGCCGAGGCGATCGTGATGACCGGCGTCTCGGTGGTGGTCACACCCACGAACGCCACTTTGACCGTGTTCGGTGCAACGCCGACGGTCTTCACCACATAAGGCTGGGCAAAGGACGGGGCCGTCCAACCGGCGGTGGCGCAGTTACCCGTGTCGTTCTGGACAATGTTGGCGCTGACGTAGGGATAGGCCGCCTGAGACGTGCGGTTAATCAGGTTCTGCTTGCCCCAGTCGAACTCGTGGTTGCCGAAGGTCGCGACCGCATAGCCCATCGCGTTGTACACCGCGATGACGGGCGCGCCCTTTTGCAGGTTGGAGAGCAGGGAGCCCTGCATCTCGTCGCCGTCGTCCACCAGCAGCACGTTATCGGCGCCCTTATCTGTGCGTACGTCATTGGCGACCTTCGCGACGCGCGCCATGCCGGGGTTGCTGCCCGAAGGTTCCAGTTGACCGTGAAAGTCATTGGTGTGAAGGATGGTGAAGCTGATCGCATTCGGAGTGGCCGCAGGTTCCTGCGCGGCCGCGGGGAGCGCGAGCCAGCTCATGAGTAGTACGAGGACCAGTGCAAGTGCAAGCGTTCTATTGGTAGTGCGTGACATAGCCTCCTCCTTGATGGCTGAATACCTGTGGATCGTCGGAGTAGAAAACGAAAGCAATTGTCTCAGTTCACCTCCTTGCATAAGCTGCGATCTTGCGCCGCACGAAGATTCTGCGGGGATATCTCCGTGCAGCGCAGTGTGTCGGCCAATGGTTTCGGATGGCCGAAGCGTCCTACTGGCAGCCTTCCTGATTGACGGTGATGAGAAGCTCTGCCACCTCATCACCGATGCGGGCGGTGGCTTCGTGCGTGCTGGCGCCGATGTGCGGTGAGCCGATCACCTGCGGCAACTCGAACAGCTTGCGGTCAGTGAGCGGCTCGCTCTCGAACACATCCAGCGCGGCGCCAGCCACCTTGCCCGTGCGGATCGCCTCGTACAGCGCATCCTCATCAATCACGCCCCCGCGCGCGCAGTCAATGATCCGCACCTTGTCCTTCATCTTCGCGATCATCTCGGCGTTGATCAGGTGGTGCGATGACTCGGTGAGCGGAATGTGCAGCGAGATGAAGTCGGCTTTAGCGATCAACTCGTCCAACTCGACCATCTGCATGAACGGCGCCGGGCCGATCGAGCGGCTGTCGTAGCCGAGCACGATCATGCCCAAGGCGGCCGCGCGGGTCGCCACTGCCAGGCCGATGCGGCCCATGCCGATGACGCCCAACACCTTGCCCTGGACTTCGACGCCCTCGAATTTCGCTTTCTCCCACAGCCCTTCGCGCATGGAGGCGGTGGACTGCACGATCGGGCGAGCCAGGGCAAACATGTAGGCGACGGTCAGTTCGGCGACGGAGTGCGTGCTGGCGCCGGGCGTGTTCAGGATCTTGACGCCTTTGGCCTGGGCGTAGTCTACATCAATGTTGTCCACACCCACGCCGCCGCGCACGACCACCTTGAGGTTGGTGGCCGCATCGAGCACAGCCTTGCGCACCTTCGTCCGGCTGCGCACCACCATCGCGTCGTAGCCGCCGATCACCTGGAGCAGCTCCTCGGGTGTGATCTTGTCCTGCACGTCCACCTGGATGCACGCCTGGCGCATCTTCTCGACGGCGCGCGGCGAGATGGAGTCGCAAACGAGAACTTTCATGGTGTGTTGCTCCTTACAGCCCCAGAATATCGTCAATCTGTTCGGTCAGCCACTGCACGTCGGCCAGCGTCAGGTCGCCCATATGGCCGATGCGGAAGGTCTTGCCCTTGAAGGGGCCGTAGCCGTCCGAAACGGTGGCGCCGCGCTTGCCCAATTCCTTGTTCATCGCGCTGAAGTCGAAGCCGGTCGTGTTGGTGATGTGTGTGACCGTGGGTGAGGCGTACTGCTCGTCGCCGTACAGGGCAAAATGCTTCTTGGCCCAGGCGCGGCAGTGCTGCGCCATCGCCAAGTGACGGGCGTAGCGGTTCTCCAACCCTTCGGCGAACATCGCATCCATCTGCTTGTCCAGCGCATAGAGGAAGCTGATGCCGGGGGTTGCCGGCGTGTTGTACTTCACCGCATACTTTTCGTTCTCGATGAAGTCGAAGTAGTAGCCGCGATTGGGAACGGCGGCGGCGCGGTCCAGCGCGCGCTGGCTGACGGCGCAGACGGCGAAGCCCGGCGGCAGGCCGAAGCATTTCTGCACGCCCGCCAGGCAGACGTCGAGGCCCCAGCCATCCACGTCAATCGGCGTGCCGGCCATACAGCTCACCGCATCCACCATGATGATGACTTCGGGATACTTGGCCCGCACCAGCGCCGCGATTTCGGGCACCGGACCCAGGATGCCGGTCGAGGTTTCATTGTAGGTCAAGCACAAGGTGTCGTACCCGCCTTCGGCCAGCTTGGCATCCACGATTTCCGGGGTGATCGCCTTACCGGGTTCTACCTCGACCGTGACAGCCGGCAGGCCGTTGGACTTGGAGATCTCAAACCAGCGCCGGGAAAACTCGCCGTTGAGGGTGTGGAGCACCTTCTTCCCGACGCAATTGCGGACTGCGCCTTCCATCACGCCGGTGGATGACGACGTGAAGAGGAACACACGCCGCTCGACGTTCAGCAGTTTCTTAACTTTTTCTTCGACGGACTTATGCAGGTCGGCGTAAGCGCTGGTGCGATGGCCGATCATCGGGGTGGCCATGGCCTGCAGGATCTCGTCACGTACTTCGGTCGGACCGGGGATGAAGAGCTTCTTATGCATCTTCTGCTACTCCTTGAGTGGCGATATGAGGTGAAGGAACAGCCCTATCGTACAACAAACCGGTATTTCTGGCAAGGACAGGCAAGGGGCGCGCGCGGCTGTTTTTGTGTGAAGCGCCTGGCCGTGCGAGAATAGGGTGGCAAAGGAGGAGTGATGCCGTACCAACTGGTCAATGGGATCCGCTTGCGCTACGAGTTTTGGGGCGTCGGCGAGACGCCGGTCGTCTTCATCCACGGCCTGGGCTCGTCCGCCGATGACTGGTTCATGCAGTTTCCCGCGTTCGCGGCGCACTACCGGTGCCTTGCCGTGGACCTGCGCGGCCACGGTCTGTCTGATAAGCCGGCGGAGCGCTATTCGGTCGCGCTGTTTGCCGCGGACGTGGCGGCGCTGCTCGCCGAGCTCCGGTTGGCGCCGGCCCACATCGTCGGGCTGAGCCTGGGCGGCATGGTCGCGCAACAGCTCGCCATCGCGCACCAGGAGCAAGTGCGCAGCCTGGTTTTGATCAACACGCTGCCGGGGATCTGGCCGCCGCCATCTGCGATGCTGCGGACGGCGGCGCGCCGGCTGGTGCAGCCGTGGCGCCTGCCTGACATGGCCGCCACCGGAGTGCGCGTCGCCGCCGACCTCTTCCCGGATCCCAAGTTTGCGCTGTTCCGGCTGCAAGCGGCTGAACGGCTGGCCGCTAACGACCCCGCAGCCTACCGTCAAGCGGTCCTGGCGGTGACGCGCTTCCAGCCCGGCGCCGCGCTGCGCCGCGTGCATCTGCCCGCCCTGATCATCGCGGGGGAGGCTGATCGTGTGGTGCATCGCGTGTATCAAGAGCGTCTGCGCCGCAGCCTGCCGCACGCCCGGTTCGTGTCCATCCCGGGCGCCGGGCACGCCTGCAACATTGACTCGGCAGAGGCCGTGAACGCCGCGATCCTGGCGTTCCTGCGGGAGCAGGAACCACTCAGCCGCTAGGCTAAAGTGAGCATCCTGAGCGGGTTAACGGCTCAACCCGAGATGCGGCGAATCACCAGCCGAAGGATGCTTCGCCGCGGCTGAAGGATGACGAATCTGGATGGATGCTCCTTGGTTTCACCGCGTCAGACAGCGCACGATCTGGCCGACGTACATCCGGTGAAAGTCGGCCCTGGGGTACGCCTCGGCGATGACGCGCGGGTCCACGAAGCTGTCTGCCGTCAAGTCCTGGGCATACAGTTTGCGGCAGACCAGCACCCGCCGCGCCTGGGCGAAGTAGATCGCACCGGAGGCGTCGGCAATCGGCGTCAGCCCCGTCGCTGCGATCTTGTCCACGTCGCGGCCCGAGCGGCTGCCGCAGAAGTCCAGGATGGACTTGTGCTCCTTGTCGAAGAAGCAGAGGGTGTAGGTCTCCGCCCGCTCCATAAAGCCGAAGGTGTGGCGCTGGGGCCGCACGAAGCTGAAGGTGACGTCGCGGTTCCACAGGTGGCCCCAGCCACCCCAGCTTGCCGTCATGGTGTTGAAGCTATCCGGGGTCCCCGCGGTGACCAGCATCGCATCGCGGCCGATGCTCTGAAAGACGTTGTCCCCGAGCGCAGTGGGGACGGTTTCGATGAATGTTTGCGACATGAGAGAAGCTCCTCGGGAGATGACAGGATGGCACGATCTCTTTGACAGACAGGCTCCGTCCGGCTATACTGGCATCATGCAATGGCACCGAACGTTCCGTGTGGCGAGCGCACTGCTCGCCCTTTTTATTGTGCTGGCGACGGCGTTGATCGTCGCGCCCATCCCCGCGTTGGCGCAGCACGGCTGCGATCCCGGCAATCTGGTCCCGAACTGCGATTTTGAGGAGTTCAGCGGGAGCGCACCCCGGGAAGTGCCGACCGGCTGGTGGCCGTTTGTCCTCTCGGGCGAACCGGATTTTCGCCATGTGACGGGCAAGGACGCCCACACGGTCTATGGCAACTCCAGTTTGCGCATCACCACTGACGGCGGCTACGTCGCCGGCATCTATACCCAGATCAACGGGGTGCAGCCAGGCGTTGCGTACAAGGCCTCGCTGGGTTGGGGCGCACCGAGCGATCCTACCGACACGTTTGGCCGGCAGTTAGGCATTGACCCCACGGGCGGCACCGATCCCAATTCGGCCGCCATCGTGTGGGGGCCGATGCACTGGGGCGATGGCCGGATGCTCAACCGCACGCCGCCCGGCCTGAATATTGATGTCAGTGCGGTCGCACAGGGGCCGACGATCACCTTTTTCATCAAGGTGAATCACAGCACGGCCGCCTACGGCTCCATGATCTTCCTGGATGCGGCCAGCCTCTTCGTGGATCCGGTTCAGCCGCCGCCGACCGCGGTGCCGCCGACCGCGACGCCCAGGCCGCGGCCGACCGCGGTGCTGCCGACGGCCACACCGCGACCGACCGCGACGCCGACCGTGACCCCGACCCCCACTGCGACCGCGACGGCTACGCCGACGATGACGCCCACGGTCACGTCGACGCCGACCGCGACGACCACGCCGACCGCGACGCCGACCTCCACTCTGCCCCCGCGGCCGACCGCCACGCCGGGCGCGCCGGTATCTAAGGCGAACGGTGGAGCATCGTCCGGGCTGCTATTCGGCGGCGTGGGCGCGCTGTGCGGCGCAGGCGCATTGGGCGGCGTCCTGGCGGGCAAGCGGCGGACGATGGGACGCAGATGACGCAGAGAAGCGCAAATTTGCGCAGCTGATTTTTTTGCAGTAGCAAAATTCGCTATTGTCACCCGGAGTGCTGCCAAGCCACGCGGCGGCTAGCGCGTAGTTCAAAAGAATCCCGAGTTTGTCATTCTGAGCCGCAAACCCGCTCAGAATGACAAACTCGGTTTTATTTGATCACCAGTAAAATGCCGCCTTGCCCCAACATCTCCCACCTACGCCTCTTCGTCTGCCGCAGCCTCTCGCACGGCCTCCCGCTCAGCTTCTCGGGCCGCCATCGCCTGCTTGCCCAGGTACGCCCGGCGCTTCTTGTCGGGCATCCAGGCCAATGACAGCGACGCATCCCCGACCTCGATCTTCCGGGCGAAGAGCAGGAACGCGCTGTGCGCGATCATGCGATCCTCGGGCCGCAGCCGTGCGGCCACGGTCTTCCAGGGCCGGACGATAATCTCTTCCATCAGGATGTCGCCGAACGGGAGCGCCTGCAACCCGGCCACCAACTGCTCGGCTTGATTCACCGTGGGCACCAGGCCGCCGAAGAAGCCGCTGCCCTTCAGCGCGTTCCAGGCGTGGTTCAGGTACAGCCAGGGCTCGCGCACATCCAGGAAGAGGGCATCCACGCCGGTCTCGTGAAAGCCGCCGGTGATGTCCTCGTTGTACAGCGTGACATAGGGCAGCAAGCCGAGCTCCGTCAGGTTGCTTTTCGCCATCTCGAACGACTCGGGCCGCGTCTCGTAGCTGTAGACCCGGCCGGACGGCATCACCGCGCGCGCCAGCATGAACGTCAGCCCGGCGCTGCCCGTGCCCGCCTCCACCACGGTGCGGCCGGGGAACAGGCTGAGCCGCATGATGATCTGCGCGGCGTCTTTGCTGTAGATGATCTGCGTGGTGCGCGGCAGCTCGTGGATCAAGTCGTGCGTGGAAGGCTCCAGCGCAAGGATGGCGTAATCGTACTGCGTGTAGAGCGTGCGCCCCAGCGGCTTGCCGATCAGGTCATCGTGGCGGATGCACCCTTTGTGGCAGTGCCACTCCTCGCCGGCCGCGAGGCGGATCAGGTAGCGTTTGTGGTCAGGACTGACCAGGAGGACAACGTCCCCCTCACGAACAAAGGTCATGGGTGTGCGGACCTCCTGGTATAGATGGCAAAAGACTTCGGGAGCGATTTGAGACTCCCGAAGTCTTCATGAACGGGTTGCATTATAACCGTGAGCCCCGCTGATCCCCCAATTTCATTGACAGCGTGCGCGGAGATGTGCTATAAGGCAGATGTGCGCGCATTTGTCGCCATCTGTCTTTCAGTGAAGGAGCGAGTCATGAAGAGTCCCGCGTTGAAGGCCGGTCTGATCGGCGCCGTGTTTGCTATTGTCGTTTCTTTGTTGAGCCTGATCCCGGTGCTGGGGTGTGTGGCTCAGCCGTTGTTGTGGATCGGATACGTCGCGGTCGGTGCGCTGGCGGCGGCCTTCATGGCGCCGCGCCGCACCACCGGCCGCGGCGCGGGCCAGGGCGCTCTGGCTGGCCTGATGATGGGCGCAGTCGGCGGGCTGGCGGAGGTCGTTCTGGCGCCGCTTTCGGTGAAAGTGGCCGGCGGGTCACAAGCGATCATCAGCCAGTTGCCGGCCGACGCGCTGCAACAGCTACAGCAGGCGGGCATTGATCCGAACATGCTGGTCAGCGGCGGGGCCATGTCGGTGTATGCCCTGCTGTGCTGTCTGCCTGCGATGCTGCTGCTTGGCGCGGGCCTGGGCGCGCTCGGCGGCTTGATCTTCGCCGCGGCGAAACCGGAGTGACGTGGCGCGTGTCATCTTCCACATTGACCTCGACGCGTTTTTCGTCGCAGTAGAGCGGCTGGACAACCCCGCGCTGATCGGCGTGCCGGTGATCGTCGGCGGCCGGCCCGAAACGCGCGGGGTCGTCTCCTCGGCTTCGTACGAGGCGCGCAAATTCGGCGTCCATTCCGCCATGCCCACGGCCCAGGCGCTGCGCTTGTGTCCCCAGGCGATCCTCGTGTCGGGCAGCCGCGGCCGCTACGGCGAGCTGTCGGGCAAGGTCATGGCGATCCTCGGCGATTACACCCCGCTGCTGGAACAGATCTCCATTGACGAGGCTTTCCTCGATGTGACCGGGACCGAGGCGCACTACGGGCCGCCCGCCAGCCTGGCGCAGGCGATCCAGGAGCGGATCGAGCGCGAGCTGCAGCTGTCGGCGTCATTGGGCGTGGCGAGCAACAAGCTGGTGGCGAAGATCGCCAGCGACTACCGGAAACCGCACGGCATCACCGTGGTGCCGGCGGGCGAGGAGGCGGCCTTCCTTGCGCCGCTGCCGATCCGCCGGTTGTGGGGCGTGGGCGAGGTGACCGGCCGCGAGCTGGCGCGGTTGGGCATCGAGACGGTCGGCGACCTGGCGCGCTTCTCGCTGGAGGAGCTGCGCGGCCGCTTCGGCGCCCACGGCGAGGGCCTGTGGCGCGCCGCGCATGGGCTAGACGATAGCCCGGTCACGCCGGAGCATGAGGCCAAGTCGCTGAGCCGCGAGGAGACGTTCGCCCAGGACTGCGCCGATCCGGTGCTGCTGCGCCGCGAGCTGCTGCGCTTAAGTGAGGCGGTGGCATCCCGGCTGCGCCGCCACGGCCTCGCCGCCCGCACGATCGCCCTCAAGTTGCGTTACGGCGACTTCAGCACGCTGACCCGCCAGGCGACCCTCCCGGAGGCGACGTACAGCGGTCCCGTCATCTATAATCAGGTGGTGGCGCTGTTCGAGGCGGCGTGGACGCGCGGCCGTCCCGTGCGGCTGATCGGCGTCGGTGGAAGCGGCTTGGAGCAGCCCGTGCGTCAGTTGCGGTTGTTCGAGCAGGCTGAGACGCGGCAGACGCAGCTCGACACCGCGCTCGACCGCATCCGGGCGCGCTACGGCGAGAGCGCGATCCAACGCGCCTCACTGCTGGACGAGCCCGAGGAGCTGTGGGTGCCGAAGACCGTGCCGGAGTGAGACCATCGAGGACCGGCGGTCATTCTGAGCGAGTTCACAGCTCAACACGGATCGCTGATGGAACCCAGTGCAGAATCTCGTCACGCGCAGCCCCCGCGCCTGGCATCACAGGAAGCGGTACATCACGTATGCGTCCACCAGGCCGAGCGTCCTGTGGCGAAACGCCTTCGGCAGCGTGCCGGCGATCTCGAACCCCAATGACCGCCACAATTTCACCGCGGATTCGTTGGTGCTCACCACAAAATTGAACTGCATGGCCGTGAAGCCGCGGCGCCGCGCCTCCTCCAGCGCTGCGAGTCCCATCAACCGGCCGACCCCGCGGCCGCGCGCCTCCGGCAGCACCATGAAGGAGGCATTGGCGACGTGCGAGCCCAGATCGCGCTGGTTGGCAACGAGCTTGTACATGCCGAGAATCTCGTCCTCGTCGGCCGCGACGAAGCTGGCGATGTGCGGCGCAAACCAATACGCGCGGCCATCGGCCTCGGACGTGTCCGGCGCAAAGACGTAGGTGTCGCCGCCGGCGATGACGGCCCGGAAGATCCGCCACATCGCCGGCCAGTCGGCCTCGGCGGCCGGTCGAATCTCGATGGTCATCTTGTTTGTAGCCTCGTCGTGTCTTGGGCGGCGCTCCCGTTCTCGAGCGCGGCATCCAGATCGCCCGGGTCATTGAACGCTGCGACGGTCCGCACGAAGCTCAGCAGATCGGGTACGCGCTCCCGCAGGGCGCGCAGCTTGCCGCCGATGGGGTCGGTGGCCGTGGCGCCGATCGCATAGGAGCCGTGAAACGCGAAGTACGCCTGGTTCAGCTTGCGGATGATGTAGCCTTGCGCGACCAGGATGCGGCGCTGCGCCTCCATGTACGTCTCGGCCTCGGTGATCCGCCCTTCGGCCAGGAGCTGATCCACCTCCAGCCGCGTCTTGCGCATGAAGGCGCCGTAGTCGGACGCCGGCGGCTCAGCGGTCCTGCCGGTCCAGTCGGCGCGCATCGAGAGCGGCCGGGGCCAGTCGCTGGGCGCAACGCATTCTGGGTAGAACCGCTGCATCGCCAGCAGGCTGACTTCCTCGCCGACGAGCGAAGCGACGGTCTCGTTGATCGTGCGCATCCCGCCGCTGTCCTCGTAATGTAACCCCAACGGCCGGAAGAACAGGTAGGTGTGCGTCCATTCGTGCGCCACGGTGTCCAGCGTCCACGCCAGCGAGGGATACTCGACGACCATGGTCGGATAGGTGGACATGCCGCCCGTGTCCTCCACCAGCGCGCTGACGTTCAGATCGGCCGCGGCCCGACTCTCGATCTGCTCCATCTGCGCGGCCGAGAGCGCCGGATCGAGATGGATGCTTTCCAGCGTGGTGATGCGATCTCGCGGGGAGATCACCAGGACGTCCGGGCTCTCCGTGAACGCGAAGCGCACCGGCGGCAGGACCTGGCCGGCGGTCGTCAGGCCGTTTTCCTTGAGGATCGTCGCCACCTGGTTCTCCAAGATGCGTTCGACCGCGGCGCGGCGTCCGGCTTGCGTCTCGCGCACGGCGTCCAACTCCGCCTGGATCGGCGCCGCGGCCGCGGCCGGATCCGTCTGTTTGGGGTCTGCGTAGATCGTCCTGATCCGGCTGTTCAGGTCGCCGATCCGGCCGATCGCGTCGAAGTAGGCGACCACCAGATCGTGTTGGGCTTGCGCCGACAGCCTGGCGCCCGGGCGAGCGACCAGGTCGCCGAGCTTCTGTTCGACGGCGTGCACCTCCCACGCCGCAAGGCGGAAGCCGTGGTCGCCGATTGCCCGCTCCGCGAGGAACGCGGTTCGCGCTTCGCCCAGGTAGCCATCGCTCGGGATCAGCAGGAGAAGGGCCAGGCAGAGCAGCACCAACTTTCCCGCGCGGCGAATCGGGGCGCTGAGACGCTGGCGGGCTTTTTTCGCAGCGGGTTGGCGGTTTTTCTCCATGATGCGGCGATTATAGCTGCCAGGGGCGCAGGGGGCAAGGGCGTGGTTGCGTTGTCACTGCGCGGGCGTCAGCCCGAAACAACCACCGCTGCACGCCCCAGATTGCCTCGGAGGGCGGCACCCCCCGCAAAATGAACAGATGAGCGCGTCCGGTTGTGACAGCGGCCGGTGTGTGGTATCCTACCGTCGAGATCGGCGCCGCGGCCGGCTCGATTGCTGCCGGAGTTGTCAACATGCTTCGTCTTGAACTGATCCCCGCTGAATGCCTGTCGCCCACGGCACGGGCCGGCCTGCTCAACGCCGCTTACGCGGACTACTACGTCCCGATGCATCTGACCCCGGACGGGATTCGCACGATGGATCACCTGTATGACGTCGCGCTGGCGCGGTCGGTGATTGCCTGCATTGACAAGACGCCGGTCGGCATGGCGCTGCTCTCGGTCCGCGGCGCGCGCGGCTGGATCAGCGCCGTGGGGGTGGCGCCCGCATGGCGGCATCGCGGGATCGGTCGGGCGATGCTGCTCGCGCTGCAAGACGCCGCCCGCGCGGCCGGTTTGGCCGAAGTGACGCTGGAGGTGATCACCCAGAATGCGCCGGCGCGGGCGCTCTACGCCTCGCTGGGGTTTGTCGAATGCCGTGAGCTGCTGTGCTGGCACCGCACAGCCGATGCCGATCCGCTGCCCATCCCGGTCGAGCTGCTGGAGGCCGCACCGCTGGCCGATTTGCTCGCGCATTTCGATGCCTGGCACGATCAACCCGCCTCCTGGCAGGGCGAAGCCGCGACGCTGCAAAAAATGGTGGATCGGGTGCGCGGCTACCGGCTGACGCTCGACGAGGCGGCCGCTTACTGCCTGGTGAACGACCGCGGCGATAGCCTGGCGCTGATGGATGTCGGCATTAATCCGCGGTACGGCCCCGTCAGCGCCGGCCGCACCCTGCTCCAGGCGTTCATCGCTCAACATCGGGGCCGCGCCGTGACGCTCAATAACGTGCCGGCCGATTCCGGCTTGAACCGCGCTCTGGCCGCGCTGCACTTCCTCGTGTACATCCGGCAGATCGAGATGCGCTTGCCCCTGGCGTAGTCGGGCGCGCCGTCTCATCCTGACCGTATCGTTGCATCGGCCGGCATCCCCGGCTTGAGCCGTCCGTCAGGGTTGTCCAGGCTGATCTCCACCGCAAACACCGTCTTGACCCGTTCTTCCTTCGTCTGCACGTTCTTCGGGGTGAATTCGGCCTGGTCGGCAATGCGCGTGACGCGGCCGGGGAAGACCTGCGCGGGATAGGCGTCCACCGTCACTTCGACCGGCTGATCCAGCCTCGCCTGGCCGAGCTGTTCCGCCGGGATGTAAACCACGAGTTTGAGATGGCCGAGATCCGCTACGGTGAGGAGCGCGGCGCCGGGCTGCGCGACCTCGCCGGTATGGATCGCCTGGACGGTGACGATGCCGGACGCCGGGCTGGCGATCGTGAGCTTTGTTGCGGCCGCGTCCACCTGCGCCAGGCCGGCCTGTGCCAGGGCCACCTTCGCCCCGGCGACGGCAAGCGCCTGTTCCTGGGCCGGCGCCTGCACCTGCCCCAGGAGCGCGCGAGCCATCTCGACCGCAGCCTCGGCCTTGACTGCCTCGGCTTCGGCCCGATGCACTGCGGCGTCCAGCGCGGCCGGCTGCCTGCGGATCGCCTGGAGCTGCGCCAGGGTCGCCTGGATGCCGCGCTGCTGCGCTTGCGCGACGCGCAGGCCGGCCTCGGCCGCGATTACCTGCTGATCGTAGACCGCGCGGCGCGTCTTCTCGTCGTCGCTGCCGGGCGATGGCAGGCTCTGCTGCAACACCTGGGCGGCTTTGACGCCGGCTTGCGCCGTGTCCACGGCCGCCGCGGCGGTTGCGAGCTGCCCGCGTGCGACGTTAATCTGGGCGTCCAACTCCTGTGGATTCTCCCGCAGCTCGCGGGCGTCTTCCGTAGCCGTGCGCGCACCCGCCAACAGCGCCTCGGCCTGGGCCACCTGCGCTTGAGCTTGCGCCACGCGCGCGGCCTGCGGCGCCGCGCGCACGCGTGCCAGGTCAGCCGTCGCTGCGGCGACCACAGCCTGGGCCTGGGCGCGCCGCGCCGCGAGCTCCGTCCCGTCCAGCTCAACCAGCGCTTGCCCCGCGGAAACCGGATCCCCTTCCGCAGCGAAAACAGCCACGGCGCGGCCGCCCAGCTCCGCGGCGACGGCGATCTCCGTGGCCTCGATCGTGCCGGAGTATTGCGACTCGGCGGGCGGCCGCGGTGCGGTGGTGGGGCTCCCCGGGTCCTTCTGTCCCTGCGTCTCTGTGCCGCCGAAGGTCGCGTCCGCGGGCATCCCCGGCTTGAGCGCGGCGTCCGGGTTTGCCAGGGTCAACTTGACCGGAAAAACCAGCCGCGTCCGTTCTTCCCGGGTCTGGATGTTCTTCGGGGTGAACTCGGCCTGGCTGCCGATGAGCGTGACCCGGCCCGGGAAGGCCCGATCGGGGAAGGAATCCACCGTGACCGACGCCGCGCCGCCGGGTTGCACCTGGCTGAGCTGCGCCTCGGGCACATAGACCGTCAGCGACACCTCCCCCAGGTCGGCCAGGGTCACGATCGGCACGCCCGCACCGACCACCTCGCCGGCGTGCCGCACCACCGCCGTGATTGTCCCGGCGCGCGGGGCGACGATCGCAGTTTGCTCCCACCGCGCCTGCAGCGTGCGGACCGCCGCTGCCGCCTGATCAGCCACCGCCTGGCTGGCCGCGATCTGTTCGGCGGTGGCTCCGGCCTGGGCGACTTCCAGCGCTGCCTGGGCGGTCTGGACCCCGGCTTCGGCCGTCGCCAGGGCCGCGTTGGCGGCGTTGGCCTGAGCTTTCAGCGCTTGCGGGTTTGCGCGCTGGCTGCGGAGATCGGCCAGGCTTTGGCGGGCAACGTCACGGGCGGCCGCGGCGGCCACAGCCTTTGCGTGCATCTCCCAGGTCTTCTGGCTGGCGAGGTTCCATTGCAGCCGTGCCGGATTGAGCCGGTTCGCCGGCGCGTCCACGTGCGTCGTCCCCCCGCCGGGGATCGGCAGCGGCACATCAAAGCCCTCTTCAAGCAGCTTGACGATCCGGCCCCACATGGCCTGTTCGAGATCTGCCGCCTGCGCGGCGGCTTCGGCGGCCGCCACCTGTTCCTGCGCGGCGTTCAACGTCCCGGCAGCCTGGACGATCTTCACGTCCAGGTCGCCCGGTGCCGTGACCAGGGCCGCGGCGTCCGCGGCGGCCTGCTTTGCGGCAGCGCGGCCTGCCTCGGCCTGCCGGATCGCGGCCCGCGGCACATCGAGATCGGCCTGCCGCGCCCCAGCCTTGAGCTGCGCCACCTGCGCCTCGGCCACGGCCTGTGCGGCTTTGGCCGCGGCGATGTCCGCGTCGAGCAGGGCGGTGTCCATCTCCGCGATCAGATCGCCGGCCGCTACGCGCTGTCCCTCGCTGGCGTGCAGCGCAGCGATCCGCCCCCCGATTGGGCTGGCGCTGTCCACCGTGGTTGCTTCGATCGTTCCAGAGGCGGAGAGGGTGGAACGTGCAGCGGAGAGCGGGGAGCGGGGAGCGGGGATGCGCGAGGCGATCGACGCGTAGGCGCTCCGGCCATAAGCGGCCAGTTGCGCCCGGAAAATCACGCCACCGGCGATCAGGAGTGCCAGCAACAAGAGTAAGATTGAAGACCATCGTTTCATCGGAAATACCTCCCCGCACCCGGCGCCCGACGCTCCCCGTCTCACCTGATCCGCGCGATGAATACGTCTTCCAGCGACGGCGGAATGACGAGGGTCTGGCGCACGACCACGCCCGCGGCGGCCAACGCGGCCTCGGCCTGCGGGATCAGCCCGGCGGCCCCCTCGGCGACAGCATGGATGCGCGCGCCGTAGAGCGCAACCTCCGCGAAGATGCCCAGCTTCTTCAGGACCGGCAGCGCCAGCTCGGTGGGGCGGCATTCGATCTCCAGCACCTCGCCGCGCATCTGCCGCGTCTTGATCTCCGCCGGGCTGCCGCGGGCCACGATTTCCCCGCGATGGATGAACGCCAATGCCTGACACTGCTCGGCCTCGTCCATGTAGTGCGTGGTGACGAAGATCGTGGTCCCGCCGGCCGCCAGGTTGTAGAGCAGCTCCCAGAACTGCCGGCGCGACACGGGATCCACCCCGGCGGTCGGCTCATCCAGGAAAAGGATCTCCGGCTCGTGCAGGATCGCTGTGCCCAGGGCCAGACGCTGTTTCCACCCACCGGAAAGGTTGCGCGTCAGCTCGCGCTCCCGCCGGACGAGGCCGGCCATCTCCAGGACGAACCGTTTCCGCTCCGCCAGCCGCTTACCCCGCACGTCGTAGGTCCGGCCGTAGAAATCCAGGTTCTCGGCCACGGTCAGGTCGTTGTAGAGGCTGAACCGCTGCGACATGTAGCCCGCCCGCTCGCGCACCCGCTCGACCTGGCGCTCGCAGTCAAAGCCCAGGATGCGGGCGCGGCCGGAGGTCGGCTTCAGCAGCCCCAGCAACATGCGGATGGTGGTCGTCTTCCCGGAGCCGTTGGGGCCGAGGAAGCCGAAGATGCTTCCGCGCGCCACCGTGAAGCTGATATGGTTGACCGCGACGAAGTGACCGAAGGACTTGGTCAGGTCCTCCGTGGTGACAGCCGGCTGGGCGGATGAGTCGTTTAGCATAGGGCGTATCGCTGATGGCTTAGAGCGTTGGTTTGCTGATTTGTCGTCCCTGGATCAACGACACAAACGCCTCTTCGACGCGCGGCGTGGTGCGCTGGATGTCGGTCGTCGGGATGCCGGCGGCGGCCAACGCGGCCTGGATGACCGGTGCGGCGGCGGCTGCATCCCGGACAAAGACGTGGAGCACGTCGCCGTAGGTCTGCACCTCGAGCACGCCGTCCACCGCGCACACGACCTGCCGGGCGCCGGGCACATCAGCGGTCCAGAGCGCAAGCAGCTCCCCCGGCGTCCGCGCCCGCAGCGCATCGGGGGTGTCGCACTCCACGATCCGGCCCTCGTACATCAGACCCACCCGGTTGCACCGCTCCGCCTCGTCCATGTATGGCGTGCTGACGAAGATGGTCACGCCCTGGACGTGAAGGTTCGCCAGGATGTCCCAAAAATCACGGCGGCTGATCGGGTCAACCCCGGTGGTCGGTTCATCCAGGAAGATGACGCGCGGGGTGTGCACCAGCGTGCAGGCGAGCGCCAGCTTTTTCTGCATCCCGCCGGAGAGCTGCGCGGCGCGGCGCCCGGCGAATTCGGTCAGGCGGGCGAAGCCGAGCAGCTCCTCGATCCGCTGCCTCCGCTCGGCCCCGCGCACGCCGAACACGTCGGCGAAGAAGTTGAGGTTCTCGCCCACCGTCAGGTCGCCGTAGAGGCTGAACCGCTGCGGCATGTAGCCGATCTCGCGGCGGATGCGTTCGGCCTGGCGTCGCGTATCGAATCCCAGCACGCGCGCCGCGCCCGCGGACGGCAGCATCACCGCGGCCAGCAGGCGGATGGCGGTCGTTTTCCCCGCGCCGTCCGGGCCGATCAACCCAAAGATCTCGCCGCGGGCGATGGAGAGGTCAAGGTCTGCCACCGCGGCCAGCTTCCCGAACCGGCAGGTCAGGCCGACGGTTTCAATAATGGGCTGTGAGGAAGACACTTCAGACATGGCGAATCCCAACAAGAGGCTACGCGCTCAGCGAATGGCGCTCCCCGCTTCCCGCTCCCCGCTCCCCGTCACTCCAACCGCTTCCTGAACCGCACCACCGCCAGCGTCAAGATCGCGGCGCCGAAGATGGCGAGAGCGATCACCTGGGGCAGCAAGATGTCCATGCCGTTGCCTTTCAGGACGATGCCGCGGTCAATCACCAGGAAGTAGGTCAGCGGGATCACCTTGCTCGCCCATTGCAGCACCTTCGGCATGGACGCGATGGGGAACATGAAGCCGGAGAGGAACACCGACGGCAGGATGGTGAAGAACGCCAGCATCATCGCCTCCTGCTGGGTGTGCGTCACCGTGGAAACCAGCAGGCCGATCCCCAACGCGCTGAGCAGGAACAGCGCGGCCAACGCCACCAGCAGCAGCACACTGCCGTTGATCGGCACCTTGAACCAGAGCGTGCCGACCAGCAGGATTTCGAGCATCGCCATGAAGGCGACGATCACGTAGGGCACGATTTTGCCCAGCATCAGTTCCGGCGCGCGGATCGGGGTGACGATCAGCCCTTCAAGCGTGCCGTGCTCGCGCTCGCGCACGATGGCGACGGCGGTCAACAGGGCGGTGAGCGTCTGGAGGATCAGCCCGATGAGCGCCGGCACCATGTAGTTGGCGCTGACCATGTTTGGGTTGTACCAGACGCGCGTCCGCACATCCACGCCGGGGAGCGCGGCCAGTGTCACCCCGCCCTGGCGCATCACCTGCTCGGTGATCGTCGCGCCGTGCGCCTGGCCGATGGCGGCCGCGGAGGCGAGCGCGGTGTTGGCGACCGTGGGATCGGAGCCGTCAATGATCATGCTGACCGCGGCCCGCTCGCGCCGCGCCAGCCGGTCGGCGTAGCCGGGCGGGATGGTCAGCCCGACCCGCGCCTGCCCGCTGTCAATCAGGCGAGCCAGCTCCTGGTCGTCCTGGACGAAAAAAGCCAGATCGAAATAGGCCGACGCCCGATACGCGTCGGCGAGCGCCCGGCTGGCGGCAGTGCGATCCTGGTCGAAGACGGCCATCGGCAGGTGGTTGACATCATTGGTCACCGCGTAGCCAAAGATCACCAGTTGGAAGATCGGCAGGATCAGCACGATGCCGAGCGTGCGCGGGTCACGGCGGATGTGGATGAACTCCTTCCGCATGATGGCGAGGATGCGTGAGAGTGCGCCAAGGGTCTTCATTCTGCCTCTTCGTGGCCGGGCGCCGGTGCGGCGGCGGCGCGCTCGCCGGGCAGGATGCCGCGCAGCACTACCTCCGTCACACCTGCCACAAACTCGGCCGCAGGGATCGCGCTCGCTCGCGTGTCTTCCAGGATGTGCCGGAGCAATAGGAACGCCATCAGGCTGCCGACGAAAGTGCGCGTGACCATCTCCGTGTTGCAGGGGCGGAGCCGGCCCAGGGCGATCTGGTGGTCGAAGTAGCCCTGCAACGCGCCGAGCACCCCTGCCACAACGCGTCCTTGCAGCGAGCGCACCGCGGTGGGCAGCGTGGAGGTGTTCGTTACGACCATTTTGAACAACGCCAGGTTGTGAGGCGATTCGTACAGGGTGATGAAGAAGTGGCCAAAGTCCTGCAGAAACGTCTCGGGTGGGATGTCCAGCCCGGCCCGCGTCGCGACCTGGCCCAGGCCGTCGGTAATCCGCTCGGAGAGCAGCGAGGCGAACAGGTCGCTTTTGTCCTTGAAGTACCAGTAGATCAGCCCCGGCGAGACGCCCGCAGCGGCCGCGATGTCTTTGATGGTGGTCGCCTCGAAGTTCTTGCGGCTGAACACCTCCTGGGCGGCATCCAGGATCGCTTGCCTGCGATCTTCGCTTTTGGGAGTCATGGCACGGCCTTTCCGGTGCGAGGCAACCAACGACTGATTGAACGTTCAATCAAGATCATACAATCCGGCCCATGGTTTGTCAAGGAAGCGGAGCTTAAAATGCCGGGGGGTGTGGCGTGTAAACATTGCCCACTGCCTTTGCGCGGCCCTGGGAACGGCGGTATAATGGCACTCCTGCTCAGGGTAGGAGTGTCGTTTTGGCGCGTCCGGCGCACGAACGACGGAGAAGGGAGGTTGCGATGGCTGACGTTCGGGAGCGGCTCGAAACACTGCGCAAAGCGATCGAATATCATGCCTATCGCTATTACGTCCTGGATGATCCGGCCGTCAGCGATGCGGAGTATGATGCACTGTGGCGCGAGCTGGTCGCGTTGGAGGCCGCTCACCCCGAGCTGGTGACGCCTGACAGCCCAACGCAGCGTGTGCCCGGCGCAGCCGCGGAGCGGTTCGTCAAGGTCCGGCACCCTGCGCCGATTTTGAGCCTGGCGAACGGCTTCGGCCCCGATGAGCTCTACGCATGGCGCGACCGTTTTCTGAAGCTCCTGCCCGCCGATGCGCAGACCGGTATTCGGTACGTGGTCGAGCCCAAGATTGATGGCCTGACCGTCGTGCTGCACTACGAGGACGGGCGCCTGGTGCTCGGCGCCACGCGCGGCGATGGCGAGGTCGGCGAGGACATCACGGCCAACTTGCGCACGGTGAAGGCGGTGCCGCTGCGCGTGCCGGTGAACGGGCGAGACACGGCGACATTGAGACAGGGTGACACGGTGACACGGCGATTCGCTGATTCGCTGAGTCGTCCGCCCTCCCGTTTGGTCGTCCGCGGCGAGGCGTATGTCTCTATCGCCGACTTTCAGCGGTTCAATGCCGGGCAGGCGGAGACGGGCGAGCGCACGTATGCCAACCCGCGCAATTTTGCGGCGGGGTCACTGCGTCAGCTCGACGCGCGCATCACGGCTGAGCGGCCGATCAAGCTCTGGGTCTACCAGATCGTGGCGCTAGAGGGGACCGAGGCGCCGCGCACGCAGTGGGACACGCTCGACACTCTGCGCCGGCTTGGCTTCCCCGTTGAGACGCGCAACCGCCTGTTCGATGATTTCGACGCGCTCGTGGCGTATTGCGTGGCCTGGGGCCAGACCGAGCGCCGCGCGCTGCCGTATGAAGCCGACGGCCTGGTGATCAAGATCAACGATTTCGCCCTGCAGGAGCGGCTGGGCTACGTCGGGAAGGATCCGCGCTGGGCGTTGGCCTACAAGTACCCCGCCGAAGAAGCGGTGACGCGGCTGCTCGACATCAAGGTCAACGTGGGTCGCACGGGCACGCTCAACCCGATGGCCGTGCTGGAGCCGGTGCAGGTGGGCGGCGTGACGGTGTCGAGCGCGACGTTACATAATGAAGACTATGTCCGCGACAACGACATCCGCATCGGCGACCGGGTGGCGGTCAAGCGCGCCGGTGAGGTGATCCCGCAGGTGCTGCGCCCCCTGGCCGAATTGCGCACGGGCGACGAGCGCGTTTGGGAGATGCCGAAGACGTGCCCCGTCTGCGGCGCGGCCGCGGTGCGCGTGGCGGGCGAGGCCGCGACCTACTGCGTCAACAGCGCATGTCCGGCCCAGCTTGTGCGCGGGGTGGAGCACTTCGTCAGCCGCGGTGCGATGGATATCGCCGGTTTCGGGATCAGGCAGGCCGAGTTATTTGTTGAGTTGGGCCTGGTCACGGATCTGGCAGATGTCTACTACCTCGATCCGGCCGCGCTGCGCGGGTTGGAAGGCTTCGGCGACAAGAAGGTGGCGAACCTGATGGACGCCATCGCGGCCTCCAAATCCCGGCCGCCGGCCCGCCTGCTGACCGCGCTGGGCATCCAGGGCGTGGGCGAGGTGGTCGCGGAGGACCTGATGGCGCATTTCGCCTCGCTCGACGCGCTGGCGGTTGCCTCGGTCGCGGAGCTGCAGGCGGTCTCCGGCATTGGCCCGATCCTGGCGCAAAGCATCGCCGATTGGTTCGCCCAGGCGCCGAACCGGCGGGTCATCGAGAAGCTCAAAGCTGCGGGCGTGACCACGGCGCAGGCCAAAGTTCAGGTTGAGACTGAGGCGCAGCCGCTGGCCGGGTTGACGTTCGTCATCACCGGGACGCTGCCGGCCATGAGCCGCGATGAGGCGAAGGCGTTCATCAAGGCCCACGGCGGCAAAGTGACCGATTCAGTCAGCAAGAACACCAGCTATCTTGTTGCCGGCGAAGCGGCCGGCTCCAAGCTCGATAAAGCCATCCAGCTCGGCGTACCCGTGATGGACGAGGCGGCGCTGCGGCAGATGGTTGAGAGACGCTAGACGCTAGACGATGGTCCCCGGTCTATGTGGTCCATCGTCCACCTACCACGAAAGGTTTTCCATGCCCGACACCAACACCGTTCCGATTCAGTGCCCGAATTGCGGGAACCAATACCAGACCCCGATCCGCTCGATCATTGACGTCGGACAACAGCCGCAACTGCGCCAGGCATTCCTCGCCGGCCAAATCAACGTGGCCGTCTGTCCGAAGTGTGGGACGGGCGGCATGCTCGAGATGCCGCTGGTCTACCACGACCCCGCGGCCGAGTTCCTTGCCGTGTACTTCCCCCAGCAGCTCAACATCCCGGAGATGGAGAAGCAACGGATGATCGGCGAGCTGACCCAGGGGTTGATGCGCAGCCTCCCGCCGGAGCAGCGTAAGGGCTACTTCCTCAGCCCGCGGCAGTTTGCCACCCGGCAAAGCCTGATGGACGCCGTGCTCGGCACAATGGGGATCAGCCAGGAGGAGCTCGACCGGCAGCGCAAGAAGATGAAGATGGTCGAGCAGTTTATGGTCATGGCGGATGATCTCAAGGGCCTGAAGATGCTGGTGAAGAACCAGGATGCCATGCTCGATTACGAGTTCTTCGTCTTGCTGGACGGTATGTTGGAGCGCGCCGCGGCGTCCGGCGATGCCAAGAGCGCTGAGCGGCTGAAACTGCTGCGGGACAACCTCATGCCCATCACGACTTTCGGGCAGAAGGCGGAGAAGCAGCGGATTGCGGTCGAGAGCCTCAAGGACCTCAAGAGCCCGGCTGAATTCCTCGAGCGGATGCTGGCTGCCGACCCCGATGAGGCCGCCGCGCTGGCCGTGGCCGCCCGCCCCGCGTTGGATTACAGCTTCTTCCAGGGGCTCAGTGAGCGGATCGAGGCCAGCCGTGGCCCGGAGCGCGATCGGCTGACCCGGCTGCGCGACCAGTTGTTGGAGATCACCCAACGACTGGATGAGGCCACCAAGCAGAACATTGACGGGGCGCTGGCTCTGCTCAACGATCTCGTCAACGCCGAAAGCCCACGTTCCGCGGTGCGCGAGCATGCCGGCGAGTTGGATGACGTCTTCATGTCTATTCTCACGACCAACATGGCGCGTGCTGAGAAGGAGAAGCGGGAGGATTTGCTCGAGCGCCTCAGCATGATCTACGATGAGATCATGGCGATGATGGACGAAAGCATGCCGCCCGAGGTCCAGTTCATCAACGACCTGATGCGCGCCCCTTATCCGGACGGCACGCGGGAAATGCTTCAGGCGCACAAGGCCGACCTGACCCCCGAGCTGTTGGAAGTGATGGATCAACTGGCCGTTGACCTGGCCTCGCGCGAGGGCCCGGAGTCCGCCGAGATGGGCAAGCGCCTGAGCGATATCCGGGCGCAGGCGATGCTGCTGGTGTGAGATCCGCTCTCCGGAACATTTCCGGTCGGAGGAAAGCATGACCGAAATTGCCTTCCAGCTTAAGCTGGTCGAACTCGAAAATCCCGAAGCGCTGAACCTAATCCTGGGGCAGAGCCACTTCATCAAGACCGTGGAAGACATCCACGAGGCGGTGGTCACCGGGGTGCCCGGCGCAAAATTCGGGCTGGCGTTCTGTGAGTCATCCGGCCCCGCGCTGGTGCGCTCCACCGGCACCGATGACGAGCTGAAGGCCCTGGCCGAGCGCAACGCGCTGGTGCTCGGCGCCGGCCATTGTTTCATCCTCTTCCTGCGCGACGCTTACCCGGTCAACATCTTGAACGCCATCAAGATGGTGCCCGAGGTGGCGAGCATCTACTGCGCCAGCGCCAACCCGGTGCAGGTGATCCTGGCCGAGACGGCGCAGGGCCGCGGCATCCTGGGCGTTATTGACGGGATTCGCACGCAGGGGATCGAGGATGCCGAGGGTGTGGCGTGGCGCAAAGGGTTCCTGCGCAAGATTGGCTATAAAGTCGGCTGAGGCCGGCCAAGGTGAAGATGATGCGTGATCCAGTGACTTTTTCCCGGCCGCGCGCCGGGCTGCTCCTGCTTTTGGTATTAGCCCTGACGCTGTCCGCATGCCAGGGGGCCGCGCCTGCTCCCACGCCGGCCGCGCCGACTTCAACGCCGGTTGCACCGGCGCCGGCCACGGCCCAGCAGACCGTCGAGACGACGTCTGCGCCGACTGCCGAGCCCGCGCCGTCGGCAAGCCCGACGGCCGGGCCAACGCAGGTTCTTGCTACAACCGCGCCCGCGGCGACTCCCACCCTGACGCCTGCGGCCACGGTGGCGCCTAAAAGCATCCGGGACACCGACAATATCCTGGTGCTCGGCATGGATCAGCGGCCCGGCGAGCTCGGCTGGCGCACCGATACGATCATCGTCGTGGCGCTTGACTACGAGTCGAAGCGGGTCGGGCTGCTCAGCATCCCGCGCGACCTGTGGGTGAACATTCCCGGCTACGGGATGGGGCGCATCAATCAGGCGGATGTCCAGGGTGAGGAGCAAAAATATCCGGGCGGTGGGCCGGCCCTGGCGCAGAAGGTGATCTCGGACACCCTGGGCATTCAAACCAAACACTGGGTCCGTCTGCACCTGGAGGCACTGCCCGAGCTGGTGGATGCGCTCGGCGGCGTCACCGTGACCCTGGATTGCCCGCTCCACGAGCTGACGCCCGATCCGAAGGCGCCGGACAGCGGGCAATATGAGCATTTTGATCTGCCGGCCGGCAAGGTGTTCTTGAACGGCGCGGATGCCGCCAAATTTGCCCGCTATCGCTATGCCTCCAGCGATTTCTCCCGCGCCCAACGCCAGCAGCAGTTGATCTGGGCGATCCGTGAACGCGCGTTGGAGGTTGACATCCTGCCGAAGATCCCGGATCTGTGGAAGGCGCTATCCAAGACGTTCAAGACCGATCTCACCCTGCTGGACATCATCCGGCTGGCGCGCTTTGGCTCCGAGCTGAATGCCGGCCAGGTGCACGGTGTGACCTTCAGCAAAGCAGCGATGACCGATGCCCAGGTGGGGCCGGCCTGGGTGGTGAAAGTCGTGGATCCGAAGCAGGTTCAGCGGGAGATTGACAGCCTTTTCGAGGCCAAACCGATCGCCGACCAGGGTCGTGAAGGCTCAGGCGGCTGCCCGACGCCCGTTCCGTCCCCGACCGCGGCGCCGGCTAACACCGAGGCCGTCACGGTGACCCCGATGCCCTGAAAACGCATATGAATAGGGTGTATTCAAAGTTAGTTTCCAACAGCCGTGAACTAAGTCTGAATGCACCGACATCAATAGAACGCAGATGACGCTGAAATCAAACGATCTGCGTCATCTGCGTTCTATGTTAATCCCGACCCCTCATGACTTCTTCCGCCGCGCCACCAGGATCATTCGATCGCTGCCGGCTTCGAATACTCCCATCTCAGTATCACCGAAGAGTGCTTCCAGGGCAAAGCCGGCCTTGTGGAGGCTGTGGGCGATGTTTGCGCCCATGTTTCCGAGGCCGAGGATGGCGATGTGTTTCATCCGTATCTCCTCCGGTTCGATGATGATACTCGGATGATACCATGAAAATGCGCGATATGGGCGCAACCCGGGCTTTTCGCGCGTTGCCAGCGGCCCCGG
>CAZYGI010000032.1:0-41316 GCA_964647255.1 uncultured Anaerolineales bacterium | reverse complement strand
CCTGACGGCTGAGCCGAATCTTGCCTGCCGGATCAATGTCGGTCACCATCACAGTGATTTCGTCGCCCATCTGCACCACATCCTCGACGCTGGGCACGCGGT
This sequence comes from uncultured Anaerolineales bacterium, assembly GCA_964647255.1. Lineage (GTDB taxonomy): Bacteria > Chloroflexota > Anaerolineae > CG2-30-64-16 > CG2-30-64-16 > CAWJEL01. Next base: position 41,214 of record CAZYGI010000032.1, on the reverse strand, counting down.
AGTCGGCGAGCTGCGAGATATGCACCATGCCATCCACGCCGGGTGCGATCTGGACGAAGCAGCCATAAGACTCGATGCGCACCACCTTGCCGGTGTAAATGCGCCCGATCTTGATCTCCTCGGTCATCTGCTCGATTTCGGCCAGGGCCTGCTCCGCGCCCACGCCCTCGGCGCCGGACACGTAGACCGAGCCGTCGTCGTCAATGTCAATCTTGACGCCGTACTGTTCCTGCAGGCTGCGGATCATCTTGCCGCCGGGGCCGATCACCTTGCCGATCTTCTCCGGGTCAATGTGCGTGGTGAGGATGCGCGGCGCATGGACCGAAAGGCTCTTGCGCGGCTCAGGCAGCACATCGAGCATCTTGCGCATGATGAACAGCCGGCCTTCGCGCGCCTGCGCCAACGCTTCTTCCAGGATCTTGTAGGTCAGGCCGTGGATCTTGATGTCCATCTGCAAGGCGTTGATGCCGTGCTCGGTGCCCGCCACCTTGAAGTCCATGTCGCCCAGGTGATCTTCCAGGCCCTGGATGTCGCTCAGGATCGCATAGCGCAGCCCTGCGCTGGTCACCTCACCATCGGTGATCAGACCCATCGCGATGCCGGCCACCGGCGCCTTGATCGGCACGCCCGCGTCCATCAACGCCAGGGTGCTGCCGCAGACCGACGCCATCGAGGTCGAGCCGTTGGACGACAGCGCCTCGGAGACCAGGCGCAGCGTGTAGGGGAAGGACTCCTGCGCCGGGATCATCGGTTCCAGCGCCCGCTCGGCCAGCGCGCCGTGCCCGATCTCGCGGCGCTTGGGGCCGCGGTTCGGGGTCACTTCGCCGGTGGAGAAGGGCGGGAAGTTGTAGTGATGCATGTAGCGCTTGGATTCTTCGGCGTTGAGAGTATCCAGCTTCTGCTCGTCGCCGGGCGTGCCCAGGGTGGCAACGGTCAACACCTGGGTTTCTCCGCGGGTGAAGAGGCCGCTGCCGTGGACGCGCGGCAGGACGCCGACCTCGACGCTGATCGGACGGATTTCGGTATGGTTGCGGCCGTCCGGGCGAATCTTGTCGCCCAGGATGCGCCCGCGCACGACTTTCTTCTCGATGCTGTCGAAAGCCTGCGCCAGCGCCTTCGGATCGTACTGCTCGCCCAACGCCGCCAGCAGTTCGCTCTTGGCCGCGCCGATCGCGGCGTACTGCGCTTCCTTGCCCGGATTCTGCGCCACGGCCTGGACCACGCGGTCACCCAGCCAAGCCACCGCAGCGGCCTCGACGGCCGGGTCGGCCAGCACGGGGGTGTAGGCGAACTTCGGCTTGCCCAGCTCGGCGCGCATCTTGTTCTGGAGTGCGATGATCGGCTGCATGGCTTCGTGGCCCAGCTTCAACGCCTCGAGCATCAGGTCCTCGGGCAGTTCGTCGGCGCCCGCTTCCACCATCAAGATAGCGTCGGCGGTGCCGGCCATGCGCAGGTCAAGCGTGCTGGCGGCCATCTGAGTGACCGTTGGGTTGATGACAAATTCGCCGTCAATGAAGCCGACGCGCACCGCGCCGATGGGGCCTTCCCACGGCACGTCGGAGATCGTCACCGCCGCGCTGGCGCCGATGATGCTCAAAATATCCAGATGGATTTCGGGATCACGCGCGAGCGCGGTGACGATCACTTGCACCTCGTTCATCATCCCTTTCGGGAAGAGCGGGCGCAGCGGGCGGTCCACCAGGCGAGAGACCAGGATGGCCTGATCGCTGGGGCGGCCCTCACGGCGTTGGAAGCTGCCGGGGATGCGGCCGGCGGCATAGAGGCGTTCCTCGTAATCCACGCTGAGCGGGAAGAAGTCAACGCCTTCACGCGGCTTGGCGCCGCAGGCGGTGGCGAGGAGGACGGAATCGCCGGAACGGACGGTGACGGCGCCCCCGGCGAGCTTGGCGAGCGTGCCGGTCTCGATGGCGATCTCGCGGCCGCCGACCATGGTGGTATAACTATTCTTCTGCATGTTTTCCCTGTAACCTTTCCTGTGTTGTGCACGCCGACAGGTCAGGGACTGGGGACTGACGAAGAATTACGAACTAGAAATTCATGATCCATACGTCGTAATTCCCAACCACTCCCCAATTCCTGCACCCTCGACGCGCGATTTCCCTAAACGTCAAACGAGTAGATACGACAACTCGCATCTACTCGTCAGCGGGCAAACTTACGATTGACCGACAAACTGTCTATTTGCGTAGACCCAGCCGCTCGATCAATTCCTTGTACCGATCCGGATCCTTGCTGCTCAGGTAAGCCAGGTGCCGGCGGCGCTGGCCGACCAACTTCAGCAGACCACGCCGGGAAGCCTGATCATGCTTGTGCAACTTGAGGTGCTCGATCAGCGAGTTGATCCGCGTCGTCAAAATTGCCACCTGCACCTCAGGTGACCCCGTGTCACTTGCGTGAACGTGGTATTCCTGGATGATGGCGTCCTTGTCAACTTTCGAGAGAGCCATTCCGAGAGTCTCCTTTCGTGGATACGACCAGGGCGCCGCTGGAATACCATGGCGCACGCCTCAGTCTGTCAACGGCTTCGAGTATACCACAGAAGGAGGTAATGCCAAAAATGGCAAGGGCATCGTGCGAATCCGGCGCCACCTACCAGCGCAGTTCCAGCAGCCGCCCAAGCTCTTGAGCCGTGTAGCTGCCGCGCACCCGCACCCGCTTTAGCTCGAAGATGCGATCGAGGGAGTGCGTCGCCCCCTGCTGCGTGGTCAGTCCGCCCCAGTAGCCGGCCGATTTGTAGACCGCAATAGTCTGCGCATCATACTCGCCCGCCGGATAGCTGATCCAATGGGGAGGCGCGCCCAAATGCTCGGCAAGCGCCTCTTTTCCGCCCAGCGCCTGCCACACCAGGTAATCCACCGATTGACCGGCCAGGCTGGGATGATCTCGGCTGTGTGAGCCGAACACCTGTCCGGCAGCAGCCATCTCCTCGATCTGCGGCCAGGTCATATACCCCGGCCGCCCCTGGTTGACAAAGTCGCTGATGATAAAAAAATGGGCGACCATGCCGTACTTCCGCAGCAACGGGAAGGCGCCCGTGTAGTTGTCCCCATAGCCATCGTCAAACGTCAAGATGACCGGCCTGTCGGGCAGTGTCCGGCCCTGCGCCAGGGCATAGAGCAGATCATCCAACGTGACCGTAGAATAGCCGTTGTCTGCCAGGTATTTCAGATGGCTCTCGAACTGCGCCGGCGTCACGGAGAGATCGCGGCGATAAACATCCGCGTCCGGCGGCGGCTGCGACACATAGTGATACATCAAGATCGGCACAACCAGGACGCGCGCCACACCGTCGGGTGTGGGGCCGGGCGTAGAAGTCGGTGACGGCGTCGCAGATACCGTCGCGGTGGGCGAGGACGTGACAGTCAGCGTCGGCCGGGGGGTCGGAGTGGCCGCGGGTGTGTGCGAGGGGATCGGCGCCGCAGTGGCGGTCCGGGTCGGCACGGATGCCGGCTGCGCGCCGTCGAAGACGCCCGCGCTCGGCGCGACTCGGGCGCAGCCGCCGGTGATCAGGCTCACCCCCAATAACACACCGACCGCCAGTGTGCGTGGTCGAAACACTCTCAGGCGCTCCCTCTCGACGCTTTCGTTGCCATGAACCGCGCGGGCCCCCGCGAACTGGCCAAAGGATAGCCCACCGGCGGCTGTCTGTCAAACACCCCGCGCATCTCCGAAAATCGCCGGAGGACTTACAGGCAGACTCCCAAGCAGAAGACGCGCCACCGGGCGTGGCATTTAAGATGCGATAACGTAAAAAGAAGACTGGAACTTTTGTCATATGCGCAGAGACCGCAACGGAAAATTGCAAACGCCAGGGTAACCACTTGAAACTATGCGCATGGAATTTCCAATCTCGATCCGCTATTAAATAAGTTGACAGTTTTTCCAAGCTGTTGTAGCATTGAGTCACGCTTGCGACAACCCCCATTGCTCGCTGGCGTTACACACGCCTGACACATGTCGTCTTGCAACACGCTAAGTTACCATGCTGCTAACCGGGCCACGCCAGGCCCAAAGCAAATTCCAACTCAATTGAGGTGAGACCATGTTTCGAGAGCAAATCCGCAAGCACTACGATCACCTGTCGCGCAGCTATCGCCGGGTCGCCGACTTCATCCTCAGCGACTATCGAACGGCTGCATTCATGACGGCTGCCGCCCTGGCCGACGCCGTAGATGTGGACACCACAACAGTTGTCCGCTTTGCGCAACGCCTGGGCTATCCTGGGTTCCCCGAGCTGATCGAGGACATCCAGGAACAGGTCAAAATGGAGCTAAGCCAAACCTATGCGACCCCGACGCTTGAAGAGGGGTTGCACGCACAGGTTCAGACGCTGATCGCCAAGGATCGCACCAACCTGGAAAAGGCGCTGGCCCATAACACGCTGGAGACCCTGGAAAACATCCTCGACCTGCTGCGCGCTGCGCCGCGGATCGTGGTCACCGGGGAGTCCTATGCGGCGCCGTTGGCCGAGTCGTTTGCGATCATGCTGAAAGAAGCCGGGCTGCCGGCGTTCTACGTGGGCGGTGATCCGCACGAGCGCGCTAGCGCGCTGGCGCATCTGGTCCGCAAAGAGGTTATCATCGGGATGACCTCGGTCGAAGGGCCATCGGGCATTGCCAAGCTTCTGCGGTATGCCCGCAGCGAAGGCGCGCAAACCCTGGCCTGCACGCCCAGCCTCAGCAGCCAGACGGCACGCGCGGCCGAGCACTTGCTCTATGCGCCCGGCGAATCTGACAGCCCGATTCCGAGTCTGACCAGCTTGTATTCGATCTTGACCGCCATGGGGCAATCCCTGGCGACCGGCCAGGCCGATACGATCGCAAAGCGCACCACGGCCATCAATAAGGTGCTTGAAGAGCTGATGTGATCCGCCGCGCCGTCCCGAAAACGAAGGCGCGCTTGGAACAAACACATCCATCTTGGGCTGTGACAGGAATCGCGGCTCTGTCTGAAACCGCACTGGAGATGGCGCCTCACCAGAAACACTGACCGCGGAGAGTCGGGGAAGCGCCCGTGTCACCGGTCGTCAGACGCCGCGCGATTCTTGTTGCAGCCTATCTTTTGGAGTTTCCCTGTGTACAGAGACAGTATTCGTGCCATTTATGAGCACTTGTCTCCCGGTTACCGGCGCATCGCGGATTTCCTGGTTGATCACTATCAGGATGCCGCGTTCATGACCGCGGCCGAGGTTGCACGCTCGGCCAGTGTGGACACAGCGCTGGTTGTGCGGTTCGCCCAGCGGCTCGGCTATCCCGGCTATCCTGAACTCATCACGGAAATCCAGGAGGATGTAAAACGTGATCTGCGCGCCGTCTACGAGCCGCCGGCAGGCGATGATTCACCCGGGCAGGTGATTCGGCGGAACCTGATGCAGGATCGAAACAATCTCGAGTATGTTCAGCTCCACCTCGATCTTGAACTGCTTGACCGGATCGTCGAGATTCTGACCAAGGCCAATCGGATTTTCGTCGGCGGCGAAGGCACCACGCGATTTCTGGGGGAGGCCATGGCAGATCGCCTGCTGGCCCTGGGATTCCCCACCTACATCCTTCCTTGTGAACTGGCAGCGCAGGCCGGACTGTCAGCCCGAATCCGGCGCGGAGATGCGCTCGTGGGCTTCGGCATCACCTCCATGACCCCTGGCGTAGCCATCGTGATGAAGCTGGCGCGCGAGGCCGGTGCCGAGACGATCGGGATTGTCGGCTCACTCGCCAACCCGGTGGCGGCGGTGGCCGAGCACGTCTTGCTGGTGCCCGTTACAACTGTCGGGCTCAGTCCGTCCTGGACGGCACTCACCGCGATCGCGCACGGCATCACCCAGGGAATGGTAGTGCGCCAAAGCGAGGCGACAGCCGAGTGGGTGCTGCGGGCTGACCGCTATCTGCGTTCGTACGCGGATTTGCTCGGCCGCCTGCCCCCGATCTCACAGACGATCAAGAGCTATACCGCCGAAAAGTGATCGTGGCGGTGCGCCGCTTAAAGCGTGGCCGTAAACTGCGCCGGATGTGCCGGCGCAGTTTCTATGTCAGAGGCCGGATCGGCCAGCGCGCCGAGGGTCAAACAAGCCAGGACAAAACCCAGGTAATTCTCGTTGAGAAAACGGGAGAAAAAGAAAAAGACCAAGAGAAACAGCCCATAGCCCCACAGCGCCCGCCCCGGCGTATTTTCACGCACTTGCCGCCAGAGCAGGAACCCCAGCAGCGGCGCGCCGGCCAGCAGTTGCGGAACCCAAAAAGGCCAGAAGTCGAAGCGGCTGCGGACCCACCCCAAAGCCAGCACCAGGTTTGCGGCGCCCCAGCCCCAGATCTGGAAGGCCGTGTGCGAGGTGCCGTTCGACCACCGCCACACGTCATCCACCATCGCCGCAGGATTCCAGGCCAGATACGGCAAGATCAACAGGGCCGCGACTGCCAACGCCGGCCACGCGTTGCACCAGGCGCGCTGAAGCCAGGCAGCCGGACGCCGCCACAAATCATCCGTCGCGCCGCCGGCCACCAGCAATAGATAGAAGGGCGCGAGGAACCAGGCGGTCGGTTTGCTTGCACACGCCAGCCCAAACGCCGCCGCCGAAGCCCACTGCCAGCCCCGCCCGCGGCCCCCGCGCTGGCCCTGGCGCCACAGCCACAGGCTGAGCACGATCCAGGCCAGGACAAAGCTGTCATTTTGTCCGTAGATCACATCGTTGCCCATGATCGGATTCAGCCCAATCAACATCAACAGGAGCAACTGCGCCTGGCGCCCGCGCGCCAGCCTCGGCGCCAGCAACAGCGTCAAGCCAAACAGGAGCAGATAGACAAACCGTTGATCGTACCAGCCGAGCGCCGCGACGCTGAGCAGCTTGAACGGCGCGGAAAAAAGAAACGTCCACGGCAGATAGGGATAGTGGTAGAGCGCCGTACGGAACTCGTTGATGCCCCAATCCGCCATCGGCGTGCTCAGGTAGTCTTCTACATACGGGTTTTTGCCTTGAAGCAGATATTCGATCGTGGCTTCGGTCTGGATCACCCCGCCGTCGTGACAATAGCTCGCCGGACCGCTGCCCTGGCGCAAGGCGACCATCTTCAAAGCCGGCGCAAAGATGGTGAGCAGCACGATGGCCCAGATCAAGGCCAGCTTGGTCCCGTGCCGCAGCCGCTCGCCGCGCAGGCCCTCGTCTGCCAGCAGATAGAGCAGCAGGCACCCGACGGCGCCGACGATCAGCAACAAGCCGATGGGATCCACCGTCCCCTGTTGCGCCAGCAGCTTCACGGCATCGGCCGACAGAAACCGTCCGAGCCATGGCAGCCGCGCCACATCGTTCTGGCGCAGAGGCAACACGGCTGCCTCGGCAAAGGAGTCCAGGCGGATGCGAGCGAGCACCAAGACGACCAGCAACAGGGCGTCAAGCCGGCGGAGCACCGGATGGGCGGAAGGGTGAGCGGTCATGGCGGGATTATACCTCAGATCGCTCGATTCGGCAGGGTCAATCAAGCTCGCCCAGCCGCAGCGCAACTTTGTCTTTTCGTGACGGCGGGCCTATAATCGCTTTGTGAATTGGCGCGCTCGGCAGCCCGGAGGCGGACGCATGCCGCACACAAACCCCGTGTGAGATGGAGCCTGTCATGGACGGCAAAAGCGGCTATCTTTCTGATCTTGACCTGTTCCGGGACCTCTCGGATCGGGATCGCACCGAACTGGAACGCATGACCACCTTGACTTCCGTCCTGCGCGGCCGCGTCTTCTATCAGCCGGAGGACGTGAGTGAGGTGCTGTTTCTCATCAAACAGGGGCGGGTGCAGCTCTATCGCATCTCACCGGAAGGCAAGAAATTGGTGATCGCCACGCTCGGTCCCGGGACCTTGTTCGGCGAGATGGCGCTGCTGGGCCAGCAGATGCAGCACGCCTTTGCCGAGGCGCTGGATGATTCGGTGATCCTGGTGTTGAGCCGAGCCGACCTGGAACGCTTGATCTTGGACAAACCCGTCGTGGGCCTGCGCATGCTAGAAATCACCGGCCGCCGGCTCAGCGACGCCGAATCCCGGCTGGAGGACATGGCCTTCAAAGGCATCCCCGCCCGGCTAGCCTCCCTGCTGCTGCGCCTGGCCGCAGATCGCGGCGAAGACGAGATCGTCGGCTTGACGCACCAGGATCTGGCCGAGACGATCGGCACTTATCGCGAAACCGCCACGCAAGTGCTCAACGACCTCAAGCTCTCAGGGTTGATCGAAATCGGCCGCAAGCGCATCACCATCCTGGACCGGCAACGGCTGCTGGAAATCGCCCAGAACTGATTTGACGGTTTTGACAAACACCCGTTCCGCGTTTAGAATTCTTTCATCCTGTTATGGACAACTTCTCTGGTTGTCCTTCATCCTGTCTACCTCAGCTTAGGAGGAGCACAATGACCCACGTCATCTTTGACCTTTGCATCCGCGACGGCGCCTGTGCAGAAGTCTGCCCCGTCGAATGCATCGTCCCCGGCGAGCCGGAGGCCGAATGGCCGTGGTTTTACATTGATCCGGACACCTGCATTGACTGCGGCGCGTGCGTGCCGGAGTGTCCGGTAGATGCGATCCGCCCGGCTGATGATCTGGGGACCGAATTCCCGGAATATGTCGGCGCCACCCAGAAGAACGAAGACTTCTTCAAGGTCGGCCCGGGCTATTCTGCCAAGCAGTAACCAGCGCCGCTGGCAACCCCAGTCGAAGGCCCCTGCACACGCAGGGGCCTGTTTTTGTCAGGAATCGCCATGGCCGCAGATCGCTCCGAACGGATGTATCCGACGCGCCCGCTGGTCGGCGTGGGCGCGGTGGTGCTGAAGGATCACCAGGTGCTGTTGGAACGCCGCGGCCAGCCGCCGGCGGAGGGCAACTGGTCTATTCCCGGCGGGCTGATCGAGCTCGGCGAGCGCGCCGAAGATGCCGTGCGCCGCGAGGTGATGGAGGAGTGCAATATCGCCGTCGAGGTTGGCCCCGTGCTCGGCATCTTCGAGCCGATCCACCGCGACTCCGATGCGCGCATCCGCTACCACTTCGTCGTGGTGGATTATGTGGCGTTCTATCAGCACGGTGAAATTGCGGCCGGCGACGACGCGGCCGCATTGGCCTGGGTTGCCCCACAGGAACTGGATGGCTATGCATTGCTGCCGGCCACGCGCGCAATGATCGAGCGCGCCCTGGCGCTGGCCCGCGATCATGCCGGGGGAGTCTGACCCGGCCGCGCAGCGCCAACATGCTCCAAAGATGGAGGCCACATGTTTTCCGATTTTTCGTCCGCAGCCGCCTTCGTGCGCGAACGCGGCATCCGGATGATAGATCTCAAGTTCACGGACCTATGGGGGCGCTGGCACCATGTCACCCTCTCCGCCAGCGAGTTTACACCCCGGCTGATGGAGTCCGGCGTCGGGTTTGACGGATCCAGTGTGGGCCTGCGCAGCGTCAAGTCCGGCGATATGGCCCTGGTGCCCGACCTGACGACCGCCGCGCTGGACCCCTTCTGGGAAACGCCGACGTTGAGCTTTCTCTGTCTCACCGTGGAGGCCGAGAGCAAACAGCTTTACTTCCGCGACCCGCGCGTGATCGCTCGCCGCGCCGAGGAGTACATGCGCAGCACCGGCATCGGCGACGAGAGCCGCTGGGGGCCGGAGTTCGAGTTTTATGTCTTCGACAAAGTCTCTTTTGAGAACGGCGTCAATGTCGCGGCCTACCGGGTGGATTCGCTCGAGGCGGACTGGCACAGCGCCGAGGGCGGACACGGGCACTACGTCCCCCTGCACGGCGGCTACCACGCCATCCCCCCCAAGGATCAGCTCTACAACCTGCGCACGCACATCGTTACCATCCTGGAAGATATGGGCGTGCCGGTCAAATACCACCACCACGAGGTGGGCGGGCCCGGCCAGTGTGAAATCGAGCCACCCTTGCTGGGGCTGCTGGCCGCTGCCGACGCCGCGCAGCTCATTAAGTACGTCGCCAAAATGGTGGCCCGGCAGACGGGACACACCGTCACCTTCATGCCCAAACCGCTCTACGGCGAAGCAGGCAACGGCATGCACTTCCACCAGCAGATCTTTCGCGGCGGCGCCAACCAGTTCTACGATCCCCAGGGCTACAGCTTGCTGAGCCGGACCGCACAGCACTATATCGGCGGGCTCCTGCTCCATGCGCCGGCGCTGCTGGCTTTCACTAACCCCAGCACAAACTCCTACCGCCGGCTGGTGCCTGGCTATGAGGCTCCGGTCAACTGCTTCTTCTCAAAAGGCAACCGGAGCGCGGCGATCCGCGTGCCGGCCTATGCCACCGATCCGGACCGGGTGCGCTTCGAGTTCCGCCCACCGGACGCGACCTGTAACCCTTATCTCGCCATGGCCGCGCAGCTCATGGCCGGGCTGGATGGCATCCGCCGCGAGATTGACCCAACCGCACATGGCTTCGGGCCGATAGACGCCAACATCTTCGCCTGGAGCCCGGAGCAGCGCGCGGCGATCAAGGCGTTGCCGACCTCGCTTAAGGAAGCGCTGGATGCGCTCCAGGCCGATCATGGTTTTCTATTGGAAGGCGACGTCTTCGACGAGGAGATGATCGAAGACTGGATCCAGGTCAAAACGAGCGAATTTTATGCGGTGCGCAACCGGCCCCACCCGTACGAGGTGCAGCTCTACTTCGACCTGTAAGCGCCGATGATGGCATTCCGACACCGATCTGCGGATCGGTTCACGGGCTGCTGGCCAGCATACTGGTCAGCAGCCCGAACCTTGCCATAACGCTCCTTAAAGGAAAGGGGCAGCTTCTAACTTTAAGATTTCAGGCTGGCAGTCTACACCTGGGCATCATGTCAACATCGCACACTAGGTGTCGCGTAGAACAAACGTGCCTAACGGACTGATTCAACATAACTCGTTGCCAAAGCTGTAGTTTCTCGCAAACTGGCATTTGCCCGTCCCCTGCCGGTTTGCTAGAATACGCATCGCTAAACCGGCCAGGCCCGCACACGCGACGCCGCTACTCCAGGCGGGTTACAGGTCGGCGCTGGCATCCCCGTTCCTGCTGAAGACGGCTCAGGCGCCGTCGCCGCTGTAAGAATGAAGTGGGTGTTGTGGTGTTTTTTCAATGCCTGTTTGCGCAGGGAGGGGACGTTTTGTCTCTGTTCTTGGATTCTGTGATCTAGTTCTCCGCGTGCCCGTCGGCTGGATGGGCGCCGGTCGAAATCCTGCTTGAGGAAGCCTGCCATGTTTGCGCCTGAAGCGCCGACAGCGCGACCACCGAAGGACTTGTGGGACATCGCGCGCAGCCAACTGCGGCTGCAACTGCCCAGAAGCACCTATGACACTTGGGTGCGCGACACGACATGCCTGGCCTATGAGGATGGGGCCTTTGTCATCGGCGTGGCGAACGCGTATGCCAAGGACTGGCTGTCGTTACGGCTGCGCCCGTTGATCAAGCGCACCCTAACCGGCATTGCCGGTCGCGCAGTGGACGTGACGTTTGTTGTTCAAACCGTGGCGCTGGAAGATGCGCCTGATGCGCCGCCAGCTCCGCTCCTGACCAGCGAACCGCCCGTTGCGGAGACCGTCCCGGCGCAGCCGATTGAGCGGCCGGCCACGCACGGCGCAAACCTCAATCCGCGCTACACATTTGACACGTTTATCGTCGGCCCGTCCAACCGGATGGCGCACGCCGTCGCGCTATCCGTAGCCGAACGGCCGGGTGCGGCGTATAATCCGTTGTTTCTCTACGGCGGCAGCGGGCTGGGCAAGACGCATCTGCTGCAGGCTGTCGGCCAGGCAGCGCAGGCCTGCGGCAAACGCGCCCTGTACGTCACGTCGGAGATCTTCACCAACGAGCTGATCCGGGCGATCCGCACACAGACCACCGAGCAGTTTCGCGCCACCTACCGCAACATTGACGTGCTGCTCTTGGACGATGTGCACTTCATCGCCGGCAAAGAGCAGACGCAGGAGGAGTTCTTCCACACGTTCAATGCGCTGCATTCGGCCAACCGGCAGATCGTCATGACCAGCGACCGGCCGCCGCAGGCTATTCCGACCCTGGAAGACCGCCTGCGCTCGCGTTTCGCCTGGGGCATGATCGCCGATGTACAGCCGCCCAACCTGGAGACCCGCATCGCCATCCTCCAGGCCAAGGCGGCGTCGCTGGGGCAGCGGGTATCCGACGACACGCTGACGCTCATCGCTCAGCGCGCACACCGCAACATCCGCGATCTGGAGGGCGCACTGACGAAGGTGTTGGCGCACGCTGAGCACTTCCGGCGGCCAATCAATGCCGCACTGATCGAGGACGCGCTGGCTTACCTGGCGCCGGCCCAGGTTAAGCTCACGCCGGACGCGATCCTCCACGCGGCGGCGGACTATTTCGGGGTTGCCGTGGCTGATCTGATCGGACGCAGCCGCAGCGCGCCCATCGCCCTACAGCGCCAGATCGTGATGTACGTCATCCGCGAAGAAACGGATGCGTCCTTGCCGCAGATCGGCGCCTTGCTGGGCGGCCGCGATCACACCACCATGATGCACGGCATTCAGAAAGTCGCGGAGGACCTGGAGCGCGACGCCGACCTGAGCCGCGCGGTCGCGGAACTACGGCACCGCCTCTACGAGCCGCTGCCCGTACGAGTGCGCTGACCGCTCCCCACCATACTACAGCGCACATGACACGAGCCTGCGGGGTGTGATTCACCCCGCAGGCTCGTGTCATTGTGGATAACCCTCCCCTCACCTGTGCATAACCGGGGGCGCATGTGGATAACTGGGCACGAACAGGATAGAAATAGGCCGTTCGCCGCGCCAAACCACTAACTCTAGGGGCGTTGTCGCGCGCGCCGCGGCTCACCGTTGTGGATAGCGCCTCGTGCTACCGCCGCGGGATTTCTGCCAGCACCTCCAGCCCGATGGCAGCCAGATCGGCCCGCCCGCGCACCGACTCATCGAGATAATCCAGCAGGAATGCCAGGCCGATCCCCAGGGCCAACGCGAGCAGGGCGCGCAGCGGCAAATCGAGCTGCTCGCGCGCCGGCCGCCCGACCACGCCAATCGTCGGCGGATCAATGAGCCGGATGTCCGCCTCCTCGGCGCTGAATTGGCCGAAGAAAGCCGCGCTGCCTTGCGTCAAAGTCCCGGCGATAGCGTCGGCAATGGCGGCAAGCTGCGTCCCGTCGGGCCAGGTCACATTGACCGTCAGGATGCGGTGCAGTTTCCCCGGCTGCGTGCTGGCGCCGATGGCTCCGGCCGGCACGGTGATGCCCTGCCCCGCGAGCCGCTCGCTCACCGCACCGGCGAAGGCCTGGCTGCGCACGATTTCGCCCAGGTCATCCACCAGGTATTCGGAGGTGAGCATGGTGTAGTAGCGGTCGTAGTTGTAGACGCCCGGTGCGCGCTCCGGTTTGATGCCGACGTTGAACCGCATACTTGCGCTGTAGGTCGGCGGCTTCGGCTGCCAGGGCCGCTGCGCCACCAGGGTAAGCGCCAGCACCAGCAGCGTCAGCCCAACGGGCAACCACCAGCGACGGGCAATGATTTTCCAGTAGGTGCGTAGTTCCATGGTCTGCCTCAATTGCAGGTTGCAAACGTTGCGATGGATTTCAGACGTCAGGCTTTGGCCGGCTGCGTTTTTTGTCCAGTTTGTACAGAAAGACCGGCGGAGGCCTCCCTTTCGGACCTTGCGCGGTCAGGCATGCTTCTCAATAAACGCTCGTAGCTCTCGTTCAAATCGCTCCGCCCCGAACCGCTCCGCATTTGCGCGGCATGCGGCTGGGTCATACGCGGCCGGATCGAAGCCTGCCAGCAGCGTTTTGAGCGCCGCGACACTCTGCTCGCGAAACAACTCGCCCGTCTGTCCCGGAAGCACGGTGTCGAGCGCACCGCCGCCCGCAAAGGCGATCACGGGGCGGCCGGCGGCCTGCGCTTCCACCGGTGCGATCCCGAAATCCTCCAGGCCCGGGAAGATAAACGCCCGGGCGCCGGCATACAGCCGCGCCAGCTCATCCCACGGCACCCGGCCGAGAAAAGTGACGTTGGGGCCGGCCATGCGCTCCAATGCGGCCCGGTCGCGGCCATCGCCGTAGACCAGCAGCCGCAGCCCCAGTTCGGTGCACGCGCGCACCGCAAGATCGGTGCGCTTGTACGGGATCAGCCGGCCGCCGGCCAGAAAATAATCACCGGGCGGTTCGCCGCTGGGCCGGAAACGGGCGATGTCGGCCGGGGGATAGATGATCGTGCTCTCGCGGCCGTAAAAGCGGCGGATGCGCTCCTGAATCTCAGTGGAAATGGCGATGAAATGGTGCACCCGCTGCGCCGCGGCGTAATCCCACCGGCGCAACAAGGCCACCGCCGGCTTCAAGACCAGAGCCACCGCAGGGCTGAGCGCCTCCCGTTGGCGGTAGGCCTCATATTGCCACAGGAAACGCGTGGGCGTCAAGCAGTAGCAGATATGCGTGGCGCCGGCCGGCGCCGGCACGCCGTGGCAGAAGCCGCTCTTGTTGCTCAGGATCAGGTCGTAGCCGGCCAGGTTCATCCGGCTGAACGCGAGCGGGTAGATCGGCAGATACGCCTGATGATGCGTCGTCACCCCCGGCAGCCGCTGCATGAAGGTGGTGCGGATGTCCCACTCGCGATACGCGGGCGGCATCTTCTCGCGCGCAACCATGCTGGTGAACACCGGCGCGCCGGGGAACAGGCGCACCAGATCTTCCAGCACATTTTCCGCACCGCCGAGCTGGTTCAGCCAATCGTGGACGAGGGCGACGCGGGCGGCATGCGGCGTGCTGCGCATGGCGTGGTCCGTTGGGCGTGCTTCGCCGATCATCGAACTTTCTTTGCGGTCTACAGCGTGATGACCGTGTCCGCCTGCCACATGGCAGTGATGATGTCAGGCATGCCGCCGACAATCCCGGCCCGCACCTGATCGGCCAGGCCGAAGTAGTCCAAACAGGTCTTACAAACCACCAGGTGCACCCCCTGGCGTTCCAGTTCCTGCAGCGTCGGCAGCACCGGCGATCCTTCGCAGACCAGCTTGACGCCATCGGTGTAGAAGCAGATCACCGCGGGCAGCATCCCTGCGGCGGTGATCAATGAGAGGAACTTGCCGGCCAGGACCTCGCGCAGCTCCTGCGCAGCGGTCGTGCCCATGCCATCGGACTTGAAGACGATGACGATTGACTTGTTTGACGCCACGAGCTTGCTCCTTACTTTTGTCCCACGATCTCCACCCCCGCAGCCGACGCAGGCGTCTTCTGATCCGGGATGGCGTCCGGGCCTGCGGCGAAGGCCTCGGCGATCCCGGCGCGAAATTCGTCCCAGTAGGCGCGAGATGCGGCCCACTTGTCGGCGCGGAATCGCTCGATCCAGGCCCGCAGGTCATCTTTTGGGTTATCGCCGCCGATATCTTCCAGATACTTCCAGACGGCGTCCACCGTCCGCTCCGTCTCCCAGGGCGCGACCGCGGCGCCATCCAGGTCGTAGATCTGCTTCGCGAGCTCGAACTGATGCGCCTTGTAATCCACCGAAAACTGATAGTGCGACGAGATGATCTCATCAACGATCACCTCGGCCCACTTGCGATGGAACCGGCAGATGCCGCTGTTTTCATTGAACAACTCGTAGACCATCCGCTCGACGCATTTCCGTCCCAACATGCGGGGCGCTAAGAAGTCCAGGTTATAGTATACGAAATACTTGCCCATCATCGGCATCGGCGCCAACATGCCGGGGACCCAGTATTGGTTGGGGACCATGCAGCCGCGGTCGCCGTGGGCAGTGTAAATGGCGCGATCCATGATCCGTGATCCGTCCTGCGGTTTGCCAGGTGCAGCTTGCTCGTCCAGTGTCTTTACGGCTGTGCGCATTCCCTGGCGAAAGACCGCGCAGCGCGGGTCAAACAACACCGCAAAGACCACCTGGTAGGCGTAATCGGCGTTGCGCCGCGAGTCCAGCACAAGATCGAAAGCGGGGGAAAGTGGGGGCGGCGGATTCGATCCGTCGTTCCGCGCGACCGCGGCAAACTCAAAGCACATCTCCCCGGCGGACGGGAAGCCAAACTCTGCGGGATCGAGCAGCCCGGCATGCACGCATTCCATGATCCACGAGACCATGCCGCCCATCTGGATGGCATCCACGCCCATCGCATCCACGAAGTGGTTCAGTTCCTCGGCGGCGCGCTGATCGAAGACGCCGCACTGCGGGCCGAGCGCCTGGTAGGGCTCGTAATCCTTCTTGAAGATGCGGTCGTACTTCTTGCACGCCACCGAGCACGGCTCGCCGCAATGAGCGAAGTTTTTGGGCTGGATGATCTCTTCGTTGAACTGTCGCAGGTAATGCTCGCGCACGAACGCGGTGTGTTGAGCCAGCCGCGCCTCCTCCGGCTGATAGATCGAGCTCCAGTTGAAGCTGAGCAGCTTGGCGTCCACCGTATGGTAATTCACGCCGAAGGTGCCCCCGGTCTGAAAGCCGGGCACGTAGCGATATTTTTCCGTGGCGCCCAGGTCCACCTTGATCATCCCCTGGCCGTAGTTCACCATGAAATACCCGTCAATCTCCTTGGAATCCTTGAGATCCGGGTCTTCCCAATCGCCGCCGAAGATACACGCCGCGATCCGGTGATGTTGGAGCAGCCGGCTGCCCAGACCACCGCGGCCTGCCCAATCGTCAATGGGCAGGATGCGTCCCTTTCGGATCTGGTTGCTGCCGATGATGCCCTGGTCGGTGTGGCGCGCGGCCGGTCCGACCGCAAACGCGCGCACCCAATCGCCGTCGAACTCGGCTCCATAACGGTCGAACACGGCTTGTTGGAGGGCAAAAACACCGACGAGATACTCGTCTCCGTCGGGATCGGGATAGCCGGCCCAGATGGTGTCGGGGTCAATCGGCTCCAGCCGGGCGCTGATCTCGCCTTGCTTGTGATTGAGGATCAGCACCGAGTCTTCGGCGGCCCGGCCTTTGATGCAGACGAAATCCGCGCCGATGCGGTGCATGATGTAAGCGCCGCCGCCGAAGCTAGAGATGTAGAATCCTTCCCACGACGGCGAATAGCCACAGAAGACCAACCGCCGTGCGCCGGGGATGCGCGAGCCGGCCAGCGGCCCGCCGCCCCACGTCAAAACGTCGGGATCGGGCAGCCCGGTGCGCCGGCGCTCCTCGTCGTAACGCACCCACCCGTAATCCGCCGGACCGATAATGCGCGGGTCGGCGATCGGAAGGATTTGATAGTCACCGGTCCCCAGTTCGATCACCAACTCGCGTTGCATGAGTGCGCGTGTCATGGGGCGGGCCTTTCAGCCGGGGTAACGAAGCGGACGGCCTGCTTAAGCCGCTCTGGGGCCACCTTATTCGCCTTGCCGCAGTGCGGGCACTGGATGTGTGCGTGTTTCTGGCCTTCGGCCGCGGTCAAGGCGGCCTGCATCTCCTCGGTCGTCGGCGTGAACCGGCGATTGCACTTTGCACAGGTAAAAGCTGTCATCACACCCTCCGTTCGTTCTTAGCTGCACCCGCCTGTCGGCTCAGGGAACCGTTGGGCGAGTGCGATAAAATCTTCTGTCTTGCCCAGGATTTGCCAGTCCTGCACGCTGCTGAGCTGCGTATCCATCACACCCGGCACAGTGCGAATCCAGCTCATCACATAGCCGGTCAGCGCGGCAGTGCGGCTGCCCAGCAACATCACCATCAAATCCGCCTCGCCGGAATGGAACAGCTTGACGACCCACACCACGTCCACTTCCTCGTGCGGGGGCAGATTCTTGAGCGCACAGAAGACCGCCCGATCCTGTCCCGGCTGTGATTTGATCATCACCGCGGCCGCCGCCCGCCGATCCCAACCCGTGTCGAGCAGCGAGACGTCCATCAACGCCTCCCCGCGCACCATACCGTCAAAGGCAAGCTGCGCCGACGTGCCCCGCACGCCCGGCGTCGAACGGATCGCCGTCACCAGGAAGTCATCGAAGAGCTCCAGGTCGCGCACCAGGCACACGACGCGCAAATCCGCGCGCTCCCGCAGCCAGTTAAGCCACAGCGGAGTCACAGCCGCGGCGTGAAACCGCTGGAGGCTCTCCAGTAGCTGCTCGCGCACCAGCTCATCCTGGCCGCCGAAAATATCAATATCAATCACCGCCAGGGTTGGTCTCATGTCACCTCCTCGCGCCGGCATAGACCGACGCGCCTATCTTAGCATGGTTCATGGCCGCGACCAAAACCCCCCGCTCACGCAAGTGTTGATCCTGGCCTCGTAGCCTGAGGGCCGATGCCCGCCCGGCGCCCACGAGGGGCCGCGGTGCGAGCGCCTGATCCGAGCGGGGCGCAGCTTCGATTCGGCCCAGCTTTCACCGGTGTGCTATAATCCAGGCAAGAAGGCGAACAGGCAGTGAAACTGATCATCCAGATTCCATGTTACGATGAGGAAACCACCCTGCCGGCGACCCTGGCCGACCTGCCGCGGGAGCTGGCGGGCGTGGACGAAATCGAGCTTCTGGTTATTGACGACGGCAGCCGTGACCGCACCGCCGAGGTTGCCCGCGCGCTGGGCGTGCAGCACATCGTCCAACTGAAGCGCAATCGCGGGCTGGCCGCGGCATTTCAAACCGGGCTGGAAGCGGCCGTCGCGGCGGGCGCGGACATCATCGTCAACACGGACGCGGACAACCAGTACTTCGGGCCGGACATCGGAGCCCTGATCGCGCCGATCGTCCAGGGCCGCGCCGACATCGTCGTCGGCGACCGCGGCGTGGCGGAGTCGGAACACTTCTCTGCGCTCAAGCGCGGCCTGCAACGCGTGGGCAGTTGGGTGGTTGAGCAGGCTGCCGGCATCCCGGTTCCCGACGCGACCAGCGGCTTCCGCGCCTTCACCCGCGAGGCCGCGTTGCGTTTGACGGTGCTGAGCGAATACACCTACACCCTGGAAACACTGATCCAGGCCGGTGCGCGCGGCATGAAGGTCGTCTTCGTCCCCATCCGCACCAACCGGCAAACGCGCAAATCGCGCCTCATCCGCAATATTCCATCGTTCCTGGCGCTCCAGGCGGTGACCATCCTGCGTTTCTACACCATGTATCGGCCGCTGCGGGTCTTCATGACGACGGGCGCGGTCTTGATCGTGCTCGCGCTGGCGTTGGGCGGGCGGTTTCTGTACTTCTACGCCAACGGCCGCGGCGCGGGGCACGTGCAATCATTGATCCTGGCGGCCATCCTCTCCATCGTCGGGTTCCAGGTGTGTCTCATCGGCCTGATCGCCGACCTGGTGAGCATGAACCGCAAGATGCAGGAGGAGGCGCTTTACCGCGCCCGCGTGGCTGCGTTGGCGGCCCGCACGCCATGAGAATCTGTTTCTTCGGCACGTACGATGCCGATCAGCCCCGGACGCGCGTCCTGCTCGAGGGCTTGCGCCAGGCGGGCGCGACCGTGCTCGAACACCGGATCGCGCTGTGGGCCGGCACCGACCAGAAGATCGGTGCGGCGCGGCGGCCAGCCGCGTTGGTCGGGCAGTTGGGCCGCTTTGTGCGCACTTACGCCTGCCTCCTGGTGCACGCCTGCCGGCTGCCGCTCTGCGACGCCGTGATCTATCCGCACTTCGGCCAACTCGACTTGCTTCTCACCGGTTGGATTTTCCGGCGCCGCGGCATCCCGGTGATCTGGGACGCCCTGATCTCGGCGTTCGACACCGCGGCCGGCGATCGGCAGTTGCTGGATGTGCGCTCGATCCGGGCGCGCGGCTTCGCCTGGCTGGATCGCGCGGCCGGCCGGCGGGCGGATCGCGTGCTCGCCGACACGCCGCAAAACGCGGCCTTCTGGCAGGAGCGCTTTAGCGTCGCGGCGGACAAACTGCGCGTTGTCCCGGTCGGCGCCGAGGATATGTTTGCCCACGCCCCTCTCCCCCGCATGGAGCGCACGCCGATGCCCGACGCAACTGTCGGGAGCGCCGGTGATGACGACTTCAGTCGTTCCGCACACACCGTCGAGAGCGCCGGTAGTGACGACTTTAGTCGTTTCACACGCCGCCAAGCGACTGAGGCCGTCACTGCGAAGCTGCCCGTTTTCGGGACAGTCGAGGAAACCGCCGGCTTCGAAGCGCTGTTCTTCGGCAAGTATATCCCACTACACGGGATCGAGACGATCCTCCGGGCGGCAGCGCAATTAGCGGCGCACCCCGACATCCGCATCACGATGATCGGCACAGGGCAGGAGCGACCGATGGCGGATAGCCTGGCGGCCGCCTTGGGCCTGCGCAACGTCCGGTTCGTGGATTGGATGCCCTACGCCGACCTGCCCGCGACGCTCGCCGCCGCGGATCTCTGTCTGGGCATCTTCGGGGCGGGCGACAAGGCGCGCCGCGTCGTGCCGAACAAGGCGTACCAGGCGCTTGCCGCCGGCCGGCCGCTCATTACCGCCGACACGCCCGCAGCGCGCGCGGGTCTATGGCGCGACGGTCTGACCGCCGCGTGGCTGGTTCCGGCCGGCGACCCCGATGCACTGGCCGCGGCGATCCTCGACCTCAGCCGCGATCCGGCGCGCCGTGCGGCGCTGGCGGCCGACGCAGGGGTGCTGCACGACCGCTGCTACCGCTCTGCGCTGATCGGCCAGCAGGTCGCCGGCATCGTGCGCGAGATCCTGGAGGCCGCCGGGCGCGCCCAACCCGGCGATCCTGGCTCAGATGAAGATGCAAAGACGCAAAAACGTAAAGAGGCCGGCACGAGACTGCACCTGATCGGTTTTGCGTCATTGCGCTCTGATTGTGAGCTGCCTGCCGCGCTCCCGATAGCGAGGTTGTGAGATGGCGCGCGACGCAAGCACCGGCGCGGAAGCCGTCCCGCTCACGCGACGGGTCATCCTCAGCAATGCGTTTGCGCTGACGGCCGGTTCGGCCCTTGCGCAGGGACTGATGGCCGTTGCAGTCTTGCTCACCGCCCGGCAGCTCGGCGCGGAGATATTCGGACGCTACACCGCGGCGTTCTCGGTCGCGGCGTTCACCGCTATCCTGTTCAACCTGGGGCTGGACACCTGGCTGCTGCGCAGCGGCGCGCACGAGCCGGCCCGGCTGGGCGGATTCCTGGGCGACGCGCTGGCGATCAAGCTGGCGGCAGGCGTTCTCTGGCTGGCCGGCCTGGCGCTCATCCTGCCGCGGCTCAACCCGCGCACGTTTTCTACCTCGCTGGTGATCATCGCGGGGGTGACGATCTGGGCCGAAGGGCTGCTGTCCGTGATGCTGGCAGCGTTCAAGGCGCTGCTGCGCAACCGCGTCCCGGTTGCCGCGATGATCGGGCTGCGCGGTGCGATGCTGGCGCTGTGCGGGCTGCTCGTCGCCGCCAAGACGACCAAATTGACCGGTTTTGCCTGGGGCCGGCTGGGCCTCGCGGTGACTGCCGCCCTCATTGTCTCGCGGCTGCTGCCGGTCGCGCTGCGCGTGCGCACGGCTGCCTGGCCAGCGATCGGCCGCGAGACGCTGCCGTTCGCCGCGTCGGAGCTGACCGCGGCGATCTACGTGCAGGCTGACACGACCCTGGCCGCGATCCTGCTGGGCAGCGCGGCGGTGGGCCTCTACTCCCCCGCGTCCAGCCTGGTCAACGCCCTGTTCGTCATCCCGGCCGCGCTTTACACGCTGATGATCCCGGTGCTGGTGCGGACGATCGGCGCACGCGGGACGCTGCCGGGCCGCACCCTCTGGCTCACCCTGGGCGGCTTCGCCCTGGTCGGGCTGGCGCTGTGGGCGGGCGCGTGGGCCATCTCCGGCCCGGTTCTGACCTGGCTGCTGACCATATCGTTCAAGGGGTCGGGACCGCTGCTGGCGACGTTGAGCCCGATCCTCTTTCTGAAGTCGCTCAACTTCGCCGCGGCCGCGATCCTGGTCGCCGTCGGCTGGCAGAGCCGCCGGGTCTATGTGCAGGCGGTGGCCGCAGCGTTGAACGTGGGGCTGAACCTGGCTGCGATCCCGCGCTACGGCGTGACCGGGGTCGCCTGGGTCTACGTGATCAGTGAGCTGGCGTTAACCCTGGGCTATCTCGGCCTGGTGGCGGCGTGGCGCGTTCGGGCGCGCAGGCAGGGGGCGTGATGGCAGCATCGGTCCGTCAGATCGTGATCCTCAACCTGCATTCGGCCCAAAACGCCGGCGATGCCGCGCTGCTCGAAATGGCCGCGTCGAGCCTGTTGGCGGCCTTCCCGGCCGCGCGCGTGACCCTGGCGATGAATGAGCCGGCCGCGGCCTACGCTGACCGCTGGCCGGGGCGCGTCGCGGTGACGCCCTCGTTCGCGGCGCTCTGCCAGGCGCCGACGGGAGCGCCGCGCCTGGGTGCGCTGGCCCGCGCCGTGCTCCTCAGCCTCGCGGCCGCGCTGCTGTATCGCCTTGGCCGGCGATCTTTCGACTGGCTGCCGCCCGCGCTGCGCAGCCTGCTGCTGGCGTACATGGACGCCGATATTGCGGTCAGTTGTCCGGGCAACATCTTTGCGACCAAGGGGCGCGTCGGACTGCCGTTCTTGCTGGCGGCGTACACCGTCGGCTATGCGCTGCTGCTGGGCAAGCCGCTGTACGTCCTGCCACAATCCATCGGCCCGCTGCGCCGCGGCTGGGAACGCGGCCTCGTGCGCTGGCTCTACGGCCGGGCGCGGCAGGTCTTCGTGCGCGAGCCGGTGTCGCTGCGCCTGGCGCAGGCGATCGGCCTGCCCGCGGCGCGGCTGACCCTGGCGCCCGACATGGCGTTTGCGCTGCCGGCCGCGCCGCGTGAAGAAGCGCTCGCCCGGCTGGCGGCTGCCGGCGTCCGCGCCAATGCCGACGCTGGGCCGCGCGTGGGCGTGACGGTAATCAACCGGCTCATCCGGCACGTGGACGCAGACGTTTGGGACCGCTACGAGGCCGCGCTGGCCGAGGCGCTGGCCGGATTTGCCCGGTCACAGGGCGCCACGGTGATCTTCTTCCCGCAGGTGATCGGCCCGAGCGAGCGCGAGGATGACCGGGTGGCCGGCCAGCGGATCATCGCCCAAATGGCGTTGGGCGAGCAGGCGATCCTGCTGGAAGAGCCGGCGCCGCCTGCCCTGATGAAGGCGATGTACGCCGAGCTGGATCTGCTGGTCGGCACGCGGATGCACTCGGCGATTTTTGCGCTCAGCAGCGGCGTGCCGACCCTGATGATCGAGTACCTGCACAAGGTGCGCGGGCTGGCCGAGATGCTCGGCCTGACGCAGTGGACCCTAAACCTGACCGAGGTGGACGCCGGACGGCTCAGGCAAACGCTGGACGCGCTCTGGGCCGATCGAGAAGCCGTGCGACAACACCTGGCCGCGATCCTGCCTGGCCTGATGCGCGAGGTGGAGTCGGTCGGCAGGCTCATCGCGCAGGATGACGATCGCTATGACCGAGCCTGAGCGAACCCGCGTCTTGATCCTGCTTCTGGGGCTGGCGCTCGGCGAGCCGTTGGGCGGCGCTGAGCGCTTCGGCATCGAACTGGCAACCCGCCTGGATCAGGCGCGTTTCGAGCCGATCGTCTGTGCGTTCTGGCGGCACAACTCGCCGGCGGAACGGCACTGGCTCGCGCACTTGCAAGCCTACGGCATCGAAACCTTCTTCGCCGCCGATGCTGGACCGGGTCACTATCTCGCCCGGTATCAGGCCGGCGTCCAGGCGATTCGCGACCGCTTCCGGGGCCAGCAGGTTGACGTGATCCAGAGCCATTTTCAGATGGGCAGCCTGGCGGCGCTGCTGCTGAGACGGCCGCTCGCCGCGCGTGCCTGCGTGCGCCGGGCTGCGGCGGCCCGGGAATGGGGCGACGGCGCCGCCGCAGCCATCGGCCGGCTCGTTTTCACCGACTGGATCTTTCCGTTGGCGTTCGACGCGGAGGTCGCCATCTCGCAGACGTTGGCCAACCGTCTGGATCGCCGGCCGGCCGCCTTCTTGCGGCGCCGCCGCGCGGTGCGGATCCCCACCGGCGTCCCGCTGGAGCGGTTTCATCCCGCAGCGCCCGCCGAAGCGCGCACCGCCCGGCAAACGCTGGGGCTGCCGGCCGACGCGCTGGTGGTCGGGAACGTGGGCCGGCTGCGGGGAGAAAAGGGCCACCGCGTCCTGCTGCAGGCCGCGGTGCGGGTCTGCGCCGCGCGGCCCGACGTCCGATTTGTCATCATCGGCGACGGAGAGTTGCGAGAGGCGCTGCAGCAGCAGGCCGCGGGGCTGGGGCTGGCCGAGGCGGTCCGCTTCACCGGCGCGCGGACGGACGTCAACCAGCTTTACCACGCCATGGACCTGTTCGTCCTGCCGTCGTTATGGGAAGCGCTGGGCACGGTGATCCTGGAAAGCATGGCGAGCGGCGTTCCGGTGGTGGCGACCGACCTGCCGGGGCCGCGGGAGCTGGTCATGCCCGGTCGGACGGGCTGGCTGGCGCGGTCAAACGACCCGGCCGATCTGGCGGAACGCCTCCTGGAAGCGCTGGCCGATCCCGCCGCGCGCGCGGCCCGGGCGGCCGAGGCGTTGCGTGCAGTCGTCCCGCGCTTCTCGATTACGAAAATCGCCCGCGCGTACGAGCAATTGTACGATCAACTCACCGGAAGGGCCGCGACGTGACGGAGCGAAAACGCATCCTGGTGCTGATTGCCGGGTTTGCCATCGGCGAGCCGGTGGGCGGCGCCGCGTTGTACGGCATCGAGCTGGCCCGGCGCCTCGATCTCAGCCGGTACGAGCCGATCGTGTGCGGCTTCTGGCAGCGCGGCACGCCGGCCGAGGCACATTGGCGCGGCATCCTGGCAGCCGCGGGCATCGAGACCTGTGAGGCCGTGGCGCGCGGCCGCGGCTTCTCGCCCCTGCGCCTGGTGCACGCGCTGCAGAACATCCGTCGCCATCTGGCCGGCCGGCCCGTGGACGTGATCCACAGCCATTTTCAGTTAGGCAGCATCGCAGCCCTCCTGCTCAAACGGCCGTTAGGCGCAAAGGCACTCGTGCGCACCGCCCACGGCATGGTGCGCTGGGAATGGAACAATACGCTGCGCGGGTTCCTCTGCCGCCAGGTCTTCACGCAGTGGCTGTTCCCTCTGGCGTTTGACGCGGAGACCGGCGTCTCGCAGTCGGTCGTAGCGAGCCTGGATCGCCGGCCGGGCGCGCGGCTCGCCCACCGCCGCGCACTGTGCTACTATAACGGAATTGACGTGCGGCGCTTTGTCAATCCCGCGGTTTCCGACCTGGAGATGAAGCGCCGCCGGGCAGAGCTGCGTGCCGGGCTAGGCATATCGCCCGCGGATCAGGTCATCGGCAGCGTCGGGCGGCTTTCCGAACAAAAAGGATATTGCTACTTGCTCGAAGCTGCCCCCGGCGTATTGGCCCAGCAGCCGCAAACCAAATTCCTGCTTGTCGGCGACGGCGAGCTGCGCGGCGCACTGGAACAGCAGGCGGCCACGCTGGGCCTGACCGGCGCCGTCATCTTCGGAGGCCCGCGGCAGAACACGGGGGATTTCTACCGGATCATGGACGTTTTCGTGCTGCCCTCGCTCTGGGAAGGCCTGCCGACGGTCGTCCTGGAGGCCATGGTCTGCGGAACGCCGGTCGTCGCGACCGACATCCCCGGCACGCGGGAGCTGGTGGAAGCAGGCCGCACCGGGCTGCTCTGCCGGCCGCGTGACCCGGGGGGCCTGGCAGAGGCGCTGTTGTCTGCGCTGCGGGCCCCGGAGCACGGCGCGGCGATGGCGCTCGCCGCGCGCGAGAACGTGCTGGCGCACTATTCGCTCGACGCCATCGCGGATCAATTCGAGGCGTTGTTTGAGCATCTTGTTTGAGCATCTGCGAGGCATCATGTCCAGTCTTTTACGCAAACTGATATGGCGCGTCCGTCGCAGTTTCGGCCTGACGATTCCGCCGATCATCGCCGCGGTCCGCGGCCGCGGGCTGACCTATCTGAGCGAAGAAGCGCTCTACGATTTGCACCAGCTCGTCACTGAAATTGAGCGGCGCGGCCGGGCCGGCATCCTGATCGAAGCGGGCTGTGCGCTGGGCGGCTCAGCGATCGTCATCGCCGCGGCAAAGTCGCCAGCGCGGCCCTTTTACGTGTATGATGTCTTCGCCATGATCCCAGCTCCCACGGATCAAGATGGCGCCGACGCCCATGAACGGTATGCCCTCATTGCGGCCGGCGGCTCACCCGGCATCGGCGGCGCCCGGTATTACGGCTACGAGGACGAGCTGTTCCGAAAAGTCCAGGACAACTTCCAGGCCTTGGGCCTGCCGGTCGAGGGAAACGCTGTGTCGCTGGTGCAAGGATTGTTCCAGGATACGCTGGTGATCCATCAGCCGGTTGCGTTAGCGCACATAGATGGGGACTGGTACGACTCCGTGATGACCTGCCTGGTGCGGATCGAGCCGCATCTTATCCCCGGTGGGGTGATCGTCGTTGACGACTACGACGATTGGTCAGGCTGCCGGAAGGCGGTGGACGAGTTTTTCCGGGACAAGATGGCGCAGTATGTGTTTGTGCACGGCGCCCGGCTGCACATCGTGCGCAAATCGCCGCCCGTGGGCCGGAATACCCCGGATTCCGTCGAATAATCCAAAGGGGGTATTGCCTTTCGGGTGATTTATGCTATCCTGCACCGTGGCACACAGTGCTACCAACTCCTACAGGAGGAAAACCATGTCTAAGAAAATCCTGTTCGCGCTCGTCGCAGTAATGCTCCTTTCTGCGATGATTGTCCCGGCAGCCTTTGCGCAGTCGGCTACCAACCAGGCCTGGGTGTCTTCGATTGCGTATTACACGCCCAGCGACTCGGCCGGCACGCTGTCGGTCTCATTCTACGCTGAAGGCAGCGCGACCCCGATCACCCTGCCCGACATCGCCCTGCCCGCGCACGCCAGCGGCCAACTGCTGGTCGGCGGCGTCAGCACGCTGCCCACCGGGTTCAAGGGTTCGGCCGTGTTGAGCTCGGATGTCTACGTGGTTTCCGCCGCCGTGCAGTTCGCTGCGGACCCCGATCTCGGCAACTATGGTCGCTTGATCTACACCGGGTTCTCCGATGCCGATGCGGCAGCGCAGATTTTCATCCCCACGCTGCTGAACCACAAGTTCGGGTTCACCTCCACGCTCGCGATCCAGAACACCGAGAGCTTTGAGGTCACTGCGAATGTGAAGGTCTACGCGGCCGGTTCCACGACCCCGGTGAAAGACCTGAACTACGACATCCCGGCGCAGTCGGACAAGATCTTGGGCGGCGCCAGCAATGCGGGCGATCTCATGCCGGCGGACTTCACCGGCTCGGCCGTGATCACCGGCGCCAAGAAGGGCGATGCTGCGACCGCCGGCAAGCTGGTGGCGAGCGTCCAGGAAACGATGGACTCCGGCCGTGAGGCGTACGCCTTCGAGGGTGTGTCGGCCGGCGCTGACACCATCTACATGCCGTCCATCGCATGCGAGGCAACGTCACAACCCGTCACCTCCTACTTCGCGATCCAGAACGTCAGCATGACCAACACCGCCAGCGTCTCGATTGACTTCTACGACACGACCGGCGCCTTGATCGGGAATATGCCCGCCAAGTCGCTGGCGCCGGGCGCCAAACTCAGCGAGAACCCGTGCCCCTACGGCGTTGCAGTCGGCAAGCTCGGCTCGGCCGTGATCAAGAGCACCGGTGCGAACATCATTGCCATGGGCAAGATGCGCTCAAAGAACGGCATCGGCGGCGTCTCGACTGCGTTCCTGGGCCTGGCGACAGGCGCCACGAAGGTTGCGCTGCCGTTCGTCCGCTGGGCGGCCACGACCAGCAGCGACTACAGCACCTACATCGCGGTCATGAACATCGGCTCCGCTCCGGCCACCAATGTCCAGGCGAAGTACTATGACGCCAACGGCAATTTGAAGGGCACGGAAACCCTGGCCACGGCCGGTTCGCCGATCAACCGCTTCATCAAGAAGAACACCACGGCAATGTCAGCCGGCGCGCTGACCGGTGGGACGTTCGGCTACTCGCCGCTTGGCGGCGCGGTGGAAATCACGAGCGACCAGCCGGTGGCCGTCGTGGTCCGTGCGCAGAAGGATGTGGTCCCGGCTCTGGGCACCACGACCCGCTTCGCCGAAGACTACAACGGCATTGCGGTCCCCTGATCGCTAGCCTCCTGTAGGCCAGTCGCAGAGAAGCGGACGGCGATGCGTTCGTCCGCTTCTCTTTTCGTCTGTATCCTGCTCAGAAGGCGAGCCATAACTACATGACCGAACAACACAAACCCTATGCGAAGCTGTCAGGCTTCGCGGTTCTGTTTCTGCTCTTGATGGGCCTAGTCGGCTGCACAGTCCCGCCCGCCAAGCCGTTCGAGAGCCCGCTGCCGCCGGCGACGGAAGCAGCCGCGCAGCCGGCCGCGACCAGCGCAGGTGCGGCGGCTGTGGCCGCCGCCACGCCCGCCCCAGTGATCCCTGTGACCCCTGCGGCCGACAAGGGCGTCATCGTCGGCACGATCCGCAACAGCGTCGGCAGCTTGCCAGAAGGCGCCCAGGTGTTCGCGGCGAAGTTCGTCTGGAACGACGCCAAGACCGTCGGCGTTTACTACCTTGATCCCGCGCATGCTCTCTCGTGGCCGGTGGATCCGGCGGGCGCGTTCCAGGTGCCAGATCTCGACCCGGGCCCGTACGTCCTGGTTGTCGGCGTGACGCCTGAAAAGGCTGTGCCGATCATGGGCGAGAAGGATCAAGCGCGCGTGATTGATGTTGCTGCCGGCCAGGTGACCGACCTGGGCGAACAAACCATCACCTTGCAGTAAGAGTCGCCACAGGATGGGCGCATCCACAGATGATTCGACCCGCGCAACGCAGCCGGGCCGCCAGCCATGCGATGATCAACAGCACAGTTACCGTGTGCTGATGATCGCGCCCACCAGCTTTTTCGCCGATTACGGCTGCCACGTGCGCATCCTCGAAGAGGCGCGCGTCCTCCAACGGCTCGGACATCGGGTCACGATCGCCACCTACGCGAACGGCAACCCGGTGCCCGGCCTGGACATCCGGCGCACGCTCCCGATCCCCTGGCGCCGCGATTATGAAGTAGGCTCCAGCCGCCACAAAATCGCCTTCGACGCGCTGCTCGGATTGAAGACGCTGTCACTGCTGGCACGCGAGCACTTCGACATCCTACATGCGCACCTGCATGAAGGCGCCCTGATCGGGCTCGTCCTGGGCTGGTTTTTCCGCATCCCCGTCGTGTTCGATTTCCAGGGCAGCATGACCGGCGAGATGCTGGATCACCACTTTCTCCGCCCGGATGGGTTTGCCGCGAAAAGTTTTTTGCGGCTCGAGACATGGATAGATCACCGCGCCGCCCGCATCCTCACCAGCACGGCCAACGCTGAACGACTGTTGATTGAGCAGTTTGGCTGCCAGCCGGCTCGCGTGCAGGCGCTGCCCGACTGCGTGGACACCGCCCAATTTCGCTCCCGAGAGACTTATCCGGTCGAGGACCGCATGGCCTTGCGCCACGAGCTGGGCATCCCGCTGGAGCGCAAGTTGATCGTCTACCTGGGGCTGCTGGCCGAATACCAGGGCACCGGCCTGCTGCTGGAGGCGCTGCAGCGCATCGTGCGCGAGCGCCAGGACGCGCATCTGCTGCTGATGGGCTTCCCCAACCTGGATTTCTACCGGCAGCGCGCTGAAAGCTTGGGCATCAGCGGTTTTGTCACGTTCACGGGCCGGATCCCCTACGCCGAGGCGCCCGCCTATCTGGCCCTGGGTGACATCGCAGCTGCGCCAAAACTCTCGATGACCGAAGGCGCAGGCAAACTACTAAACTATATGGCGGTCGGCCTGCCCACGGTCGCGTTCGACACCCCGGTGGCGCGCGAGTTTCTCGCCGCAGATGAAGGCCTCGCGGCGCGGGGTGACGTCGCCGGCCTGGCAGACCGCCTGGTCGCGTATCTGAATTTGCTGGATGCTGATCCGGCCCGTCTGCGGGCGCTCGGCGCGCACCTCCGAGAGCGCACCGAGCAAGACTTCAGTTGGATCAGGGCCGGCCGCCTCATGGAACAGGTGTACCACACCGCCATCGCCATCCGCCCGTGACAGTTGGTGCTTTTCGCTCCCCTCTTGTATAATCGTCTTCTCGCGGATGGCAGTCTTAGCCGCCGCGCGCCCGGTGGGCGATGAATTATTCGGGAGTTCAGTTTTGTCCTCGACAGCTTCGGTGAAGGGCATACGGGCCCGACGCGGACATTCCCTGATCTGGCATCTGCGCGAGCTGGTGCGCTACCGGGAATTGGTCTGGAATCTCACGGTCCGGGAGCTCAAGGCGCGCTACAAGAGCAGCGTCTTGGGCTTTTTCTGGAGCCTGCTGAACCCCCTGGGCATGATGGTGGTCTTCACCCTGGTTTTCGGCCTGATGATGCCGAACAACCAGATTGAAAAGTTCCCGATTTTCTTGCTCTGCGGGCTTCTGCCGTGGAATTACACCAGCGCCGGCGTGATGACGGGCATCAGCAGCATCGTCGCCAACGGCAACCTGGTCAAGAAAGTCTACTTCCCCCGCGAGGCGCTGCCGATCGCCAGCGTGCTGGCGAACCTGGTCAACTTCCTGCTGGCCCTGGTCGTCCTTTTTGTGGTCCTGATCATCTTCCGGGTTCACTTGAGCCCCTATATCTGGCTGCTGCCGGTGGTCATCCTGATCCAGACCTGTTTTGTCACCGGGATTGCGCTGATCCTCGCCACGGTGAACGTCTTCTACCGAGACACGCTGATGATCATGGACGTGGTGATGCTGGCGTGGTTCTTCTTGACGCCCGTTTTCTACGCCATCAACGTCTTGCCGACCAGCGCCACGGTTTGGGGCATCCACCTGGATGTTCATCGGCTCATGTACATCCTCAACCCGATGGCCTCTTTGATCAGCACGTACCGCGACTTGCTCTACTTCGGCTATCGCACAGATCTTGACTTCTTTCTGCGCACCGCGGTGACCGCCTTGGCCGTGCTGGTGTTCGGATACTGGCTGTGCGTCCGCAGCAGCGCACGTTTCAGCGAGGAAGTCTGAGATGCTGCCGACTGCCTCTGCTGAAATGCCGGTGCGCCTGACGAACGTATCCAAACGATTCGACCTGAACCGCACAACCCACCGGACGTTCATGGAGACGTTCACCCGGCCATTCAAACGCCGGGAACCCTCGGAGAGCTTCTGGCCGCTCCGAGATGTCAGCTTCGAGTTGCGCCGGGGGACGACGCTGGGGATCATCGGCGAAAACGGCGCCGGGAAGAGCACGATCCTCAAGCTGATTGCCCGCATCCTGGAGCCGACTGGCGGCGAGGTGGTGGTCAACGGGCGGGTGTCGGCGCTCCTGGAACTGGGCGCCAGCTTCCACCCGGAATTGACCGGCCGGGAGAATATCTTTCTGGCCGCGTCCATCGCCGGAATCAGCCGCCGAGATATCCAGCAGGAGCTGGCCGACATCGTGGACTTCGCCGATATCGGGCCGTACATTGACATGCCGGTGAAGCACTATTCGTCCGGCATGTATGTGCGCCTGGGGTTCGCCGTCGCCACCCATCTGCGCCCCGAGATTCTGCTCGTGGATGAGGTGCTGGCCGTCGGCGATGAGTTGTTCCAGCACAAGTCGTTCCAAAGCTTCAAACGGCTCCAGCGCAGCGGCGTCACGATCCTGCTGGTGAGCCACAGCATGGATCAAATCACCGAGATGTGCGACACCGCCTTGTGGCTGCACGAGGGGTATGTGCGCTCCTTCGGGGCGACGCGCCGCGTCATCGCCGACTACCTGGCGCTGTCCGCAGCGCAGGAGCAGGCGAACCAGGTCGCCGAATGGGCTGGCGAGGCGATCCAGGAGGCCGACACGCGCGCCGAACAGCGCCATCCGCGCGGCGCGCCGAGCGCGGATGCGCGCCGGTGGGGCGACGGTGCGATCGAGATCAGCGACGTGCGCTTGCTAGATCGCGATGAGCGGCCGGCGAGCACATTTACGCCCGAGGATCCGATTCGCATCGAATTCGACTACAGGATCAAACAACGGCCGGCGAAATACCCGGCCTTCGGCATCGCCATCTACCGGTCGGATGACATCTGGTGCTATGGCACCAATACGGCCATCGAGAAGCTCAGATTGACGGACGGCCCGCTTCCCGAACGCGGGACTGTGGCGGTCGAACTGCCCATGCTGCAGCTTCTGCAAGGCGACTACACCGTGGATGTTGCGGTTCATGATCCCAGCGGCGAAGAGATGCACGACTATATCCGCGAGGCTGGCCGCTTTTACGTCAAGAACCCCAAAAACGACCAGGGCTTCTTTCGGCCCAAACTGCGTTGGTCTCTGCTCATGGCTCAGAAAAGGATCGCGCCTTGAACGAGGTTGAACCGAACGAGGATGTCCGCCGCATCCTGGCCGATCTCCAGGCGGAAATCCGCCGGCATCGCCTGACGCTGGGCGACCAGGGCGCCGTTCAGCCTGCGGATCCGCTGGCGCGGGTGCGCGAACGCCAGCGCATCAACCCACACCTGCCGATCGGCTGGCCCGTGATGCCTGCCGGCATCCTGCCGAAGCTCATCGCGTATGCGCAGAAGATCACGCGCCGGCTGCTGCGTTGGTATATCAACCCACTCGTGGAACAGCAGAACCAGTTCAACGCGGCCGTGACGGATGCGCTGGCCGGGCTGGTCGGCCTGTCCGCCCAGGTCGCGGACCTCGACCTGGCCCAGAAAACGCTCCTTGAGCTGTCGGATCGCCAGGAGCAGGCCCGCACGGCGATGCTGGCGCAACTGGATAATTCCCGCGCCGCGCTGCGGGAGCAGCAGGAAGGGGCGCGCAACTTGGCGCTCCAGCAGGAACAGTCCTACGACGCCGTCCGGCTGCGGCTGCAGCGGTTGGAGAACCGGGCGGACATCGGCCGCGGCGAACCGCCCCAGGCGCCGGCCGATGCTTCACACCTGGCGGTGGATACGTTTTTGCTCGGCGCACGCTACCGAAACCCGGTCCAGATGCAGGAACGCCTGGGAGACTACGATGACGTTTACCTGGCCTGGCGGCAGACCCAGACGCAGTCCGGCGCGCCGCTGGCGCCTGTGCTGGACCTCGGCTGCGGACGCGGGGAGCTGGTGAGCCATCTGACCGCGCTCGGCTTGACCGCGTACGGGATTGATGCGGACGCCGACGCGATTCAAGCCGGCCGCGCCGAGGGGCGCGATCTGCGCCGCGAAGACGCCTTCGCCCATCTGAACGGCCTACCAGACAACAGTCTCGGCGGAGTCATCATGATCCAGGTGATCGAGCATTTCGACGTGCCGACGTTGATGCGCCTCCTGATGCTGATCGGCCGCAAACTCGTCCCCGGCGGTTTCGTAGTCGCCGAAACCCTGAACCCGGGTTGCCTGTACGCGTTGACGCGCTGGTATCTGATGGATCCGACCCACAAAACACCGCTGAACAGCGAAGTCACGCAGATGCTCATGGAGCGGGCTGAGCTATGGCGCGTGCAGATTCGTTTCATGCACCCGGTGCCCGACGGCGAACGGCTCATCGGTCCACAGCCCGGTGAGGCCGCGCCGGCCGCGCTGGCTCGTGACATCATGCAACTGAACCAGTTTCTCTACGGCCCGCAAGATTACGCGGCGATCGGCTACAAGCCGCAGGAGTGACGCTGATGCCGTTGCGGATCGCCATTTGCACCGGTCAGATACCGTTTGCACACGGCGGCGCCGAGATCCTTGCCGACGCCCTGGCCGATCGCCTCAAGACGGCCGGCCACGCGGTCGAAACCATCCGGCTGCCGTTCCGCTGGTATCCGAAGGAGGAAATCCTCAAGGGGTATCTGGCCTGGCGGCTGATTAACCTGGATGAGAGCGAGGGCCAGCGCGTCGATCTGGTCATCCCGCTCAAATTCCCGGCTTATGTCGTGGCCCACCGGCGCAAGGTGACCTGGCTGATCCAGCAGTTCCGCCAGGCATACGATCTTTACGGCACCGAGCACAGCCATTTCGATCCCACCTCCGCGGCCGATAGCGAGCTGCGCCAGGCGATCTGGCAAATTGACACCCGGACTTTGGGCGAATCTCAGCGCATCTTCACGATTTCCGCCAACGTGAGCCGGCGGCTGCGGCAATTCAACGGCCTGTCTTCGCAGCCGCTCTATCCGCCGCCGGCCTTGGATGGGCATTTCTATCACCGCACCTACGGCGACTACATCTTCAGCATCAGCCGGCTTAACCGGCTGAAGCGGGTGGATCACCTCGTCTGCGCCATGGGGCTCGTCAAGACGCCTGTGCGCTGCCGGATCGCCGGCCAGGGGGAGGAGCTCCAGGCGCTGCAACGGCTGGCGCATCAGGTCGGCGCAGCGGACCGTATTGACTTCCTCGGCTTCGTGGATGATCGGGCTGCGCTCGATCTGTACGCCGATGCCCTGGCCGTGTACTATGCGCCGGTGGATGAGGACTACGGCTTTGCGACCGTGGAGGCGATGAAGTCCCGCAAACCGGTTGTCACCGCGGACGACAGCGGCGCGGTGCTCGAATTCGTCGAGGACGGGATCACCGGCCGCGTCGCACCTGCTGGCGACGCGCCGGCCCTGGCGCAGTGTTTCGACCAGTTGTACCTGGATCGCCGGGCCGCCGAGCGCCTGGGGACCGCGGCGCAGCAGAAGGTCAGCACGATCACCTGGCAGACCACCCTTGAGTCGCTTCTGGAAGCGTGAAGAACGATGAGCGAACACCCTGCGGCCCCGATGCGCGCACGGCTGGCAATGTTCAGCCCCTTGAGCCCGGTCCAATCTGCGATCGCGGATTACACCGAGGGGCTGTTGCCCGGCCTGGCCCGCCACTTCGACATCACCGCGGTCACGACGGGCGATTACACTCCCACGCACCCCATCTTTCAGCCGGACGCACAGCCGCGCATCCCCTGCATCGGCTACGATGAGTTTCAGCGGCGCGCCGATGAATTCGACCTGATCCTGTATCAGCTCGGCGATGAGGCAAAGATCCACGGCTACATGTTCGATGCCATTCCGCGCTACCCGGGCGTTGTAGTATTGCACGATCTGGTGCTGCACCACGCCATCGTCGGCCTGACGCTGGCGCGCGGGGACGTAGACGGTTACATCGCCGAGATGTGCTACGCGTACGGCGAACAAGGCCGGCTCCTGGCGCAGGAAGTGATTGCGGGCAATGGCGATGCGATCTTCAGCCGTTACCCGCTGGTGGAGCGGACCCTGGACAACTGCCTGGGGGTCATCGTGCACAACAACTATGTGCGCGACCGGGTGCGCGGCCTGCGGCCGGAGCTGCCGGTGCAGCGGATCGTGCAGCCCTTCTTCCTGCCCACCGGTTTTCCGCCCGATTTTGACGGCGCGGCCTTCCGCCGGCAGCTCGGCCTGGACGGACGGCCGGTGGTGGCCTCTTTCGGCTTCTTTGTCCCCGACAAGCGTCTCGGCCTGACTCTGCGCGCGTTCAAGCGGCTGCTTCGCCGCCACCCGGCGGCCATCTATCTCCTGGTCGGCGGACACAGCCCGTACTACGATCTGAACGCCGAATTGAGCGCGATGGGCCTGGGCGGCCGGGTGCGGCTGACCGGCTGGCAGACCAGCGTCCCGTTCGTCCGCCACATGTTTGCGGCCGACGTGGCAGTGCACCTGCGCTATCCGCACATCGGCGGCACGCCCTACACCCCCATCCGCCTCCTGGGCCTGGGCGTGCCCACCATCGTGAGCGACATCGAACCGCTGGCCGAACTGCCGGCGGATGCCGTGGTGCGGATCAAGCCCGACGATCCCGACGAAGAGGCGATGCTTTTCTCGGCGATGGACTATCTTTTGATCCGCCGGGATGTGGCGCAGGCGATGGCCGCCAATGGCCGTCGTTATGTCGCCGCCGATCACGACCTAGCTGCCGTGACGCAGCAGTTTGTCGAGTTTCTCCGCCCCTTCGCGGGTGCGAAAGCCGAGCGCCGGCCCGGCGCGGCGCCCCGGATCGCCGCGCCGCAGCCAAACACGCCGCAGCTTGCCCAAACGCTGACGCGTATCGCCGGCGCCGCCGCCGCGGACATGGGCGTGCGCGACCCCAGCCCGCGCTTGCTGAATCCCATCGCGCAGGCCATCCAACGGCTGACCGCCCCGCCGTCGAGGAGTTAGCGGATGCTTGCAGCCCTGCCGGAGCCGCTCCTGTCATGGCTCATCCTGCCGATGCTCCTGGCGCTCAGCCTGGGGGTGGGCTGGTTGGTCGCCGGGAGCATCAGTCGCCTCCCCGCCCACAGCCCGGCGGAGCGCGTGGCGCTGCTGTGGCTCCTGGGGGTGGTTACGCTCTCCTGGATCGGCACGGCGCTGGCCGCGCTCGGCGTCTTTCACCCGTGGAGCATCGGCTTGAGCGTGGCGCTGCTCGCCGCGGTCGTCCGCCGGCGCGATCTAGGGCGCCTGTGGCGCCGCGAGCGGCCGCGTACGCGGGGCGAAGAGCCATCGCCGCCGCACCCCACCCAGACTGAGCCGCCGCAGGTCTCGCCCCGGTCCGAGCTTGCCCCCACCCCGCGTTTGGTGGTTGTCACGGTCGTGGCGCTGCTCATCCTCTCCGGTTGGCTGTTTGCCCGGCCCGCGGAAAGCTTCTTCCTGGTGGACGATTCCGCCGTCTACGCAATCGGCGGCGTCTCGCTTGCGCGGACAGGATCACTCCTCTTCCAGCCGGCCACTTTCCTGCCCACCACCGATGATCTCACGCGGCAGTTCATGGGCCTCGATTCCTACCTGCAGACGGTGCGCCATTACGGGCCATTCTTCCAGTGGACGAAGAATGTGCCGACCGTGGAGATCGGGTTTCTGCCGCTGCCCAAGATCTGGCTCGCGCTTTCGGTCTGGCTCTTCGGCGCGTCACACGCCGGCTGGCCGACCGCGTTGATGGGTCTCACAGGGGTGATGGCGCTGTACGCCCTCGCCCGCCGCCTGGTCGGCTGGCGGACGGGGCTCGCCGCGGCGGCGCTGCTGGCTGTCAGCTTCCCGCAGATCTGGTTTTCTCGCTACCCCATCTCTGAGGCCTACACCCAGGCCCTCTTCCTGGGCGGCCTCTATCTGGCCGTCCTGGCGCGGCAGAACGCAGAGGATCGGCCGCTCTCACGTGACCTTGCAATCTGGAGTGGCGTCGCGTTGGCCGCGCTGACAGTGCTGCGCTTCGAGGCCGCGCTGATCATCGTCCTGCTTGTCGTGTTCGCACGCCTGACCTGGCGGCCGGCAGCCTGGAGGGCGAACGGGTTTGCCAGGGCGTGGCTGGCGTCGCTGCTGCTGGCGAGCGGATACGGGATGGCCGTCAGCCTTCTGATGGCCCGGCACTATTGGTTCAGCCAGACGCTGAGCACGTTGACCCCGCAACTGAGCCGGGGCGTGCTGGTCCTGCTCATGATCCTGCTCCTCGGCGGCGTGTGGGGCTGGCAGCGGAAATGGCATCACGCCGAACAAATCTCCGCGTCGCTGGCGCGCGGCGCACGCTGGCTGCCGTGGGTGGTTTTGGCCGGCTGGCTCGCCTGGATTGCGCTGGCGCTCTGGAAAGTGTGCCTGCAAGATCGCGGCAGCAGCCTCCCAGGCTGGTTGACGCTCTATCTGTCGCGGCCCGGCGTCGCGGTGAGCAGCCTTGGCATCGCCGGGCTGCTCTTCCGCGAGCGTCGCGACGGCGAGCGGCCCGAGCTCGTCACGTTCCTGGGCCTGGCGGCGGTTTTTCTGCTGAGTTACACGATCAACCCGTTGGTCAACGCCGTCCAACCGTGGGCGATGCGCCGGCTGGTGCCCATCGTGCTGCCTGCGCTGGCGCTGGGAGCCGGTTGGCTCTTGACCGACGGCCTGCTTGAGCTGCGCGGGCGCTGGCGGCGAACCCAAACCAGCCCGGTCATCGCGTATGCCGTTGCCGCGGGGGCGATCGTCCTGCTCTGCGCGCAGGTCGGGCTGATTGCCCAGCGCAGTTGG
Organism: uncultured Anaerolineales bacterium; assembly: GCA_964647255.1. Lineage (GTDB taxonomy): Bacteria > Chloroflexota > Anaerolineae > CG2-30-64-16 > CG2-30-64-16 > CAWJEL01. Next base: position 3,354 of record CAZYGI010000032.1, on the reverse strand, counting down.
CCGATCCTGACCCACACCGAACAGGCGGGCCTGTACGATCAACTCCGCGGCGTGGCCGACCGCCTGCCGGCGGATGCCGTGGTGCTGTTCGACAACGGCCAGGTCGGCAAGCGCTTGACGCAGGCTTTCGAACTGGTGTTTGGGCATCCCACCCTGGCAATCCAGCACAACCCGGAGCCGAACGGCTCGGCGGTGGACCGCCTGTTGGACAGCGTGCTGGGCCAGGGACGCCAGGCCTACTTCGTCGTCACCGACGGTGATCTGGTGTGGCAGCCCGAACGCTGGCAACTGGTCGGCCGCGGCGTGAGCAACATCGCCACGGCCACCCTCCGCACCACCCAGGGGCGGATGCCCGACGCCACCGATATCGTGTCCCGCACCCTGCGGCTGGAGATATACGAGATCCGGCCGGCCACAAACGCATCGGCCGGGCCGCAGCTCCCCCTCGACGTTCCCGTCGGGGAAGGCGGCTTCGCCTATTTCGGCGAAGGCTTCTGGGGTTGGGCGCTCGATGATCACGGCGCGCCGTTCCGCTGGACCGACGGCGACGGCAGCATTGAGCTGCCCTGGCCCGAAGCCGACCCGAACCGTCCTGCCAACGCGTGCCTGGTTTTGGAGGTCGCCGGCGGACGCCCCGCGGACGCTGCCCAGGTCGAGCTAAACGTGCTGGTCGAAGGCGGCAGCCTGTACGACGGCGAGTTGAAGCCAGGTTACGGCCCGCAGCTCCTCAAGCTGCCGCTGCACGATCAGCCGAACCGTGACGCGGACGCGCTGCAAGTGCGCCTGGAGAGCGGGACCTGGACACCCGACGGCGACAAACCGCTCGGCGTGCTCGTGCGCCAGGTCCAGCTCCGGCAGAGCGCGGACTGCGCAAAGTGATCGCCGGCCAGCAGCGCAATTCAAAACAGGAGAAACGCTTGGGTCTCACCGTGCCTAAACGCTCTAGCCCCGTCGCCGCTGCACTGATTCGCACGCCAATCGCAGCGATCCGCACGATCTTTTTGCTCGATCTGCCCAATCGAACGCCGGCCCTGGATGGCTTGCGGGCGTTGGCGGCTCTTTGGGTTTTCAACGTGCATGTCGGCTGGATGCACGACATCTCACCGATCGCGGAGAAGACCGGATGGTTGGTGCCGTTCGTGGTTGCCTGGCGCTCCGGCGATCTCGGCGTGGATATTTTCTTCGCGCTCAGCGGCTACCTCATCTATCGGAGCGTGCGCCGCTACCGCGCCGAGACGATGGGGCGCTTTCTGCAGAAACGCTACACGCGCCTGGCGCCCGCCTATCTTTTCTCCATCGTGCTGGCGCTGGCGATCCCTGTGTTTGGCTTGGGGCTGGGGATTTCGGCCGCCGCTGCGTGCGCATTGATTTACTATGCCCTGAACGCGCTGCCGACCTCGCGACGCGCTCTGAAATCAATCCTTCGTCGCTACTGGCTATTCTCCGTCATCGTGTGGCCGATCCTTTTTGCGGCGGTCCTGCTGTTCAAGCCGATGTCTGCCCTGAGCCAATCATCCCAGGGTCTGCTGTATCCCGTTCTGAAGACGATCGCCAACCTTTCTATGTGGCCTGACACGTTCGGGCCGTTGCTGGGCGTGTTCAACGTGCCGACCTGGTCCTTGTCCCTGGAGTTTGCTTTCTATCTCGGCATGGCCGGCCTTTGGTGGGGCCGGCAGAAGTATGGCTGGCGCGTGTGGGGGCCCTGGTTAGCCATAGCGATCGGTGCGTACTACCTCGTGTTCCTGGTCGGCGCTCCATACTTCGCCGGCTACCGCCTGCGGCTCTTCGATGTCATGCGGTGTCTGGCTTTCGTGGTCGGCGTTCTCATGGCGCGCATCTCCGATGACCCGCAGGTTTGGTCCCGCTGGCGCGTACGCTTCCCGGCGCTCGGCGTGCTCGGGCTCATCGGATTGATCGCGCTCGCTTATTTCATGGGGTCGGTGCTCGGGGCGCACAAGTTCCCATCGCAATGGCCTTTCATCAATGCCATTTACTGGCTGCTTGTGGACGGTGCGGTCTTCTGCGTGCTTGGGGCGGCCCTGGCTCCGGGGTCTGTGATCGCCCGCGTCTTCGGCAGCGCACCGGTCAGGATTTTGGGCGCCATCAGCTACTCGATTTTCCTGGTGCACTATCCGATTCAGTTGGCGCTCCAGCCGCTTTTCCCGGCAAAGGGAGGCCTGGCCGGCCACTGGGCGGCTTCGTTTGCCATCACGCTCGCTGTTGCCGTGGTTTGCTTCTACTTCTTGGAGCGGCCCTATTTCATGGCAGAGCAACCACAAACACTTCGTACGGTTTCTCGAAAAGAACCGACTGTTCCCGCCAACGAGGGATAAGGCGTTGCACCGCGTCGTTTTTGTCACGCCGTTCTTTATCCCGTTCACCGGCGGCACGACCGCCTTCGTGGACGCGATGGCGCGCCGGCTGGCGGCGGCCGGCCAGCGCGTGACCGTACTGACGACCGATGCGCGCCGTGCCAGCGACTTCTGGCAGCCGCCGGCCGCATCCGGGCCGAGCCTGCCGGCGGCGGAAGCGCGGTCGGGGATCGAGATCGAGCGGCTGCGGCTGGCGTATCCGTGGCCCGCGCCTTACGCTTTTGGCCTGCTGCGCCGCGCCGGGCTGGGGCTGCACCGCGCCGGGCTGCCGCCCGCGGTGCAACGACCGCTTCTGCGCCGCCTCGCGGCATCCATGCCGCCCCTGCCGGGCCTGCGCGCGGCGCTGGATCGCCTGATCCCTGCCGCGGATGTCCTCCATGTCGTGGAGAGCAGTTGGGACGGCCTTTTCACCGCCGCGGTGGAGGCCGCCCGGCGACATGGGATCCCCTGCGTTGCCACCCCGCTGATGCATCTGGGCGATGCCGGCGTGCGGGCGCACTTCCAGATGGCACACCAGGCCGACGCCTACCGGGCCGCAGACGTCGTGCTGGCCCTGTCGCAGCGGGAGGCCGCGGGCTACGTGAGCCTCGGCGTGGCGGCCGCACGCGTTCGCGTCATCCCGATGGGCGTCGAGGAGACGGCCGCTGCGGTGCAAGGCGCGACCAGCGGCGCCGATTTCCGCCGGACACATGGCATCACCGGCCCGCTGGTCGCTTTTCTCGGCGCGAACACCTCTGACAAGGGCGCCTTCACCCTGGCGCTGGCAGTGGCGCAGCTCACCGAGGCCGGCGCGCCGGTCACGGCGGTCTTCGCCGGGCCGCACAGCGAGCTTTTGGCCGCCTTCATGGCGCGGCAGCCGGCCCGCGTCCGGGACGCGCTGCGCGACCGCGTTCGCATCCTGGGACTAGTCGACGAGGAGAGCAACCACGCCATGCTGGGCGCGTGCGATCTGCTGGCCCTGCCGAGCCTGGTGGACACCTTC
>CAZYGI010000031.1:38617-41404 GCA_964647255.1 uncultured Anaerolineales bacterium | reverse complement strand
CACCGAGCCATCCAACTGGACCTTCGACCCGCTGCGCGGCCAATACTTCTGGCATCGCTTCTTCAGCCATCAGCCCGATCTGAATTACGACAACCCCGATGTGCAGCGAGCCATGCTGCGCGTCGTCCAGTTTTGGCTCGACATCGGCGCTGACGCCTTCCGGGTGGATGCAACCCCCTATTTGTACGAGCGTGAAGGCACCAACTGCGAGAACCTGCCGGAGACGCACGCGTACCTCAAGCGGCTGCGCGCATTCGTGGATGCGTACGCGCCCGGCACGATGCTCCTCTCCGAGGCCAACATGTGGCCCGAAGACGTGCGGCCCTACCTGGGCGGCGATCCGAATGATCCCAACGTGCCCGGCGACGAATTCCAGATGAACTTCCACTTCCCGCTCATGCCGCGCATCTATATGGCGCTGGCGAAGGCCGATCGGACGCCCATCCTGGAAATCCTGGCCCGCACCCCGCCCATCCCGGCCAACTGCCAGTGGGGCACCTTCCTGCGCTGCCACGACGAGCTGACGCTGGAGATGGTGACACCGGAGGAGCGGAAGTTCATGTGGGACTTCTACGCGCCTGTGCCGCGCATGAAGCTGAACATGGGCATCCGTCGCCGGCTGGCGCCGCTGTTGGGCAACGACCGCGGCCGCATCGAGGTCGCCAACTCGATCTTCCTCACCCTGGTCGGCTCGCCGGTGCTCTACTACGGCGACGAGATCGGCATGGGCGACAACATACGGCTGGAGGATCGCGACGGCGTCCGTACGCCGATGCAGTGGGATGACTCGGTCAACGCCGGCTTCTCGGCCGCGGATCCGTCCGCGCTGGGTGACCCGGTCATCGTGGACGAGGTCTTCGGCTACGGCCGCGTTAACGTCGCGGCGCAGCGCGGCGATCCCGGCTCGCTGCTGAACCGGATGCGCGAGCTGCTGGCCGTGCGCAAGACCGCGCCAGCCTTCGGCCGCGGCGATCTGCAGCTCCTGACACCGGCCGGGAACGCTGTGCTGGCCTACCTGCGCACGTCCGGTGATGAGACGATCCTGGTCGTGAACAACCTGGCCGACGAGGCTCTGGCCTGCGACCTCGACCTGGCCGCGTTCGCCGGCGCGGGGCCGGTGGACCTGTTCACCGGGCAGGCGCTGCCGGCGGTGACGGATGCGCCCTATCGCCTGGAACTGCCGCGCTACGGCTATCGCTGGCTGCGGCTGCGCTGACACTGCCAATACCTGGTACAGGGTCCTCGTAGTAACGACTTCAGTCGTTCGAGTCCGCACCAACGACTGAAGTCGTTACTACGCCCTCCCGCCCTACCAGGCTACCAATCTACCCACCCGGAGCTCGCAACCTATGCCCGACACACCCTCCCCCGCCTGGCTGGAGCAGCAAGCCAAACTTTCGCTGGACCGCCTCTTGCCCCGCCTGGAAGCGCGCTTTGCCGCTGAGGACCCGGCCGCGTGGGCGGCCTACGCCAACCGGCTGCGCGTCCACTTCCCGCGGCTCTTCGGCCTGCTGCTGCACCTTTACGGCGGCCGCTTCGACTTCTTCTACCACCTGGAGCGCATCCTGGAGGCGGGCGCGCAGATGTGGCTGGCCCGGCCGGCCGACCTCAAGGCGCTGGACGCGCAGCGCGAGGCCAATCCGGGCTGGTTCCAGTCCGAGAAGATGCTCGGCGGCGTCTGCTATGTGGACCTGTTTGCGGGCAACCTGGCGGGCATCCGGGCCAAGATCCCGTATTTCCGAGAGTTAGGTCTGACCTATCTCCACCTGATGCCGCTCTTCGCGTGCCCGGAGGGCGAGAACGACGGCGGCTACGCGGTCAGCGACTATCGGACCGTCAACCCCAGCCTGGGGACGATGGAGGAGCTGGCGGAGTTGAGCCGCGAGCTGCGCGAGAACGGCATCAGCCTGGTGGTGGATTTCGTCTTCAACCACACCTCCGATGAGCACCGCTGGGCGGTGGCCGCGCTGGCCGGCGATCCGACCTACCGGGAATTCTATTACCTGTTCCCCGACCGCCAGATGCCGGACGCGTACGAGCGCACGCTGCGGGAAATTTTCCCCGAAGTGCGCCGCGGCAGCTTCACGTGGCGGCCCGACGGCGGATGCTGGGTGTGGACCACCTTCAACAGCTTCCAATGGGATCTGAACTACGGCAACCCGGCGGTGTTCCGGGCCATGTTGGAGGAGCTGCTGTTCCTGGCGAACCGCGGCGTCGAGGTGATCCGGCTGGATGCCGTGGCGTTCATCTGGAAACAGATGGGCACCTCCTGCGAAAACCTGCCAGAGGCGCACATGTTGATCCAGGCCTTCAACGCGATGGTCCGGATCGCAGCGCCGGGGCTCCTCTTCAAGTCGGAAGCGATCGTCCACCCCGACGACGTGGCGAAATACATCAGCCCGGAGGAGTGCCAGCTTTCGTACAACCCCTTGCTCATGGCGCTGCTGTGGGAGTCGCTCGCGACGCGGGAGGTCAAGCTGCTCCAGCGCTCCATGAGCCACCGCTACCGCATCAACCCGGCCTGCGCCTGGGTGAATTACGTGCGCTGCCACGATGACATCGGCTGGACCTTCGACAACGGCGACGCCGCGCAGGTTGGGATCAACAACGGCTACGGCCACCGCCGCTTCCTCAACGACTTCTACACCGGCCGCTTTCCCGGCAGCTTTGCGCGCGGTCTCCCGTTCCAGGAGAACCCCCAAACCGGCGACTGCCGCATCTCGGGCGCCTGCGCCTCGCTGACCGGGCTGGAGAAGGCGTTGCGCGAAGCGAACTCCTTTGAGATCG
>CAZYGI010000031.1:32090-38607 GCA_964647255.1 uncultured Anaerolineales bacterium | reverse complement strand
GAGATCGAGATGGCCGTGCGCCGCATCCTGCTGATCCACAGCGTCATCCTGTCCACCGGCGGCATCCCGCTGCTCTACCTGGGCGATGAGGTGGGCACGCCGAACGACTACAGCTACCGCGACGACCCGGCCAAGGCCGGCGATAGCCGCTGGGTGCACCGCCCCTACGCCGATGCGAGCCGGTATGCGCAGCGCAACGAGGCCCAAACCCCGACCGGACGCGTTTACGGCGGGCTGCGCCGGCTGATCGCGGTGCGCCAGGACACGCCGGCGTTCGCCGATGGCGAGATGACCGTCGTGGAGGCAGGCAACTCCCATGTTTTCGGTTATCTGCGCCAACACAGCGGCATGCGCATCCTGGTGCTGGCGAACTTCAGCGAGCAGGAGCAGCGGATCGCCGCCAACACCGTGCGCAATCATGGGCTGAGCTATACCTTCCACGACCTGGTCAGCGGCGAGATAGTCGGCCTGGAAAAGGATCCCATACTCACGCCGTACCAGTTCCTGTGGCTGGCGGCGCAGTAAACGGAGGCCAGCGTGCCCGCCATCCTCGATCTTGCGGTTCTGATTATCGGTCTGGCCGCGCTGGTCGCCGCCGTCGTCTGGGCGGTCAACAACGTGGGCGACAAGGGCGGCCGAGACAAAGCCCAGCGGACACAGCTCCGGCTTGAACGGCGCACCCGTTTCCCTGAGGGGATCGAAGAAACGCGGCTGTTGATCAACGATCGGCCGATCCTGGCCGCTTCGAGCGATGGCCTGCGCCTGGCCGACTATGCCGACGAAGTGGAACAGTTGGAGACATTGGCGACAAAAATCGCGGACGCGCTCGGCGGCCGGGTCGAATTGGCACGCGTGTCAGAACCCGGCAAATCGGCGGCTGAGGAGGCCATCCCGGTGCGTCAACTGCCGCGCAGTCAGCAGGACGGAACAAAGCTGTAGCACTGGGATGTTCAGAGTTGGTTAGTTTGAGCATCGTGAGCGGGTCAACGGCTCAACCTGAGGGACGGCGAATCACCTGTCGAAGGATGCGTCGTGGAGTCACAGGATACTTGCTTGAGCACGCCAAAGCTCACGCTTGGAGGAAGAATGCTTGATGTCATTGCCTGCGGTGAAATGCTGATTGACTTCGTTTCAACCCAATCCGGGGTGACGCTGGCTGAGGCGCCCGCGTTCGTAAAGGCGGCGGGCGGCGCGCCAGCCAACGTGGCGGTAGGCGTTGCCCGGTTAGGGCGCCGCGCCGGTTTCATGGGCCAGGTCGGTGAAGATGACTTCGGCCACTTCCTGACCGACACGATCGCCCAGGCGGGCGTGGATGTGGGCGGGATCACCTTTTCTTCGGAAGCGCGCACCGCACTGGCGTTCGTCTCGCTGCGGGCGGACGGCGAGCGCAGCTTCATGTTCTACCGCCACCCCAGCGCCGATATGCTTTGGCGGCCGCAGGATGTGAATGCCGTCTATGCCGGCGGCACGCGCATCTTCCATTACGGCTCGATCTCCCTCATTGGCGAGCCAAGCCGGAGCGCGACCTTGGCTGCGTTGGGCCACGCCCGGGCCGGCGGCGCGGTGGTCTCCTACGACCCGAACCTGCGCCTGGCCCTCTGGCCCTCGGCTGAAGCCGCGCGCGCGGGCATCCTGGCCGGGCTGCCGCACGCGAACCTGGTCAAGGTGAGCGAGGAGGAGCTGGCTTTCCTGACCGGCGTCGAAGATCTCGCCGAAGGCGCGGCGCGGCTCTGGCACACCGCGCTCAAGCTGCTGGTGGTGACCCGCGGGCCGGCGGGGTGCGCCTACTTCACGCGCGATTCCCGCGGCGAGGTGCCGGGCTTTGTCGTCGAACCGGTGGACACCACCGGAGCGGGGGACGGATTCGTGGCCGGGCTGCTGACGGGTCTGCTGGACGGCGGCCTGCGTTGGGAGCGCGCAGAGATCGAGGCGGCCCTGCGGCTGGGCAACGCGGTCGGTGCCCTGGCGACCACGCAGCGCGGCGCGATCCCCGCGCTGCCAACGCGCGCCGCTGTCGAAGCGTTTATGGCAAGCCAAGACCGCGCAGATTGACTTCTTTAATCGTTTAATTTCCCTCTTGACAACAGCCTGATCGCGTGCTATACTTCGGTCAGTTAAACGTTTAGAGACCGATGATGTGTCGCCTTATGTGCGTTTTTTTACTGCCGAGAGGTTAAACGTTTACATGCCGACAACAACGATTCGCGATGTTGCCAAAGAAGCCGGGGTATCCATCGCCACCGTGTCATACGTTCTGAACGGATCGAAACACGTCGCCGATGACACCCGCCGGCGCGTGCTCGAAACCGTCGAGCGCTTGGGCTATCGGGCCAACATTATGGCGCGCAACCTGCAGGCCAGCGAGACCCGCCTGCTGGGATACACGTGGCGGCCCAGCCCTGCCGGCACTTTCAACCCCATCCTGGATCGCTTCCTCCAGGCTATCGCTGAAGCGGCGGCCCAGCACGGCTATCGCATCCTGACCTTTCCCACCAACTCAATTGAAGAAGAGCTTGACACCTATCGGGAACTGACGCGCATCGGGCAGGTTGATGGCTTCGTCCTGTCCAACACCAACTTGCATGACCAGCGGGTGCGCTCGCTGCTGGACGCCAATTTCCCGTTCGTCGCCTTTGGCCGCTCAAACCCGGAATGGGACTTCCCATGGGTGGATGTTGATGGCGCCGCATTGCCCTCCTGGCCTGGCCGGAACCATCGCTCACCGGCCGATATCGCACCGAGGGCTACCAGGCAGCAATGGCGCGCGCCGGCATCGCCGGTGATCCCGCGTGGATCGTGCGCTGCGGCAATTTCTACACGGAAGCCTACGAGGCAACGTGCCGGGTGTTGGCGCTTTCGTCCGCGACTCGACCCACTGCCATCGTTGCCATGAGCGATCTGATGGCGATGGGAGCCATCAACGCTGCTTGGGATGCCGGGCTCCATGTCGGCCGTGAGCTGTCCGTCGTGGGGTTCGATGACTCGCCCGTGGCGCGCTTCCTTCGTCCGTCGCTGACCAGCATGCATCAGCCGATCGGCGAAGTGGGCGAGCGACTGGCGACGATGTTGGCCGATCTGTGCGGAGATCGGCCCATTGCGGAGCCGCACGTGCTGTTGAAACCGACATTGGAAGTGCGTGAATCGAGCGCTGCACCGGCCATCTGACAGCGCCAAACGGCAGACTCGTCTTCAATTCAGCCAACCAATTCGCTGATGGATGAAACGACCATGGATCTTCAAGCCATTATCTTCGACCTGGACGGAGTGATCACAGACACCGCGGAATATCATTACCGCGCCTGGCAGCGGCTGGCCGACGAGCATGGATGGCCGTTCGACCGGCGGATCAATGAGCAGTTGCGCGGAGTCTCTCGGCGCGGCTCACTGGAGATCATCCTGGCCGGCCGTCCCGCGACCGATGAGCAAATCGTCGAGTGGACGGAGTGCAAGAACCGCTATTATGTTGAAATGCTTGAGCAGGTCACGCCGGGCGATTTGCTGCCGGGCGCCGAGTTGCTGCTCAAGGAGCTGCGCGCCGCCGGAATCAAGATCGGCATCGGTTCCGTCAGTAGAAACGCTCAAACGGTCATCAACCGGTTGGGGATCGCCGATCTGCTGGATGCGGTGGCCGACGGTTTCACCGCCGCTCGCAGCAAGCCCGCGCCGGATCTCTTCCTGAAGGCCGCTGAGCTGCTGGGCGTGCCGGCCGCGGCGTGCGCCGTGGTGGAAGACGCCACCGTCGGCATTGACGCCGCGCTGGCCAGCGGCATGTGGGCCATCGGCCTGGGTCCGGCGGAGCGGGTAGGGCACGCGCACGTGCGCTTCGGCAGCCTGGAGGGCGTGACGCTGGCGACGATCACGGCGGCGTTGGAAGAAGCCGCATGGATCATCGCTGAGCCGGCCTTCGATCCAGCCCGCCAGCAGCACCAGGAGACGGTCTTCACCATCGGCAACGGCAACTTCTGCGTGCGCGGCGCGTTCGAGGAGGGCTACCCGGGCGACGCGCCTGCCAGCTTCATGCACCGGCTTTGGGATGACATGCCGATCAACTTCACCGAGCTGGCCAACCTCCCGCGCTGGTGGGGCGTGGACTTGTGGATCAACGGCGTGCGCTTTCGCCTGGATCGCGGCAAGGTGCACGGCTACCGGCGCTGGCTCGACCTGCGCACCGGTGTCCTCACGCGGACGGTTCGCTGGCAGCCGGCCGAGGGCGGCCCGATCGTTGATCTATGCTTCGAGCGGTTTGTCAGCTTGAGCGATCCGCACTGCGCGGCCGTCGAGGTCCGGATCACGATGGTCGAAGGGGAAGCCGAGCTCCGCCTGCGCACCGGGCTGGATGCTCACGTCGAAAACACGGGACTGATCCACTGGACTGCGGTTGACCAGGAGGTCACGCCGGACACGACGATGCTCCACCTGCGGACGCGGGGCACCGGCACCGATCTTGCGGCGGCGGCGGCCGTGAACCTGTCAGGCACGGTCCCGTGGCAACCGAGGGCGTGCGACGCCGACGGCCAACCCACGATTGAGCGCCGGGCCACCCTGCGGGCAGGCGACATGCTGACGCTCCAGAAGTTCGTGGCGGTCATCCCCGGCTTCGACGCTGAGAACCCGGCCGCGGCGGCCCTGGCTGCCGTTCGGCAGGGCCAGCGGGAAGGCTATGCGGCCTGGCGCACGGCCAACGACGCCGAATGGGCGAAGACCTGGATGTCGTCCGATGTCATCGTCGAGGGCGACAACGAAGCGCAGATCGCCCTGCGGTTCAACATCTTTCAATTGCTGATCGCCGCGCCCCGCCACACCGATCGCGCCAGCATCGGCGCCAAGACGCTGAGCGGCTTCGGCTACCGCCACCATGCGTTCTGGGATACCGAGATTTTCATGCTGCCGCTCTTCATCTACACGCAGCCCGCTTTGGCGCGCAACATGCTGATGTATCGGTGGCACAACCTGCCGGGCGCACGCGCCAAAGCCCGGAACAATGGCTTCGAGGGGGCGCAGTTTCCCTGGGAGAGCGCGGGCGATGGCCGCGAGGTCACGCCGACCTGGGTGACGCACTTTGCGGACCCCACCAAGCTCGTCCGCATCTGGACGGGCGATATCGAAATCCACATCACTGCGGACATCGCCTACGGGGTCATGCAGTACTGGCAGGCCACCGGCGATGATGACTTCATGTGGAACCATGGCGCTGAAATCGTCTTAGATGGCGCCAAGTTCTGGGCCAGCGCAGCCGCGCGCGAAGCGGACGGCCAATACCATTATCGCAACGTCATCGGCCCGGACGAATACCACGATCGCATTGACGATAACTTTTACACCAACTACATGGCAAAGTGGCACCTGGAGACCGCGCTGGATGTGGTGGCGTGGCTGCAGGCGCACGCTCCGGCAAAAGCGACTGAGTTGGTCGCCGCCCTGGATCTGAACGCGGAGCGGCTGGCCCATTGGCATGACGTGATTGCGCGCATGCATCTGCCGGTGGACGAGAAGACTGGCTTGATCGAGCAATTCGCGGGCTACTTCGCCCTCGCGGATGCCGACCAGGCGGTGCTGCGCGACCCGAAGCGGACGCAATCCATGCAGGCACTGCTCGACATCGAGGGATGCGCCGCCACCCAAAACCTCAAACAGCCCGATGTGTTGATGTTGCAGTACCTGCTGCCCAATCGCTTCAGCCCGGAGCAGGTGCGGGCCAACTATGAGTACTACGACCCGCGCACCGACCACGAGCTGGGCTCCAGCCTCGGGCCGAGCATCAGCGCGGTGATGGCGTGCCGGGTGGGCAAGTGTGACCGGGGCTATGCCCATTTCCTGCGCGCCGCGCGGGCCGATCTGTTGGACGTGCGCGGCAACGCCGGCGACGGCATCCATGGCGCCAGCGCCGGCGGGTTGTGGCAAGCGACGGTCTTCGGGTTCGGCGGGCTGCGCCTCACCCCGACCGGTTGGGAAATACGGCCGATGTTACCGCACGGTTGGACGCGGCTGGCATTCAAGTTCCACCACAGCGGCCAGTTGGAGAGCGTGGATATCAAAGGATAATGCAAACACGGCCGGGCCGCCCCTTGAGTCTTGGCGGACGGGAGGCGGCCCGGAGATATCTTACCTGCGCAAAGCGCAAGCCAGATACAAGCAGCGATTGTAACAGGTGCGGCGGTAGCTGGCAAAGTGCTCGGGCGTGCAGATAAACCAAGGAGGTGCAAAGACCGCACGTTGCGTTGTTCCTACAGTAAATGCCGATCTACCATCTACCGATTCTCTTAGGAGGAGAATACCATGCGCACCTATCGCTATTCCGTTTTGCTGGTTCTGCTCGTGCTGGCGTTGATCGTCGCCGGCTGCGGAACCAAGGCCACACCGACCCCGGAGCCGACAAAGGCCCCGGTCGCCCAACCCGAACCCACAAAAGCCCCGGAAGCCGCTCAGCCGGCTGCGGCCGCCTACGATCTGAAAGCCTTTGACGTCGAGCCGGGCGCGAAGATCGTGTTCTCGGGCTGGGGCGATGAGACCGAGCAGA
>CAZYGI010000031.1:0-31990 GCA_964647255.1 uncultured Anaerolineales bacterium | reverse complement strand
GCGGCACCTTCCCGCTCACCCGCGTGGCGTACTGGGGGCCCAACACCGGCAAGGTCAACGATGTCGTCTCCAAGATGTTGGAGCGGGTTTATCTTGGCGACCAGACGGTGGCAGAATCGCTCAAGCAAGCCCAGACTGAAGCCGCCGAATTCCTGACCGGCGGCGGTGCGGTGAGCGGTGCGATCGAGCAACCGGCCGCGGCGGCGACCAAGACCATCGAGGTCGAGCCGGGCGCGAAGATCGTGTTCTCGGGCTGGGGCGATGAGACCGAGCAGAAGATCTACCGCGACTCGATTGCGCGCTTCAACAAAGTGTACCCCGGCGTCACGGTTGACTTCCAGCCGATCCCGGCCGACTTCCAGACCAAGGTCAAGGCGATGATGGCCGGCGGCACTGCGCCGGACGTCATGTACATTGACGACCAACTGATGACTGCCTTCGGCGCGAGCAACCAATTGCTCCCGCTGGATGACTACATGGCCCAGGCCGGCACCAAGACCAGCGACTTCATCGGCCCCGTGCTGTCCATCTTCACGATGAACGGCAAGACGTATGCCCTGCCCAAGGACTGGGGCACCCTCGGCCTGGTGTACCTGCCCGAGGCCTTCACGGGCGCAGGCATCGCCGAGCCGACCGCGGACTGGACCTGGAACGACCTGAAGACCGCCGCTGAGGCCATCCAGAAGGCCGGCAAGTTCGGCGGCTTCTGCATGGGCGCCGACTGGGCGCGCTTTGCCCCCTTCGCTTTCGGCAACGGCGGCGCCTTCGCGAATGCGGACAATACCGCCCCCACCCTGGACACGCCCGAAATCAAAGAGGCTGCGACGTTCGTGACCGACTTGAAGAAGGCCGGTGCGCTCGTGACCGCGTCGGATCTCGGCGCGGGCTGGTGCGGTGAGGCCATCGGCAAGAAACTGGCCGCCATGACCTACGAAGGCGGCTGGATGGTCAACTTCATGAAGCAGAGCTATGCGGACGTCGCCTGGAAGGCCGTGCCGCTGCCCACCGGGCCGAAGGGCAAGGCCGATGTCATCTTCACCAACGGCATCGGCGTCAACGCGGCCACCAAGTTCCCCAAGGCCGCGGCCGCATTCGCCATCTTCGTGACCAGCCGTTACAACCAGGGCGAGATCGTCAAGACCGGCTTCGCCTACAGCACGCACCCCGATCAGCTTGACATGGTGGTGGATGCCAACGACAAAGCCATCGCCCAGGGCGGCACCTTCCCGCTCACCCGCGTGGCGTACTGGGGGCCCAACACCGGCAAGGTGAACGATGCGGTCTCCAAGATGTTGGAGCGGGTTTATCTTGGCGACCAGACCGTAGAGGAATCCGTCAAGCAGGCGCAGACCGATGTCCAGAACGCGCTGGACGGCAAGTAGGAACGACGAATCATTCGCCACACGTAGTGCCTTGCCACCGAGAATTTGAGGGGGCGTAGTGGCGGAACGACTAAAGTCGTTACTGCCGTCCAGCGACAAACGACTGAAGTCGTTACTACCGTCCATCCGTCCATCAAAATCAACGTGGCAAGGCAGTAGGCAGCGGTGGGTGATGACTCGTTCAGGTAGTTAGGGGCGAAGGATTCTTCGCCCCTACAAACCAGGAGGTGTACCTATGACCACAACCGGCATGCGCATGGCAAGACCGACAACCGGTGGGGGACGGCCCTGGCTCGCATCCGTAGTGACGTTCCTCATCGTGGCATTCGTAATCTTCGCCGCGGCACTGATCTCCGCACCGACAAAAGGCATCAAAATCTTCCCGCTCGGGCCTTACTTTGCTGAAGCGGTTAGTTCGGGCCGATGGTTCATGCTCGCTGGCGGCCTGCTCGCAATCGCTCTGGGCGTAGTCGCAGCCCTCATGATCTACCGCATCTGGGGCGATCAGGGACGCCGACAGGAAACCCTGGCCGCGTACCTCTTTTTGTCGCCTTACCTTGTCATCACGATCGTATTTACCGTTGGCGTTTTGCTGTTCGCGCTCTACATTGCCTTCTTCGAATATGACATCTTTACTGCGCCGAAATTCGTCGGCGTGGCTAACTTCGCAAAGGCGTTCAAGACCAAGGACTTCCTCCAGTCGCTGGTCAACGTGGGCTGGTACGCGGTCATCGTGACCATTATCCAGACGTCGGGGGCGCTGCTGCTGGCTGTGCTGCTCAGCTCTAAAATGAAAGGGCGGAACTTCTTCCGCACGATCTTCTACACGCCCAGCGTGACGTCATCGGTGGTAATCTCGATGATCTTCTGGTGGCTGTATCTCAAGACCGGCTACCTGAACTTCGGCTTTGAGAAGCTCCTGGGTATCTTCGGCGTCAGTTGGGCCCGCGTCGAGTGGCTGAACAACCCGCGCGGCCTCTTCCAGTTGATCGCCATGGCGTTCGGCGGCAACATCTCATCAGATCTATGGTACCTGCGCGGCCCCAGCGTCACCTGGATGGCCATCATGTTCCAGAACATCTTCACCACCATCCCAACATTCATGTTGATGTTCCTGGCCGGCTTGCAGGACGTCCCGGGCAGCCTCTACGAGGCCGCCTCGATTGATGGCGCGACCAGCCGCCAGCAGTTCTGGAAGATCACGATCCCCATGTTGCGCCCCACGATCCTGCTGGTGGTTGTGCTGGGCACCATTGGCACCTTGCAGATTTTCGACCAGGTGAAGATATTGACCGCGGGCGGGCCGCTGAACACGACACTGACGCCGGTGTACCTGGTGTACCGGGAGGCCATCGGCAGCCAGGGCCAGATCCAAATGGGATACGCCTCGGCTATGGCCTTCATCCTGGCGATCATCATCTTCGCCTTCACGTTCCTGCAGCGCCGGTTCATCGAGAGCGGCACAGAGAAGTACTAGGAGGTGAGTTATGGCAGTCACAACCGCACCGCGTACACTGCGCGTGCCAACCTCTGAGGAGGCCGCCCGCTCCAAGAAGATTCAGTCGGTGCTGAAGTACGTCCTACTGGCCGTCGTCGGGCTGATATCGCTGGCGCCATTCATCCTGGCAGCCCTGGGCACCTTCAAGACAGATGCCGAGATCATCGCTTACCCGCCCAAATTCCTGCCTGCGAAGTGGCTCGTCGTTAACTGGGCCAAGACGTGGGGCACCAACTTCGGCGAAGGCGCTACATTCCCGCGCTGGCTGGCGAATACCGCGGTCATTGCGGTCGGGTCGGCCATCCTGCAGGTGGTTTGCTGCTCCATGGCCGCCTATGCATTCGCCCGCCTGCGTTTCCCTGGCAAAGACGCGGTCTTTGCATTTATGCTGACCAGCATGATGATCCCCGGCGCAGTGACGCTGATCCCGTCGTACGTGGTGATGACCAAGATCGCGTTCATTAACACTTACTGGTCGCTGCTGGTGCCAGGGGCCATCAGCGCAGGCAACATCTTCCTGCTCACCCAATTCCTGAAGGCCGTGCCGCGCGAGCTGGAGGAGGCGGCCTTCGTTGATGGCGCATCCCGTTTCCGGATCTATAAGGACGTGGTGCTGCCTCTTGCTCGTCCGGCGATGCTGACCGTCTTCATCCTGCAATTCCAGGGGATGTGGAATGCGTTCCTGGCGCCGCTGCTCTACCTGAACTCGCCCAAGATGTGGGTGTTGAACGTGGCCATCTCCACCTTCCAGCAGCAATACAAGGCCGCGTGGAATCTGACCCTGGTGGCCGCCATGTTCAACGCCATCCCGGTCTTGATCCTGTTCGCGTTCTTCAGCCGGTACTACATCGAGGGGATCAGCTACTCTGGCTTGAAAGGCTGACCCGGTGACAGGGTGACTCTCGGAGATCACCTTGTCAGGGAATCAGGCAATGCTATTCCTGCCCAAAACTCTTGCTCGCGCCATCGCACTCTGGTGGCGCGAGTTTGCCTTCCTGCTGCTTCTCAACTTCATCTGGCTGCTTGCCCAGGTGACGATTGTGTTTGGCCCTCCGGCCACGGCTGCGCTGGCAGCGATTGCAGACCGGGTGGCGGACGGCGAGCTGATTGACTTCAGGGACTTCTGGGAGGCGCTGCGAGCGAATTTTGGTGCGGCCTGGCGCTGGGGGCTGGCGCAGTGGGCCATCTACGGCGTGCTGGGCTACAATCTGTTCGCCTATGCCGGTGTGACTGGCACAAGCGTCCTGGCGCTTCGTTACGCGTGGACCCTCATGTCGGTCGCCTGGTTTGCAGTCAACCTGTACTTCTGGCCGCTTCATTTTGCTCAGGCAGACCGGCGCTTCACCACCACGCTCGGCAACGCGTTCAAGATGGCGCTGCTGCACCCCGGGTTCACGACGCTCTATGCGGCGCTGGCGCTGCTGCTGATCGCGGCTTTTGCCCTGACCGGCCTCTTGCTCGGCGCGGTGTTAGGGGTGTGGCTGTCGCTGTGGGGGACACTCGTCGTCCGGCATCATCTTGGAAGAAGCTAGTACATCTGGGCGTAGATGCAACCAGGGTTCGTAATAACGACTTCAGTTGTTGGCGTCGGCCGGAACGACTGAAGTCGTTGCGACCAAAAGCCTCGGTTTGCTTCAGCCCTCATGTGTTAGCCTGGCCAACAAGATTACGCTCATTCCGATCCAAGGGACCAGATTCACATGAAACTTCAACGTCACCCCGCCAGTCCGCTCCTGCTTCCCGACCCAAACTCAGACTGGGAATCAGCCAACGTCTTCAACCCGTCGGTGATCCACCACCACGGGCTGTTCCATATGCATTACCGCGCTCAGGGGCTCGACTGGGTGAGCCGCATCGGTTACGCGGTGAGCACTGATGGGGTGCATTGGAACCGGCTGCGCCTTCCGGTGCTGGCGCCGCACGATGCGACCGACTCGCGCGGGGTCGAAGACCCGCGCGTGACCCAAATAGACGGTGTCTTCTACATGACCTACACTGCCTACGGCCGCGAGTTCCGGGGGGCCGGCGAGCCGACCCACGCCGGTGGGGGCATCCTCCCGATGATCGCTCGCAGCACCAACCTGATCACCTGGGAGCGTCTCGGCCCCATCGTGGTGGGGGAGGACAACAAGGACCACGTGTTGTTCGCGCACAAGATCGGCGGCCGCTACGCCGCACTCCACCGGCGCTGGCCGAACGTCTGGGTTGCCTACTCTGATGATCTGGTGCATTGGCCCCAAGAGGAAATGGCGCCGATCTATGGGCCGCGGACGGAAGATCCCGACGCGTGGGACTTTCGCAGTGTCGGCAGCAACGGCGTGCCCATCGAGACCAATGCCGGCTGGCTGCTGATCAACCACGGCTACAACGAAGATCACATCTACAAGTTTGGGGTCTGCCTCGTGGACCTTGACGACCCGACCCGAGTGCTGAATCGCCCAAAACAGGCCATCTTCTGGCCGGAAGAGCTGTGGGAAATTCGCGGCGACGTGCCGAACGTGGTCTTTTCATGCGCCAACGTCGTGGTAAACGGCACGGTCTATGTCTACTATGGCGGCGGGGATCACGTGATCGGCCTGGCGACGTGCCAGTTGAACGATCTGCTGGACTATGCCTTGAACGGTTAGCGCGAACTTCCTTCAAAAAACAGCAGCCGACCAACGCGGGGTTGCGCACAGTCGGCTGCTATGAATGTTCAGATGATGTTTGGGAATCGAGGCTTTGGCCGGCCGGGCGCATGGCTAGGATGAACCGGCCCAAACCTCTCCTCCAGAAGAACACCCCCGAAACCTTGTCTGACGGACTACAGCATGCGATCGGTGACCGGAGGGCTTACTGCCCCTGCAACGAATCCGGCGTATCGCCCAGAGTCACCTGGAGGGGTTGCTCCTTGCCATCACGCACGATGGTGAGCGTGACTGCCTGCCCCACCTGCGCTTTTTCCTGTAAGTATGCCGTCAGATCGTCCCATGTGGCCAGCTTGACGCCATCAATGGCTGTGATGACATCCCCACCGACCAGATACCGCCGATTGCCGAAGATCACGCGGTCGGTTGCGCTGCGCAGGCCGGCTCGATCGGCCGGGCTGCCCTGGTAGATCTGGGCGACCAGCAAGCCGCTCTCCACGGGCAACTGGAAGGCCTGGGCCAGGGTCGGCGAAAGCTCATAGCCCAACCCCTCCACGCCCAACCATGGATGCGGATACCGGCCTTTCGCGATCAGCACAGGCACCACGACCTTGACTTTGTCCACCGGGATCGCCAGCCCGACGCCGGCCGAGGTGCCGGTCGGCGAGTAGATCGCCGAGTTCACCCCGATGAGCCGGCCGCTGGAATCCAGCAGCGGCCCGCCGGAGTTGCCGCGGTTGATCGCCGCATCGGTTTGAATGACCCCGCGCAAGACGGTCGTGTCGGTCTGGATCGTGCGGTTGATGGCGCTGACGATGCCCTGCGTCATGGTGCGTTCGAACTGGCCGAACGGGTTGCCGATCACGATGGCCGTCTGCCCGACCCGCAAACCCGCCGAGGCGCCGAGATCGAGCGGCTGCACCCCATCGGGCACCGACTCCACCTTGATCACCGCGAGATCGTTGATCGGATCCGTGCCGACCACGGTCGCCGGCAGGCTGGAATCACCACCGAAGCTCACCGCGATCTGTTGCGCGCCCGCCACCACGTGGTTATTGGTGACGATGTGGCCTTCAGTATCCCACAGAAAGCCTGAGCCGCTACCCTCCTCAGGCACTGAGCCGAAGAAGAAATTGGTGGTCAGTGCCTGTGTGGTAATGTTGACGACGGCCGGCGCCACCCGCTCATACACTGCGATCCTGCGCGCCTCGATATCGTCGGCCGTCTGTGGGATCACCCCCGGCGTGGGCGTCGCAACAACGATTACGGTCTGCACTAGCGGCGCGGCCGTCGACGCGGGAGGGGGGACAAACAAGCTGGGCAAGGCACAGCCGGTCAAGACGATGCCAAGCACCCCTGCAACGAGAAAAAACCTGAGATGTTTCATCGCAAATCCTGGCTGCCGCCCCTCACTGACTGTGTGGGCGTTCTCCCAACTTAATCTTGGCCTGGACCTCGCCTTTTCCAGGCCGCAGCAGCGTCAACGTGACAGTCTCGCCGGGCGACTTGTAACTTTCGAGGTAGATCAGGATGTCATCGAAGCTTTTCACCGTTCGATCGTCAATGCCAATGATCAGATCGCCGCCGCCGGGCAGATACACGGTGCCGTTCATGCTGACACCCAGCGCGATATTGGTCGGTTCGCTCCCCGCCTGAATGCCGGCTTTCTCTGAGGGACCGCCCTTCACGATTGACAGCACATAGGCGCCGCGCGCATCGGTCGGGAACCCCAACGCCTCCGCCCAGGCCGGGCTGTAGGTGTTTCCGCTGATGCCCAGATAGGCGTGGCGGTACACGCCGTCCGCAATGAGGGCCGGCGCCACGCGCTGGACGATGTTGATGGGGATCGCAAAACCCACCCCGGAGTTGACGCCGGCCGACGAGGCGATCTGGAAGTTGATGCCGATCACCCGGCCCTTCTCGTCAAGCAGGGGGCCGCCGGAGTTGCCGGGATTGATCGCGGCATCGGTCTGAATGACGAGCGGAATGTTATATTGCGTCTGCGACTCCACGCTGCGGCCGATGGCGCTGACAATGCCGGTCGTCATGGAGCCGACCAGGCCGAACGGGTTGCCGATGGCAATCGCGCGCTGACCGACCGCCACTTCATCAATCTGCCCTTGCTCCACCGGCGTCAACGCCACCAGGCTGGGATCCACCTTGATCACCGCCACATCGCTGTCCGCATCCACCCCAACCACTTTGGCCGGCAGCGTGACCCCATCGGAGAAGACAACGCGCAGCGCATCGGCGCCTTGCACCACATGTTCATTCGTGATGATATGCCCGGCCGCGTCCCACACGAAGCCGGACCCCGAGCTCGAGGCCAGCGTGTCGCTCGAGCTCTGGCTGCGCGGATCCTGGCTGATTTGGGTCAGATTTTCGATGTAGACCACCGAAGGGTTCACCTTACGGTAGACCGCAGTGTAAATCTGCGTCTCAACATCACTGCCGGCCGGGATTTCGATCGTGACAGGCGGTGCGGCAGTCGGAGCCGCCTCAGCCGGCTTCACCGGACGTGCAGGCGCCGGCGTGGCAACGACGGGTTTCTCCACCACGCGCGGCGTGGGCGTCTGGCCCAGCTCAGTCGCGAGGCGCACCACCGGGCTGACCAACCCGCAGCCGGTCATGGCCAGCACAAGCACGCTCATCGGAACAATCAAAGTCAACCATTTTGGGCGGTTCATATCGGCTCCTCACCTGCAAAACAAGATTGCCATTGGGTAAGCGCGGCCGCTACCTTGCAGTTCAACGCCGGCGGCGGTTGAGGATCGAGACATAATACAACATCGTCGCCAGGGTTTGCGCCAGGGCCGCGACGTAGGTCAACGCCGCCGCGTTCAGTACAGACCGCGCTCCTTGCAGCTCGCTGCCGTCCGCCAGTTGATACGTCTCGAGCAGGCGCAGGGCCCGGCGGCTGGCATCCAGCTCGACCGGCAAGGTGATCAGGGCAAACGCAACGCTCGCCCCAAAGAAGATGACGCCCAACCAGGCGAGCTGCGTCACCCCGATCAACAGCCCAATAAAGAACAAGGCCGGTGCAACCCACGCGCTGACCTGCACCGCGGGCACGATTGCCCCGCGCAATTTCAGCGGCGCGTAGCCCTGGTGATCTTGCAGGGCGTGGCCAAGCTCATGGGCGACCACGGCCAGCGAAGCGACGCTGGGCTGCTGCGCAACACCCTGCGAGAGGTTCAAGGTCTTGTCGCGCGGGTTGTAGTTGTCGGTGAGGACGCCGGGCGTGCCGCGTACCTGGACGTCGTCCAGCCCTTCGGGGCCGAGGATGGCCTGGGCGGCCTGGAGACCGCTGATGCCGCGGCCGTTGGGCACCTGCGTCCACTTGGCATACGCGCTCTTCACCTTGAACTGCGCCCAGAATGCCAGGATCAGCGCCGGCAGCACAAAGATAAAATACGTTGGATCGAGGTACATAGAGTCTCCTGCCGGTCGTTGGCCGGCGTCAAAACGCTACAAGTCGTCGGGTAAAGACAATGTTGCAAGCACCCTGAGCGGAGCAGCGCATGGGGCAGCGTTGCGGGGCCGCGGGATGCAACAGAATGGATTATAACATATTTCCACCGGCGTTATCTGTCACAAAGCCGACATTTTGCCCCGCCGCCGTTGGTGCACCGGACACTGGCGCGGGGACATGGGGGCGAGCTTGCTTGCCCCCATGTCCGGTTGATCGTGACACGGCATCGCTAAACGTGCCGGAACTCCCCTTCCACAACGTCCTCGCCGGAGCCAGCATCGGGCTGCGAGCCGTGGCCCTGGCCGTTGCTGTTTCCCGAGGGGGCGCCCGGCCCGGCGCCGTAGGCGGCAGACGAAAGACGATACGCGGCCTGCTGCAAGCGATTCATCGCGTCGCGGATCGCAGCCACATCTTCGCCCTGTGTGGCCCGGCGCGCCTCGGTGATGAGCTGCTCCAGCGCCCGTCGGTCATCCGCGCCTACCTTGCCGCCCGTTTCCAACTCGCGCAGGCTCTTCTCGGTGACGTAGGCCAACTGATCGGCCTGGTTGCGGGCCTCGATTAGCTCCCGGCGCCGTTGATCGGCGGCCTTGTTGATCTCGCCCTGGCGCACCATCCGCTCGATCTCCTCTTTGCTCAGGTTCGTCGAAGCCGTGATCGTGATCTGCTGCGCCTTACCGGTCGCCTTATCCTGCGCGCTAACGTGCAGGATGCCGTTGGCGTCAATGTCAAACGTCACTTCCACCTGCGGCATGCCGCGCGGGGCCGGCGGGATGCCATCCAGGTTGAACTGGCCCAGCGACATGTTATCGGCCGCCATCGGTCGTTCGCCCTGCAGCACATGGATCGTCACCGCAGGTTGGCTGTCCTCGGCGGTGCTGAACACCTGGCTCCGCTTGGTCGGCAAGGTCGTATTGCGCTCGATGATGGGTGTCATCACCCCGCCCAGCGTCTCGACGCCCAACGTCAGCGGCGTCACGTCCAGCAGGACCACGTCGCGCACCTGGCCGGAGAGCACGCCTGCTTGCAGCGCGGCGCCCACGGCCACCACCTCATCGGGATTGACGCCGCGGCACGGCTCCTTGCCGTCGGTCAGCCGGCGCACCAGGTCAATCACCATCGGCATACGGGTGGAACCGCCCACCAGCACGACCTCGTTGATATCGCTCGCTTTGAGCTTGGCATCCGCCAGCGCGCGTTCGAAGGGGCCGCGACAACGGTTCAGCAGATCCTCGGTCAACTGCTCGAACTTCGCCCGCGTCAGCCGGGTTTGCAGATGCTTCGGTCCGGTCGCATCCGCCGTGATGAACGGCAGATTGATCTCGGTCTCCATGACGGACGAGAGCTCGATCTTCGCCTTCTCTGCGGCTTCCTTCAACCGTTGGAGCGCCTGCCGATCGGCGCGGAGGTCAATGCCTTGCTCACGTTTGAACTCATCGGCAACATAGGTGACGATACGTTGATCCCAGTCGTCGCCGCCCAGGTGGGTGTCGCCGTTCGTTGACTTCACTTCAACGACGCCATCGCCCACTTCCAGGATCGAAACATCGAAGGTGCCGCCACCGAGATCAAACACCAGGATCGTCTCGCTGCCTTTCTTGTCCAAACCATAGGCCAGGGCGGCGGCCGTCGGCTCGTTGATGATCCGCAGGACCTCCAGGCCGGCGATCCGGCCCGCGTCCTTGGTGGCCTGGCGCTGGCTATCGTTGAAATAGGCCGGCACGGTGATCACCGCCTGCGTTACGGGTTCGCCCAGGTAGGCTTCGGCATCCGCCTTGAGCTTGCCCAGGATCATCGCCGAAATTTCCTGGGGCGTGTACTCTTTGCCGTTGATCGGCGTCCGCACGCGTGCATCCCCGGCCTTGCCCTCCGTGACTTTGAAGGGGACCATCGGCCGCTCGGCCGCGGTCTCGCTGAAGTGCCGGCCCATGAAACGCTTGATCGAAAAGATCGTATTTTCCGGGTTCACGACGGCCTGGCGCTTGGCCGTCTGGCCGACCAGCCGCTCGCCGGTCTTGGTAAACGCGACGACCGACGGACATAGCCGCCCGCCTTCCGCGGTGGGGATGACGACCGGATCGCCGCCCTCAATAACCGCCACGACGCTGTTTGTGGTGCCCAAATCAATACCAACAACTTTGCTCATCTCTACACTCCTCACATCCGCATTGACAGCGCGCAGTCGGCTGAGTTCATGCGGCCACCTGTGCTCACTGTCGCCGAAATTGTAGGAGCCGGCTGTTAGACCAACATAAGCCTCGCATTAGCATTCCATTAGACGCTGATTGGAGGGTGCTGTGCGGAGCGTTCGCGCGCTTGACCTCAGCGATACAGGTGATATAATCCAGCCATCGTTTCAACACAGCCCTGCAATTGGCTGTGATTCTCGCAAAGTGCGTGCAAATGACAAGGAGGATTTCTATGCGTGTACATCAACTCCGGGGCATTCAGATTGACATCGCCGACAAGATGAAAGGGAACGGCATCAAGACCACCGCCGATTTGCTGGCGGCAGGCAAGACCGCGGAAGGCCGAAAGGGGTTGGCCGTCAAACTGGGGACCGATCACAAGGCCGTGCTCGAATTGGTGAACCGCGCTGATCTCGCCCGCATCAAAGGCATCGGTGAGGTCTACAGCAACCTGTTGGAGAACGCGGGCGTGGACACCGTGCTAGAGCTTTCGCACCGCGTGCCGGCCAACCTCCACGCGAAGCTGCTGGAGCAGACCAAGAGCGGCGATGCGCTGCGCGCGCCGACGCTTGCCCAGGTTGAAGACTGGATCAAGCAAGCCAAAGAACTCGGCAGGCTGGTCGAGTACTAATTCGCCGACACGACGCTTCTTGCCATGGGCGGGGTGGACGGATTTGCCGTCCACCCCGCCTTCATGTTTCACTTCCCTGAACTCACACGCCGGCAGCATCCGCCAGGGCTCGGCCCTCACGCAGCAGCGCCTGGACAGCCTCCATCGAATGCGCTTCGGCATAGACCCGCAACACGGGCTCAGTGCCGGAAGGCCGGATCAGCAGCCAGGAATTGTCAGTCAGCACGTATTTGACCCCGTCCCGCGTGTTTATGGCGGCCAGTGGCACGCCCGCCAACTCCTGCGGTCCCAGCGCCACCAGCTTCGCGACCAACGCTTTCTTCTCGAAGGGCCGGACCTTGAAATCATTGCGCGCATAGTCGAAATGGCCGATTTCCGCCATGATATCGGCCAACAGCGCCGCCGGCGCGGCCCGATAGTGCGCCACGATTTCAGCCAGCAGGAGCCCCATCAGCACCCCATCACCCTCCGGGATGTGGTCCTTGATGCTGATGCCGCCCGATTCCTCGCCGCCAATCAAAACGTCATCGGACAGCATCAAATCGCCGATATAGTTGAACCCGACCGGCGTCTCGTGGACGGGCAAACCGTAATGGGCCGCCAGACGGTTCAGCATCTGGGTGGTGGAGACGGTCTTCACGACCGCGCCGCGCAACCCCCGCACCTCCACCAGATACCGCAGCGCCAACGCCATGATGCAGTGCGGGTCAATGAAATGCCCGGTCGGATCCATCGCACCGATGCGGTCCGCATCGCCGTCGGTCGCCACGCCCAGGTGGAAGGCGCCGCTCAGCATCAGGTCGCTCAACGGCTTCAAGTGCCGGGCGATCGGCTCCGGGTGAATCCCGTTGAATCCCGGGTTCATCTCGCCCCGGATTTCCGTCACTTCGGCGCCGGCCTCGGCCAGCAGGGCGCTGACGTAGCCGCGGCCGGTGCCGTACATCGCATCCATCGCCACACGCAGGTGCGCTGCCCGAATCTTCTCGAAGTCCACCAGCCGGCGCAGGTGATCGCGATACGCCGGGAACGGATCAAACCGCTCGACACGGCCGCTTGCCACAGCCTCCTCAATCTCGATCCGCAGCGGCGCACGGCCGGCAGCCAGGTTTGCAGCGACCGCGGCTTCCACGCGCTGTGTGTCGGCCACGGTCGCGCTGCCGCCAAATCCCGACTTCAGCTTGATGCCATTGTAACGCGGCGGGTTATGGCTCGCGGTGATCATCACGCCGCCGACCGCACCCAGGTGGGGGATCGCATACGAGACAGCCGGCGTCGGTGCGTCGGCCCTGGTCAGCGCCACCCGCAGGCCGTTGGCGGCTAACACCTCGCTGACCGCGATCGCATACCGGTCCGATAGGAAGCGGGTATCAAAACCCACCACCGCCAGCGGGGCATCGCCGTCACCGCAGCCCTGACGGCCGCGGAAGGTTTCGGCGCAGCTATTTTCGAGCAGCACCTCGGCGATTGCCTGGGCGACGTGACGGACGTTCGCAAACGTAAACTCATCGCTGATGACCGCGCGCCAGCCATCGGTGCCAAATGTAATCGGCATAATCACATTCCTCACTACAAAACAAAGATGCAAAAGGGGTCCTGACAGACGACTTATCCCGCCTGCCGTGACCCCTCAAGTGAAAACGGACTGGTTCAGTTGGGCTTCAGAGTCGCACTGCCGCCGGGATCAGTCAGATAGCGGTGGACGATCCCGCCGTAGTCGGCGATCAGCTCCTGGGCATTCTGCTGCGACCCGGCTTCAGCGACCAGGAAGAACGCGGCCGTATCGCTGTCAGGCCGGACCAGCACCCAGGTGCCTGCACTCAGGAAGACCTTGATCCCGTCAATCGTTTCGTGGGGCAGCTTGGCAAACTGTTGGATCAGCCCGCCCATCACGCGGCCCTTGGTCTCCCAATTGCCCTCCACCACTCCAGTTGCGATGTGAATCGGTGGCAGGTCGGCGATCACCGCGGAAAGCTTCACCCGCTGGCGCGCCAGCAGCTCCAGCAGCTTGCCGAGCGCGAACATCCCGTCCACTGCGGGATGAAAGACCGGGAACACAAAATTGCCCGTGCCATCGCACGCCATCGTCACGCCGTCGGACGACGCAGCCAGCATCAGCGCCTGCGGATCCACCTGACACCGGCGCACGTGGCCGCCGTATCGCTCCGCCAGCCGCTCAAAGACCAGCGACTGATCTGCTGCCACGACAACCGTGCTCCCGGGATACACCTGGAAGACGAGTGCGGCCATCGCTGCCGCCATCAGCGGATCGGACACGGTTTGGCCGTGATCGTCGGCGATGAAGAGCTTTTCGCCGCCCACGTCCAGCCGGGCGCCCAAGACGACGTGATCCAAAGCCTGCGTAATGCGCGCCAGTTGCGCCCGCCCGGCGCGAAAGTCATCTTGCGCGATGGAAACCCGGCTGGCGTCCACGTGTGCGTTGAGCGGCAGCGCCTCCACGTTGATCTTCGACAGCAGTTGGGGCAGCACCTCTGCCGCCGGAGCATGGGCGTAATCTATGACGATATTCAGCCCAGCGCGCCGGATCGCCTGCGCATCCAACGCCTCGATATACCCTTTCTCGTAAACCGCCACCGCGTCCGGCGCATAATCAATGTGACCGATTTCATCCAGAAACGCGCGGCGGAAATCCTCACGGAAATAGATCCGCTCGATCTGCCGTTCCTGTTCGTGGGTTAGGTTGAGACCGTCAGGCCCCAGGAAGCGAATGTCCACTACGCGTTGGTCGTAAGGCGAGAGGCGCACGTGCACGCCACCGGCCGCCTTGATCGCGCGCGTGTAGTAGCGGGCCGTCGGAATGGGCAACTGCTGAAGATCCAACACATCGTTCCCCGCGGAAGGCAGCCCGGAGATCAGCGCCCGCTTGATCATCCGCGAGCTGCGGTTGGGATCGCGGTTGATAATCACCGTGCTACCGCGCGGCAACGTGGATCCAAACGCCGCGCCCAATCGGGCGACAAAATCGGGCGTCAGGTCTACGTTCACAACGCCGGTCACGCCGTAGCGCCCGAACAGAATGCGCCGGCCTTGCGACCCCCAGATGATGCTGTGGCTGACGACAGCGCCGTTCTCCACCTCTTTGTTCGGCCAGATTTTGACGTTGGATTGGATCACCGCATCCTGGCCAATCACAGCGCCGTCGGCGATCACGGCGCCCTCGAAGACGACCGCGCGCGACTTGAAGCTGCACTGTCGGCCGACGACCGCGCCGTGCAGCGCCACGTTTTCGCCGATGTAGCAGTTGCGCCAAATGACGCTGCGATTGACCTGAGCGTGATTGTCGAGGATAGTGTAATCGCCCAGCATCGCAGGGCCGTGGATCGTGGCGCCCTGTTTGACCTTGACCCCCTCACCCAGGTAAATCGGGCCGATAAGCTGTGCGTCCGGTGCGATATCAGTTGCGCCGCCAGTCCAGATGCCCGGGCCGATCCGCTCACCCAAATCACCGAGATGCAGCCGGCCATCCAGCAGATCCGCAGTTGCCCGCCGATACTCGCTGATGGTGCCGATATCACACCAATACCCCTCAGCGACATAGCCGTAGAGTCCCGCATGCTCGGCCAACATGCGCGGGAAGATGTCCTGGCTCCAATCCACGCGCTGGCCGTCCGGAACGCGCGCCAGGGCCCGCGGCTCCACGACGTAGACACCCGTGTTAACCGTATCCGATGTCACTTCGCCCCAACTGGGTTTCTCCAGGAACTGCGCCACCCTCCCGTCTTCGTGGGTGTTGATCACGCCATATTCCAGCGGATCGGGCACCCGGTAAAGCGCCATGGTCAGGGTGGCTTCATGCTCATGGTGAAAGCGCACCAAGGCGCTGAGATCGAAGTCGGTCAGCGCGTCGCCGCTGATGACAAGGAACGGCTCGTTGTCCAGGAGCGATGCTTCGGCGTTCTTGACGCTGCCCGCCGTGCCGAGCGGTGACTCCTCGATGACGTACTCGATGTTCATGCCGAACACCTTGCCGTCACTAAAGTAATCCTGAATCTGCGCGGCCATATACTGGAGCGTCATCACCACATCCGTGATTCCATGTTGCTTGAGCAAATAGAGGATGTGGCCCAGAACCGGCCGGTTGACCACCGGCAACATCGGCTTCGGACGTTCCAGAGTCAGTGGGCGCAGACGCGAACCCTCGCCCCCTGCCATCACGACCGCTTTCATGCAGATCCCTCGCACACAAGCTGAATAAGATGCGTCAATCATAGCACAGGAGGGAACGCCAGACAAGAAGAAGTCCATGAAACCCATGGACGATCATGGCGCGGCGATTCGTGCTTCGGCTTGCCTTATGCTATACTCGTCGGCATGGACCCGCGAACATTGCGCGTGCTGGAATTCGACAAGATCCGGGACCGGCTTGCCGCGCACACCTCTTTCTCACTAGGACGTGAACTCGCCGTTGCCCTGCTGCCCACCGACGACATCCGGCAGGCGCAGGAGTGGCAGGCGGAGACGCGCGAGGCGCGCCGATTGCTGGAAGAGAAAAGTGACGTCCACCTGGGCGGCGTGCACGATTTGCGCGAGCGTGTGGAGCAGGCGGTGCGCGGGGCCACCCTCCTGCCGACCGACCTGCTCGACATCCGCAGCACCCTGGTGCGCGGCCGCACGCTCTATCGCGCCCTCACGCGCCTCGCCGAACAGTTCCCACACGTTGCGGATGTGGCAGCGCGCATCTCTGCGCCCAGCGAATTGATTGACGAGATTGGCCGCTGTGTTGACGAGCGGGGCGAGGTCTTGGACAGCGCCTCGGACGCCTTAGCGCGCATCCGGCGGACGTTGCGCGAGGCCCATGCATCGCTGATGGAGCGGCTGCAACGCATCGTCGCGTCGTCTGTCAACGCGCCTTATCTTCAAGAACCGATCGTGACCCAACGCCAGGGCCGTTATGTCATCCCGCTGCGCGCCGAATTCAAGGGCCGCATTCCCGGCCTGGTGCACGACCAATCCGGGAGCGGTGCCACGCTCTTCATCGAGCCGTTGGCGGTGGTGGATCTCAACAACCGCTGGCGCGAGGCGCAACTGGCCGAGGAGGAGGAGATCCATCGCATCCTGGCCGCGCTCACCGGGCTGGTCGGCGCACATGCCGGACCCATCGCGCGCACCGTGGAGGCGCTCGGCGATCTGGATTTGATCTTCGCCAAGGCGCGTTATGCCAATGAACTTCTGGCCGTCGAGCCGGAATTGGCGTCGTTCAAGAAACGCAACGACACGGCGACACGGCGGCACGGCGACGCCGCGAATCCGCATGGCGGCCGGCCTTCGGCAGCAGACCTGGAGCCTCCGGCGTCCGGCGTTCGCCATCCCGGCAGCACGCTGGTCCTGATCAAGGCGCGCCACCCGCTGCTCGATCCCTTGACGGTCGTGCCGGTGGACATCTACCTGGAAGACGATTACTTCATCGTGGTCGTGACCGGGCCGAACACGGGCGGCAAGACGGTCTCCCTGAAAACGACCGGGCTGCTCACCCTCATGGCCCAGGCCGGCATGGCGATCCCGGCGGATGAAGGCTCGAAGCTGACGGTGTTCGAGCAAGTGTTTGCCGACATCGGCGACGAGCAGAGCATCGAGCAGAGCCTGTCCACCTTCTCATCGCACCTGACGCACATCGTAGACATCCTTGAGCACGCGGACGACCGCTCGCTGGTGCTGCTGGACGAGCTCGGCGCGGGCACCGATCCTGAGGAAGGCGCGGCGCTGGCCCAAGCCATCCTGAAGACCCTGTTGGCCCGCAGCATCACCGCGCTTGCAACGACGCACTACTCCGAGCTGAAAGTCTTCGCCCACAGCACGCCGTTTGTGACCAATGCCAGCGTCGAGTTCGACATCGAAACGCTGAGCCCGACGTACAAGCTCAGCATCGGGCTGCCGGGGCGTTCCAACGCCTTTGCCATCGCCCGCCGGCTCGGCCTGCCCAACGATGTGGTGACAAAGGCCGAGGCGCTCGTCTCGCCGCAGTCGCTGGAAGCCGAAGCGATGCTGGCGGAGATCAAGCGCGCGCGCGAAGCTGCGCTCACGGCGGAGTCGGACGCCAAAGCCCAGCAGAGGCACGCCGAGGCGCTCCACGCCGATCTGCGCTACCGGCTGGCGAAAGTCGAAGAGGCGCGCCGCGAAGTGCTGACGGAGACGCGCGGCCAGGCTCAGGCCGAACTTGAGGCGGTCCGCGAGGAGATCGGGCGGCTGCGCGAAGAAATGGCCGTCTTGCCCCGCGAGCGCGGCGCCGGCGAACGGCTGCCGGGCAAATCGCTCCATGAACGTTGGCTGGCTGAGGCTGAAGAAGTGCTGGCCCGGCGTTCCGACCGCGTCAAACCGCTGCCCGCGATGGATGCACCGCGGCCGGTCCAGGTCGAAGGCCCGCTGCTGCCCGGTGACCGGGTGTGGGTGCCCTCGCTCGGCGCCAGCGGTGAAATTGCAGGCGTCGCGGGCAACGAAGTCGAGGTCAAGGTCGGCGGGTTCCGCGTGCGCCTGGGCGTGAGCCGCGTCGAGTTGCGCGAGCGCGGCCAGCAACCGGCCGTGCAGATTCAGGCCAGCGGCGCCCAGCCCCGCCCCGCCAGCCCAGGGATGGAACTCGATCTGCGCGGGCTGACGGTGGACGATATGTTGGTCGAGCTCGACCGCTATCTCGACACCGCCTACCTGGCCGGCCTGCCGTGGGTGCGGATCATTCACGGCAAAGGCACCGGCGCGCTCCGCCAGGCCGTCCGCGATGAGCTGCGCGGGCATCCCCTGGTGGGCGAATTCCGCTCAGGTGAAAACAGCGAGGGCGGCGAAGGCGTGACCATCGCCAAGCTGGTGCAGCGGTGAGCCGTGACGAGTAACGCGTCATCACCGCCTTCATGGTTCGTGGGTTACTCGTTTCTGATGACTCGTCATTGTTCGTTCTGTGGAGATTCTCAACTTGTCCAAGAAACGCATCCGCGGCCTGCTCCAGATAGCCGTGAGCGCGATCCTGCTGGCGCTGATCCTCCGCCAGGTGCATTGGATCGAGGTTTGGGATGCGCTGCGTCGCATCAACCCCGCCTGGCTCACGGTGGCCTGGCTGCTGTTCCTGGCCGGGGTCGCGGTGCGCGCCGTGCGCTGGCAGGTGCTGCTGACCGCTCTGGGCATCCACCGGCCGCTGCGCGAGCTCAACTCGTGGTACTTCGTCGGCAGCTTCTTCAACGTCATCCTGCCCACCGGCTTCGGGGGTGATGCAGTGCGCGCCGCAGAACTCGCCCAAGACACGGGCCGGCCCGGGCGCGTGATCAACAGCGTGCTGGTGGACCGCTACCTGGGCATCATGGTCCTGCTGGCGATGGGCCTGCTCGCCGCGCTGTTTCAGCCGGGCAGGGCGCCGGCCGCGGTTACCGCCGTCACCGCCGCGTTGTTTGGCGGGGGCCTGCTGGCCGCCTGGCTCCTGCGCCGGTCCTGGTGGGGCGACTTGGCCCGCCAAGGCGATCTTCTGGGCCGCGGGGTGAAACGGCTGCGCCTGGATGCGCTCGCCGACGCCTTCGCGCCCTACGACCGCCGCACCATTGGCCGCGGGCTGCTCGCATCGCTGATCTTCAACCTGCTCCAGATCGGCTGGAATGTCGCCATCGGCTGGGGCCTGGGGCTGCGCCTGCCGCTGACCCTCTATCTCGTCTTCGTCCCGCTGACCGCCATCGCCCTGCTGCTGCCGGCATTCGGTGGGCTGGGGGTGCGCGAGCTGAGCTATGTGGGCTTGTTTGGCAGCGTCGGCGTGGCCCAACCGGTCGCCCTTGCGCTTTCCCTGGGCATCTATATCATCACCGTCGCCACCGGGCTGGTGGGCGGCGTCATGTATCTGATCGGTGGCATCCGACGCACGCGAAGGTAAGCCATGACCGACCCCCAACTTTCCATCGTTATCCCACTCTACAACGAGGCTGAGAACGTCGAGCCGTTATACCAGGAACTCACCGCCGCGCTTGCTGAAGTTGGCTGGACCTACGAAGTGATCGTCGTAGATGACGGCAGCCGCGATGACAGCTTTGCGCGGCTGAAGGCCATCCACGCGCGCGACCCGCGCTGGCGGATCATCCGTTTCCGTCGGAATTTCGGCCAGACGGCCGGGTTCTCAGCCGGGTTCACAGCCGCGCGCGGCGAGATCGTCATCACCAGCGACGCCGATCTGCAGAACGATCCGCGCGACATCCCGAAGCTGCTGGCGAAGATGGCGGAAGGCTACGATATCGTCAGCGGTTGGCGCGCCGACCGGAAGGAGCCGTTCCTCAGCCGGCGCCTGCCTTCGATGATGGCGAATCGCATGATCTCCGGCGCGACGGGCGTGGTGCTGCACGACTACGGCTGCTCCTTGAAAGCCTACCGCAGCGAGGTCGCCAAAAACGTGCGGCTGTACGGCGAGCTGCACCGCTTCATCCCCGCGCTGGCGAGCTGGATGGGAGTCACAGTGGCGGAGATCCCAGTTAACGACCGGGCGCGGCGCTTCGGCAAGAGCAAATACGGCCTGAGCCGCACCTTCCGTGTGCTGCTCGATATCATCACCGTGCGGTTCATGCTCGACTATGGCACGCGGCCGCTGCAGATCTTTGGCCGGGCCGGGCTGCTGTCGGCCGGGGTGGGGCTCCTGTTCGGCATCTACCTGACCTTCGTCAAACTCGTGCTGGGACAGAACATCGGCAGCCGGCCCTTGCTGCTGCTGGCAGTGCTGCTGGTCATCCTGGGTGTACAACTGGTCAGCATGGGGCTGATTGCTGAAATGGTGATGCGGGTCTACCACGAGGCGCAAAACAAGCCGATCTACGTGATTCGCGAACAACTTGGTGAATGAATGGAGCACACCCGATGCACATCTTGACCGATGCCGGCGCAGACCTGTCCCTCGAACAAGCCGCTGGAGCCACGATCCACAGCGTGCCGCTCATCTTATCGCTCGAAGGCAAGAACTATCGCAGCGGGATTGACATCCAGCCGGCGGAATTCTATGAGTTGCTGGCCGGCACGAAGTCCTTTCCCAGCACATCGCAGCCGGCCCCGGGCGACTTTGCGACCATCTACCGCGAGTTAGTTGCCACCGGTGACGCCAACATCCTTTCAATCCATATCTCATCCGGGCTCAGCGGCACGCTGAACGCGGCCCGTTTGGGCGCAGAGCAGGTGCCGGAAGCACGCGTGACCTTCGTGGACACCTTGACCCTGTCCGCCGCTCAGGGCTGGCAGGTGGAGGCCGCCGTGCGCATGACCCAGGCCGGCTGGACGCTGGAACGCATCCTTGCGACCCTGGGGCGCATCCGCGAGGCGACCGAAACCTATTACACCCTGGAAACGCTCAGATACCTGGAGCACGGCGGCCGGATCAGCCACATCCAGGCGTTGATGGGCCAGATTCTTGACCTGAAACCCGTCATCGGGGTGGAAAAAGCGCATGGAACCTACGTCGTCCACGCGCGCGAACGTTCAATCAAGCGCGCGTTCCAGAAGATCGTGGAAATCGTGGCCGAGCGCTTCGGCTCAGCCTATCCAATGCGCATCCAGGTGATGCATGCGCACAACCTGGCCGGTGCGGCACAGGTGGTCTCCCTGATGGGACAACGTTTCATTGCCCACATCTTGCCCACGTGTGCCATCGCGCCCGTGTTGGGCGCGCACACCGGCCCCGGCCTGGTGGGTGTGTGCGCCGCGCCGCTCAGCGTCTTCGCCGAAATACCAGGGATGGTCTGAAACGACGCATCCGGCGGCCCGGCCCGCTGTCCGCCACATCTTCAGGAGCAACCGATGTCCCAAAGCTCTCTAGCTCGCCGCCTCCGCCAACACCACGGGATCGAGCACGCGACGATGACGATCCTGACCCGACGGCTGCCGGGCGCGTCCCTGGCCGCGCGCAGCGACCTTCAGGGGTTCATCATGTACGGCGAGATCAGTGCGGCCGCGCTGCGCGCCGCGGCCGAGGATGGCCTGGCCCGCCTGCAGCATGGGGAGCGCAGCCTGGCGGTGCACCCAAACTGCGGCACCAACCTGGTAACCGCCGGGCTGCTCAGCGGCGCGGCCGCGCTGGCGCTGGCCGGCCGCAAAGGCGCCTGGTGGGATCGTCTGCCGGGCGCGGTCCTGGGCGCCACGCTGGCGCTGCTCATCGCCCAACCGCTGGGCCGCTGGGCGCAGGAAAACGTCACCACGAGCCCGGACGTGACCGATCTGCAGATCGCCGACGTCCGCAGACTCGAAGGCGGACCGGTCGTCCGGCACCGCGTGACGATTCGGCCTGTTTGACGCATTACGGAACGCCAAACCCATGATCACCCTCATCCACGGGCCAGCCGAGTTCCTCCGCGCTGAAACGCTCGCTGCCATTCGCAGCCAGGTCGCGGACGACCCGGAGATGGTCGAACTGAACACATCACGGCTGGATGGCCGCCAGACCACCGTCGCCGACGTCCAGAACGCGTGCGACACCCTGCCGTTTCTCGCCGAGCGCCGGCTGGTGGTGGTCGAAGGCCTCCTGGCCCGGTTAGCCGCGCCGGGCAAGGGGCGCGCCAAACCGGCTGAGCCGTCGGAAGAGGAGGAAGGTCGGACCGCGGAAACGCTTGCCCCGGAGGCCGCCAAAGGCCAGGCGAAGCAGCTCATCGCCTACCTGGAGCACGTCCCCGCGAGCACCGAGCTGGTGTTCCTGGAAGAAGATACCGTGGGCAGCGGCCCAGTGCTGCGCCGGCTGCAGGAACTGGCCCCGACGGGCCAGGTGAAGTTGGCGCTGCGCGAAAAACCGCGGCGCAATGAGCTGCCTGATTGGATCCGGCAACGGGCCGCGCTGCACAAGGTCAAGCTCGAACCTGCGGCGTTGGCCGATCTGGCTGATTTCGTCGGCGACGAGCTGCGCCAGCTTGACCAGGAGCTGCACAAGCTGGCCGACTATGCGCCGGGCAAGCTGATCACCCGCGCCGATGTCCGCAAGCTGGTGCCCGCCACGCGCGCCGCCAGCGTCTTCGAGTTGGTGGACGCCCTGGGGCTCGGCGACGGCGCGACGGCAAGCAAGCAGATGAAACACGTGCTGGACATTGACGGCGAACAACCGCTCCGCCTGCTCGGCATGATCGCCCGCCAGTACAGGCTGCTGATCCAGGCCAAGGCCCTGCAAGGGCAGGGCGCCAAGCCGACTGAGATGGCCCGCACCCTCAACGTCGCCGATTGGACGGTGCCAAAGCTGCTGACCCAGGCCCAGCGCCACACCATGAGCGGCCTGGAGCGCGCCATGGAATACATCCTGGCCGCGGACGAAGCGATCAAAACTGGGAAGCTCGGTGACCGTGAGGCGATGGATGTACTCCTGGCCCAATTGCTCTACCGCACGGAGCAGCCCTAACCCGCCTTCTCCTCCATGCCGACCCAAAAATGGTGCGGGAGAATGTTCGAGACGGGCACCACGCGCAACCGCAGCCCTGCGCTGAGGTCAGCGCCGCCCTGGCCGCCGAGCACCCCGCAGTTGACATAGCACGTATCAGGCGCCACGCCAAACTTCTCACGGTAGCGCTGAGCAGCATCCTGAATCTTGGCGTTCACGCCGCGGCCCGGATCATTGTCGAACCAGAGCAAGCCGACCTGCATAGCTGCCTCCCGGCGCCGGGGGCGCCGCCACCGCCACCCGCACCGACCGGACACGACGACGAGACGCAGGCAGCGTGTACCGGGGCAGGTTCTCCAGCCGCGCCCGGGCACGCGCCAGCCACGACGGCCCACAGCGCACAGACCAGCGCCCAGTGACGAGGTCCAACGCGAGCTCATAGCCGCCTTCCGGGGTCGCGACCTTATACCGTCGTTCGAGGCCAGTCGCACGCATATCTTCGACCGCAAGAACGCGCAGGACCCGGCCCTGCCAGCGAAAAGCCTGAAACCGCGCGCCATCGGCCGTCAGAACGACCCGCACATCGGTGTTTTGCGAAACCATGATCACCTCCGCCACTTCTTGATATCCACGAACATATCTGCGCGCCAAGCGGACCACCGACTCTGGACGATGCCTGCCAGGGTGCCGCTCCGCCGGGACCATCTGAGCCGATTACTCGCCCGCTACCCAGTCATCATCGC
Organism: uncultured Anaerolineales bacterium; assembly: GCA_964647255.1. Lineage (GTDB taxonomy): Bacteria > Chloroflexota > Anaerolineae > CG2-30-64-16 > CG2-30-64-16 > CAWJEL01. The sequence continues at coordinate 8,137 of CAZYGI010000031.1, read as the reverse complement.
CGCCCACAACGCGCAGGCGACGCAGCCCGCCATCCTGGCTCACATCATATTCGGCGGGCGGCAAGGGCAGGTAGGGCTGCTGCGCCTGGCGTCCGAACATGTCGGGGCTAAGCATGATGAAGTTCGGCTGCTGGAGCTGCGGGGCGCTGGCCGGCGGCGAGGTCGGCTCCGGGGCGAACCCCGCACCGCGCGAGCGGCGCAACAGGGCCACCATCAGGATGCTGGTGGGCACGCTGGCTGCCACGCCCACCGCCACGCCGATCACCACGGCCATGGCATCGGTGCTCATCCGCTGCCCAATGATGACCGCCAACGCGATCCCAAATCCCAACATCAGAACGGCTACGGCCTGCTTCATACGCTCAACCTTCCCATCGCGCCGAGTTCGGCGCCGACTGTGATGCCTCAAGCGCCAGCCACGAGCGCCGCCGCCGGCCGCCTTCGCCGATCCTGGCGGCGATCCCGGTCAGCTCAACCTCGTCGGCGAAAGCCGCCTGGAAACGGATGACCTGGCCTTTCGCCACCAGCACGAAATCACCGCGGCCCAGAAGCCGCTCGGCGCCGCTGCCGGCGATACCCGAAGCGACCTTGGCGTCCTCAGGGCTGGCGACGCTGCCCACGAGCCGCACCGGGAAGTTGGCCTTGAGCATGCCGCCGACAAGCGCAGCAGAGGGATGCTGCGTCGCAGCGACCACATGCACCCCCGCCTCACGGCCGCGCTGGGTCAGCCGAGTCAGCGCCTCGACGACCCCCTTCCCGCCGCTTTGAACGAGGTCGGCGAGCTCGTCCACCGCCACCACCAGCCGCGGCGTGTGGCTGCCGGCCGCGTCGCGGCGCTCCATCTCCGTCACCAGCGCCTGCAACGCCGCGCCCGCCTCGACGCCGGAAACCACGCCGCCCCGGCGCCATTGGTGTGGCAGCGACGCCAGCGCGCCGAGGCCACGGCCCTTCGGGTCAATCAACACCATTTGGAGCTGGCCCGGCCGGTTATACATCGCCAGCGACGCCAGCAAGCTTCGCAGCAGAGCGGTCTTCCCGCTGCCGGTGGTGCCGGCGATGAGCATGTGCGCCACATCCGGGCTGTCCAGACGCACCAGCAGCGGAGCACCGCCCTCGTCAACCCCCAGGATGCCGCACATCGGCGGAACGCTCGCCAGGCGTTCGCACACCGCCGTGAGCTGGACCATCCGCCCGACCTCGCGCGGCACTTCGACGTGGAGCACGCCGCCCTCGCGATAGACCCTCGTGGCACGCGCGCCGAGGGCGAACGCCAGCTCTTCCGCGAGGCTGCTGACCTTCGACAGCCGCGTGCCCAGCGCGGTCGTCACATCGAACCGGACAAAGCGCGGCGTCACCGTGGCCTGCCAGACCCGCGCCGGCACCTTGTGGGCGCCCAGCACGGTCTCGATCCGAGCGGCCTGCATCTCGTACTTCGTTGACATGACGCACCTCCCTTCCTCTACAGATGGCGCAGGGACGGCGTGGCCTGGGCACAACTGCGCAGGCGGCCCGAAGCCGGTACACCGTCCCTGCCCAAGGTGCGTCTGCCTGGCCGTCAGGGCATCTGCCGAATCACCAGCAGGACCTTGCCGCAGACCTGCACCTGCTCGGAACGATAGAGTGGCAGCGGCGGCAGCGCCGCGTTGGCGTGCTGCAGCCTCACATGGCCGTTCTCGCGATAGTAGTACTTCAGCGTGGTCGCCGTCGTGCCGTCGTCCGCAGTCACTTGCGCGGCCACCATGTCGCCGTTGTGCACCGGTGTGGCGTTGGAAAGAACCACAATGTCGCCGTCGCTCACCAGCGCATCCACCATGGAGCGGCCTGAGACGCGCAGGGCAAAGACGCCCTCGTGCCCGCGCACCAGGCCGCGGGTCAACTCGATCGCCTCCTCTGCGAAGGCGTTGTCGTCCTGCGTCGCCGTTTCGCGCGGCCGGCTGGCCCCGATCAGCCCCACCACCGCGACCCAAACGGTGTCGGCGCCGACGGGCCGGCCATCGGGCCGCCGGAGCACAGCAATCGCACGCGACCGGCGGGGATCCAGACGGATGAACTGCTTCGCCGCCAGGCTCTCCAGGACCCGGTTGATCCGGTAGCCGCGTGCACCCAGGCCGGCAGCCCGGCTCAGTTCTTCGCGACTGGGACAATAGCCCGGTCGCTGCGTCAAGACCAGGTGGCTGAGCACCCTGGCTTCGAGCTCAGTGAGCTCAAGGGTCAGAACATCCTCGCGGGCAGGCATCGTTTTCTCCTTTCAGCGCATGAATCAGTGACAGCCCTTACAGAGAAGAACTGATGTTCTAATCAAGATCATACCAGAACATTCGTTCGGTGTCAAGAGCCAAAACGCCGGTTTAGGGAATCTCAGGGCATGTGTCGGCGGGAACGGGGCCGTCACAACCCTGCTCAGGACGCGGCCCGTGTTGTTGGAGAGGTTCGGACGCGGTCAAGAGGGTGTATCTGGCTGGCCTCGGTGCACCAGGAACGCGGCGCAGGACAAGGAAGCCTGCAAATCAGGAGATTACGACGTGGTCAGCCCAGGGGCGCTTCAACCTGAACGGAGGTGAAACGCTCCTGAGGCTGGCGCGACGAGATGCGGAGATATCAGTCCGAGCTGGAAGGCCGGCGTCTGGGCGGCTGGAGCGCGGCCATCTCGGCGGCGATGCGCGCGGCTTCCTCCGTGCCGGGCAGCCGGCCGGCCTGGCCTTCGACCGCAGCCGTGGGGGCGTCTGCGGCCGCCGGCCGCGCGCCTTCGAGCTGTGCCAACCGGGCCTGGAGCGCAGCAAGCTGAGCGCGCAGGGCGGCGACGTCCTCACCGGCGACCCCAGCCGCGCTGGGTTCGGCCGCGACCGGTTCTGCCTCCACCGTCTCGATCACGACCGCGGGCAGCACCGGCGCCATCTGAGGGGCCGCGCTGGCGTTGGGCACGGGTGCGGGCGCCGCCGCGTCAGCCGCCCGCTTGATGATCGTGCCCGGCCCCGGCGCGACGTCGGCTGCGCTGGGCAACGGCGCGCTCGCGATCACAGCCCCAACCGCGGCCGCAGCGTGTTCGGCGAACCCAGGGATCGAGGCAACCTTCGGAAGTGCGGCCTCAACCTGCGGCACGTTCACCTCGACCTCTGGCGCCTTCGCAACCGCGTCGGCCACGAACGCTTCGGCCTGCGGCACGAGCGTCTCAAGCGCGGGCGCCTTCGCGATCGCGTCGGCCGCGAAAGCTTCGGCCTGGGGCACAAGCGCCGCAACGGCAGGCGCTTTGGCGACCGCGTCAGCCACAAAGGCTTCGGCCTGCGGCACGAGTGTCTCAATCGCGGGCGCCTTCGCAACCGCGTCGGCCGCGAGCGCTTCGACCTGCGGCACGCGCGCCTCAATCTCGGGCTCCTTTGCGACTGCGTCGGGCACAGGCGACTCACCCCGCACTGCCGGTGCGGCGATCACCGGCGCTGTGGCGGCCGCGACTGGCCGCAGCTCCGGCGTAACCAGCGGCGCCGGTGCGCCTGACAACTCAGCCGACGCCCCTGTCGGGACCTGGCTGTGCTGGCTCACTGCCGCCAGGTTCGCACTGATCCGCGCCAGGAAGAAGAGCAGCGCCCCAAGGATGAGCAGGGTCGCGAATCCCAGGATCGTTGCGACGAGCGCGGGAATCGTGACCCAGCCGTTCCAGCCGGAGCTCCACCCGCCGCCCAAACCCTGCCGGCCGAGCACGGCAGCCCCGACCACACCCAGCACCAGGTAAAGCGCAGCCGCGAGCATGATCAGGATTCCGAGGAACTGTATGATGCGATGTTTGCCCATGAAAATCGCCTCCTTTGCCGATCCGCGTTGGCCCTCCGGCGCATATCGCCGCGGCCGGCGTTAGTGTAGCATATTTGCCCCGGTTTTGCACGCGGTGAAACCTGCCCGATGTGTTATACTGCCGCCAAATTGACCAACTCACGTGAGGAGAGAGCCAGCATCCATGACCGCCGTACACACCCATTCGCCCTATCTGGAAGACATCCCGTTGGTTGAAGCGCTGGCCAAGTGGTGGGATGTCCTGGCCGCGGCCGGGCTCGGAGCACCGATTGCGGGTGAGACCGTGCCGCTGGATCAGGGGGCTGGTCGCATCACCGCCGCGCCGGTATGGGCGCGCGTCTCATCGCCGCACTACCACGCGTCGGCGATGGACGGCTACGCGGTGCGCGCCGAAGAAACGCGCGGCGCCAGCGAGACCCACCCGCTGCAGCTCGTCGTGGGCCGGCAGGCGCACTACGTGGACACCGGCGACCCGCTGCCTCCCGGAGCCAATGCGGTGATCATGGTGGAAGACGTGCAGGTGCGCAGCGGGATCGGCGGGCCGGCATCCACCATCGAGATCCTCGCCGCGGTCCCGCCCTGGCAACACGTCCGGCCGATGGGCGAAGACATGGTCGCGACCGAGTTGATTCTGCCGGCGAACCACCGCCTGCGCCCGCAGGATATCGGTGCGGCGGCCGGTTCAGGCCACGCGACGCTCTGCGTCCGCCGCAAGCCGCGGGTCGCGATCCAGCCCACCGGCACCGAGCTGGTGATGCCCGGCGCACCGCTCCGCCCGGGCGACATCATCGAGTACAACTCGCTGGTCCTATCTGCGATGGTGGCGGAGTGGGGGGGAGAGCCCACCCGTCTGCCGCCCCTGCCGGACGACTACGGCGCGTTGCGCGACCGCATTCAGGAGGCCGCCCGAACCCACGATCTGGTCCTTATCAACGCCGGTTCTTCAGCCGGCTCCGAGGACTTCACGGCACGCATCGTCGCAGAACTCGGCCAACTCCTGGTGCACGGTATCGCCATCCGGCCGGGACACCCGGTGATCCTCGGCGTGATCAGGAGACAGGAGACGGGAGACAGGGGACAGGAGGCAGAGGACAGGGGGCAGCAGGCGGGCGGCTCAATCGTCCCCGTGATCGGCATCCCCGGCTATCCTGTATCCGCCGCGCTGACGTGCGAGCTGCTGGTGAAGCCGACGCTGGCGCGCTGGCTGGGACAGCCGCCTGAGGAGCGCCCTTCGGTCCAGGCGACGATCACGCGCAAGGTCGTCAGCCCGGAGGGAGATGAGGAATACCTGCGCGTAACGGCCGGCCAGGTGGGCGACCGGATCGTTGCCTCGCCGCTTGCCAGCGGATCGGGCGTGCTCATGTCGCTGGTGCGCGCGGATGGGATCGTGCGGATCCCGCGCGGGGACCAGGGTTTCGAGCCGGGCGCGACCGTGACCGTCAGCCTGCTTCGGCCACCGGAGAGCCTGCGGCGCACCATCGTCGCCATCGGCAGCCACGACCTGACGCTCGATCTTCTGGCCGACGAGTTGGGCCAGCGCGCGCCCGGCCACCGGTTTTCCTCGGCGAACGTGGGCAGCCTCGGCGGGCTGATGGCGCTCCAGCGCGGTGAGGCGCACGTGGCCGGCTCACATCTGCTCGACGAAGAGACCGGCGAATACAACGTCAGCACCATCCGCCGCTTCTTGGCGGGCATACCGGTTATCCTGCTGGGGTTCGTCCGCCGCGAGCAAGGGCTTATCGTGCCGAAGGGGAATCCGAAGGACCTCCGCGGCATGGCCGATCTGGCGCGGCCGGATGTGGTGTTTGTCAACCGCCAGCGCGGCGCCGGCACACGCGTCCTGCTCGACTACCGGCTCAAGCAGGCCGGCATCAGCCCGCGTGCCATCCAGGGCTATGAGCGGCAAGAATACACCCACCTGGCTGTGGCCGCCGCAGTGGCCTCGGGCGCGGCCGATTGCGGCATGGGCATCTTGGCCGCTGCCCGGGCGCTCGACCTGGACTTCGTGCCGCTGGATCACGAACGTTATGACCTTGTGCTCCCCGCGGAGCATTACAGCAGCCCGCTGCTGGCGCCGCTGCTTGACATCATCCGCGACCCGGCGTTTGCTGCGCGGGTGGAGGCGCTCGGCGGCTATGGCACGCCGGAGATGGGCCGCGTGCTGGCGGAGATCGCGTAGGCCGCCATGACCGATCGGACCGCGGCCGCAGCTCACGAACCGGCAGATCGGCGCGCCAAGATCCTGGCTTTTCCACCGCGGGCAAAACCGATCGCGCGGATGACGTTGTGGGAAGGCACCGGAAGGCCGGTCGAAGAAGAAATCCGCGCACGGCTGGCGGCCGCGGACTACGGCGTCGTGAGGTGGCAAAACGAGCCCGCCACCGGTTACCCGCCGCATGCGCACATTTATCCTGAGACGCTATGGCTGGTGTCCGGCAGCCTGACAGTGATCCTGCCCGCGGAAAAACGCCTGTTGGAGCTCCTGCCGGGCGACCGCGTAGAGATCCCCCAGGGCGTGGTCCACGGCACCATGGCAGGCGCCGACGGCGCGGTATATCTGCTCGCGACCCGATGATGCCGGCCGATCCGGCGCACAAAAAACAGGGCGGGCTGAGATGCCCGCCCTGTTTAGGCTCAGCCGGTGACGGCTTTACTTGGCGAGATTCGCGGCCACGAAGTCCCAGTTCACCAGGTGATCCAGGAACGTCTGTACGAAGTCGGGCCGGCGGTTCTGGTAATCCAGGTAGTAGGCGTGCTCCCACACATCCACCGTCAGCAGCGCCTTCTTGCCGCCCGTCATCGGGGTCTCAGCATTGGGCGTGCTCATGATCTTCAGCTCACCGCCATCGAGCACCAACCAGGCCCAGCCGCTGCCGAAGCGACCGACCGCCGCGGCCTTGAACTGCTCGGCGAACTTCTCGTAGCTGCCGAAGGCCTTCTCGATCGCGCCGGCCACCGCGCCGGCCGGCTTGCCCCCGCCACCGGGCGCCATGCAGTGCCAGAAAAAGGTGTGATTCCACACCTGCGCCGCGTTGTTGAAGAAACCGACCTTGGACGCATCGCCCGCGGTCGCCAGGATGATCTCCTCCAGCGACGCGTGCTCAAACGGCGAGCCGGGGAGAAGTTTGTTCAGGTTATCCACATACGCCTTGTGGTGCTTGCCGTGATGGAAACTGAACGTCTTGGCAGAATAGTAGGGTTCCAATGCAGTGTCCGCATACGGAAGAGAAGGTAACTCGAAAGCCATAGGGTCTGCTCCTTTCATCTTTGTGGTGGCGGCTTCGCCGGCTCAGAACACTTGGTGATCCCAGCGATTTCGGCTGGCTGTTAAACATTTTACTCGCTTGTGGGATCAATAGCAAGTCTGACAGGAATACCAGGGCAGCCACGATGGTCTTCGGTCGCGTAGCAAGGACCCTATCGCGCGCGCTTGCAGACAGACCCCGAGTCTGGTATCATCGTGTCGTAACCCAGCTCCGTCACGCCTCCCCCACGTGACCTCTGTCGGGAGGTGTGCTCATGCTCGCAAAAGTCCACAGTTGTGCGTTGGTCGGCCTGGAAGGCGCGTTGGTCGAAGTCGAGACCGACCTTAACACCCGTTCCCTGCCCTCCGTCACCCTGGTCGGCCTGCCCGACGCCGCCGTCAAGGAATCCACCGAACGGGTGCGCGCGGCCATCTTCAACTCCGGCCTGGCCTATCCCCGCGGCCGGCTCACCGTCAACCTGGCGCCGGCCGATCTGCGCAAGGAGGGTCCCGCCTACGACCTGCCCATCGCGGTCGCGCTGCTGATCGTCGCCGAGCAGATTCCCCCGGACCTGGAAGGCAGCATCTTCCTGGGCGAGCTGTCGCTGGACGGCTCGGTGCGCCACGTCGAGGGCGTCCTGCCGATGGCGCACGCGGCCAAGGAGTTGGGCTACAAATCGGTCTTCGTGCCGCAGGCCGATGCGCCCGAGGCCGCGCTGGTCGAAGGGATTGACGTCTACCCGGTGGACACCCTGGGCCGGCTGGCCGCGCACTTCCGTGACTATCACCCCATCGATCCCTATCGCGCCGACCTGCGCCTGGACGACGCCCCGCCACCGTACGCGGCAGACTTCATGGACATCAAAGGTCAGGAGCACGTCAAGCGTGCGCTGGAGGTTGCCGCTGCCGGCGGCCACAACGTCCTGATGTCCGGCCCACCCGGCTCCGGCAAGACGCTGCTGGCGCGCTCGCTCCCCTCGATCCTGCCGCGCATGACGCCCACCGAGGCGCTGGATGTCACGCGCATCTACTCGGTCGCCGGCATGCTGCCCGGCGACGTGCCGCTGATCCGCCACCGGCCCTTCCGCGCGCCGCACCACACCATCT
>CAZYGI010000030.1:0-41459 GCA_964647255.1 uncultured Anaerolineales bacterium | reverse complement strand
CGCCGCCCTGGGTGTACTGCGCCGTCGCCTCGCGCAGTTGGTCGCCGATGCCGATATAGTCCACGATCAGGCCGGCCGGCTTATCCCGGAACACCCGATTGACGCGCGAAACCGCCTGGATCATGTTGTGGCCCGCCATCGGCTTGTCCACGTAGAGGGTGTGCAGGCAGGGGATGTCCGTGCCGGTGAGCCACATGTCGCAGACGATCACCAGCGCCAGCGGGTCGTCGGGATCCACCATGCGCCGCTTGATCTCGTCGCGGCCGGCCTTGGTGGTCAAATAGCCATGCTCGCTCCATTCCTCCGGATCCACGCCCAGGTTGCCGGTCATCACGATCTTGACCTCGGGGCAGCCCGGCAGCGCGGTGAGCGCCTCGTAGAGCCGCACGCAGTTCGCCCGCTCCATGCAGACGACCATCGCCTTGCCCCGGAGCGTAGCGGTGCGGGCCAGGTAATGCGCCAGCAGGTCGGCGGCCAGGGCATCCACGCGGGCCTTCGTGCGGGCGACCGCCGCCAGCGCGGCCCAGCGGCCCTTGCGCCGTTCCAGGTCTGTAGGGGCGACCCTCGCGGTCGCCCCGGCTTCGGCAGATGGGGTAGGTGCAAGACCTGCCCCTACGATTTCGCGCAGCGCAGCATCAATGTCGCGCTTCGTCAGGTGCAGCTTGACCTGCCGCGGCTCGTAGTAGATGGGCACGGTGGCGCCGTCGTCCTGCGACTGGCCGATGTCGTAGGTATGGATGACGTCGCCGAAGACCTCGACCGTGTCGGCCCCAGCCAGGCTGACCGGCGTGCCGGTGAAGCCGAGCCGCAGCGCGTTGGGCAGCGCCCGGTTGACTGCGCGCGCAAAGCCGCCCGCGAAGCCGTACTGCGACCGGTGCGCCTCATCGGCGATCAAGATCACGTTAGCCCGCGGCGAGAGCAGGGGATGCTCCGTTTCAGAAACACTTTCAGAAACCCGGTTTCTGCCAGAAACCGGGTTTCTCTTGAGTTGGAACTTCTCGATGGTGGTGAAGATGACTTCGCCGCCCTCGGTCGCCAGCAGCTCGCGCAGATGATCCACGCTCCCGGCCTGGACCACATCGCCCACCAGCGAGCGAGCGGCCACGAACTGGTCGTGGAGCTGGTCGTCCAGGTCGTTGCGGTCCACCTCGATGACGAAGGTGGGGTTCTCCAGCTCCGGCGCACGGCGCAGCTTCGCCACCAGGAACGCCATCGAGAGGGATTTGCCCGAGCCGGTCGTGTGCCAGATCACGCCCAGCCGCCGGTCGGCCGCGGCCAGACCCAGCGTCTTGCGCTTGCAGTAGGTCTCGATGGCTTTCGCCGCGGCCAGCCGGACCGCGAAGAACTGGTGGTAGCGGGCGCCCTTTTTGGTGATCTTCTCGTTGACCACCTCGAACACGATAAAGTCCCGGATGTACTCCAGCAGCCGGTCTTTTGGCAGCAGCCCCTCAACCAGCGCCTTCATGCTGCCGGTGGTGTTCGGCTCGACGTCGTGGCCGTTGATGGACTTCCACGGCGCGAACCATTCGTCGGGCGCGGTCCACATGCCGTGCAGGGTGGTCACGCCGTCGGAGACGACGACCAGCGCGTTGAAGTCGAAAATCTGGGGGATTTCGTGGGTGTAGTGGCGGACCTGGTTCAGCGCCTCGGCGACAGTGGGTTTCTCCGAATAGGGGTTCTTCAACTCGAACACGACCAGCGGCAGGCCGTTGACGTAGAGCACCACGTCGGGCCGGCGGTCGTTCTGGCCGTGGATCGGCAACTGGTTGACGACGTTGAAAACGTTGGCCGCCGGGTGCTCCCAATCCACCGCGTAGACCTGGCGGTGCTCGACGCGGCCGCCGGGGTGCTCCACCTTGAGCTCCAGGCCCCGGACGAGCATGCGATGGAACGCCATGTTGCGGTGCAGCGTGTCCGCGCCCGCGGGCCGGCTGATCTGCGCTATGGCTTCGTCCAGGCTGGCGGGCGGCAGGTCGGGATAGCGGCCGGCCAGGGACGCCCGCAGCACGTCACGCAGCACCACCTCCTCGGCCGGCCGCGCCAGGTCGGGGCCGAAGCGGTGCCCGTAGCCCTGGCCCTCCAGCCGCTCGATGGTGGTCAGCTCGAATTGGGTCTCGGTGCCGCGATGGGGCATCACCGCCTCCTGATTTGACGCAGTGCCTCGGCAGCAGCTTCACGAAATCCTAAAGTTCCACCCTGAAGAGCGAAGATCAGGGGCTCGACTGCCTCTGCATTGCCAATCTTCCCGAGAACCTCGGCGGCGGCTAGGCCGACCCACCCGTCTTGGTCACCAAGCAGCTTAGTAACTGGTTCAACCGCCCGGGGATCACCTATCTCCCCCAGTGCCCTGGCAGCGGCAATACGAACAGACGAACTCTTATCGTGGAGGGCCGCGATCAGGGGTTCGACCGCACTGGCATCCCCGATCTTGCACAACTTATCGGCAGCCTTCAATCGGACCTCATCATCGCTGTTCCGCAGGTCATCGACCAATGGCTTAAGTTGCCGCGGGCCACCTATCTCCACCAGTGCTGCGATTACTGCCTCCCCCAGAGAGCTCCCAGCATCCAGTTTTCGCACATAGAGTGTACCCAGGAGTGCTTCTACAGCCCGCGCATCGCCGATCCTGCCGAGAGCCTTGGCAGCTGCTATGGCGAGACCGTATTCTGCGCAATGTTCGAGAGCCCGCGGATCGGTGATCGTCCCGTCAGCCTGGCTGGCTGGCATGACGAAATCGTAGTCTTGCCGCCTAAGTATCTCGATCAGTGGATCAACCGCCCGGGGATCACCGATTGCGCCCAGCGCTTCTGCAGCAGTTGAGCGAAAATCCGGTCTGGTTTTGTCCTGAAGGGCATCGATAAGTGGCTCAACTGCCCGCCGATCTCCGATCCGGCCCAAGGACTGAATAGCAGTATAGAATGCACTTGGGCTCTTAAGGCTGTCAATGAGCGGGAGGACCGCAGGTTCACCGATCTGACATAATGCGTCGCCAATCCAACGGTCCACCGCAGTATCATTCGTGCCCAGCTTAAGTATGGTAATGAGTCCCTGTAGCGCGTGCTCGTCTCCAATGTTGCCCAATGCTTGGGCGGCTGCATGTCGCAACAGACGATTATCCCCCGGACTGTCGCCTTTGTCTTGTAGTGCGATAATAAGTGGCTCGACCGCCCTTGGGTCGCCTATTATGCCCAGAACTCCGGCGACGATGCTCCGATACCAAGGTACCTCCTGGTATACTTTGAGCAGTAGCGGCACCGCAGGCGGGCCGACGGTAACGCATGAGTTGATTTCCCCCCGCCCAATCCAATAGCGGGCAGAGAGCTCATCTTTTGCAGGCTGCCATTCCTTGATCTTCCCCAGAGCCGCTACCAACGACTTCTGTGTTTCCTCTTCATGATCATGCAAACCAGGCGCGAACCTAAGGGTATAGAGGGTATTCACGAGCGGTTCGACTGCGCGCGGGTCGCCAATCTGGCCCAAAGCTTCGGCAACTGCTGAGAGTGTTGAGCAACTGGATTTCAGGTACTTACCACCGCTCATCGACAGATTCGTCAATATGTCGATGAGCGGTGGCACCGCAGGCGAACCAACTGCACCGCATCGTTCGATTTCGCCCCGCCCAATCCAATAGATGGCAGAGAGCTCATCTTCTGCCGGTTGCCATTCCTTGATTTTGCCCAACTCCTCGGTCGCGGCCTCGCGCAGCTCCCTATTCCCATATCTCATCGACCTGACGAGCGGTTCAACTACCTGCATACCGCCTATCTGCCCCAATGCAGCGATGACTACGGCGCGCAAGCTATTGTCCGTGAATGTGGCTTCCTTGTATATCCCGAAGAGGGGCGCGATCGCCTGCGGGTCCTGCAGGTTTCCCAGCGCCTTGGCCGCGGCTGCACGCACTTCTTTGTCACCATCCCGCAGCGCCGCGATGAGCGGCTCGATAGCTCGCGGATCTTTGAGGTCACCCAGCGCCTTGGCCGCGGCTGCACGCACTTCTTTGTCACCATCCTGGAGCGCGACGATGAGCGGTTCAAGGGCGGGAGCACCAATCCCAACGCACTTGCTCCAATCCTTCTTGATAATCCAGTAAGCAGCGGCCGCACGATCCTGGCCGGGCCGCCAACCCAAAGCCTCAAGCGCGAAGATGGCGCCCTCGTGCATTGGTTTGTCTTTGTCCTGGAGGGCGATGACAAGGGGGCCGATGGCGGGCTCGCCGACATCAATGCAGTGGCCCCAATATTGTGTGGTCGCCCAGTATGCTGCTCCATCGGCATTCTTTCGCGGCCGCCACCCAAGTGCGTCCAAAGATCGCGCTGCGTTTTGGCGGGTGGTCTTGTCTTCGTGCCTGAGTGCGGTGATGAGAGACTTCAACTCTTTTTCGTCTGACAGTTTGATAGAGATCCTGGCCTTTGGTCTGTATGTGATTTCGACCGCCGCTTCCCTAAGGATTTCCACCTGGTATTGATTAGGCCTGCCGCCAATCCCCAGGAACCCCTTGCTGCCCGCGACCACCAGCTTAATGCTCTTGAGGATAGCGGTGTCCCCAAATTCCCGGGATGCTTGAAATCTGGCGGTAGATTCAGCATTACGCTCGTCCGATGCTTCCAGTCCGATCACCCTCCGCTCTGGGACAGCAAGCTCCCTCTTCACCACGATATCCGCATCGCCAGGGATGTCCTTTTGCGCCTTTGCAAAGGCTGCCTCGGTTGTTTCTGCGCTGGCTTTCACTGTCTGAGGCTTGCCCTCTGAAATAACCTGCTCTGAAAGTATAAGAAAACCTTCGGGGATTCTAGATTCCAGCTGCTCTCGAGCCTCTTCCAAAGTTCTGCCCGCAATCTCTAACGTTTTCTGAGTCACGGCTTTGCCTCCTTCTTTGCTCGGACACTACGCGCCTTCGTCATCTTCGCGCTTCCGTGATCCAAACCCCCACCCCACCCGTACCTCCCCCGACATCAGCTTCGGCAGCAGCGAATCCCGAATCGCCGCCAGCGTGAGCGATTGCTGCAAATTCATCAAGATCAGTTCCATCAGCGGTGAGGCTCGTCGCTCGAACCGTTCGATTACAGCATGATCAGGTAAAATAATCTTCACGTCTCGGAATGTCCTCGTCGTAATCGTATCGAAGATGGTACCGTAGGCATGCTGTTTCAACTGCTCTACCATTTGCGCCAGCGCGAAGAACACAAAATAGTCGCCGACTCCATCTTTCGCCCTCAAACCGTAGTTGGTCTGGTTCATCGCCATCTCGCGACCAAGCAGGCAATAGCTGCCCACCGTACCACGCGCCGTTACCACGGTGGTCAGCTTGGGCAACAACTTGGTGGCACTGCGCTCAATGCCTTCCGCACTGATGGTCCGTTCCGTTTCCAACACAAACAAGCCGTTAGCGCTACTTACGTCCTTCGCAGACACCCACGGAACATCGCCATCCCAATAGCCGGCGACAGACGTGCTGGGGGTGCCGCCGCTCAACAGGTCAGCCACCTCAAGTATGCTCCCCACCCGCCACCCCGCCGGCACCGGCCCGATCTCCGACTCCTCGAACGCGGCTGGGAACAGCGCCGCGGTCTCCGCGTCCATCCCGAACGGCTGGCGTCCCTCCGCCCGCGCGACCACCGGATCGAAGTCCACGAACCACGACTTGAAGATCGCCGCGGCCAGAGCCTCCAGCGTGCGGTTCATGCGGCGGTTCAGCGCGATCTTGTCGTCCAGGCTGCCGAGGATGCGCGCGATGGCGCGCTGTTCGGAGAGGGGCGGCAAGGGAATCGGCAATTGCCTCAGCACCGAGAGGTTGATGAGCGGGATGGTTGAGCCTGTGTCGCGTTGCTGGATGTACTGAACCATTTCAGGACACGACAGCCAATAGAAGGCGAAAAGCGGGAGAATAATCTCTGGGTTGAGGCGCGCCCGCAGTTGCTTGTTTGAAATAATATACCGAGGGTATCTTGCGTCGTCGGGAATAAGCCCAACCTGCCCCAAGGTGCCTGCAGCAGTGAAAACCAAATCGCCTGGCAAAGCTTCGCAGTTTCTGAGTTCGCTCGCCTTGGTTTCAGTGATGAACACGAAGCCACTGTCGACAAAGCGAGTCAAGTTCGTAGTTAGATTGTTGCCTCGGATAAGTGGTATGCCGGAGGTAACGAAGAAACGGCTCCCGATGTTTGAGCCGAATGGCCCCGAAACAATGGCTCGGCTATCAGGATGCTTTAGCTGTTCCACGGTCGCCCAACGCCAACCATGAGGTAGAGCGTCACCCACCATGCCCCAACTCCCCTTCTCCACAGAAAATCCGGCTTCCCGATTATCGTCCGAAACGGATATGTCGCCGGTGACGACATATTGCAAGGACATGTCGTCAAATGGCTATTTCGGCGACACATCAAGCGCTTAGCAGTTCCAGCAACGCCGGGTGCCGGTAGATCACCTCTCGCCCGCGCCTTTCGCTTTCCAGGATGCCTAGCTTTTCCAGCCCCCGCAGGTACTCGGCGGCCGCCTGGCGACTGACGATGCCGGCATCCACCACGAACTTGACCTTGACATAGGGCTGGGTGAAGATCAACTCCATCAACTCCTTCGAGTAGACGCGGCCGGGCAGCTCTCGACGGCACTGCTCCGTCGTCGCCTCGAACAACTCCCGCACCGCCAGGATGCGACCGGTCGTCCAGCGCGCCGTCTCTTCAACCGCCGCCAGCATGTAGAGCAGCCAACCTTCCCAGTCCTGCGCCTCCGTCACGGCCCGCAGCCGGCGGTAGTACTCCTGCTTCGAGGCGATGATGGTGCGGCTCAGGTAGAGCACCGGGATGTCGAGCAGGCCCGCCTGCACCAGCGCCAGGATGTTGAGGATACGGCCGGTGCGGCCGTTGCCGTCGTTGAAAGGATGGATGGCCTCAAACTGGTAGTGCGCCACGGCCATCCGGATCAGCGGGTCGAGGTCGCCCGGCTCGCGCAGGAAGTCCACCAGGTTTTGCAGCAGCTTCACGATCCGGCCCCGGCCGCGCGGGGGCGTGTAGAGCACCACTCCGGCTGCGATATCTTCGATGATGACCGGTTCTTCGTCGCGCAGACGGGCCACGGCCAGCGCCTCGCACACCTCCAGCACCAGGTCAATGTCGAGCGGCTTGCCCTGCTGCAGCGCGTCGTAGCCGCGGCGCAGCGCCGTCCGGTAGCGCAGAACCTCCTTCGTGGCCGGGTCCGACCGCTCCGCCGGCTCAATGGCGGCGCGGTAAAGCGCATCCTGGGTGGTGACGATATTCTCGATCTCCGAGCTCAGTTTCGCCTCCTGCAGCGGGATCGCGTTGATCAGGATCGCCTGGTTCGGGATCAGATTGCCGGCGCCCTTCAGCTCCGCCAGCGCCCGGCTGGCGCTGACGCACCGTCGCATGACGCGCAACGTCTCCAGGTGCGCCCGCGGGGGCAGCATCGGCAGGTCGTTGTAAGGCTCATTGTTCCGAAAGGCCATATCCCAGCTCCTTGAGCAGGTTGTCTCGGATGGCGGCTTCCAGGCGACGACTCTCCGCAAACTGCTCCGCCAGTTGTGCTGCCAGCCGCGGCAGCTTCTCCTCGACCGCCTCCTCGTCCTCATCTCCATCCGGCGACCCCACGTACCGCCCCGGCGTCAGCGCGTACTTGTGCTCCCGCACCTCGTCAATCGTCGCGACCCGGCAGAACCCCGCGACCGCGTCCGGCTGCCCCGTGCGCCGGAAGGTCCGGTAGACGACCGCCACCCGCTCGATCTCCTCGTCCGTCAGCTCCTTCTGCTTCCGCGACCCTTGGATCAACGCGCCGAGCTTGCGGCCGTCTATGAAGAGGATCTCGCCCCGGCGTCTGCGGAAGCCGTGGCCGCCGTCGCGGCTCTTGGAGAGGAACCAGAGGGTGCAGGGGATCTGGGTGTTGGCGAACAGTTGCCCGGTGAGCTGCACGATGCAATCTACCGCGTCGTGCTCCACCAACGCCTGGCGCACCTGGAGGCGGGCGGTCTCGCTGTTGCTCAGCTCGCCGGTCGCCATCACGAAGCCGGCCGTGCCGCCCTCCCGCAGGTGGTGGAGGAAGTGCATGATCCACATCGTGTTGGCGTTGCGGGCCGAGAGCGGCATCGGTTCGCCGCCGATCAGCAGCCGCGGGTCCTTGTCTGGGATCTTGTCCGCGCCCCAGCCGTTCTCCCCCTTGGCGCCATCGTTGAACGGCGGGTTCGCCAGGATGAAATCGGCGCGCAGGTCGGCGTGTTTGTCGTCGCTGTACGAGTTGCCCAGCCGGATGTCGCCGCGGATGCCGTGGATGAAGAGGTTCATGCGGCACAGCCGGTAGGTGAAGTCCTTGCTCTCCTGGCCGTAGAACGACAGGTTGCCGCTGTGGTGGGCGAAGAGGTCGGACTGCACGAACATCCCGCCCGACCCACAGCACGGATCGAAGACCTTGCCGGACTCCGGCTCCAGCATCGCCACCAGCAGTTGCACGATGCTGCGCGGGGTGAAGTATTCGCCGCCCCGTTTCCCCTCCGACGAGGCGAACTCGCCGATGAAGTACTCGTAGACCCGGCCCAACACATCCTCGCCGCCGTACTTGGCGCTGAACGCGTCCTTGGAGAAGAGGTTGATCAGCCCGGCCACGTTTTCCCGGTCGAGGTTGGAACCCGCATAGACCGGCGGCAGCAGCCCGCGCAGATCGTCGGGAAAGCGATCCTCCAGCAGGCGCAGGATGTTGTCGAGCCGGATCTTGATGTCGTCGGCCTGGGCGGCCGCGCGGATGTTTTCCCAGCGCGCCTCTTCGGGAACCACGAACGCGCCCGCGCTGCGGTACTCGTCGGGATCGTCCAGCGCGGCAGTGTCGGCGTAGTATTCGCTGGACGGCTCCCGGATCAGCCCCTCCAGCTCGCTCCGCCGCCGCTCGTAGCGCAGCGAGAGGAAGCGCAGGAAAATCAGCGGCAGGACGTAGCGTTTGTAGTCGGCCGGCTCGATGGAGCCGCGCAGGTTGACTGCGGCCTGCCACAGTTCTTTGGTGAGAGTGGGCAGGGAAGCGCCCCCAGGCGTTGCAGTGTAGGTCGGCGTGGTCTTGCGGGTGCGGGCCATGAAGGTGGCGCTCCTCGATAGAGTTGTGCCGAGAGCAAACGAAACGGCCGCGGTCCCAAGAAAAGGGGACGGCGGCCTCATTTAATCTCTTGAACAAGCGTGCTGCAATGCGGCTGCGGTGCCCGGCTCTTGGGCCTCTTACAATGCCACCGATTCTAGCACACCGCCTTTCTTATGACAAACCTTCCGTTCCAGACGAGTATGTGACCAAAACGGGAGCGCGCGCGCTCGACAGAGGATGTGGCGCGCTTCGTTCAAGCGGGGCAATCTGCCAGCGCCCGACGCGAAAACCACGGATACCGGGATCGGCGTGCGCCGCCGTCCGTGTATCCGTGGCCTCCGTGTCGTGCCGTATTCAGCCTATTGCCGATCCAACTCGATCGGGTCCAGCTCGATGTAGTCTGGGTCGTCCTGGGTGATCTCGATGGCGTCGTCCTCCGCGATGCGCTGGTATCCCTTGGCGCCGACGATCGCGCTGTAGACTTCACCGCGCGCCAGCGGCGTGTCGAGGGTGAAGGCGCCGTCCGCGGCGGCGACGCCGTAGGAATAGACGGTGTCCGCCTTGTCCTGGCTTTTGTCGGCGTCGAAGTCGTCCACCGTTGCGCCGGGCTTCAGGAAGACGATGACCGCGCCCTTGATCGGCCGCTTGGTGCTGGCATCCAGGATTTGGCCGGCCAGCACGACGCCGCTGCCGGCATCCACCGCAGGCTTCGCCGGCGTCAACGGCTCGGCCGTTTGCCCGACCGTGAACTGGCCTTCCTGCGCCAGCTTGCCGTTCAGGAACACCTGGAGGTTGTAGCTGCCGTCCGATAGCCCGTTCTTGCCCTTCAGGTAGAGATCCAGCACGCCGCTCTTGCCGAAGCTCCACTTGAGCTTGTCCTTCCCGGTCGCATCCTGGCCGTCGAGCTGCCACATGTAGCCCCAGGCCGTCCCGTCGCGCATGTTCTGGTAGGGGACGCCCGCATGGATCTCGTTCGTGCCGCTGGGAAAATCAACGCCTTCGCCCGTGACGCCCGTCTTTTCGTTGAAACCCGTGCCGAAAACCAGCGCACCGAAGTTCTGGCTGGTCATGGTCAGCGCGGGAGGCGTTACGGGGGTGGTGGGTGTCGCACCCACATCCCCTGAGCTGCCGCCGGCTTTCTGCGCGGCCGCGATGTACGGCGCGGCGAAATTGACCGGCCGGATCAGGTAGATGACGTTGCCGCTCTCGTCCTGCAGGCGGGCCGTGGGGATGCCGATCAGCTCGCCCTTGTCGTTCACGGCCGAGCCGCCGCTGTTGCCCTGGTTCACCAGCACGTCGGTCTTCAGCCAGTCCGTCACACCATCGTTGTTTTCGTCAATGAACCCGGAAATCTTGCCGTCGGTGGCGGTGACGGTGTCGCCGGCGATGCCGGGATACCCGATGACGAATACCTCATCCAGCGTCTCCACCTGCTCCGAGTCGGCGACGGGCATGGTGACCACCGGCAGCTTGGCCGGGAGCTTCTGCTTGCTGTTGTAATAGGCGACGATTTTCAACACCGACAGGTCAATGGTGGCGTCGGCCTTGACGACCTGGGCGATGTAGGTGGGCACGGGCAACTGGCGGGGGTTGTCGGTGATCGCGACCACCGACAGGCCCTTCTTGTTGTACAGGTCGCCCGGCTTGAGGCCCAGCGAATCCAGGGTCTGGTCGCGCTCGCCCTCGGCGTAGCCGATGCAGTGGAAGTTGGACAGGATGTAGCCGTCGGTCGTCAGCATGGTGCCCGAACAGAGGCTGCCGCCGTTCGGATCGGCGTCAAACGGCGTCATCAGCTTGACCGAGGCACGCAGCATGTTCTGCCGCGCGTCCTTGCTCAGTTGGGCCGAGGCCGTGCCCGCCATGAGGCCCGCCAGCAGGGTGACGAGGATGAGCAGGGTGATCAGAGAAGCGCGTGTTTTCATCGGTCAATCCTCCTACCCGAGCTTCAGCGAGGCCAGGATACGCTGCCAGATCGGCGCCTGGTGGTCGTAGTCGTCGGCAGCGGCGCGCCAGGTGATGATTTGCGCCTGGTCGCCGTGCATCAACAGGATGTCTTCCCCGCGCGCGACGATGGGGAGGCTGCGCGGGCCGCCCACGTCGGCCACGTAGGCGTACGCCAGTTTCACCGCACTGCGCCCGCCAACCGACGTCGGCTCGATGTTCAACACCCGATAGCCGGTGAGCGCACCCGCCTGGCTATCGCTCCATTTCAGCGCCAGGTCGCCCAGGTTCTGCGCCGCCGTGCTGATGTCGCTCACCGGCAGCCGGCGGATGCGGACGCTGGCCGAGAAGGGGCCGCGATCAATGGATTCGCCCACGGCCGCGATCACCGCCGGGTCTTCATCCGTCCAGGCGATCCAGTCAGCGGGATACTGGAAGGTGGCGCCGGCCTGGCTGTAGGTAGCAGTGCGGTGAGTTACCACGAAGCCCGCCGCGGCGCCGATCGCCAGCAGCACCAGCACGGTGAGCCAGACCACCCACTCCGGTTCTTGCCCGCGCGCCGCGCTGTTGGGCGTCGCGGTGCGGGGATTGACTGTTGTGTCCACGGTCATCATAGCACCTCCCATCACGCGGCCGCGACGGCGGCGCGGTTCAGCCGCCGGATGAGCAAGAAGAGCGCCGCAAACGTCAGCGCAGCAACCACCGCGGCCAGGGGCAGGCCGTTGATCGGCGTCGCGCGCAGCCCCGTGCGCGAGACTTCACCCAGGAGGACGGTGACGAGGCCGTTCAGAAGTGCGGCCAGGAGGATCCCCGCGGGCAGCCAGAGCGGGCCGCGCGCTTCGAACTTCGCCCGGCCGAGGAAGTAGCCGGTCACGCCGGCAAAGCTGGCCTGTGCCAGCGCTGTCACCGCGCAGCGGATCGCGCCCACGCCCAGGTCCACGCCGCCGTGGCCCACCACATAGCTGATGTTGAGCATCGTGGCGTAGCCCAGCCCGGCCGCGGCGCCGTAGATGATGCCGTCCACCCGTTCGTCGAATTCGGGGCTCCGGAAGACGCTGTAGCGCACGGCCGCGTACTTGAGGAACTCCTGCGTCGCGCCGACGACGGTGACGCCGGCGAGCAGCTTAAGCCACAGGTTGTCGCTCGCCCACGCGTTCACCTGGAAGATGTCCTGGATCAACGGCTGGCCGATGGCAGCCGCCGCGAGCGCACCGAGGAGGAAGACGCCCGCAATGTAGCCCTTCGGCTCAGGCTCCATCTGGTCTTGCTGATCGAACACCGCCAGCCAGACGAGCGCCGGCACCAGCGCCAGGATGATCCCGGCCGCCAACAGCGCCGCGCCGCTTAACGTCCCGCGGAACAGCGGCGCCAGCAGGAAGATGAGCACGACGAAGGCGACCAATCCCAGGATGAGGGCCAGGGTGGCGCCCCACATCCCGCCGCGATGCGCCGTGAATTTGGCGTAGTGGCGTTCGCAGAAATTCCGTCCGCCCACGGTCTTGACCTCTCCCTGGATGGGCGAATTGCAGACACAGCAAATGGTATCCGGCATGGCGGTTCCTCCTTCCGCAAGAAAACACAAACGGCACTCAAAGAATGGGAGGGCGCGCATCGGGCAGCGCCGTCAGGTGACCTCCCTCAACCCACAAGCGGCGCTCGACTTCCTTCAACTCCATCGTCACGCGGCGGCCGCCATCCGGGAGCGAATAGGGCGCCGCGAGGGCCTGGCGCAAGAACGTCTCGGCTTCCCGCAGCTTGCCCTGCTGGAGCAGGTGCCGGCCCAGGTTCGCCGCGGCCAGGGCATCCAGGGGATTGCGTTTCAACTCGTCGCGCAGCCGGATCTCGCGCGCCTGTTCGGCGTCGTCCCCGGAGAGCGCCAGGCCGACATCGAACACGATGCCGATTAAGGCGTCGGAGAGTGTCGCATGCTCGCCGGCCTCGGCGCGATGGCGCACCACGGCCCGATGGCGCGGCAGAATCATGTCCAACTCGCGCACCACCTGCAGGTTCAGCTTTGGCTGCGCCGCCGCCGGCTGCGCCAGATGGAGCTCCAGGGTCTCGCCGGTGTCTACGACGGCGTTGATGTGTTCTTCTTGATCGCCCGTCATCACGGAGACAACCAGGATGGGCCAATCGTCATGATTGCTCACCTCCAGCCGGCCGTCGCGGTGGACGGCCGCGACGCGGTCCGAATGGTAGCTGCCGTCCGCATCCAGCGTCAACGTCTGGCGCTGCGGGTACTGCACGTCCAGGATTTCGATGAAGTCCGTCGAGTAGTTCTTGAAAACGCCGACGTGTTCGTGGACCTCGTTGCCTTCCGCTAGCTCAGCGACCACGCGCTGCCCGATGTAGCGTTCCAACAGCGGATCATATGTCGTGCCGGCCTGGCCCACGACCTGGCCGCCGAGTTTCCCCAGGGCGGTCGTCCCCTGCGCACTCAGATACCGGCCGCCGCTCTTTTGCACACGGCCGAGCACCACGCCGATGACTTCATTTAACGAATCTGTGGCGGTGCCGAGAAAGATCCGCAGGCCCCGGCCCAACCGGGCAATCGGTCCCGGGTGGAATGAGCGTTCGACATCGCGGGCACGACGCAACTTGCGCTCCTCCGACAGGCTGTCGGCATACCGGTAAAGCGCCTGGATGTCCTTGAATTCTGAGTTGTAGAGCAGGTAGCTGGATTCGATATGCTTTTCGTCCTGGACGGTGGTCTCGTAGCCCAACTCCATGCCGGAGGTCTCCAGGTGCAGCACCCCCCAGATGAGTTTTCCGTTGGCCATCTCCAGCGTAATGTGGAAGCCCTCCCAGTTCTCCAGACACCGATCTTTGACCATCGAGCGAAAGTAGGCGCCCAGCAGGGCCGCCAGGAAGATCAGCCCGATGGTGATGATGAAAGACAGGTCAAGCACGGCAGCCTCACAGGAAACACAGGGTCGAGGTGCGAGCGTGCTGGCAGATTCTTAACCGAGTCGAGTGCGCACCTTCTGGATGATGTATTCGTTCGTCGTGTGTGCGCCGGTCTCAGCCTTTGAGTAGACCAGCTCGCCGTCAATGGTCACCTCGTAGCGTCCATTGCCCGACGGGATGAGCACGATCTCCTCGATCGGGTGCTTCTGGCTGAGGATCGGCCGGAACGTCGTGATCAGCGACTCCGCCATACTGGCGGCTCTCGGTGTGTAGTTTCAAGCGACGCAGAATTCGATTGTGATCTTCACTGCCACCTCCTGATGCTGTAAGTCTTGGCTGCTATTCGGGCCATTCGATTTCCGACTCGACCAGGGCGCCGGGTTCTGTCGCATGTTCCAGCAGGTCCAGCGCCTCCCGGATCACAGCCATCTGCGTCGGGCGCGACCCCGCCGGCCCCAACGGCGCGCCGTAGGGAAATTGAACGCGGAGCGCACGCGGAGGCTTCACATTCCCGGCAATCTCCCGGTTCATGACAACGCACACGGTCGAGATTCCGGCTGCTTCGATGGCCCTGGCAAGCAGTCCAACGGACTGTTGGCAGAGCGGTCAGCAGGGGGTCAGAAAAGCCGCGTGCACCCCATCGGCGGCAAGCCGGTGCGCCATTTTGGGCGCGGTCTTGTTGGTCAGTTGCTTTGTCTCCGGCAGATAGCCCATGAAGCTGTACGTCCACGGGTAAAGCTGGCCGATGACGCCCGTCGCTGCGAGCTGCTGGAAGTGGGCGATGGGCAAAGCGACGTTGGAATCCTGCGCCACGTGCTGGTGGTCGTAATGGGCGTGCGCTATCCAGAGCCGATCGGGGGGCGTGTCCACGTGGATTTCGCGGAAGGAGGGATCGCCCAGGTCGTTGTGTGCGTCGAACGGCACGTGAACATCGGCCCGATAAAGGCCGCAGGTGCTGACCAGTGCGACGGTTGACTCTGCCAGCGGCCTTGCCAGCGGCGTCCAGGGTGCGGCGTCGTTCTGTACCCAGGCGAACCCCGGATACCAGCGCGCGCGGATCTGCGTCGGCACCGCTTCCAGTTTGGCCGTGACCATGCGTCAGCTCCTGGTCACCTGTTTGGCCTGGGCAAACTGGGCCTCCAACTCCGCGCGGCGGTCGGCCGCGGCGCGGCGACCCTCTTCGAGCGTCAGGTCAATCCGTTCGCGCACGGTGCGTTTGAAATCGCCGCCGGATTGCGGTGCGAGCAGCAGGCCGGCCCCGGCGCCGATCACCGCACCGATCACCAGGCCGCCCACGAAGTCGAAGAACTTGCTCATGAACCCTCCTCCATCGAGCAGAGACTTGCTCCAGGTAAGAATAAATCGGGTGCAAGTATAGCACGCAGAGAGCAGACAGCAAAGTGATCGGCAGTCCCAAACGGGCGCCGGGGCGGTCAAGGGCCGGTGGCGGTCATGTATAACTCGCCGCGCGCGAAACCCAGCCTCTCATAGTAGCGCCGTGTGCCGATGGCGGCGATGACGGCCAGCCGGTCGAATCCCGCGCCGCGGGCACGCGCGCGCGCCTCGCTGATCAAGCGGCGGCCCAGTCCCAGATGTTGCGCCTCGCCGTCGCTCTCAGCGCCGATCTCCAGCGCAGGGCCGTAGACGTGAACGTCCCGGATCATCGCCGCGCCTGCAATTTCGGGCAGCGCGGCCCAGATCTCGGCGACTTCGGGCGCCGGCCACGGCAGGGACAGCCGGAGGAACCCAGCCAGGCGGCCGTCTGGCGTTTCGTAGCTCAGGAACTGCTCCCGGCCGCCGGCAGTCTCGTACGCATGGGTGACGAGCCGCAGATCGTCCTCGCCCACCACCTCATGGCGCACCTCCCGACAGCGGATGCAGCGGCAGACCTGGCCGCGGGCAGCCATCCGATCGTGGACCAGTTGGCGCAGGTTCGAACTCGTCACGCCGGCCACGATGTCATCCGCGGGGATGTCGCGGAACACCCGGCTAACCCGGCAGTACGGCGGAATGGCCGTCTTGCAGTCAGCCACCAGGTCCAGCAGCTCATCATCGGTGTAAGGCCGGTACTCGCCCGCCTGCCACCGCCGGTACAGCTCCGTCCCCTCGATGATCGAGCAGGGATAGATCTTCAGCTCATCGGGCCGCAGGCCGGGATCGGCCCACAAGCGGTCGAAGTCCGCGCGGTCGGTCTGCGGGGTGGCGCCGAACAGGTTGGGCATCCAGTGCAGGTGCAGCTTGAAGCCGGCTGCGCGCAGCAGCGTGACCGCCCGGCGCACGGCTGCCACATCGTGCCCGCGCCGGTTGAGCGCCAGGATGCGGTCATCGAGGCTCTGCACGCCGAGCTGCACCTTGGTCACGCCGAGCCGGCGCAGATGGCGGATTTCGGCGGGCGTCACCCAGTCGGGCCGTGTCTCGATCACCAGGCCGACGTTGCGGTGCGCCGCGGTCTCGTTGCGCCCCTGGGCCTCGATCAGAGAGGTCGGTTCTTCGGGATTGCCGCCAGGAGAGTCATAGCTGTCACTCTGAGCGGGTTGACGACTCAACGTTGAAAACGACTCAGCGTCAGCGAAGAGTCTCGCGGACGGCGGAGATGCTTCACTGGGGATCTGTGGTAACAGAGGTCGAGCCGCTTGCCCGTTCAGCATGACAGAGGTGACGTCCTCGTCGGGGCGATCCACTGAGTTCATCGCGTCCAGGCAGCGGCGGACGAACCACTCACGATACGGCTTCGAGTACGCGCTCCAGGTGCCGCCGAGGATGAGCAGCTCCACTTTGTCCGCGGGGTGCCCCATTGCGGCGAAAGTCGCCAGCCGGGTGCGGACCTGCAAATAGGGGTCGAAGCCGCACTGCGCGGCGCGGCGTGCGCCCGGCTCATCCGGCAGATAGCTCTTCGGCATCCCCTCGGCGTCCGGGCAGAAGATGCACTGGCCCGGACACCCGGCCGGCTTCGTGAGCACGGTGACGGGGGCGACGCCCGATGCGGTGCGCACCGGTTTCATCTGCAGCCGGCGCAGCACGCCGCGCTCGAACGCCAGCAGGCCCGCGGCGGTCAACTGACGGTACCCCTCAACCAGCTCGATCTTGGAGAAGTAGCCCTGGCCGCCGGAGCCTTTGCTCCCGCGCGGGTGCTGTGCTAAGATGCGCAGCAGCGCGTCGCGATCCCAGTGTTCGGCGCGGGCCACCGCCCCGAAGATCGCCAGCAGCGTCTCCTGGTGCGCCAGCGCGTCGAAATCCCGGCCGCGCGGCTGCCATTCATGGGCGACAGCCGCCGCCTCGCGCCGGCCTTGCCCCGGCAGTTCTCCCGCGGGAGAAGGTGGGTCCGATGGACGTGACATGGATGAGATAACCCGCACGGCGCTCGCTGAGCTCAACCGTGTCTTCTATGCTGAATTTGCCGACAATTTCGCGGCGACCCGACGCGGCTGGCCGCTCGGTTTCGAGCGCATTTTACCGTATCTGGCTCCGGCTGCCAACGTACTGGATGTGGGCTGCGGCAACGGCCGGCTGTTGGCGTTTCTGGCCGAACGCGGTTGGCGCGGGCGTTACTTGGGGCTGGACAACAGCGCGGGTCTGCGCGCCGAGGCCGCGGAGCGCATCGCACGGTTGGCCGCGTCCGCGGCGGACGTTCAGCCGGCCGACCTCACCCGGCCGGGGTGGGGCGGCACCGCGGCCGATTTTGCCGCCGAGTCCATCGCCTGCCTGGCCGTGCTGCACCACATCCCCGGCGCGGCGCAACGCGCGGCGTTCGTCGCGGAGTGCGCCGCGCTTCTGCCCGCCGGCGGCACGCTGATCCTTTCCACGTGGCAGTTCCTGGATTCCCCGCGGCTCCGGGCGCGCGTCTTGCCCTGGGCGCTGGCCGGGATTCGGACAGAGGACGTGGAGCCCGGTGACTATCTGCTGAGCTGGGGATCGGCCGCGGCCGGCCGGCGCTATTGTGCGGCGATTGATGCGAAGCAGTTGACGCAGATGGCGCGGGATGCCGGGCTGGCGCCGGTCGAGCTGTTCCGCGCCGACGGCCACGAGGGAGACCTGAGCCAGTACGGCGTGTTCCGGAAATAACAAGGGGAGGCGTGATCGCCTCCCCAAGATTTCAGCGCCAGGTGAAGCGCCGCTCGGCGCTGGCGGGCGTTGCCGGCTCTCCTGGGTTGTCAGGGGCGCCGTTGCGCACCTGAACCCGCCAGGTGAAGTCCATTCCTCCCTCGGCTGTGGTGCGATATTCGGGGCCGAGGCGCCATGTGGTTCCCTTGGTCCACCAGGTGATCGCGGGGGTGTTCCGCTCGCCGGGTCGTACGGTCACGACATACCACTGATCAGGCTTCAAGATCCCCACCGATGTCCAACTGAGCAGCACTCCATTCTGCCCGGTAAGGATGGCGCCATCCGCCGGAATCAGCAGCGCCGGTGCGCGGAGCGTCGGGATGGGCGACGGGGTGGCGGTTTGAGGCGTCGTCACCGCGGTCGGCAGCGCAGGCGTGGCCGTGGCCGGCGCGCGCGGGATCGTCAACGACTGGCCGATGCGCAGCATGTCCGTCGGCTTGATGTTGTTCGCTTGCAGGATCCAATCCACCCGTGAATTGTACCGCTCCGCGATGGTGCTCAACGTGTCGCCGGACTGGACCGTGTACACCAGGGTGTCTTTGTTAGGGGTCGCGGTGGGACCGGGACCGCCCATCGGCCCAGGAATCGGTATGACCAATTCCTGCCCCACGCCGATCTGACCGTTGGCGTTGAGGCCGTTGGCCTGAATGATGTCCTTGATCGTGGAGTTGTATTGTGCGGCGATCCCGGCAACCGTGTCGCCCTGCTTGACGACGTGTCGCACGGGCGCGGCTGGGGCGGTGGCAGTCGGCGTGAGCACAGGCGTCACGGTTGCCTCGACCGTCGCTGATGCGGTCGCCGTGGCCGCTTCAGCCTCCAACAGTTGCGGTTCGGGCGTCACCTGTGCCGTCGCGACGGTTGTCGGCAAGCCGAGCTGCGCGACCTGGACATTTGCCGGGGCCGTCGGCGGCCGCAGCCACCAGATTGCGATCACGCTGCCGATGACGGCGAACAGGATGAGATCGGCCCAGGGCACGCCGCGGTTCGGCCGCGGCACATCGTTCAGGCCCGCCCCGCAGAAAAAGCAGGTCGTGGCTTTTTGAGCAACTCGCGTCCCGCACTGCGGACAGACGCGCTCTCGGCCATAACGCCGGGGAGAAGGATCGGGTTGACTCATACGAGGGCCAAGTATAGCAGGGGGCGGCGGTTTGTGCAAACCGTTCTTTGCGGCGTTGGCCGGCAAGCGCTCATTTTGTGAGACCGGCTGCCAGCCAGCGCTACCGTCGGCGGCGTACTCGTTCCCGGCTGCGCCCCGGCAGGGGCAGGGTTGCGAACCCCAGGGCGACCAGCAGCGCGGCGATGGACGCCGCGGCCGCGGCTGAGCGGGCCGGTGTGGCGCCAAAGCGCAGGCTCACTTCGTGCTCGCCTGCCGGCAAGTCCAGGCCGATCAGCCCGTTCGGCGGGTCTGCGCTGATCGCGGCCGGCTGGCCATCCACAGTGGCGCGCCAGCCGGGGAAATAGGACGTGTAGAACCGCAGCCGGACGGGACCTTCGGCCCGGACGCGGGCATACGCCGAGTTGGCTGTGTGGCTCTGCGCCAGGATCGTCCCCTGGCCGGAGACGATCGCGGCCTTGGTCAACGGCTGGCCGGCGAGATACTGCGGCAGCAGCGGTGAGTCGGCGTCGGCCGGCTGGCGCTGCGCCCAGAACGTCATCCCGCGCATGTCGGGGTGCGCCATCTCGAAATCGAGCAGCGCCAACGGACTCTCATCTGCCGGCCGGATCGCCACCAACTCCGGCCGCGTGTAGGGGAAGCTCGCCAGCATCAGCGCCAACGCCGCGACGTAAACGAACGGCCGGCTGGCCGCCGCATCAGCCTGTTCAAGCCGGCGCGCCGCGACCGCGGTCAACAACGCCAGGGCGACGGCCGTCAGCGCGAGCAGGCGCCACGGGAACTGGATCAGCGTGAGCGGCGGGAGCGCATCCCAGAGCGCCCTGGCCGCCGGGGTCATCGCGAAGATGGCGATCAAGCCGAGGGCCAGGAAGAAGAACGCCTCCGGCAGGGCCGGCATGTCATCGGCTCCGGCCCGGCGCTGGGCCGCGCGCACGATAATCCATGCGCCGGCGGCGGCGCCCAGGAACGGCAGGATCCCCAGTTGGAAGCTCATCCCGTCGTCCGGGCCGGGCACCGAGTAGCCGTATCCCCAACTCGGATCAAGGAACTGGCTCGGATAGACGAAGTGCAGCCAGTAGCGATACGTGTCCTTCAGCCAGATTTCCTGGCCGAGGAATCCGCGCTCCAGGAATAGCGGGATCAGGAAGATGCCGGCGAGCATGAGGCCAAGCGCCAGGGCCAGGACGCTGGCGCCGGTGGCCGGCCACAGCTTCTCCCGACGCCGCAGCGTGACCAGCGCCTTCACGGCCAGGAAACCGCCGACGACTGGCAGATACAGGATTGCCGCGCCGCTGTGTGTCAGCAGCAGCGCACCCAGCGCCAATGCGGCCAGGCCGGCGCGCCGGGGCCGGGCGTCATCCCAGAGCGCGGCGAACGCCAGGAGCACCCACGGGAAGATCGCCAACGAGACGAACTCGGCGAGCGCGGCCCGGACATAGATTTGCGCCAGGTGATACGGTGCGTAGGTGTACGCCAGAGCGGCGATCAAGCCCGCACTTTTGCCCCACCAGCGACGGGCGAGCGCGTTCATCCCCAGCGCGCCGATAAGGAAGCTCAGCGCCCAGGTCGCCTTGACCGCGGCGGTGAAACCCAACCCCAGCAGATGAAACGCCTCGCCGACGAAGTACGCCAGCGGCGCATAGGCCAGCCAGAGCGGGTAGCCGAACCCCAGCAGGTGATCGGGCGCCCAGATTGGCCAGATCGCGCCATCACGGAACGCGGCGTCGAACTCCACCAGCCAGAAAACGCTGTGCCGCGCGTCGTGCGCCTTGAAGAAGTAGCCCGGTGCGGCCAGCGGCAGGATCGCTGGGAGGATCAACAGGAGCAGGAGCCAGACGGGCGAACCGGCGAAGGAGCGAATCCCACCGGGAGGTTGCGCGCTCAGCGAACCCCACCAGGAGGCTGTGCGCTCCGCAAATCGGCGAGCCCGCGAACCCTCAGCCACGGCGATCCTCCGCGGTGAAAAGCGCCAGGGCTTGCCGGTAGGCCGTCTTTGGCAGGGCAGGATAAATCGTTGCCAACCATGCGAGGTCTTGGCGCACCGTGAGCAAATCCTCGGAGGCGCACTGCTGCCGCGCCTGGCGGTACGCGGCCAACGCCTCGTCCGCCTTGCCTTGGGCCAGGAGCGCGTCGGCCAGGTCGAGCTGGGCGAACTTGGGCAGGATGCCGCTGGCGACCGCCCGTCGCGCCGCCTCTTCGGCCGCGGCGGGCCGGCGGTTCGCCAGGCGCACCACGGCCTCGGCGAGGAAGATGTGCGGGTCGGCAGGCGCAAGCGCCGCGGCCGCGGCGATCTGCACGCGGGCATCGTCAATGCGGCCCAGGACGGCCAGCAGTTCGGCCAGGTTGCAGCGCGGCGCGGGCTCGTTCGGAAGCAAGGCGATCACCCGTTCGTAGCTTCGCACGGCGTCCTCCCCGCGGCCAGTGCGCCACAGGGTGTTCGCCAGCGCCCAGTGGATCAGCGGATCAGCAGGCGCCATCCACGCGGCGCGCTCGAACGCGGCCAACGCGGCCGCATCCTTGCCGGCGCGCAGCAGCGCCTTGCCGCGCCGGGCTTCGTCCTGGGCGATCTGGGGATCTATCGGGGAAACGGTCGTCATCGGGCTTCGATCTCGCGGGCGCCGGCCGGCATATCTTTGCCGGGCGCCAGGATGATGCCGCCGCCGCCAGCGCCGGTCGCCTTCCGTGGCGCGGATGGCGCGGCGAGCTGCTCCAGGTGCGCCAGGAACCCGTGCAGCGTTTCGGCTTCCACCGCGGTGACGCCGTAGCGCTCCGGGTGGGCCAACAAGAAACGGCTCACATCGCGCAGAAATGCGCGGCGCAGGGCGGCCAGGTCGGCATAACGCGTCCAATCCAGCGCCGCATTCTCCTGCAAGAAAACCTGGCCGGCCGGTGTACGCACGGCATCGCTGCTGTAGGCCAGGATCGGCTTCTCCGTGCGCCGCGCCCACCACAGCTCCAACCCGACCGGCGCGCAGATGTCGGCGCCCAACACCAGGACGAACAGATGGCACTCGGGCACGGCATCCACGTCCGGCGTGCGTTTGATCAGCCAGCCAATGTTCACCGGCAGCTCGGCCAGCGCGCGGCCCAGCAGCTCACGCGCCGGTTCCTCCGCCGGCCCGGCGCCGATGAACAGGCGAACTCGAGTGGTCATCATGCCAGATACGACTCCGGGTGATCAGTCATACCGGTGTCGGAATTCGCGCCGGTAGCCGATATCGGTGCTGAAGCTGGAGATGAAGCGCGACCGCGCCTTCTCGAGCGGATGGCGCGCCCATGCCCGAAGGCCGCGCTGCATCGTCTGCGCGGGATGATAGAGCTCCCGGCACAGCCAGTCATAGCCGGCGCGCAGCTCGTCCACGGTCATGCGCTGGGGAACATAGGTCACGTGGGTGGTGTCGTACTTCTCCCAGTTCAAGCCATCGCCGTCCGGGGCGTCGTGCGGCAGGATGCGCCCGGCTTCCAGCAAGGCCCGGCGCTGCACCGTGCCCGGATAGGGCGTCAGAATCGTTACGCTGATGCTGTCGAGCTCGCTGGCGCGCACGAAGTCGCGCGCGACCCGGAACGTCTCCCGGGTGTCGTTGTCGAAACCGAAGACGAACAGCCCAACGACGCCGATGCCGTGCTCGTGAATCTGCTTGATCACTTCCTGGTGCCGGCCCATCTCGCCGCGGCTCTTGCCCCCCAGTTCCTTGCGGTTGTCGGGATTGACCGACTCGAAGCCGATGAAGAATTTGTCCAGATGCGCCTCGCGCGCCAGGCGCAGCAGGTCGGGGTGATCGGCCACCATCTGCTCGGCCTGGCAGGTCCAGCCGTCCAGCGGCAGCTTCGCCAGGGCCCGGAACAACCGCTCCATGTAGTCGGGGTGCAGCCGGAAGTTGAGGCCGAAGTTGTCGTCGGTCAGGAAGAAGCGCCGCAAGCGCCGGCGCTCGATCTCCTGCACGACCTCGTCCACCGGGCGCAGGCGCATCTTCGCGCCCGAGACGCGGATGGCGGTGCAGAAGGTGCAGTTGCGCGGGCAGCCGCGGGTGATCTCCAGATAGGGCGTCCAGTAGTTGCGGTGCTCGTCCACCTGGCGCAGCACGCGATCCTGCAATGCGACCCGGCCCGAGTCGAACGGCATCCATTCCTCGTCCACGTAGCGCGGCTGGAGCACCTTCTGGTCGAAATCCCGGATGATCTGCGGCCAGGTGCGATAGCCCTCGCCCACGACGACCACATCGGCCCAGCGCGCCACCTCGTCGGGCACCAGGGTCGCGTGCGCGCCGCCCAGCACCACCGTCGCGCCCTGGTCGTGGAGCCGTTTGGTCAACGCCCGCGCCCGGTCAATCAACAGGGTTTTGGCGCTGATGCCCACGAGATCCTGCGGGCCGAGTGTTTCAACCGGCAAGCGCATCAAGTCTTCGTCCCAAATCTCCACCGGGACTTCCGGCGGGACGAGCGATGCGAGATTCATCAACGTGTAGGGCTGGGTCGTGCCCCGACCAAAGAAGCGCCCGTCGCGCTTGGGTTGGATTAAAACGACTTTACGAAGCGACATCTTGTTCCTGAACACAGAGATTCACAGCTCGGAGGCTGTGACGGCGCATTATACCATCGGTTTGCGACCGGGGCGCAACCGCGGTAAGATGCTGAAATCAAGACTCTTTTCCAGGAGACGATCACCATGCCCGTTCTTGACCTTTCGCCTCTGCGCAGCCAGTTTCCCGCGCTCGCGCTTCATGACGCCGGCCGGCCGGCGGTCTACTTCGATGGCCCCGGCGGCACCCAGGTCCCGCAGCGCGTGATTGATGCCATGGCGCGGTATCTGATCCACAGCAACGCCAATCACGGCGGTGCGTTCCACACCAGCCGAGAGAGCGATGCGCTTCTGCACGCCGCGCACGAGGCAATGGCGGATTTGCTCAACGCACATTCAGCAAGCGAGGTTGCTTTTGGGCCGAACATGACCACGCTGACCTTCGCCTTCAGCCGCGCGATCGGCCGTGAGCTGGCGTCCGGCGATGAGGTGCTCATCACGAAGCTGGATCACGACGCTAACCGCGCGCCGTGGCTGGCGCTGCAGGAGCGCGGCGTGATCGTCAGGGAGGTGGATTTCCGCGTCGAAGATTGCACGCTCGATCTGGACGATCTGGCCGCCCAGCTAACCCCGCGCACGAAGCTGGTGGCGGTGGGCTATGCCTCCAATCTTGTCGGCACGGTCAACCCGATTGCGCAGATCGCCGAGATGGCGCATTCCGTTGGCGCGCGGCTGTGGGTGGATGCGGTGCACTACGCGCCGCACGGCCCGATTGACGTGCAGGCGTTGGGGTGCGACTTCCTGGCCTGCTCGCCCTACAAGTTCTTCGGCCCACATTCCGGCGTTGTTTGGGGACGGTATGATCTGCTGGAGCGGCTGCCGGCTTACAAAGTCCGGCCGGCCGGGAATCTGCCGCCCGACAAATTCGAGACCGGCACGCAGATTCACGAGGCGCAGGCCGGCGTGTTGGCCGCGGTCGAATACCTGGCGGAGCTGGGCGAGGAGTTCGGCGCGCATCTTGCCGGGCGGTTCCCCGGCTTTACGGGCCGGCGGTTGGCGCTGAAGCAGGCGTTGGCCGCGATCCAGGCCTATGAACGCCCGCTGTTTGAACACTTCGTCGCGGGGCTGCTGGCGATCCCCGGGCTCAGCTTCTATGGCATCCGCGACTTCGACCGCTTCGACCGGCGCACGCCCACGGCCGCGTTCCGCCTGCAGGATCACACGCCCAATGAGGTGGCCGAACATCTGGCGCGGCGCGGGATCTATGTCTGGGCGGGCAACTTCTACGCGATTGCCGGCGCCGAACGGCTCGGATTGGAGGCCTCCGGCGGCGTCGTCCGCGCCGGCCTGGCGCACTACAACACGCAAGAGGAGGTGGACTACTGCCTGGCGTGCCTGCATGAGTTGGTGTAGGGCCGAAGAAAGGCGCATCTATCCGTGTGCAACCGTGGTGGTGCGTCGGCGGAATCGGCCGGCCGCGCCGCGCCGGCCGGCCGCTGGGCTCCGTTTCTAGGCCGTACAGCGCATCGGCCAGCGGGGGGCTGAGTGCGGCCCGGTGGGGGCAGCCCTGGTGGGTGCGGCCGGTCTCGGATGCAAAGGAGTTTTGTCTCGGTGTTGCAGTTCGTCTATACTGCTGACTCAGTTCTGGGAGAACTCCGGGGGGTGGGCCACCCCGATAGTTTTGTTGCCATGATGATGCGATTCAAAGTTCCTAAACCCGTGTTTCACGCGGCAACGCTGCTCGCCTGGCTGCTGCCGATCTTCGCCTGGGCGCCGATGGCGTATCCGGGGTATTTTGAGTTTCACAGCGGCTTCCTCCCGGTTTTCAACCTGAACGATCTGCTGCGCCATCTGCCTGACTTCACCTGGGCCGCGACGGTCGGCCAACCCTACGACCTGCTGCGTGGAGAGCGGGCGCTGCCCTACCTCCTGGCCGCGCTGGTGCGCGCGGCCGGCACACCGCCGGTTGCGGCGGTGAAGTGGGTCTTCGGCGCCGGTCTGCTGGCGGGCAGCCTGGGGCTGTACGGCTGGGCGCGACGGCGGCTGGGGGCGTGGCCGGCGCTCTTGGCGGCGACACTCTACGTCTACGCGCCCGTCGTGCTGGCGACAACGTATGTGCGCGGGGCGTTCGCCGAGGCCGCTTTCCTGGGCGTGCTGCCGTGGGTCTTTTGGGCGGCCGATGCGGCGCTGGCTGGCCGACGCGCCGCTGGAGCCGGGCTGGCGATTGCGCTCGCCGCGGCGCTGTGGACTCAGGCAGGACTGGCGCTGTGGCTGGCTGCGCTGACGCTGGGCTACATCGCGGCGAGCGTATTTTCCGGCCGATCAAAGCCGCCAGTCGCTGCCTGGATCGGCTGGGCGGGCGGGCTGGCGCTCGGCATCGTGGGGCTGTTGCCGGTGATCCTGCGGCGCGGCTGGGGCGGCTCGCCGGGGATTCGCCTGAGCGATCATTTTGTCTACCTTCACCAGCTCCTGTTTTCGGGCTGGGGCGCCGGGCCGAGCATTGCGGGGCCCGAAGACACGCTGACCTTCAGCATCGGCGCAGTGGCGTTTGGGTTGGCAGTGCTGGCCTTCGCCGGCAGCGGGCCGGCCGGTGCGCAGCCGGCCGCGGATTCAACGGATCACGCAGCGTGCAGCGCACCTCTGCCCGTATCCGCAGTGCGCCGCTTCGCAGTTCCGGCTATCCTGATCCTGTTGTTCCTCAGCACGACGCTTGCCGCGCCGATCTGGCGGCGACTGCCGTTCCTCGGCCGGACGCTGACCTATCCGTGGCAGCTTTTGCTCCTGGCCGCGCCCTGGGTGGCGTGGCTGGCCGGGCTGGGTGGGAAGCGTCTGCTCGATCTGTTGCCGCAGGCGTGCGAAGACCAAGCTGCGGCGACGGCCACCCGCGCCGCAGCCGGCTGCAACGCATCCGAAGGCCGCTCCGGTGCGGTCGCGTTGATTGCGGCGTTGCTGGTATTGGCCTTGCTCGGCGCCTACGGCAGCCTAAGTCCGCTGCGGACGCAGACGCAAGTGGGCGAAGCGCCGGCCGCGATTTACGGCGACAACCAGATCGCGCTGCTCAGCGTCCTGCCGGTGGGCGCGCCGGGGCCGGGCCACACCGTGGCGCTCGCCGTCCGTTGGCAGGCGCTTCGGCCGCTGGATCAGGATTACACGGTGTTTTTCCACGCGCTGGGGCCGGACGGCATCCGGTGGGGCCAGCAGGACGTCATGCCTCAGGGCGGTAAGCTGCCCACCAGCCGGTGGCAGCCCGGCCAGGTGATCGAGGATCGCTACGAACTCGTCATCTCGCCCGATGCACCCCTCGGCGATTACCGCTATTTGCTCGGCATGTATCAGTGGCAGACGGGCGAGCGGCTACAGGTCGGGACGGACGATAAGGTGACGGTGACGCCATGAACGACGATGGTCGAACGACAACGGACGGTGGACGAACGACGACAGCCTATCGTCTATCCTCTCTCGTCTTCCCGGCTCTGATCCTGCTCTTCGGCTTCGTCGTGATTGCGCCGCTGCTCCGGCCCGGTTATTTCTGGGGCGCGCACGATGCGCGGCATGACGTCTATTTCATCTTCCAGTACGACAAGTCGGTGCAGGACGGCATCTGGTTCCCGCGCTGGTCGCCGGATTGGACGTTCGGTTACGGCTATCCATTCTTTATCGTCTACGGACCGCTGGCGACGTTCGTGGGCGAGCTGTTCCATCACTTCCTGGGCCTGGGCTACGAGGCGAGCGTCAAGGCGGTGCTGGCGCTCTCGATCCTCGCGTCCGGGTTGGCGATGTATGGCTTCGTGCGCTCCTGGCTCGGCCGGAATGCCGGCCTGGTGGCCGCGATCGCGTACATGACGATCCCATATCACCTGGTGGACGCCTACGTGCGCGCCGCGCTGGCGGAGTCGGTCGCGCTGATCTTTCTGCCGCTGGCGCTGTGGGGCTTCCGGGAGACGATCCGCCGGCCGCGCCTGGCCGCAATCTTGGGGGCAGGGGTGGCCTATGCCGCGATCATGTGGACGAGTAACCTGGTGGCGATGGTGTTCACGCCGGGGCTGGCGGTCTATGTGATCGCGCTGCTGTGGTGGCGGATACGAGACGAAAGACGAACGGCGGCGGAGGGGCGCTCCTCGGCTCCTTCGCTCCTCCGCTCCCTCGTTTGCCATCTCCTTGCACCCGCGACCGCCTTCGCCCTCGGCCTGGGCCTCAGTGCGGCGTTCTTTGTGCCTGCGCTGGTGGAGCAGGCCTATATCAACCGGACGCAGTGGTTCGGCCAGTATTATGACCCCGCGCAGCACTTCGTCTATTTCTTCCAGTTGTTTGATCCGGCCTGGGGCTTCGGGATCAGCCAACCCGGCCCGAACGACGCGGCCCAGGGGGCGATGAGCTTCCAGTTGGGCGCGGCCGCGACGCTGCTGGCGCTCGTGGCGGCCGCGACGATCCGCTGGCTCCGGCGGGAAGACCGGCGGGAGGCCGCATTCTGGGCGTTGTGGGCGCTGGTCAGCGTCTTCCTCACGCTGAACCTGTCCGCCTGGGTCTGGCGTCATGTGCCGCTTGTGCCCTACGCCCAGTTCCCGTGGCGCTACTTGATGCTGACGCTGCTCCCGTTGAGCATCCTCCCTGCAACGCTTGTGGCTGACAGCCGATGGCGTAAGGCCGCTAGCGCGTGGCAAATGGCGGATGGCAAATCACACACGGCGAATCGCAGAGAAGACGGCGCGGAAAGCCGCCAGCCGCCAGCCACAGGCCATGTTGCGCGACCAGCAGCCAGCAATCCTACGCCATTCGCTGTCAGCAGCCTCCTCGCCGCGCTCCTGCTGCTGAGCAGTGCGCCCTACTTCCGCGTCGAGATGCGGGAGCCGACGCAGGAGCAGGGGCCGGTGTCGTACGCCGCGCTGATGCGGTTTCAACGCACAAGCGACGAAATGACCGGGGTCACCGCGTGGGTGGACCCGCAGCAGCGGCCGCACTGGTCGGACATGGCCGAACTGTGGGTGCAGGGGAAAACCGTCACGACTCGCGTGGATTACGGGCAGGTGCCGCAGAACAAAACACTGGCCGTGAACTCCGAAGATGTGGGCAGCGCGCACGAGCAGGTGTACTGGTACGCCGAGGGGCCGGGCCAGACCATCACCTTCAATCGGTTCTGGTATCCGGGCTGGACCGCCTATCTGCTGGACGGCAAGAACGGCCGGCCGGTGCGCAAGCTGCCCGTTGAGCGGGAGGCCGGTCCGCTCGCCCGGCTTCGCGTCCCAGTGCCGGCCGGGGAAGGCTACATCCTGCTGCGCTTCGAGGATACGCCGCTGCGCGCGGCCGCGAAGGCGGTCACGATGGTGACGGTCGGCATCGTGATCGGGGTGCTGGTGCGACGGTTGATCAGTGTCTTCCTCCCGTCACTGGCAAGAAGATCGGCGCGTTGCTGATGTCGCTCCTGAACCGCGGAATCACCCGGTACCCGTCCAGGTACGGCGGATCGGTCGCGT
Source organism: uncultured Anaerolineales bacterium (assembly GCA_964647255.1). Taxonomy (GTDB): domain Bacteria; phylum Chloroflexota; class Anaerolineae; order CG2-30-64-16; family CG2-30-64-16; genus CAWJEL01. The sequence goes on along the minus strand of CAZYGI010000030.1, from coordinate 12,343 downwards.
ACTGGCCAACCACCCCCTGCGCAGCCCAGAATTCGCCGATTTCGACATAGGGCCGGCGCCAGGTCAATTCGGCCGGGAAGAAGACGCGGGCCGGCCCGCTGCCGTCGTCCAGGATCAACGCCTGCGGCTCGAACTTCACCACCCGCCCCGCGATCCAGACCAGCCGGCCTTCGGTCGCCTCGGCCACCTCGCCTGTGCGCAGGGCCAGGGACGTCGGCGCTGTGCCTGCGCCCAGCCGGGTCAGATAGCCTGGATCGGGGACGGAGACCTCCACCTCGCCGTGGTAGCGACGCAGCCAGCCGGTGACGCGCACCCGGTCGCCGACCGCCAGCGCCGGATACTCACCCGTCCGCAAGTAGACCTTGACCCCGCCCGTCCCATCCTGGATGTAGATGTTGCGGCCAAACGCGCCCGGCGGCAGCGTGACCGCAGCGGTCAGCGTAACGCGTTGATCGTCCGGTGCGGTGCGGGCGGCCGCGATCGTGTTTGCCGCTGCCGTCGCGGCAGCCAGCGCCGCGCTATCGTCCGACGAGGAGGGCGGCGCGGGCGGCAAGAGCCGGTTCGCCTCGCCGGGCGTGACGTAACACTCAGCCGTCCACGCGCCGGCGCCGTCGGTGCTCCGGCAGTAACTTCGATCATGCCCCGGACCCCGGTCATAGGCGAAGCGATCGGCCAGGCCGCCGTCCGGCCGCAGCAGGCGGACTTCATCATGGTGATCGCCCAGCGCCAGGCCGGTCGCCGCGCGGAAGAACAGCAGGTAGCCCTGAGGCCAGACCATCGTGCCGGGCGGCAGGGTGAAGATCCGGGTGTCGTCGGCCAGGACCCAACCACCCAAGGCAGCCGGCGCCGGACCGACGTTGTAGAGCTCGATCCACTCGTCCCGGAAGTCGCTGGTCCCGTCCCCGTCCCAGTCCACCGCCAGCGGATCGGGCAGGATCTCGTTCAGGCTGACCCCGGCCGGGAACGGCGTGCCGGTGGGCGTGGCCGTTGCGGTCGGCGTGGGGGCGGCAGGCGCGTTCGGCCGGCCGGGCGACGGCGGATAGGCGTCGGTCCACGCGCCGTCGCCGTCGGATTGCCGGCTGTAGGAGCGATCGCTGCCTGGTTTGGCGTAGCTGAACGCATCCACTTGGGCGCCGTCCGGGCCAAGCAGGCGCACGGTGTCAGCGTCGTTGTTCAGAGCGACCCCGCTCTGGCTGCGGAAGATCAGCAGGAATCCGCCCGGCTGGAGCATCGCGCCGGCGGGGAGGCTGTACGGCGCGCTCCCGCCCGCCGGAATATCGTCCAGCGCCCAGCCGGCCAGATTCAGGGCGGTGTCTCCCCGGTTGAACAGCTCGATCCACTCATCCTCGGCGTTGGCGGTCCCGTCCCCGTTCCAGTCCACCGCGGCCGGTGCAGGGAGCACCTCGTTGAGCCGGAGTGCGGCCCGATCGTAGCCGATCGCCGTGGGCGTGCCGGTCGGCGTCGGGCTGGGGCCTGGCGTCGCGGTCGGCGTTGACGTGCCGGGGCGGTTCGACCGGCCGGGGGACGGCGGATACGCGTCGGTCCATTCGCCGATGCCGTCGCTCATCCGGCTGTAGCTGGCATCGCGGCGCGGATTGCGATAGGAGAACGCGTCCACCTCGCTGCCGTCGGGCGCCACCAGCCGCGCAGTGTCGGCGTCCTGGTTCAGCGCAACGCCGGTGGTCGAGCGATAGCGCACCAGGAAGCCGCCCGGCTCCACCAGAGTTCCCGGCGGGAAGATGTAAGGCTGGCTGCCGCCACCGGCGATGTCATCGAAGGCCCAGCCGCCCAGATCAACCGTGCTGTCCGCCAGACTGAAAATTTCGACCCATTCGTCATAAGCGTCCGCCGCACCGTTCCCGTCCCAATCCACCGCGTCCGGCCGCGGCAGGACTTCGTTCAGACGAATGGCCGGCGGTGGCCCCATTGTCGGCGTCGGTGTCGGCGTTTGAGCCGGCCGCGGCGTCGGGGTGAGCGTCGGCGTGGGCGTTGGACTGGCGATCGTCCCGGGCCGGTTCGCCGCGCCGGGCGACGGGGGATAAGTGTTCGTCCAGTCGCCGGTCCCATCCACCGTGCGGCTGAAGCTGATGTCGCGGCCGGGGTTTTTGTAGGAGAAGCTGTCCACCGCGCGGCCATCGGGTGCGATGAGGTTCGCGGTGTCAGCGTCCTGGTTCAGCGCGACGCTGGTGGTCGAACGGTAGCGCACCAGGAAGCCGCCTTCGGCCAGCAGCGTGCCGGCCGGGAAGTTGTAGGGCTGACTGCCGCCTCCGACGATGTCGTCGAGCGCCCAGCCGCCGAGGTCCACCGCGCCGGGGCCGAGGTTGACGATCTCGATGTACTCGTCGTAGGCGTCGGCCGTGCCGTTCCCGTCCCAATCTACCGCATCCGGTCGCGGCAGGATCTCGTTGAGGCGCACCTGCGCGGGCGATGCGGCCGTCGGCGCCGGGGAAGCCGTCGGCGTGCCGGTCGGCGTGGCCGTGGCGTCGTCGGCCAGGGTCGCGGTCGGGGTGGCGGTCGCCTCCGTCGGCGTGGCGGTCGGCGTCTGCGCGGCGGCGCCCGGCTCGCCGGGGCTGGGCCGCTCCTGTGCCAGCCAATCGGCCGCGCGGTTTGTGTCCTGCCACGACGGCACGCGTGCCAGCGAGCTGCCGGCCGGCACATCGGGGCAGGGCGGATCGAAGGCTGTCGTGTTGTCGCCGTAGCTCATGGCGTCAACCGTTGCGCCATCGGGCGCCAGCAGGCGGACGGCGTCGCTGCTGTTGCTCAGCCCGTTGCCGATGGTGCCGCCCACGGACACCACATTGCCGGTGAAGCCCGGATAGTTCGCCGCAAACCCATCGGCGGTCGCGGCCACGACCAGGTAGCTGGCCGGCGGCAGGGTGAACGCCGGCAGGGGATCGGCGCTGCTGTTATCGGCCAGGGACCAACCGGCCAGTGATGCCGGTGTGTCGCCCGGGTTGTACAGCTCGACCCACTCGAACGCACTATCGGTGCCGGACTGCGGCGGATCGTAGACCACTTCGCTGAGCAGGAGCGGCGGCACGGGGCCGGCCGTGGGTGTCGGGCTGGCCGGCAGGCGGCGCTCGCCGAAGTCGTGGCCCCAGGTGCGCTGCGCCAACGTGAGCGTCACCCGGCGGCGATCGGGTGTCGTGCTCTCGAAGCCGGCCGGCTGGGTCTCCACGATCTCGTGAACCCCGGCCGCAAGGTCGTACAGCCCGTACCACCCGCTGCGGATGGTGCGCGCCCACCGGCCGTTGGTCGTGGTGACGACCACATCTTCGATCCCCGGCTCGCCCACATCGCGGACGCGGTTCTCGTTCAAGTCCTCGAAGACGTAGCCCTCCACGCTGGCGGTGTGGTTCGGCTCGCCCGGCGAGCCCAGATCGCCGGCGCTGCCGGGCCATGCGTCCAGCGAGACGTGCCAGTTGGCACCGATCGAGTTATCGAGATCGGGCCGCACCAATTGCATCGAGGTGCCGTCGGGGTCGGGAAACGCCGGGCCGCCGTCGTACGCCACACGATCAATCTCGCTTTCGAGCCCGTCCTGCAGGATGACCTCATCGTCGCCGTTGCCGAGCGTGAAGCTCTTATAGACGTATGCGACCGGCACGCCGCCGTTTGCTGCAGCCTTAGCGTTGTTGCCCAATACCAGATAGCCGCCGGCAGGCAGCCACAGCGGTCCGCCGTTCTGGATGCGGTGATGATCGGAGCCGGCATCCTTGATCGTCCAGCCGTTCAGATCAATGGCGCGGCCGGTGGCGTTGAACAATTCGAACCATTCGCCTGCGCCATCTCCGACCACCTTGGGGTTCTGCATGATCTCGTTGATCACGACGTCGCCGGGCCCTGCGGTGCTGGGCGTGGCGGTCGCGGGCGAGGTTGCCGATGGGGTCGCGGTATCGGCCGGGAGTTGATCGTCCGTCGCGGTCGGCGTTGGCGTGAGGGTCGGTGTGCCCGTGGCGGTTGGCGTCGTGGTGCCCGTCGGCGCCGGCGCGGTTCCTGGACCGCCGGGGTTGGGCGCAGGCTGATCGAGCCAATCGCTTGCGGTGTCGCTGTCACGATCGGATGGCACGCGAGCGATAGAGTGTCCCTCGCTTCCGGCGGGCCGCGTCAGGGTAAACACGCTCGTGTCTGTGCCGTAACTCAGCGCATCAATGATGTGGCCATTGGGGTCCAGCAGGTGGAGGCGATCGCCTCCGTTCGCCAGCCCGTTGCCGATGGTTCCCTCCAGGTAAGTCACGTTGCCGGTGAAGGCGGGGTAGTTAGCCGCGAATCCCGCGGCAGTTGCGGCGACCACCAGATATTCGCCCGGCGGCAAGGTGAACATCGGCAGGAGATCGCTGTTGGTGTTGTCGGCCAGAGTCCAACCGGCCAACGAGATCGCCTCGTTGCCGGGATTGAAGAACTCGACCCACTCGTAGGCGCTGTCGGTTCCGCCCTGCGGCGGATCGTACATCACTTCGCTGATCACTACGTGATCCGCCGCTTGGGCGCGGCCAGAAAGCGGGAGCAGATTGAACAGGACGATGACAATGACAGCCAGGGAGACAAACAGGGGCGCTCGGGGGCGGGGCATATGATCCCTCCTTCCGCGTGGACGCAGCGGCGAACCAGAGCGATGGGAAGGGGGGAGACTTCCTGGCAAGATTATACGACGATGCGCGGGGATGTGTCAAAGCCGCGCAAGGCGAAGTCAGGGTCATTCAATTCTCCTGAAAAGTCATGCTGAGCGGGTCTGCGATGCAGTCCTCGCCAACGGCAAGACCTCAGCGAAGCATCTCGCACACCCTGACGAGACCCTTCGCTGGATGTTCGCCGTATCAAGCGGCTATTTGTTGACCCGCTCAGGGTGACAGTCGAGAGAATTGAATGACCCTGAGGCGAAGTGGGGTGAAATCACGGTGCGGACCGCGCAGGGCGACGGGCATTTCTGTGGCGACCGCTCGGATGAGGACCTGTAACGAAATCAGTAGCGCATCTTCGTTGTACAGCCCAAGCGGAGCGACTCCGCCCAGGCCGCATCCTTCGACTACGCATGGCGCGGAGTGTGGATTATGCAAGGCCAGGGACCCCGTGCGCCGTGCTCTGCTCAGGACGCGCGCCTCAGGTCGCGAGCAAAAATGTCGCGGTTGCGCGGTCGCCAAAGGCGTTGCTGCTCGGCGTGCCGGGCATGTGGTATACTTGCCCGCAATGAAAGTGACTGAGGTCAGATAAGACGATGACAATGCCAGCCGATCTGAAACCGCCGGTGGTGATCGTCGGCGCGGGCGCGGCGGGGCTGATGGCCGCGCTGTTCGCCGCGGCCGGCCCGCGGCCGGTGCTCCTGCTGGAGGGCGGCGACCGTCCGGGCAAGAAGATCCTGGTCAGCGGCGGCGGCCGGTGCAACGTGCTGCCGTCGCAGGCTGCGCCCGGCGATTTCGTCACCGATGGATCGCCGCACACTGTGGCGAAGATCCTGCGCGCCTGGCCGCTGGCCGCGGTCCGCCGCTTCTTCGAGGAAGACCTGGGCCTCCCGTTGGCGACGGAGCCGGAGACCGGAAAGCTTTTCCCGGCGACGAACCGGGCGCAGGATGTGCTGGATGCGTTGCTCAACGCGGCGCAGGCGCGGGGCGTGGCCCTGCACACCGGTGCGCGCGTGGCCGATCTCCGCCCGGACGGCGCGGACTGGCGGGTCACGCTGGCCGACGGCCGGGCGCTCCTGGCGAGCCGGGTCGTGCTGGCGACGGGCGGGCTGTCGGCGCCGGCCACCGGCAGCGACGGCGCGGGCTTGACGATCGCCAGGGCGCTCGGCCACACCATGATCCCGACCTATCCCGCGCTGGTCCCGTTGACGACCGACGTCGCGGCCCATCACGCGCTCGCTGGGATTTCGCTCCCGGTGACGATCACGGTGCAGTCCCCCTCAACCTCTGTTCAGGGCGGCTTCTTGTTCACGCGGCGCGGCTACAGTGGCCCTGCGGTGCTGAACCTCTCGCACCTCGCGGCCCGCTCCACCTTCGTCGGGGGAGAGCGGCCCGCATTCCATGTCCAGTGGACGCCGCTGGATGCGGCGGCCTGGGAGGCGGCGCTGCGCTCGGCGCGCGGCCCGGTCTCGACGCTGCTGCGCGGCCATCTGCCCGAACGCCTGGCCGATCAACTGCTCGACGAGGCCGGCCTGCGCCTGGCCTACCTGGCCCAGTTGCGCCGTGAGGATCGGGCCAGGCTGGTGGAGCTGCTTACGCGCTACCCGCTGCCCTGGCAGGGGCACGAGGGCTACAAGACCGCCGAGGTCACGGGCGGTGGCGTGGCGCTGGATCAGGTGAACGCGGCCACGTTGGAAAGCCGCCACGCGGCCGGCCTCTCCCTGTGCGGCGAGCTGCTGGACGCGTTCGGCCCCATCGGTGGGTACAATTTCCTGTGGGCGTGGGTAACGGGGAAGATCGCCGGGGAAGCGTGTAGTCGGGGTGAGTAATGGGTGCTGAGCAATTCGCGGGAGGCGCGATGTTCCAGGTTAATCCGGAGCTGATTGAGAAGGCCCGACCGGTGTTTGCGAGCTGGAACCGCATCTATTGGGTCATCGGCGGCGCCGGCGCCGGAAAGTCAACCCTCTGCCGGGCCATCGCGGAACGCACCGGGGTCGCCGTCTATGATATGGATGAGCACATCTACCGCGCGTACATCCCTCGCTACGCCCCACAGCGTCACCCGGCAAACACAGCCTGGTTATCGGCTGAGAATCCGCTCGCATGGGCGCTCGATCTGTCGGAAGATGAGTTCAACGCGTTCAACCGGACCACGACGGCAGAATACCTTGATCTGCTGGCCGACGATCTGGCGGCTGGGTCCGCGACACAAGCCATCTTGATTGATGGGGGGATCACGCACCCGTCGCTGATCGCCCAAGTGCTCTCGGCACGCCGGATTGTTTGTCTGACGACCACAGATGAGGAACGCGTTCATCTGTGGACAACAGCCGAAGATCGCGCTGAGATGCGGAGCTGGATCTGGGCGCTTCCGCAGCCGGAGAGAAGGTGGCGGCAGTTTCTCGCGCACGATGCGACCATCTCCACAGTGCTGGAGCGTGAAAGCAGGGCGCATAGTATTGCCATCATCGAACGCGATCCGCACGATGCAGTTGATGCACTGGCCGACCGGGTCGCACGGCATCTGGGAATAACTGCCTGATCATCTTTCGGTGCATCCAATACGGAGGTCTATCCTGCATGGCGATTATTACGATACTCGGCGCCGGCCTGATGGGCACGGCGGTGGCGTGGCCGCTGGCCGACAACGGGCATGAGGTGCGGCTCGTCGGCACGCACCTGGACGCGGAGATCATCCGGTCGTGCCTGGATCGCGGGGTTCACCCGCGGCTGCGGCGGCAACTGCCCGGCCGCGTGAGGCCATTCTTTGTCGAGGACCTGGCAGAAGCGCTGGACGGCGCGGACGTGATCGTCTCCGGCGTCAATTCGTTGGGCGTGCACTGGATCAGCCGGACGCTGGGGCCGCTGCTCTGGCCCGGCGCGACGGTGATCGCGGTGACCAAGGGCCTCGAAGCGTCGTCCGACGGCAACCCGCGCATCCTGCCCGATGTGCTGCGGGCTGAGCTGCCCGCGGCGCTGCGCGATCGGGTGACGCTGGCGGCCATCGGCGGGCCATGCATCGCGGGTGAGCTCGCCGGCCGGCGGCATTCGTGCGTGGTCTTCACCTCGCGCGACGCGGCGGCGCTGGCCCGGCTGCGCGCGACCTTCGCCACGGATTATTACCACATCTGGACCTCGACCGACATCATCGGCGTGGAGACGTGCGCGGCGCTCAAGAACGCGTATACGGTCGCGGTGGGGATGGCGGCCGGTCTCCTCGACCGGGCGGGCGGGCCGGACGATGCCGGCGCGTTCATGCACAACCCGGCCGCGGCGCTCTTCGGGGCCAGCGCGCGGGAGATGACGCGCATCGTGGCGTTGATGGGCGGCGGCCCGGAGAACGTGGCGTGGCTGCCCGGCGTCGGCGATCAGTACGTCACCTGCGCCGGCGGCCGGACGATCCGCCTGGGGCGGCTGCTGGGCGCAGGCCTGACCTATTCCGAGGCCGTGCGGGAGATGGCCGGGGAGACGCTCGAAGGCGCATACGTCATCAAGCAGTTGGCGCAGGCGCTGCCGGTCTGGGAAGCGCGCGGGCTGATCCGCGGCGACGAGCTGCCGTTGCTGCGGATGCTCTGCCGCGTGATCGCCGGGGACGCGCGGGTGGAGATCCCGTTCGAGAGGCTGTTTGCGGCTAATTCTGATGCGGGACAATAAGCATCTGCGTACATTTGTTCGATAGATTTGGCAATAAGCGCGCTTTGATATATACTTCCTCAAAGGTGGAGTCTTATTTGCAGGTGTTTACGTTTCAAATCAACAGTTGGTGGACACAATGTTCGAGCAGATCACGATTGCAGCCGAGTTTCTTCCCTCCGAGCGCGCCGTAGTTTACATGGGTGACTGTCTTGATCTACTCAAGACAGTCCCAGATGGAGCAATCCAACTTGTCGTAACCTCGCCGCCCTATAACATCGGGAAAGAGTACGAAAAGAAGTTGAAGTTAGAATCTTACCTCACTCAACAAGCAGATGTCATTCGTGAGTGCGTACGCGTGCTCTCTCCACGAGGTAGCATCTGCTGGCAGGTTGGAAACTACGTTGATCGTGGTGCCATCATTCCGTTGGATGCGATTCTGTATCCGGTGTTCAATGATCTCGGCTTGAAGATGCGCAATCGGATAATCTGGCATTTTGAACATGGGCTGCACTGTACCAACCGTTTTTCCGGCAGATACGAAACGATCATCTGGTTCACAAAGACCGACGATTATACATTCGATCTTGATCCCGTACGCGTACCTCAGAAATATCCTGGAAAGAAGCATTTCAAAGGGCCCAATGCTGGCGATTACTCCGGCAATCCATTGGGCAAGAATCCAGGCGATGTGTGGATTATTCCGAACGTGAAAAGCAATCATATTGAAAAGACCGAGCATCCATGTCAGTTTCCGGTTGAGCTAATTGAGAGGTTGGTCCTATCAATGACCAGTGAGGGAGACTGGGTGCTTGATCCTTTTTTAGGAACCGGCACATCCATCATTGCTGCGGTCCGGCACAGCCGTCGTGGTGTAGGCGCTGAAATCACGCCAAAATATGTGGAACTTGCACGTAGCAGAATAGCCCAGGCAATAGCGGGGACTCTCAAGACGCGACCAATGGGTAGACCTGTGTATGATCCTAAGCAGGCAGGAAACAAACTGTCCCTTTCTCCTTGGAGTACCAGATATACCGAAACCATCTCTCAGCAGCCTATCTTGTTAGAAAAGCAGCAGGAGTATTCATGCCATGAAGATAGCTGAAGCCTACTCCCATTTAAACGGTTTGGAGTTTCTTCTCGTCAGAAGGCCATTGCTCTGGCAAGAGGTGGAGTCGGTAGTCGCCGCTGTTGATGCTAATGCTTGCAAGACTAAAATATCAGAAGAAAAGCGGACACAGGGAAGACTATTCTACAGTCCGGTCGAGATGAACAACACGTTCAGACAGTTGCTCCGAAAGCAAGGCTGGGCCGAGAGCAGAGTCAGCTATTGGGTAACACGGTCAGAGAAGCTCATTCGCAAGACGCTAACCATGAATCCTCGAGAACAAAAAGCAGAGATCGAAGCCGCTGGCGAAAAACCCTTCTTCAGTTATAACCAGACAGATTTCGTCAAAGACAGGGTCGCCATTGAGGTTCAGTTCGGCAAGTACTCCTTTGTGGCTTATGATCTTTTCGTAAAACATCTTGCTTTCTACGTTGGAGACCAAATAGATGTGGGCATAGAAATCCTACCCATGAAAGCTCTTCAGGCTGAGATGAGCTCTGGTGTTCCATACTATGAGGCTGAATTCTATAATGTTATCCGTCAGGGCCGCGGCGTTCCAGCCGTGCCACTCGTTATGATTGGAGTCGAACCGTAATTGCGCCATTAAGCCACCTCTTGACACAAAATCGCGCCACCGCGTCCTCATCCACGGTCACGCCCAGCCCGACCCCATCCGGCACGTTGATCGTGCTGTCGGGGTTGAGGCTGAACCGCTCCTCGGTCACATCCTCCGCATAGTATCGGTCCGTCGCTGAAATGTCGCCGGGCAGGGTGAAGCCGGGGAGGCTGGCGAGCGCCAGGTTGCCGGCGCGGCCCACGCCCGTCTCCAGCATCCCGCCGCACCAGACCGGTGCGCCGGCCGCCCGGCACAGGTCGTGGATGGCGATCGCCTCGCTCAGTCCGCCCACGCGGCCCGCCTTGATGTTGATCACCCGGCAAGACTTCATCTCCAGCGCCTGCCGCGCGTGCCGGGCGGAGAGGATGCTCTCGTCCAGGCAGATCGGCGTGCGGAACCGGGCCTGGAGCTTGCTGTGATCCCAGAGATCGTCCTCGTCCAGCGGCTGCTCGATCAGGAGCAGGTCCAGGTCGTCCAGCGGCTGCAACGCCGCCGCGGTGCCGAGGGTGTAGGCCGAGTTCGCGTCCACCTGCAGGCGGATGTCCGGGAACGCGCGGCGGACCGCCTCCGCGTCGCCCACGTCGCGGCCGGGCTTGATCTTGATTTTGATCCGGCCGTAGCCTTGCCCCAGGTAGCGGCCCACCGTCTCGACCAGCGCCTGCGGCGACGCCTGCAAGCCGACCGAAACGCCGACCGCCACGGCTTCGCGTTCGCCGCCCAGCAGCGCGCGCACCGACTGGCCCTGGCGCTTGCCCAGCAGATCCCAAAACGCCAGCTCGATCCCGGCCTTCGCCATGGGATGTCCGCGCACTTGACGTACGCGGGCTTGGAAATCGTCCGGCCCGGCCACGTCTTGCCCCAGGAGCGCGGGCGCAAGAAAGTCACGCAGGATGTGCCAGGCCGTGCCCGACGTCTCGTAGGCGTAGCCGGGGTCGCGGTCGGCCACGCACTCGCCCCAGCCGGTCAGCCCTTCGGAGCGCACCTCGATCAGGATGCAGTCGCGGTCGGTGATGCGACCGAACGATGTCTCGAATGTCGCGACCAACGGCATGCGCAGATGGTGAAGGGTGATGCGGTCAATGTGCATGGGATTTCTCCTGGGGACAGGGTCTCTCGCGTCTCAACACATACACTGCCCGCCCTGCATCGCGCACAAAATCAGCCACGACGTAGCCTTGCGCGAACCGCGCGGCAAACGCACCGCGCGCCGCAAGCCGCCAGCGCAGCGCAAGCGCGGGATCGGCGGCCTTGAGCGCCGTAAAGTCGGCGGGGATCTCGACCAGGACGATGTCGGCCGCGGGCGCATCGAACGGCGGAGCGGGCGGCTGCGGCGCGCCGTCGTCCCCGGGCGGGTTGACCAGGACCGCGCCCGCCGCCAGATGCTCGGCCAGGCGGCCGGGGCGTGTCGCCGCGCCGGCCAGGCGTTCAGCGACGTGCGGCGTATTGATCCACCACGCCACCTGGAAGCGGTCGGAGGGCAGCCCGGCGTTGAGGCCGTCGCGCATGGGGCCGTAGAGATCGGGCAGATACGTGTCGCAGATCGCACCCAGCCTGGCGATGTTGAGCTGCGCGTTGCGTGCCAGCAGGGGATCGTAGGTCCAGGTGATCAGGTCCAGGCCCTGGCTCAGCACGAAGCTGCGCTGGTAGATCTTCAATGCAGCGCCGATGCCGGCGCCCCGGAAGTCGGGATGGACGCCCAGTTCGTGCGAGCAGTGCTTGAGGCGGCGCTCTCGCTCTGTCTGATGGAACCCCAGGAAGCTGAAGACAAAGCCTGCCAGCCGGTCGCCGGCGAACGCGCCGGCCACCAGCCCGCCGTTGTGCGCGGCCGTCAGCAGCACGTGGCTGGGGACGAGTTGCACCAGCTCGTCGGTTTTGGCCCGCAGCACGGCCTCTTCTGTGGCGGCCTGGCGTGCGGCGGCAGCGTCTTTCTCTGCTGAACGCCGGCTGTGCGTCACCGACACGATGCGCACCTCGACGATGTCGGCCTGCGCGTAGGGTACGGTCGCACCGACCGGCCGGCCTATGATGGCGCGGGCCAGCGGGGTGCCCGCGCCGAGAAAGCCGGCCGCAAAATCGGCTGCGGCGTCGGGTACGATGTCGCAAGCCAGCCGCTCAGCCTCGCCCGTTTCGGAGATCAGCTCGATCTCGACGCGCGTGCCTAACGCTACCAGGCCAGCGGGCGGATCGTAGCGAGATGTTCCGGAGTTGGGACGCAGATTCACCTGATTTCCCTGATCATTTTGAAGCCTCGGCCTTCCATTCACTGCGGAGGATGGCGTAGTATTCCATGGTCTCGAAGACTCCCCACTTCAACATGTGCTCGCGCAGCGTGCCCTCGTGGCGCATGCCGATTTTTTGCATCACGCG
>CAZYGI010000029.1:0-42291 GCA_964647255.1 uncultured Anaerolineales bacterium | reverse complement strand
GCCCACACCTAAACCCCGGCATTGGTTGGTCGGGCTGGCCCTTGACGCGCTCAGCACGCTGGTCCCAGCCATCGCCATTGCCCTCTTGATCCATGTCTTTCTGGCGCAAGCGACCCGCGTCTACGGCCAGAGCATGGAGCCAAACCTCCACACCGACCAACGCCTGGTGATCGAGAAGGTGAGCTACCGCCTGCACGGTCCGCAGCGCGGGGATGTCGTGGTGATCCAGGATCCCACCGGCGGCCCGGAGCTGCTGATCAAGCGGGTCATCGGGCTGCCCGGCGAGCGGATCACCGTCACCGATGGCCGCGTCTATGTGGATGGCACGCCGATCGCCGAGCCCTATCTTACGCAGCCCACGTCCGGCAACGGGCGCTCGTGGGTGGTGCCGCCGCTGCACGTCTTTGTCATGGGGGATAACCGCATCGCCAGCCGAGACTCGCGCATTTTTGGCCCCGTGGCGTTGGATCAGATCGTGGGGCATGCGGTGTTCCGCTATTGGCCGCCTGAACAAATCGGCGTTATCCGATGAACACTCGGTGGAGTCCGTTTTTTAAGCAACTGGTCACTGTCACTCTACTGATCGGCGCAGTTTGGTTGCTGGTGCGAGCGCGTCAACTCATTCCACCGGTGATCATCGCACTGCTCCTGGCCTACCTCGTCTCCCTGCCCGTCGGCTGGATTCTGCGGCGCACCGGCTGGCCGCGCACCCCGGTCGCTTTGGTCTCACAAATCGTGGTTGTCCTGTTGCTGTTGACCATCCCCGCGCTTATCGCGCCGTGGGCCGTCAACGCGTTCACCGCCTTCAGCAACACGCTGGTCAACGTCGGGCAGGCGCTGCTCAAGGTCGAACCGGAACCGCTCAAGATCACTTCCACACTGACCATTGATTTAGGCCCGTTCTATCAACCGGTTAACCACTGGTTGACCGGCTTGTTGGGCGGGCCTGACATCTCCAGCGTACAGAATCTACAGGGCCTGTGGGGGCCCCTGGCGGGCAGCGCCGCAGTGGTTGTGCGCAGCGCGGTCAGCGGCGTTGTCTGGACGCTGTTTGTCATGGTCTTTGGCTTCTATGCCGTCCGGGATGCCCCGCGCTTCGGCCGGTTCGTCGCCCGCAACATCCCGGAAATCTGGCGGCCCGAGCTGGGACGGCTGTGGGGCGACTTGACACGCGTCTGGAATGCGTTCGTGCGCGGGCAACTGCTGGTCGCGACCGTGATGGCGTGCGTGGTCGGGCTCATGATGACGTTCCTGGGCGTGCGCAATGCGCCGGTGCTGGGATTGATCTCGGGGGTCATGGAACTGGTCCCCGCCATCGGCCCGGTGGTCGCGGCGATTCCGGGCGTCTTGATCGCCTTGTTTCTGGGATCAAGCTGGCTGCCGCTGCCCAACGTCGGCTTCGCGATCCTGGTGGCCGGGTCGTATTTCCTGCTGCAACAGTTTGAGAATTTGTTCCTCGTGCCGTACCTGGTCGGCAGCCGCGTGCGTTTGCACCCTGCGGTGGTGATCATCGGCGCGTTAGCGGGGCTGCAGCTGGGCGGCGTGTTGGGGGTGCTGTTGGCTGCGCCCACAATGGCTTCGCTCCGTCTGCTCCTGGGCTACGCCTATCGCAAGCTGTTCGATTTGCAGCCGTTCCCCGCGCCCGAACCGACGGTTGATCGGTCACACTTTTGGGCCGGACGGGTGGCCGAACGCGGCGTGCGCGCCATCTTGTTCGATCTCGACGGCACTTTGATCGAGACCGATGATGAAGCGGTGGCCGCGATTGCCCGGCGTCTCCGTTTGTTTAAATGGGTGCCGGAGGATGAGCGTCTCCGGCTCGCTCGTCGCTGGCTGATGCGCAGTGAGTCATCGGTCAACGGGTTGATCACCTTCCTGGATACACTGCAGTTGGACGGAGTGTTGTTCCGCTTGAGCGATGCACTGCATCGCTGGAAAGGGCATCGCAAAGCCGATAACTTCCTTGCGGTGGTGGGCACGGTGGAGACGGTGCATGAGCTGGCGTCGCGCTACCGGCTGGGCGTCGTCACCAGCCGCAACAAGCATGAAGCGCTGGAGTTCCTGTCGCAGTACGGTCTGTCAGCGCTGTTCTCCGCGGTGATCACGCGCACTGATACGCGTCGCCTGAAGCCGCACCCGATGCCGGTCCTGAAGGCGGCTGAGAAGCTCGGCGTGCCGCCTCAGCAGTGCGTGATGGTCGGCGATACCGAGGTGGATGTGCGTGCGGCGAAAGCGGCGGGCGCGCTGGCCGTCGGCGTGCTGTGCGGGTTCGGGGAAAATGATGACTTCGGCGATGCGGACCTGGTGATTGAGTCCACCGCGCAGTTGGGCGAGTGGTTGTGTCAGCCGCTTACCGCAACGTGAAGCGCGCCACATCCAAATTGACGAAGCTCCCGTCTCCCTGGGTCCGGTAGGGAATGACCGTTACACCGTCGGCCACGACGCCCGGGGGCAGGTGAAACGCATAGGCGTCGGCGACGACCTCGCCCGACGACCAGCGCGCGGTGGGGTACGCGCCGGCCACAGGGTGCGCCTGATCCTGCTGGGCGATTTCCGCCCCGTCGCGCGTCAATCGCACCGAGACCGACCAATCCTGCGCGGGCGCGGCGGGCGCCTGCCAGAAGAGCAGCACCACGGTTTCCCCTGTCATCCTTCGTGTTTCGAACCGGCCGCCGATCAACTGTAGCTCGCCACTGAAATCGTGCTGCCAGGGCTGGAAGTCTGGCCCAGGCGGCGGGGCGGTGTCTGGCATCCCACGCACCGCGATCAGCGTGGCGCCCAACGCGCTGTAGTGCGCATCCGGGCTGACCTCCTCCGTGACCAGCGGCAGTGCGGCGACGGTGACGGCCAGCGGCTTGTCTGCCTGCAGCAGTGTCCGCGCCTCAGCGCTGGTCACGCTCCGGATGTCCGGCCGCCGCCCCCAGATTTCTGTCAGATAGTTGAGGGCCAGTTCCTCCGCCTCCGTTCCGAGCACCGCGGTCCCGGCCGGCGGTTCATCCGCCAGGATGGCCCAACCGGGCTGCAACCCCGTGTCTTCGGCGCGGCCGCTGGCGTCGGCGCGCGGGTAGGAGCGGAGGCCGCGGTAGAGCACGAGGGCGGTGAGTCCTGCGCAGAGGAGCAGGGGTACGGAGGCGCGGGATAGACCTGATCCCTTTGCGGCCCGACGGCTTGGGATGTCTGCGTTTTCTGGCGGGCCCAACAGGGTGCGTTCTTCTGTCCCCTGGCACATCCGCCACAGCCAGCCGATCCCGGCGCCCAGCCCCACCGCGATCAGCGCGTAGGCGGGCATGATGACCTGATACCAGTTGCCGAGCCGGTCAATCCAGCAGAAGACGAGATAGATCAGAAGCGTGATGTAGAGCAGCGCGGCCCGGCGGCGCCCCAACGCGGCGATGCCCGCCAGCCCGGCGAGCAATCCCGGCCATGTGAGCTCGCGCCAGATCAGCGCAGGGAATTCGGCGGTGAAGAACGGCCTGAGCGACCAGGTTAGCTCGCTGCGGCCCTGTTTCGTCGAAACGAAAGCCAGGAACCATTGCCAGGCGTTGGTCCATTCGCCGGCGCCGCGCCACTCCGGGTGTTGCGCGCCGCGAACATAGACGAACAGATAGCTCAGCAGCGGTAACAGCGCCAGCCCGAAGGCGCTGGCCAGCAGCCGGGGCCGGCGGAGCAGGCCAGGGTCCTTATGCAGCACGAACCAGAGCAGCGGCGGCAGGATCGCCAGAACCGTAATCATGTGGGCCAGCGCCACGCCCATCAGCAGGGCCAGCGCCAGCAGGTCGCGGTCGCGGCGGCCATCGGCCCAACGGAAAGCCAGCAGCACGACCGCCAGCGTCCATGCCACCGCCGACGCGTACTGCTCGGTGGTGACGGCGTAGTACCAGAAGAAATACGTGACGCCATAGAAGGCGGTTACAAGGAACGCAACCGGCCATTTCGCCGTCCGCAAGAGCAGCCGGTAGAGCAACCACAGGGCGAGCAGCGCCCAAAACGTCGAGTAGGATGAAAGAATTTGGATCGGGTTGTGCGCCTGGCCCAGGAGCGCACGGCCGACGCGGAACCAGAGCCAGCCGCCCATCGTGTAAAGCGGATAGCCGGGCGCGTTGCTGGGCCGG
The DNA here is from genome assembly GCA_964647255.1 of uncultured Anaerolineales bacterium. GTDB lineage: Bacteria > Chloroflexota > Anaerolineae > CG2-30-64-16 > CG2-30-64-16 > CAWJEL01. Next base: position 38,179 of record CAZYGI010000029.1, on the reverse strand, counting down.
CCCTGCACCTGCGCGTATTGGTGCGTGATCAGGTCGCCGCCGGCCAGTTCGCCGGGCCGCAGGCCATCGTCGAGCGTCAGCAGGTAGAGCGCGGCGAAGAGCATGAGCAGCGCCAGGCCGGCAAGGGTCGCAGGGCCGATGCGCCGGACGGCAGGCAGAGGTTGGGTAGCCATGTGGTAACTATAGCTTAGCCCCGTGGTGGTGTCAAAACACCTCACCCCCTGCCCCCTCTCCTGGCGGAGGAAGGCGGACCGCCAGGAGAGGGGGTGATGGAGGGCAAAACAAACGGTTTGCCCGCGATCGGGCAAGGCAGTATAATCTCCCCACCGACTCATCGCAGCTATGGGAGCAGATGCTTGAATTCGACAGCGTATCGCCCGTTGATCGGCATCCCCGCGGCCAGCCTGGAACCGCCATCCGGCCCTGGGGCCCGCTACTTTCAGTTCAATGGCAATTACCCGGCCGCGCTGGCCGCATCCGGCGCGCTGCCGGTCGTTATCCCGCTTGGCCAGCCTGCCGACGCCTTGCGCGCGTTCTTCACCAGGCTGGATGGGGTGTGCCTGGCCGGCGGCGTGGACGTGGATCCGGCGGAGTACGGCGAGACGCCGCATCCTGCGCTGGGCAAGGTGGATGTCCCGCGCGACGCCAGTGAGCTTACGCTGGCGCGTTGGGCGCTGGAGACCGATCTGCCGATCTTCGGCATCTGCCGCGGCATTCAGGCGCTCAACGTGGCCGCGGGCGGCTCGCTCTATCAGGATCTGCCCGCCCAGGTGCCGGACGCGCTGCGCCACAGCCACCTGCTGAGCGAAACGCCGTGGCCGCAGCCGGTGCATCCGGTGCACGTGGCCGCCGGGAGCCGCCTCGCCGGCATCCTGGGCGTGGAGGAGCTTGCCACCAACAGCTTTCATCACCAATCGGTCAAGCGTCCGGCGGATGGGTTTATCGTGACCGCCTGGGCGCCGGACGGCGTGATCGAAGGCATCGAGGCGCCCGGCCAGCGGTTTGCCCTGGGGGTGCAGTGGCATCCGGAAGGCATGTTCAACACCGATCCGTTGGCGCGGCGGCTGTTTGCCGCGTTCGTCGCGGCGGCGCGAGATCGCGCCTGAGGGAGGAGATCGCGACGTGTCGGACGCAAAGCTCTCGTCGCCCGCGCCCTGCATCGGCGTTTTCGATTCCGGCGTCGGCGGACTGTCGGTAGTGCGTGAGATCGCGGCGCAGTTGCCGGCGCACCCCGTCATCTACCTGGCCGACCAGGCGAACGCACCGTACGGACAGCGACCTTTGGCCGAGATTCGCACGCTTTCGGAGGCGATTGCCCGGTTTCTCCTGGCTCAGGGCGCGCAGGTGATCGTCGTCGCATGTAACACGGCTTCGGCCGCGGCGCTGCACGCGCTCCGAGCTGAGTTTCCTGCTGTACCGTTCGTCGGCATGGAGCCTGCAGTGAAGCCGGCCGTCGCACAGACGCGCACCGGGCACATCGGTGTCATCGCCACCGCGGCTACCTTTCAGGGCGAGCTGTTCGCCAGCCTGCTTGACCGCTACGCGGGCGATGTCACCGTGCACACCCAGGTGTGCCCCCGCCTCGTGCCCTTGGTCGAAGCGGGTGAGCTACGGACGGCGGCAGCCCGCGACGCGGTGCGCGATTATCTTGCGCCGCTGCTTGCGGCCGGCATTGACCAACTGGTCCTGGGGTGCACCCACTATCCCTTCCTTCGGTCGGTGATCGAGGCGGAGGCCGGCCCGGGCGTCGCGGTGATTGATCCGGCTCCTGCGGTGGCGCGCCAGACCGGCCGCGTGTTGGCGGCGCACGGTTGGCTGGCTGCAGCGGGCGGCGAGCCACGCCACCGCTACTTCACCACCGGGAATCCTGCTGGTTTTCGGGCCGCGCTGCACGATCTGCTCGGTGTGCAGACCAAGGTTCAGCGGGCGGTGTGGAGCGCAAAGGAGTTGTGCGAACCGGGATAACCCAAGTTATCCCAAAGAGATTGGGATATGGTATTTTGGGAGATGGTTCTCTGAGACGCCCATGCTGCGTGGGCAGCATAGCGTTTCCTCATAACCCAACCGATAACCCAAACAGAATTGGGATATGGTTTGGGTTATCGGAGCCTGATACAGCATGAAGCATCCTTCTGACGAAGCATCCGGCCGCAAGTTGAGCCGGCGGGCCTTCCTCAGCTCGCTGGGGAGCCTGGGGGCGTTGGCGCTGCTGGCCGGGTGCCGTTCCCGCACGGCGGCGCCGACGCCGACGCCGACGCGCACGCCGCGGCCGGCGGCTACGTCCACCGCTACACCCTCGGCCTTGCCGACCAATACCGCGACGACTGCGCCCAGCGCAACCCTGGCTGCACCGGCGACGCCGACCGCTTCACCTGTGCCCACGGCGACGCCGACTCCGCCGCCGACGCCGTTCCCGCCCGGCCCACCCAGCAAGCTGGGTCTGTTCATTTCGCGCAACGACCCGCGCATCTTTGATCTGCTGCGCACGGGCAACGTGGCCCTGGTCAAGACGCTGGAGTACGACCCGAACTTCGCGACGGAAATTAAGCAGGTTGCGCCAAAGACGCTGTTGGTGGGACGGATTGACTTGCCGCAGCTCGATCTGAGCACGTTGACCGACCCGGAAGGCGCCGCGCAGGCCTTCGCCGATAAGCTGCTGCCCATCGCCGCCGAGCCGCGGCGCCTGGCCGCGTTCGACGCGTGGGAGGCGTACAACGAGCCGATCGCCACCGATGCCGATCAGATGGCGCGGCTGGCGCGTTTCGAGGTCGCGCGTACGCAGCTCCTGGCCGCAGCGGGGGTCCGTTCGGTGATCGGCAATTTTGGCACGGGGCAGCCCGACCTGGCATTGTGGCCCAGTTTCCGGCCGGCTATCGAGGCGGCCATCGCGCACAAAGGCTATCTTGGCCTGCATGAGTACAGCGCGCCGACGCTGCAGTACGGCTCGCCGCAGGATCCGCTCGGCTGGGGCACCGATCCGGCGCAGGAGGGCTGGCTGACTTTGCGCTACCGCAAGGTCTATCGGCAGTATCTGGAGCCGAACAACCTCGTCTTGCCGCTGCTGCTGACGGAGATCGGCCTGGATGGCCTGGTGGTGAACCGGCCCGGGCCGGCCGGGGAAGGCTGGCAAGATTTCGGCGCCTATTGGGATAGCCTGGGCATGGGGAAAGACGCGCCCGGCAACTACATGGAACAATTGGCGTGGTATGACGCCTGCTTGCAGCAGGACAGTTATGTGTTAGGCGGCGCCATCTATGTGGCCGCAGCCTCACAGGGCTGGTTGTCCTATGAAATCCTGGGCGACAACCTGGTGGAGCCGTTTCTGAAGCAATATCTCAGCGTGCACCCGGTGCGGTAAGGCGTCGGGACGGCGCGCGTTGGTGCGTTGAGATCGGTCCTTACTTCAGCATGTAATACGTGCCCTTTTTATCCCCGATCTTGACCGCCAGCCCCTTGTCCACCAGATCGGCCAGGTCGAGCCGGAGCGTTTCGGGCGAGACATCCGGGCAGAGGGTGCGATAGTCGCTGTTGTTGATCCGGCCGTACGTGTGAAGATAGTGCATGGCCTTGACCTGCCGATCGTTGAGGCCCTTGGCCCATTCCGGCTGTGACCGCGGCTGGGGCACACCGCTGCCGCGTTTGAGCGCCACGGTGAAAGAATAAGGGGTGGCGCGAAAGTCGGGCACCGGGTGGCCGGACTGCACCATCTCGTCAATCATGCGATCAATGCCCAAGCCAAGCTGTTCGATGTAGCCCCACTCGAACAACCCGTTGACCAGCCGCGGGTTGCGCGAGAAGTGTTCCTCGACGATGTTATCCAGCGTCATGTAGCCCGGCAGCCCGCCGGGGCTGCTGATTTCCAACCGGTCATCGAACTGGCGCACCTCGACCCGTTTCCCCGTCAGCTTGTAGTCGCGGTGGCAGAGCGCATTGACAAGCGCCTCGCGCACGGCGAAGGTCGGATACAGATAGCGATCCTCCCGTGTGAGCCCGCGCACGATCGCCTCCCCGCGCATCTCCTGGAGCATGATCTTCCAGGCCTGTTCCAGAATCCGGGCCAATGGGCCGTTGAAATCCTCGCGGCGGGTGTAGATGGTCTGCCCGGCGGGGTTGCGCTGCTCGATCCCGGAGAAACGCACGTATACCAGGCCGCTCTGGGGCAGGAAGAACTGCGGCGCCTTACCGAAGAGGAGGAGGCCGGCCACGGTTGGTTGCCCCTGGGGATTCAGCGCGCCGAGCGCCTTGAGCAGCTCGTCCACCGTCTGGCCGGGGTCGCGACCCAGCCGTTTCGTGCGCCGGAGCAGGTAGTCTTCGATGATATCGTCATCGAGATCGGCCCGTGCGGCGCCGGCGACGACCTCTTGCTCGAAGTCGCCGGTGGCTTTGGTCGCGGCCAGGAAGCTGATCCGGGCGCCATCCAACACTTCGTTGCCCGCGTGGGTGCGGACCAGGACGCGGCCGTCGGTGAGCGAGTGCAGCTCCGTGCTGCGCGGTACGCTGATCGCCACGGCCAGGCCGTTGCGGTCCTCGAACCGTTCCCACTCGGTGCGGATGAGCGGCCGGCTCTGCGACAGCGCCGCGCGCAGCAGGCTCTCCGCATCTTCGGGCTGAAGCGCGCCGGTTACATTCCCCTGCACGTCTGCACCGAGCAGCACCGTGCCGCCGTCGGCGTTGGCGAACGCGACCAGCGTCTCGGCCAACGCGTCGGCCGAGGCTTCGGTCATTACTTCCAGTTGCAGGCCCACGCCGCGGCGCAGGAGTGTGGCTAGGGTCATAGGATGTTCTCCAACAACGTCCGACAGCGAACCTACGCTCGGGGGCTTGCCGTTTCCGGTTCGAAGATTTCGCCGTTTCCGTCAACCTCTTCCACCGCGGGTTCGGCACCGCTATCGTCTCCCGCCCTGACTTCCTGTCTTTGCGCTCCGCGCCCCCCAGGCTTCATCTCTCCGGATTCGCCCGCTTCCACAGACGCGGCGAGCCGCGCCATGGCGACGATGGTGTCGCCGTTGTCGGGCTGGACGATGCGCACCCCGCGCGTCATGCGACTCATCCGGCTGATCGCCTCGACCGGGGTGCGCAGGGCGACGCCGTTCGCCGTGATGAGCGTGATCTGATCCTGGGTCTGCACGACGTGGGCGGCCGCGATCTTGCCGGTTTCGTCCAACCGGGTGTGCGCCAGGGTCCACTGTCCGCCGGTGTTGCGGCTGTGTGCGGGGTACTCCTCCAGCGGAGTGCGTTTGCCGTAGCCGTTCTGCGTGATAATCAGCAGATCGCCCTCCGGCTCGACGACATCGAAGGTGGCGACGGCGTCATCATCGCGCAGTTGCATTGCCAGCACGCCCGCAGCCGTCCGGCCCATGGGACGCACCTCGTCCTCCGAAAAGCGAAGCGCCCTGCCGCCCGCCGTGACGAGGATGAATTCCTGCTTGCCGAACGTCGCCCGCGCCCAGCCGAGCTCGTCGCCGGGCTCCAGGTTCATGGCAATGATGCCGCTGGGCCGCACGTCCGCAAACTCGCCCAGCTTCATCCGCTTGATGCGGCCGCGGCGGGTGAGCAGGGTGACATATTCCGCCTGCTCGAAATCGGGGACGACGAGGAGGGTGGTCACCCGCTCGTCCGCAGCCAGGTTCAGGAAGTTGACCATCGGCAGGCCGCGGCCGTCGCGCGCCGACTCCGGCAGGGCGAAGACCCGCTGGCCGTAGACGCGGCCGCGGTTGGTGAAGAAGAGGACGTAATCCAATGTGTGGGCCGAGAAGAGATCCACGACTTCGTCCTCGCCCTTCGTGCGCATCCCCTGCACCCCGCGGCCGCCGCGCTTCTGGCTGCGGTAGGCTGCCAGCGGCGTGCGCTTGATGTAGCTGCCCTGCGTCACGCTGATCAGCACGGCCTCCTGGCGGATCAGGTCTTCCTCAGAGAAGATTTCCGCCGCCTCGGGCACGATCTCGGTGCGCCGCTTGTCGCCGAATTTTTCCTTCAGCGCCAGGACTTCTTCCTTCACCACGCCCAAAATGCGGGAAGGGTCGCCCAGCAGGCTCTCGTAGTAGGCGATCTGGCCGAGCAGGGTGTTGTATTCCTCCTCGATCTTCTGGCGTTCCAGGGCGGCCAGGCGGCGCAACTGCATATCCAGGATCGCCTGCGCCTGCTTGTCGCTGAGTCCGAAGCGGGTGATCAGCTTGCCCTTGGCGTCGTCGGCGCTGTCCGCGCCGCGGATGATCCGGATCACCTCGTCCAGGAACTGGAGGGCGATCCGCAGCCCTTCCAGGATGTGCGCCCGATCGCGCGCGGCGCGCAACAGATAGTTAGTGCGCCGCGTGATTACATTCAGGCGGTGATCCACGTAGATCTGGAGCGCGCGTTTGAGGCTCAAGAGGCGCGGCTCGCCGTCAACCAGGGCCAACATGTTCACGCCGAAGGTGCTTTGCAGCGGGGTAAACTTGAAGAGCTGATTGAGCACCTTGCGCGGCGCCGCGCCGCGTTTGAGCTCGATGACGACGTGCATCCCCTTGCGGTCCGACTCATCGCGCAGGTCGCTGATGTCGTTGATGCGGCCCTCGCGCACCAGCTCGGCAATCCGCTCCAGGAGGGTGCTCTTGTTGAGCTGGTAGGGGATTTCGGTGACAACGATGCGGAATCGCCCGCTGGCCAGCTCCTCGATCCGCGTGCGTGCGCGCATGATCAGGCGGCCCTTGCCGGTGCCGTACGCCAGTTTTAGTTCTTCGATCCCCAGCACCAGGCCGCCCGTGGGGAAGTCCGGGCCGTGGATAAACGTCATCAGCTCATCCACGGTGATCTCGTCGAGCTCGGCCCAACGATCAATCACGTAGGCGATGGCATCGGCCAGCTCGCCCAGGTTGTGCGGCGGGATATTGGTCGCCATGCCGACCGCAATGCCGCTGCTGCCGTTCAGCAGAAGATTGGGCAGCAGCGCGGGCAGCACGGAAGGCTCCAGAAGGCTCCCGTCGAAGTTGTCGTTCCAGTCAATGGTGTCTTTTTCGATGTCGGCCAGCAGCGCATCGGAGATGCGCGCCAGGCGAGCCTCGGTGTAGCGCATCGCCGCGGGCGAGTCCCCGTCCACGGAGCCGAAGTTGCCCTGGCCATCCACTAGCATATAGCGCAGGCTGAAGTCCTGCGCCAGCCTCGCCATCGTGTCATAGACGGCTGAATCGCCGTGTGGATGATACTTACCGAGCACCTCGCCGACAATACGGGCGGATTTCTTGTAGGGCGTACCAGCACGTACCCCCATGTCGTGCATGGCATAAAGGATCCTGCGCTGCACCGGTTTGAGGCCATCTCGGGCATCTGGCAGGGCGCGAGCCACGATCACGCTCATGGCATAGTCGAGATACGACCCACGCATCTCTTCATCAATGCTGATCGGTCTGACAGTCCCTAATGCGCTGGGGGAAATTTCGATTTGGTTATTCATGACCGCTCCTGGGAACATTACGTACGCCAATTATACCGCAGAAAGGCGGTTTGGGCTATTTTGGAGCGGGGACCTATGATCGGGGTGTGGCACGATGTGCGGGCCGCGGACGCGAAAAGACGGTGTGAGCGACAGCACCCACACCGTCGAATTCTACGCTGATCCGGGGAAGCTAGATGCCCTTGCTCTTCTTGTGGTGGGCGATTGTACGCTGAATAAGGTCTTCCTCTTCCTCGTATTCGTCCCACACGCGGGTCTTCTTGCGGCGGTCGCCGCTCCGGCGGCTGCTCTGGTTCGCTTCCTGGAAGGCCAGCTCAAAAGGAGACTGGAACACTTCTTCGACCACGGGCACATCCGCACTCGCGTCTCCGGGCGCGGCCGGGGCGGCTATTGTCTGGGCTGCAGGCGCTTCGGGCGGCGGCAGCAAGCCCTTGCGGCTCAGATCAATGCGACCGCGCCGCGTATCCAACCCGACGATCTGCACCTGGAGCTCGTCCCCAACAGTGACGAGATCCTCGGGCTTCTCGACGTAGCCGTGCGCCATTTCCTTGACGTGCAGCATACCATCGCGGCCGACGCCGATATCAACGAAAGCACCGTAGCGTTCCAGGCGGGTAATGCGGCCAGTGACCACCATTCCCTCTTCGAGGTCACGTAAGGTCATGGTGCCGGGTGCGACCATGGTCAGGCTGATGCGGTTTTTGTCCCGATCCAGCTCCTTGATCCACACTTGGACCTTATCGCCCTCTTTGACGACGTCCGATGCCTTGGCGACTCGGCGTTGTGACATCTCGGACACGTGCACGAGGCCATCACGCCCCACGCCGATGTCAATGAAGGCACCGAATTCGGTTACCCGTTTGACGACGCCCTCCACCTCTTGTCCGACAGCCAGGGTTTTGACGACCTTGCGAGGTGGGATATTGACGATGCTTGCTTCCTGCCCCACGATTGCGATACTCCTTCGAGGATGACGACTGGCGGGTTCCCCCGCTGACAACGGCCTATTATAAGGCTCCGAACAAACGCTGTCAAACAAGCGGTACTATTCATTTCACGGCGCCCGATCGGCGGTTTCTGCCTTGCGTGTTTGCGGGCGCGTGGTCTATAATCACGGCGTGGCGCATCATGCCACGCTCTTATTTCCCGGAAAGGCGTTGTGTTATGGTCGAACAGGTCAAGCTCCTGCTCACGTACGACATTCGCGGCGGGCGTGAGAACGCGTATCGGCGTTTCGTGGTAGAGGAGTTTCTGCCCAAGGCGCAAGAGCTAGGCCTGACGCCGACGGACGCCTGGCACACAGCCTACGGCAAATATCCCACGCGCCTGCTCGGCTTTGTGGCCGACGATCTCGCGGCGGCGCACAAGGCGCTGGCGAGCGAGGAGTGGCAGACGATCATGCAGCATTTGGCCGAGCACGCCACCAACCTGTCGCAGCGTCTCGTGCCGTTTCGCGGCGGCTTTCAGTGGTGATCGCTTCTACTTGAAACGCCGGGCCAGTTCCGCTTCCACTTCGCCCCACCGCAGCCCACGGGCGGCCAGCAGCACCAGAGAGTGATACACCAGATCGGCCATCTCGGCGACGACCCGGTCGTCGGATTGGCTGAGGGCCGCCACCACGGTTTCGACCCCCTCCTCCCCGACCTTTTGTGCGATGCGCGGCAGCCCGGCCTCGAACAACTTCGCCGTATACGACCCCGGCGGTAGGTTCAGTTTGCGATCCTCGATGGTATGCCAAAGAACTTGTAGGATCTCGCTCATGCGGTGCTCCATACTCAATTCAGAAAAGCTCGACCGGGCGCAACTCCCGATAAAAGCAGCTCACTGCGCCCGTGTGACACGCGGGCCCGGCGGGCACCACCTGGACCAGCAGCGTGTCCCCGTCGCAGTCGGCCCAGATGCCGGTGACGCGCTGCGTATTGCCCGATGTCGCGCCTTTGTGCCACAGCTCGCCCCGGCTCCGGCTCCAGAAGTGCGTCTCGCCGGTTTCCAGCGTCAGGCGCAGCGCCTCCGCGTTCATCCACGCGACCATGAGAACCTGGTCGGTGGTCGCATCTTGCACAACGGCGGGGATCAGGCCGCGCTCATCCCAGCGAAGATCGGCCGGTGAACTGGTAGATTGGTGGATGCGTGGATCGGTGAATCGGGCATCTGTGGTTGCCTGCGCCATCTGCGTTTTACTCCTGCGTGAGCCTGACCGGGACGCCGCGGCCGGCCAGGTACGCTTTCACCTGCCCGACGGACAGTTGCCGGTAGTGGAACAGCGAGGCGGCTAACGCGGCATCGGCCCCACCCTCGGTCAGCGCTTCAAAAAAGTGCTCAAGGGTGCCGGCCCCGCCGGATGCGATCACCGGGATGGAAACGGCCCGGCTGACGGCTCGCAGCATGGCGATGTCATACCCGCGCTGGGTGCCGTCGGCATCCATGCTGGTCAGCAGGATTTCGCCTGCGCCCAGCCGCTCGGCCTCGCGCGCCCATGACACGACCTCTAGACCCGTCGGCACGCGGCCGCCGTTGATGTAGACCTGCCAGCGGTCGCCGTCCCACTTGCCGTCAATTGCCACCACCACGCACTGGCTTCCGAAGCGCGTCGCGCCCGCGGTGATCAGTTCCGGGGTGCGGACGGCAGGCGAGTTGATGGAAACCTTGTCCGCGCCGGCCAGCAGCAGGCCGCGCATGTCGTCGGCGCTGCGGATGCCGCCGCCCACGGTGAACGGTATGAAGACCGAATCCGCCACGCGGCGCACCATGTCAATCACGATGTCGCGGCGCTCGTGGCTGGCCGTGATGTCGAGGAAGACCAACTCGTCGGCGCCCTCGCGGTCGTAGACCTGCGCCTGCGCCACCGGGTCCCCGGCATCCTGCAATTCGAGGAAGTTGACCCCCTTGACCACCCGGCCGTCCTTTACGTCCAGGCAGGGGATGATGCGTTTGGCGAGCATGGGGTTCTCCTATTGCCCTTGCGGAGAGTTGCCAACTTTTCCGAGAAGTTGGCAACTCTCCGCAAGATCCACTGCGCCCGTATACAACGCCTGCCCGATGATCACGCCCTCGATGCCGTCGGCGGCGTGAGCGGCCAGGGCGCGGATGTCGCCCAGCGAGGCGACCCCACCGCTGGCGATGACTTTGAGGCTGCTTTCCCGTGCCAGGGCAGCCGTGGCGGCGACGTTGACGCCGGCCAGCGTGCCGTCGCGGGCGATGTCGGTGAACACGATCCGCAGGACGCCGATATCGCTCATACGCCGGGCCACGGTCAGCGCGTCCAGCGCCGACGTCTCGAGCCAGCCGTGCGTCGCCACCATGCCATCCCGCGCATCTATCCCGACGACGATCCGTTCGGCGCCGAAGCGGGCGACCGCCTGCGCCACCACCTCCGGCTGCCGGACCGCAACGGTCCCCAGCACGACCCGCGCCGCGCCCAACGCCAACGCCCGCGCCACGTCTTCGACGGTGCGGATCCCGCCGCCGAACTGGATCGGGATGTCGGTTGCAGCGCGTATCTCGGCGAGGCGTTTGAGGTTAAGGCTAAGGTCGAGGCTGGGACTATCGCCGCCACTGTCATTCTGAGCGACCGGAGGGAGCGAAGAATCCGGCGCACCATTGACCGAAGTCGTAGATTCTTCGGCGCTACGCGCCTCAGAATGACCTTTCTTGCGATTCGCGTCCGAAAACGCGCCATCAAGGTTCACCACGTGCAGCCACTCGGCGCCCTGGTCGGCCCAGCGGCGGGCGACTGCGGCCGGATCGTCCCCGAATGTGGTCTGTGCGGCGGGATCGCCCTGGCGCAGGCGCACGACCTTGCCGCGACGAAGATCAATGGCTGGGAAGATGATCAAGCCCACTGCGTCACCCCTTCATCGGTCCCTGTGTCTCCCCGTCTCCGTGTCCCATTCACGATCTCTACGAAGTTGCGCAAAATCCTCAGTCCCACCGCCTGGCTCTTCTCCGGGTGACATTGGATGCCCCACACGCGGCCGCGGTGCACCACCGAGGCGTAATCGCGGCCATAATCGGTCGTGGCAACGATGTCGGCGGGATCGTCCGGCGCGCAGTAGTAGGAGTGGACGAAATACGCGTACGCACCGTCGGGTACGCCGGCCAGCAGCGGGTCGTTCCCGGCGTGATGAAGCTGGTTCCAGCCGATCTGCGGGACCTTGAGGCGATGCACCGGAATCGAGGCTTTAGCCGGTTGCACGCCCACCAAACCGCCTGAAGGCTCCATTCCGTAAGTCGGATCACCCGCAAACCGCAGCACGTGGCCGGGGATGACGCCGAGCCCGGCGTGGCGGCCCATCTCCTCGCTCTGGTCGAACAGGAGTTGCATCCCGACACAGATGCCGAGCAGTGGTGTGCCCGCGGCGATGGCGTCCAGCAGCGGCGCCTCGAAGCCCGCCCGCCGCAGGTTCGCCGCCGCATCCCCGAACGCGCCGACGCCGGGCAGCACGATCCCGGCCGCGCCAGCAAGCTCGCCCGGCTCGGTCACGATCCGCGCCGGCGCCCCGGCAGCCTCCAGCGCTTTGTACACGTTGCGCAAGTTTCCTACGCCATAATCAACTACAGCAATCCACAAATCAGCTCGCTCCACGCTCTACCCTCCACGCGCTACGCCAGCGTCCCCTTCGTGCTCGGCACCCCCTGCCGCCGCGGGTCGAGCTGTGTCGCCGCGTCGAGCGCGCGGGCCAGCGCTTTGAACAGCGCCTCGGCCTGGTGATGGTCGTTGCGGCCCTCGACACGCGCGTGCAGGTTGAGCCTGCCGTGAACTGCGACCGTCTCCAGGAAGTGGCGCACCAGGTCGGGGTCTATCGTGCCGAGCAGCGGCGTGTGCCATGCGACCTCGATCACGGCATACGGTCGACCGCTGAGGTCAACGGCCACAAACCCCAGCGCCTCATCCATCGGCACGTAGCTGTGCGCCGTGCGGACGATCCCGACGCGGTCGCCCAGCGCGCGATCCAGCGCCTGGCCCAGGCAGATCGCCACATCCTCGACGGTGTGGTGCGCGTCCACGCCCAGGTCGCCCGCCGCCTGCACGGTCAGATCGAACAAGCCGTGATGGGCGAACAGGGTCAGCATGTGGTCAAGAAAGCCGATGCCGGTGGTCACGTCCGCCACCCCCCGCCCGTCGAGCGCCAGGGTCAGGTGGATATTCGTTTCGCCGGTTTTGCGGTCTACTGTTGCGGTACGCATGAAATACCTCGATAAATATCGTCTTCCACGTCACGGACAGCTGGTATGAGCAGAACAGCCCATCGGTGGTGAAGCCGTCTGAATGTCTGAGTTAAGTCGCGCGGTGGCCCACGCTAGAAGCACCTTAGTCGCCGAACGAGATCTCACGTGGGGGAGCAACCCCCAAATTGCCTACGCATAGCCGTGTCGGCGTGAACACATTCTAGATGGTGACGCGTTTGAGGACAAGACTTTGTTCTCGAGTAAACCTCACTCTTGATCTATTGTCTCCTGAAGCTCTTTCTTCACGGCAAAATAAGCAGGTTTTGGGTTACCATCATCGTAGAACAAGGTTGGGTCAGCCTTGGAATTAGAGATATGCATACGTTCAAGCCAGTTATACTTGTCACCAAAACATTCCCAGAAAGAAAAGGTTCTCACACCATTCACTAGTGCGAGTCTAAGAGACGTAGCATATCTTTCTGCTTGAAGTGTAAATCTCTCCGCGTCGCTACCTGAAATATCTCCAAGGTCAACATCCCTTTCTGTGATTGAAACTTCTAGTCCATATTCCCCTAGTAGAGCAAACCTTGCTTCCCAATCAAAAGGCTGCGCAGCGTTTTCGTGCGCTTGATCGCCAACTCCGTCAATGAGACCTTGAGCGCGAAGTCTTTCAGTCACAGGTAAAGTGATTGAAAAAGACCAGTCACCATCGTTTGCCTCTGGGCTTATTTGTTCAGGATTCATGATGAGTTTGGCCTCGGGATCAGCTTCCCTGGCGGCTCGAAAGGCTAAATCGGGATAATCTGGTCCAGCCAACCAGAAGTAAGGATCCCAGGTGCTCTCTGGATTGATGTCAAATTCGTTCACAACTCTCCAGATGTCTACGCTTCCTTTAAATCGACTGACAACTGTGTGGACATAGTAAGCAATGAACTCGCGTAGGCTATTGCGTGCTTCTCTCAGTTGCTGTCGCTTCTCTGGATCTGACAAACTACTAATGAGGTTTTCTATTACTTCATTCCCATAATGTGGATCAGCGTTCATTCTGCGAGCTTCGTCGTATGAAAGATCATGGACAGCTGCTACATACCCTGACTTCTCTGCCAGGACCCAATATTTCCTCAGCAATCCCCAAGTCTGATGAAAGTCAAGGGCGCCATAAAGAAGTGGAGTCGACGAGACAGTCATGGCATTGGTCATAGCTAAATCAGCCACCCTTTTTGCTTCCTCAAACCTAAAGTGAATGCTCCCAAAATCAGACAGATCGGGTTCAAGTGTTAACAAATTATTCATGTATATTTGGTCAACTATGGCATGGTTGAAATTGTCTGCGACCAAATCCCCCAATATCCGCACAATATCAGGAGGAGATCCAACTACATCGGTGACATAAGGGGTCAGAAAATTGGTCCCAACCTTTATCCCCACCGCATCAGCTAAATCCCGTAGTTTCGCAATGTGCCAGACTAGTTCGCGGGTTTCCAGATTGTATCTTGTCGCCACGATGATTTCATTGTATTTGGGATCACGGCCAAAGATGATTGAAGGCTGGTCTGAACTGCTCAGGTTAGGATTGAATTGAAACTTCAAACTTTCAGGAGAAACAGGTTCTCCAAGCTTGTAGAATTGATACGCTTCTTGAACCAACTCTCGGGATAGCGAAGGTATCGATGGTACTCTCGCAATGAAGGGCAGAAAAACTTTGTGGAATTGATCTGCATCGGCCTGTTTTGATCGGCTTCCAAGAAGCGAGGCTACTGGTCCTCCGCTTAGCAGAGTCAATCCTGCGAGGCCCATAAATCGCAGAAATCTTCTCCGCGAAATTGGTCGTCGTGATGAGTGCTTCGGGGTCCAGCCTGTATTTATCATCGGCTTGTGTCTCCTTCGGGCAGCGATCGCCGCTCTGGCAACGCAATTTAACTCCGCAAACGCGCGACGTCTGCGTGGCTGTGTTTTCGACCGCGTTCCCGGTCAAATCACCTTCGTAACGACATTCTACCATGCAGCGTGCCCCGCGCCATGCTTCCATCGACGCAACAAGCGCCCATTCGCCACAGCGTCAGTCCTTCGCCTGGGCCACCCACCTCGGCGACCAGCCGATCTTCTGCCCCAGGATCAGGTTCAACTGCGCGGCGTGCTCCTGGACGTGGCGCATGGTGTCCAGCAGCAGCCCGGCGAAGCTGATCTCGCCCCACGGGAAGCGACAGCGCTTGTTGGCCTGTTCGTCCGTCAGTGCCTCGATCGTTGCCCGGCACTTACGGCGTCCGTGTTCAAGGTAGACCTGCAACTCATCTCTGGTATACAGCCTTTCCGGCAGCAACCCGGCCGGGTCCAGCTCGTCGAGGTTGAACGGCGCCGGCGGCGCAAACCCCTCGACCGCGCCGGACAGGTACAGGTCGAGCCAGAACAGGGTGTGATAGACGATGTACCAGAACTCCGCGGCCGCCGGCAGCTCGGCATCGTCCCACAGGCGGACGCGCCAAAGCTCATCGGGGCAGGCAGCCACGGCATTTCCGAGCATGTCAATCGCGGCGCCGAACTGCTGCCACAGGCTGGTTTTCCAGTTCGTGTCCATTTCAAGCCTCCTGGCTGACTGACAAATCCCGATAGCCGCTGATCTGCGCGGATTCTCGCGGATCAAAAAAGACCAGGGCAAATCCGCGTCGATCCGCGTTGATCCGCGGCAGCGATGTTTCTCTGCGATCCAATCACTCTCGTAACGAACATTCTACCACGCGCGGCGTGACACACACTACGCTGCCGCCAGCGCCGCCAACAGCGCGTCGGTCTGCTCCGGCCAGCCCGCGCTCACCCGGATGCAGTTCTCCAGCCCGGGTTTGGCGTAGTGCCGCACCAGGATCCCGCGGCCGGCCAGCGTGCCTTCTAGCGTCTTCGCATCCCGATCAACCACGCGGCAGAGGACGAAGTTCGCCTGGCTGGGATAGGGCCGCAGGAACGGGAACTTCGCCAACTCCCGGAACAGCCGCTCGCGCTCGAGGATCAACGCGTCCACGGTCGTTTGAATCTCCGCCCGGTGCGCCAATGACGCCAGCCCGGCGACGGTCGCGGCGACGTTGACGTTGTACGGCTGCTTGGCCCGCCACAGCGCCGGCATCAGCCAGCCCGGGAAGATGCCGTAGCCCAGCCGCAGCCCCGCGATCCCCGCCCACTTGCTGAAGGTGCGCAGCACGATCAGGTTCTCCCGCTCCAGCACCCAGCTTGCTACGGAACGTTCCAGCCCAGAAAACTCGATGTAGGCTTCATCCAGCACGACGATCAGCGGCAGGTCAAGCAGCCGGCGCAGATCGTCCGCTGCGAGCAGGCTGCCGTCGGGGTTGTTGGGAGAGGTGAGGAAGAGGAGCTTGGGCGTGGAGCGTGGAGCGGGGAGCGTGGAGCGTGGAGCGTCATTCGTCGTTCGTCGTTCGTCTACTCGTTGATTCGCCGCTTCGCCATCTGTAATTCGTAATTCGTAATTCGTAATTCGTTCCACATTCACGCTGAAATCCCCCCGCCGCGGAACCTCGATTACCCGCGCCCCCGCAAGCCCCGCGTCGAATTCGTACATGCCGAAGGTGGGCGGGCAGTTGATGATCGCATCGCCCGGCCCCAGGAAGACGCGGCAGAGCAGGTCAATCAGCTCGTCGGCGCCGTGGCCGGGGAAGATGTTCGCGGCGGGCACACCGGTGTACTCGGCCAGGGCCGCGCGCAGCGCGCGCTGCTCCGGATCGGGATAGATGTGCAGGAACGGGTACTCGGCCAGCGCCTGCCGTACGGCCGGGTGCGGGCCATACGGGTTCTCGTTGGCGTCGAGTTTGACGATTTGCGCCGGGCTGCGGCCCAGCCGCGCGCTCAACACCTCGAACGGCTCAATCGGCGTATAAGGCTCCATGTCCGCGATGTGCGGGAGGAGGAAATGGCTGAATTGTGACTCGATCATCGTATGTTTTCCTGATAGAACCGGTGTGTCATTCTGAGCGGGTTGTCGGCTCAACTATCGGTGCGACAGATCACCAGCGAAGAATCTTGTAGAATGTGTACGCTTACTGGAGATTCTTCGCTGGTATTTCGCCGTGACGTGCGTTGAGTGCTTAACCCGCTCAGAATGACAAAACGCTCTTTTGTTGTTTGATCGCTGTGTCACTTCATCCTCATTTCCGCCGCGGCCGCGTGCGCCGTGAGCCCTTCGCCGCGGGCCAGCACGGCCGCCGGAACGGAGAGCCGCGCGCCGGCCTCGCGGGTGAAGGCGATCAGGCTGATACGCTTGACGAAGTCGGCGACGCTGAGCGGGCTGGCGTAGCGTGCGCTGCCCTCGGTGGGCATGACGTGGCTCGGCCCGGCGACGTAATCGCCCAGCACCTCGAATGAGCCCTCGCCGACGAAAATGCCGCCTGCGTTGCAGATCTGGCCGACCAGCGCCCACGGCTCGGCCACGAGCAGGCAGAGGTGCTCCGGCGCGTACAGGTTCGCCAGCTCGACCGCTTCGGCCAGGTCCGCGGTGACAACGATGCCGCCGCGGTCCGCCAGCGACGCCGAAGCGATCTCCGCCCGGCTCAACCCCGCAAGCTGGCGCGCGAGCTGCGCGGCCACAGCCTCCGCCAGGGCGCGCGACGGGGTGAGCAGGATGGGCGACGCCAGCACGTCGTGCTCGGCCTGCGCCAACAAATCAGCCGCGGCCCAGGCCGGGTCGGCGGATTCGTCGGCGATGACAAGCGTCTCGGTTGGGCCGTAGAAGCCATCAATGCCCACGCCGCCGAAGACCTGGCGCTTGGCGAGCGTGACGAACAGCCCGCCCGCGCCGACGATCTTGTCCACGCGCGGCACGGTCTCGGTGCCGTAAGCCAGCGCGCCGATTGCCTGGCTGCCGCCGAGCGCGAAGAGGCGGTCCACCTCGGCCACGTGCGCCGCGGCCAGGATCAGATCGTGGACACCGCTCGACAAACCGGGTTTCTCCGAGAAACCCGGTTTGTGGCGGGCGCCGGCCGGCGTACACACGATCACCTCCCGCACGCCGGCCACGCGCGCGGGGATGGCGGCCATCAGCAGCGAAGAGGGCAGGGGCGCGGTGCCGCCGGGGACGTAGACGCCGGCGCGGTCCAGCGGCCGGATCAGTTGGCCCAGCGTGCCGTCGGGCCTGGAGTCCACCCAGGAGTCAACCGGCTGCTTGCGGTGGAACGCGGTGATGCGCTCCGCCGCCAGTTCCAACGCGGAACGCTGCGCCTCCGGCAGCCGCTCGTAGGCCGCGCGCCACTCGGCTGCGGGGATTTCGAGCGCGCCGGGCGGCGTCCTGTCAATTCGCACCGCCCATTCGTGCAGCGCCGCGTCACCGCGCTGCCGCACATCGCGCAGGATGCGGCCGACCGCCTCGGCCGGCGCGATCCGCTCGCCGAAGATGCGCTCGACGCCATCCAGCACCGCCGCGGGCATCTGCTGGTCTTCCCATTGGACTCGGCGCAAGATCCCCGACCGCGCCTCCGCTGCTTCATAGAGTCTTATAACTGACATGAGGTATCCTTTCGGCGTTTGCACGTTTGCATGTTCCAACGTTTGCACGTTCCAACGTTCAAACGTGTCAACGTGTCAACGTTTCAACGCTCGCCATCGCATCAATCAGCTCGCGCACCTGCCCCGCGCGCAACCGATAGCTTGCCCGGTTGACGATCAGCAGCGCCTGGCTCTCCAGGAGGGTGCGCAGCTCGATGAGCCCGTTCTCGCGCAGCGTCGCGCCGGTCTGAACGAGGTCCACGATCATGTCAGCCAGGCCGACCAGCGGCGCCAGCTCGACCGACCCCGACATGACGATCAGCTCGGGCGCCAGGCCGCGCTTGCGGAAATACGCTTCGGTGAGGCCGGGGAACTTGGTGGCGACGCGCGGGCTGCGCTCGAGCCACAGCGACCGGTTGGCGTGCTCGGTCTTGCCGGCCAGCGCCAGCCGGCAGTAGCCGAACGGCAGGTGGAGCGGCTCGTAGACGTCGCGCTCGGCCTCGCGGACCACGTCCAACCCGGCGATGCCGGCGTCGGCCGCGCCGTATTCGACGAAGATCGGCACGTCGGCGGGTTTCGCCATGATGAAGCGCAGCCGGCCGTCGGCGCCATCGAGCACTAGCTTGCGGCCGCTATCGCCGTTTGCCGGGAGAGAATAGCCCGCACGGGCCAAAAATGCCAGGGCGTCTTCCGCCAGGCGGCCCTTGGGCAGCGCGATCGTGAGCGGGGCAGTATCCATCGGATTTATTCGGTCCGCCATCGCAGCACCTCCGCCCAGTCGTCCAGCGCCACGGCCCTTTCGCCTTGCGCGTCTCGGACCGCCAGAATCCCGTCACCACCCCACGCCGTGCGCGGGATGTGTCGGGCCTGCGCGGCTGCCCAGAGCGCGTCCGCGCCCAGGCCCAGGGCGTCAACCTCCACCGCAATCCCGCGGCTGCGCGCCTCGGCGGCCCAGGACAGGCAGCGCGCGCAACCGTCCGCGGAGAGGAGCACGTCTGGCGTCGGGTTGAACGGCGCCACCCCCTGCAGCTCACGCGCCAGCAGGATCAGGTCGAGCGTCAGCGCCCAGCCCACCGCGGGGAACGGCGGGCCGAAGTGGCCGATCAGGTCGTCATAACGGCCGCCGGAGATCAGCTTGAAGCCCAGGCCGGGCGCAAAACCCTCGAACGTGATCCCGGTGTAGTAGTCCAGGTCGCGCACCTCGGCCAGATCGTAGCTGACCACGTCCGCGACGCCGTAGGCCTGCAGCAGCGCCGCGACCGCGCGCAGCTCGGTGAGCGCGGCCATCATGGCTGTGTTGAGGCAGTACGCCTCTGCTTCGTCCAGGATGGCCGCGTCGCCGGTGAGCAACGGGAGCGCCAGCGTCGCCTTGCGCGTGATCGGCGCCAGGCCGGGCATCTCGGCCAGCAGCGCAGCCAGCTCCGCCTCGGCCTTGCGATCCATCGAGCTGTGCAGCCGTCCCTGCATGCGTTCGGGGAGCGCCAGCGCGGTCAGGAGTCCGCGGAAGAAGCCGACGTGCCCCAGCGTGATGCGGAACTCCGGCAGGCCCACCGCGCGCAGCGCGGCCACTGCCAGCGCAATTGCCTCGGCGTCGGCCGCAGGGCCGCGCGCGCCGATCAACTCGACGCCGGCCTGGTAGAATTCGTGCTGGCGGCCGGCGCGCGGCGGCTCGTGGCGGAAGACCGCGCCGATGTAGCTCAGGCGCAGCGGCATCGGCTGGTCGTAGAGCCGCGTGCCTACCACGCGGGCGGTCGGGATCGTCATGTCGGGGCGGAGGGCCAGGGTGCGGCCGTGCCGGTCGAAGAAGCGGTACATCTCTGCGTCGAGCACCGCGCCGACATCCGTCGCCAGCGTGTCCGCGTACTCGAACGTGGGCAGGATGATCTCGCGGTAGCCCCACGTCGTCCAGGTGGTGCGGAGCGTCGCGGCCATGCGGCGCAGGGTGGCCGCGTCGGCGAAGAGCAGGTCGCGCACCCCTTCGGGCAGCGGCCGGTCGGTGGCGAAGTGTTGGTCAGGCATACAAATTCTCTTTAACAAAAAAGGACTGGTCTGATTTGACCAGTCCTCGGGCAAGCGCAAAAACGACGCCGGTTATCCCGTGCGCCTGCCCGCAAAGTGATGATGATGGCGAAGTGATATCGTACGATTCATATCTGTTCGGTATCTCCAGACGGGCGGGAGTATAGCACCGGCCTAATAGGCTGTCAAATGCCTGAAGCGGTCAGGGCAAAACCAAAAGCACCATCCAGACGGCCAGTATCAGGGCGGCCCCGATGCAGCCCAGGATCGGCAGCGCGCGGTAGCGGAAGCGGCCCAGCACCGCGCTCAGGCTGACCGCCAGCCCGATCACCAGGAAATCAACCGAGATGCCGACCAGCCATTTAACGGCAGTGAGCGGTAATTCTTGCTCTGTCACCGCGACCACGATCAACGCGGCGAGGAAGGCCAGCGTGGCGATGCCGCCCAACGCTGCCATGCCGCAGCCGATGAACGAGAAAAAGCGTGCGGATCGAGAGGACGTCGCGGTCTGATGGCCGTCCAGGATCAACCGGTCGTATGCCGCCTGGTTTCGGCGGTATTTCACGTAGTTGCGAAACACCGTGAAAGCGAGATAGACCTGGAACGCCGCAAAGGCTGCCCACCCCCAACCGCCGCTGCCCAGGCCGCCGATGGCATTGTTGATGGCAGCCCAAGTCAGGGTGACGCCATACACCACGTACATCGCGACCTCCGGGAACAAGAAGGAACCGGCGCCAACGATGAGCAGCAGGATGCCCCATGTCGGATCCAGCGAAAGCGAGGAGCCAATAAACTGCAAGACGCCCAGGCCAAGCAGCCAAAAGCCCCAGGAGCGGAGGTCCTTCAGCATCGCTGCGTGGGTCCGCATCGTCAGGGTGGCTTGATCGGCGGCGTAGGTGTCCGACGCCGGGGCGCTGGCCTCGGCCGCGACCGGAGAAGGCTCGGCGGGCAGCACAGGGAGATCGGTCTCGTTTGCGGGCTCAGATGGCTGGTTGATCGGGTCAAAGTCGCTCATGGGACCTCCTGGCAAGGATCACGCTTGTTGGCGAGATATTATAACCTTGCCAATATCAAGACGCAAGCTGATCGGGGGCGTGGTTGCCCGCCACCGATGCACGGGTGCGGTGCTACATGCCAGGCGCTTCTGCCTCAAACACCTGGTCCGTCCAGCGGCGTGATCTCCAGCTCGATCTCGTCGTGGATCGGGATGTTGTCGTCACCCGTCATCGGGATTTGCGGCTTAAACTTCCGCGCCTTGTCCACCGCGCCGGGAGGCACGGCGACCAGCCGGAACCCGCGCTGCTGGTAGAACCGCAGCGCACGGGTGTTGTCGTTGGTGGTGATCAGCCACAGCCGGGAGCACCCGGCGCGCCGCGCCGTCTCGCGCACCGCCTCGACGAGCGCGGTGCCGATCCCTTGCCCCTCGCGCAGGCTGTCCAGCGTGACGATCTCGCAGGCGTCGCCCGCGTTCGAGAGGGTGTACGTGACCAACCCGCTGGCCTCGCCCGCCAGGACTGCGACGAAGCCGGGCAGCGCGGCCGGCCGGTAGCTGGTCCCGTGGACGAAGACCATCTCCGCGCCCCAGCTCTCTTTGACCAACGCCTTGACCCACGGGTCATCGGCTGGCGTGCGGGGCCGGACGGTGATCTCCGATCCGATCGCGATCGAACGCACATCTGCCGGCTCGCGCGCCTTCAGAGCGCCATAGGCGAGGGCGGCACGGATGTCCTCCGCCGTGAGCTGCGGGTACGCCTCGAGGACTTCAGCGGCCGTCCTCCCATCGGCAAGCAGGTCAAGGATCAACGAGACCCAAATCCGCGTGCCGCGGATGATGGCTTTGCCGAAACAGACGCGGGGGTCGATCGAAATGCGTTCGAGCAGCGGGTGTGATTTCACGTGTTCCTCGACTCGACAAACGTGCGACGCACCGCCGGATGCGTCGCACGTACAAGATCGCAGCGCCTTTTCGCTGCGTCAGCCGCGCCCCAACTCTTTGAGCAGCTTCGTCGCGAACTCCGCCGGGTCAGCGATTACATTGTAGTCGGCCACGGGGACGAACGGGGCCTTGGGGTCCGGTTGCACGGCGATGATCATCCCCGCGTCCGCGGTTGCCATGAACTGGCTGGTGTCACCGTCAATGCCCAGGGCCAGGTAGAGCTTCGGCGCGACGCTGGCGCCGGTCAGACCGACGAGCTGCTCCTCGCCGATCCAGCCCATGTCGAGCGCGCCGGTGTCGCCCGCGACCACGCCGCCCAATGCCGCGGCCAGCCTGCCGGCCAGGGCGAAGCCGGCCTCATCGCGCAATCCCAGCCCGGCAGCGACGATCACCGGCGCGTTCTTCAGCGTGAGGGGCACGGTCGGCAGCGCGGCCGTCGGGTATTCCGCGGCCGCGGGCCAGGATAGGCCGGTATCCTCGACCTTGCCGGTGCGCCACGGTTCGTTGAAGGCTGCCGGCAGCAGAGCGGTATCCACGACAGCAACGGCCGGCGACGCAACAATGGACACCGCCTGCCGCGCGAGGTCGTCCAGCACGGGCTGGTGCGCAATCACGCGTTGATAGATCGGATCCACGGCCAGGTCGGCCGCGTTGCCCGCCAGTCCGCCGCCGAGCGTCTGGGCCAGCCCCGGCCCCAGGACGCGGCCGGCCGCGGTGCGCGGGAAGAGCACGACCTGAGGGCCGCGCGCGCGGAAGAAGTCGCTCAGATCGGCCAACGTCGGCGCGCCGGCCGCGGTCAGGATCGTGTCTGCGCCCGCGCGGATGGCGCGCTGGCAGGCATCTTCGCCGGGGGAGCCGCTGGCCAGCAGGGTGACGTAGGCGCCGAGCGCATCGGCCACGACGCGCGCCTTGCCCACCAGGCGCAGGATTCCCTCGTCCGCCGCGCCGGCTGGATCCACGACCCATACCCCGCCCGTCCCGCCGCCGCCTTCGCCCTCCGGGGCCGCGCCGCCCATCAAGGCCTCGAGAAATGAGAGATCATCCAGGCTCATAGAGTCACTCCTTCATCACACAAGCCGCCTGGCCTTCAGAATGCCTGCGAGTTCCCTTGCTGCCTCCTGCACGCTGCCCTTGATCACCTGGCCCCTGACGCGTTCGGGGCCGAGGATCAGGCCGCCGGTTTCGGTATCGGAGGTCAGGTCGGCCAGGCCCAGGTCCGCGGCAGCCCAGGTTTCGACCATGCCGGCGTCCCACGCGACGGCGATGCGCGCCGGGTGCGGGTAACGCGGCCGCTCGGCGCCGGGCGTCACAGCAACGACCGCCGGCGCCGCCACGGACACGGACTGTCCGGCGTTCCCGTTCGCGATGAGCGCGGCCAGCCCGTCCGCCTCGGCGTTCAACTGGACCGCATCGAGCAGGATCGGCCACCCGAGCGCGGCGGCCAGGCGCGGGGCCAGGCTGCCTGTGCCGTCGGTCAGCCCGGCTTCGCCGGTCAGCACCAGGTCTACCGGCGCCAGCTTCCCGACCGCCGCGGCCAGCACGCGGGTAATCATGGCTCCGCCGGTTGCTTCGGCATCGGCCACCAGCACCCCGCGATCCGCGCCGATCGCCACGGCCTCGTGCACCACGTCCTCGGCGTCCGGGCCGCCGACGGACAGCGCGATCACCTCGCCGCCGGCCGCTTCACGCAGGCGCAGCGCCGCTTCCAGCGCGTACTTGTCCGGCGGATTCAGGATTTTGGTCGCGTCGCGCAGATCGAACTCCTCGCGACTGCGGGAAATCTTGACGGTCTTTGGGTCCAAGACTTGCTTGACACACACGACAATACGCATATCCGGCTCCTTTCACGACAACACGCGCACGCCGTAGGGCCGCAACACCTGGCCGGCGATGACGATGCGTTGAATCTCGTTTGTCCCCTCGAAGATCTCGGCGATACGGGCGTCGCGCCACGCGCGCTCCAGTGGGAAGTCGCGGTCGTAGCCCAGCGCGCCGTGCACCTGCACCGCCCGGTCAACGGCCCGCGACGCGATCTCGGAGCCGAGCAGCTTGCACATGGCGGCCTCGCGCGTGTAAGGCTGGCCCGTGTCCACCAGCCAGGCGGTGCGGTAGACCAGCGAGCGGAGCGCTTCGACATCCGTCGCGGTGTTGGCGATGATCCACTGGATGGCCTGCTTTTCGCCGATCGGTTTGCCGAACTGCTGGCGGCCCGCGGCGTAGCGACACATGTAGTCCAATGCGGCCTCTGCGCCGCCCAGGCACGCCGCGCCCAGCCCCAGCCGGCCGGTGTCGAGCGTCGCCATGAAGGTGATGAAACCGGCGCCCACCGGCCCCAGCACGTTGGCCGACGGCACCACCACCTCGTCGAGGACGATCTCCGACGTGGCGCTGCCGTGGATGCCCATCTTGTGCTCGATCGTGCCAACGGAGAGCCCGGGCGTGCCTTTCTCGACGATGAACGCGGTCACGCCGCCGCGCGCGCCCAGTGCCGGGTCGGTCACTGCCAGGACCGTCAGCGTGTCGGCGATGGGGCCGTTGGTGATGTACATCTTGGCGCCGGAGAGGATGTACTTGTCGCCCTCGCGGATGGCCCGCGTCTTGATGGCTGCGGCGTCGGAGCCCGCGCCCGGTTCGGTCAGGCCGAAGGCGGCGATCTTTTTGCCCGTGGCGAGATCGGGCAGATACTTGCGCTTCTGTGCCTCGTTGCCGCCCAGGTAGATGGACATCGCGCCGATGCCGATGTGCGCACCGATGGTGGTCGCTGTGCTGGTGCAGACGCCGCCCATGGTCTCCATGAGCAGGCAGTAGCCCATCTCGCCCAGGCCGGCGCCGCCGTACTTCTGCGGGAACGGCACGCCCAAGAGCCCGTTTTCCCCCAGCTTGCGCACAACATCCATGTCGGGCCAATCCTGCCGATCTACTTGCTTGGCAACTGGCCGCACTTCCTGCTCGGCGAACTCCTGCACCATGCGGCGGAAGAGTTGAAGATGCTTGGGAATGGTAAAGTCCATGTTGCCCCCTACCTCATGGTTTCACCTTGATGCCGACGCCCGCCAACAGCCCGCTGGCGATGACGATCTGCTGGATCTGCGACGTGCCTTCGACGAGCTCCATCGCGCGGGCATCCCGGTAGTAGCGCTCGATCGGGTAGTCCACGACATAGCCGGCGCCGCCGTGCACCTGGACCATTTTGTTGGTGACCGCAGCGGCCATGCGGCTGGCGAACAGCTTTGCGATCGCTGCTTCCTGCGTGAACGGTTTCCCGGCGTCGGCCAGCCAGGCGGCCTGGCGCACCAGCCACTCGGCTGCGGCGACCTCGGTCGCGGCGTCGGCGAGATACATTTGAATGGCCTGCTTATTGGCAATGGGGCCGCCGAACTGCGAGCGCTCGCTGGCATACTTGATGCTCAGCTCCAGCGTCTTGCGGGCCGTGCCCAGCGACACCGCAGCGATCCCGACGCGGCCGTGATCCAGCGCTTCGAGTGCGATCTTATAGCCTTCGCCCTCAACGCCGAGCAGATGGCTGGCGGGGATGCGGCAATCAGTCAGATAGAGGCGGGTGATGCTGGCCCCGCGCAAGCCCAGCGTCCTCTCCCGGCCGCCTACCGTCAGGCCAGGCGTCTCAGCCGGCACGACGAACGCTGAGATGCCCCGGGCGCCGGCCGCCGGGTCGGTAGCCGCGAAGATCACGAAGGCGCCCGCGATCCCGCCGTTGCTGACCCACGCCTTAGCGCCGTTGAGCACGTATTCGTCGCCCGCCCGGACGACCCGGGTGCGCAGCCGGGTCGGATCGCTGCCCGCGCCGGCCTCGGTGAGTGCGAACGCACCGATGCGTTCGCCGGCCGCCATCTCCGGCAGCACCGCCTCGCGGGCCGCGTCTGTGCCGTGCTTCAGGAGGGTGAGCGCGGCCAGGGTGTTATGGACATGAACAATCAGGGCGGTGCTGGCGCACTCGGCGGCCAGCGCCTCCAGCAGCAGGGTGAAGGTGACAAAGTCCAGGCCGGCGCCGCCGTACGGCTCTTCCGGCACCAGGGCGCCGAGGAAGCCTTGCGCTGCGGCCCGTTTCAGCAGTTTGGCGGACACCTCTTCCTTTTTATCGGCCTGGTCAGCCTGTTTCGCCACCTCCTTCGCCGCAAAGTCGCGAAACATCTTCTGGAACATCTGTTGTTCGGAAGTCAGGGAGAAGTCCATAGTCGCTCCTTCTGCGCGATCAGTTCGGCCAGGAACGCGCGCGTCCGTTCAACGCGCGCCAGGCTTTCGCTGCTGCCGGACGCCATCGGATCCAGCAGGCCGCTGAGATCGCGATGGGTTTGCCGGATGAGCCCCAGGTTGGCGCCGGCCAGGCGCGCCATCAGGTCTTCCCAGGCGGCCGCCACCCGCTCGTTCTCGTGGTTGTGCATCCGCAGCGCGACCTGGGCCGCCGGTGAACGGCCCAGGTTGGAGGGCACTGTCTGGTTGAGTTGTTTGCCAGCGATGGCAAAGAAGTACGCGGCCATCGGGTTCACCAGCCGCTGGATGCGCGGCCAAACGCTGTCGGCTTCTTGCGCCATGCCGAAGAAGGCCAGATAGTAGGGAATGGCCTCGCCGTAGCTGCCGGTGACAAACGCATGGCCCGCCTTGACCGAACAGTAACTGGCGAGATACCACTTCAGATCATCCAGCCCGGCAAGCGGCAGGCCGTCTCGCAGCGCTTCAAGCTGCACCCGTGCGGCCTGCAAGTAGCGGCCGGCGCTGCCCGCGAAGTCCTTCTGGCGCAGGTCCGACGCCTCGCGAAACAGATTCTCTGCGGTCTGCGGCGTGATCGGCCGGTCGAGCGGGAGGATGGCCGTGAGCATGCGGCCGACCGGCTGCGCCAGCTCGCTGCGCCCCAGCACCGCTTCGATCATCTTCGGTGAAACCAGGTACGTGTCGCCGCTGGCCGCGATCATCTCTCGCTTGACCAGATCGGCGCAGAGCGCGCTCACGGCCGCGGGGTCGGCGTCGGCGCCGAAGAGCAGGGGGGCGAGCTGGTCGGGATAGACCGCGATGCCGCCTTCCACCAGCCGCCAGATGTACGACTGGTCACATGCGCGCGCCAGCAGCTCCAGGGTCAGCTCACCGGTGCGGCGGACCGGCGCAAGGCTCGATGGTTGGCCGCCCGCGAACTCCAGCGCGCCGCAGATCACCAGCGCGCGCTCGATGTCCAGCACTGCCACTTTTTGTGTCAGCGCGTTGCCGGCGTCGTAACGATCCTTCAGTAAATCGGCGGCGGTCGCCAGGGGAACAGGGGTTGGCTGTGCCTGGAGCGTCTCCAGGAACGCGGCCAACACCTGTCTCCGCGTGTGCGGATCCACCACCCGCAGCCCGGCTTCCCGGAGGAAGCTGCGATAGCGGAGACTCTGCTCGAACACGGGTTTGACCGCAGAAGGCGGGATGGCCGGCGGCGCCGGCTCAACCGCGTGATTGGCCGGGTGGGGCGTCTCGACACGCTCGTCGCGCTCGCCTGCCGGCGTTCGATGCGGCTCGGCCGTCTTCTTCAGGCTGATGTAAAGTTGCAGCCCTTGCTCCTGGATTTCGGCGATGTCGCTGTGGGCCTCCAGGAAGGCGCGGAACTGCTGGAAGCCATAGTTGGCCTCGTTGAATGACGACTCCAGCCCCAAGATCATCTGCTTGAGGCGCCCCGCAAAGATGGGAGTCTCGCCCTTCTGCTCGGCGGCGATCAACGCCCGGCGCAACAGCTCGCGCGGGTCGGGCAGTTGCAGCTCGTCCGCGATGTCCTCGATTTCTTCCGTGACCAGCGTTTCGTAGAAGATGAACTCATCGCAGGCCCGGCGTAACAAGTCGCTGGTGGCCGCGTGCAGGCCGATGCCGATCGTGTATTTGCCGTGATCGCGCAGTTTATGGATCAGTTCCGTGAAATCGCTGTCGCCGGAGATGATCGCATAGGTGTCAATATTTGGCCGGGTGAAGACGGTTTCCATCGCGTCAATCGCCAGGCGCACGTCCGCCCGATTCTTCTGCTGGATGCCGACGGAGTAGAGCTGAAACAGGTCAATGCCGTTTTCCAGCATGGCCCGCCGGTAACGGTGAAAACGCCCCCAGTCGCCGTAGGCCCGCTTGATCAGCAGCCGGCCGCGCGTCCGCAGGAGATCCATCACCGCTTTGACGTCGAAATCGCCGAGGTTTGCCTCGGCCGAGGTGGCTACATTCTCGAAATCTACAAAAACCGCAATTTGCGGCCCATTTGGACGAGGTTCCATCTGAAAAGTCTGTCCTTTTGTGGTTTACGGGGTATTTGGGGCGGCACCGCCGCCCCAAATACCCCATGAGTATGATTAACTGTCGGTAAACTTCGCCTGGCGTTTCTGCAGGAAGGCGGCGATGCCTTCTGTCGTGTCGTGGCTGCCGATCAGCTTGCTGAATTGGTCGGCTTCGAGCGCCAGGCCATCTTCGAGCGAGCCTTTCAGACCCCCGATCACGGCCTTGATCGCGGCTTCGTTGGTCAGCTTGCTCTTCGCGGCGATCTTCTTCGCCAGACCTTTCGCCTCGGCCAGCACCTGGCCGGCCGGCACGACCTTGTTTGCCAGTCCCAGGCGGAAGGCTTCCTGGGCATTGACCATGTCGCCGGTGAGGATCAGCTCGATGGCCTTGGCCGAGCCCACCAACCGCGGCAGGCGCTGCGTGCCACCCCAGCCGGGGATGATGCCCAGGTTGGCCTCAGGTTGGCCCACGCGGGCCCGATCGGCCATGATGCGGATGTGGCAGGCCGCGGCCAGCTCCAGCCCGCCGCCCAGCGCCACGGCATTGATCGCCGCGATGACCGGCTTGGGGCAGTTCTCGATCTTGTTGAAGACCCCTTGCCCCAGGCGGATGAACGCCAGCGCCTCGGCGCTATCCTTCACCTGGGCAATCTCGTTGATATCCGCGCCGGCCACGAACGCGAACTCGCCCGCGCCGGTGATGATGATCACTTTGACCTGATCGTTGGCGATCAGCTCGTCCATCGCTGCGCCCAACTCGGTCACAGTGGCGTGGTTGAACGCGTTGGCCGGCGGATGGTCAATCGTCAGGACGGCGACGCGATCTTCGATCGCGATGCGGACGTTGGTGTATTCTGACATGGTGGACTCCTTTCTGTTACGCGTACTCGTAGAACCCGCGCCGCGTCTTCACGCCCAGGTGGCCGGCGCGGACTTTGGTGCGCAGCAGGCGGGCCGG
Organism: uncultured Anaerolineales bacterium; assembly: GCA_964647255.1. GTDB lineage: Bacteria > Chloroflexota > Anaerolineae > CG2-30-64-16 > CG2-30-64-16 > CAWJEL01. The sequence continues at coordinate 8,948 of CAZYGI010000029.1, read as the reverse complement.
CCGGAAGCGCTCGCCGTACTGGGCCAGGAACTTCTCCAGCGCCTCCAGCAGCACATCCAGCCCGATCTCGTCGGCGATCGCCAGCGGGCCCTTGCGGTCGCCGTGGTAGGTCATGCCCATGCCGGCGATGGCGGCCATGTCAATGTCGTTGAGCGAGGAGATCTTTTCCTGCAAGCACAGGATGGCTTCGTTGATCAACGGATACATCACCCGTTCGACGCTGAAGACGCCGTTGGGATCGGGAGTGTAGGTGGCGAGGATCTGCTGCGTGCCCTCATCGGTCTCGTCGCCGTAGCCGTAGAATCCCTTGCCGACCTTCTCCCCCAGCCGACCGGCCTCCACCATCTTGGTGAACAGCGATCCGCTGGCCATGCGCGGGCCATACTCCTGGGCCATGTAGTCGCCGGTGTATTTGCACACGTCGAGGCCGAGCATGTCCATCAGGGTGAACGGTCCCATCGGCATGCCCCACTCGACGATGGCGGCATCCATTTCGGGGGCCGATCGGGTGCGCTCCTGGAGGCAGTAGGCCGCTTCGTTCAGATAGGCCATGAACAGCCGATTGACCAGGAAGCCGGGGCACTCCTGCACGATGATGGGCAGTTTGCGCAGCGATTCGGCGAACATGACCACATCATCAATGGTCTCCTGGCTGGTCTCCAGCCCGGGGATGACCTCCACCAGCTTCATTACGTGGGCCGGGTTGAAGAAGTGCATCCCGATGACCTTCTGCGGCCGCTTCGTCGCCGCGGCCATCTCGCTGATGGAGAGCGCCGAAGTATTGCTGGCGATAATAGCCGTCTCCGGCAGCACCGCATCGAGCTCGCCCAACACGGCTTTCTTGATCTTCATCTTCTCCGGCACGGCCTCGATGACGATATCTACGTCGGAGAAGCTGTCGTAAGTGAGCACCGGCTCGATCAAGCCGATCTTGCTTTCCATCTCGCCGGTGCTCATCTTGCCCTTGTCCACGCGGCTCTGGTAGATGTGGCGGACGGTCTCCATGCCCTTGTCGAGCATCTTCTGGTCCACATCCTTCATGACGACCGGCAGGCCGCTGAAGCTGATGACCTGGGCCAGGCCGCCGCCCATGGTTCCGGCGCCGACCACGGCTGCTTTGAAGATGTACATAGCGCCTCCTTGATGGGGGTTGCGGGTTGAGGTCGGAGCCAGGGTTGGAGACGATAGCCAGCCCCTAGCCTCTGATCCCCAGTCCCTAGATTCGTTCCACGATCAGCGCCGCGCCCTGGCCGCCGCCGACGCACAAGGTCGCTGCACCGTAGCGGACATTGCGGCGTTTCATCTCGTACAGCAGCGTGGTGGTGATGCGCGCCCCGGATTGGCCCACGGGATGGCCGAGTGCGATCGCGCCGCCGTTGACATTGGTCTTGTTCCAGTCCCAGCCGTGGCCGTCCTGCGTCATTTTGATGCTCACAGCCAGCGATTGCGCGGCGAATGCCTCGTTCAGCTCTACAAGGTCGAGTTGATCGTACTTCAAGCCCGCGCGGGCCAGCGCCTTGGGCAGCGCGGTAGCCGGGCCGATGCCCATGTAGGCCGGGCTGACGCCGGTGAACCCGTAACCGAGGATACGCGCCATCGGCTTGAGCCCCAGTTTCTCGGCCTTTTCAGCGGTGGTGACCAGCATCGCGGCCGCGCCATCATTCATCGGGCAGGCGTTGGCGGGCGTCACCGATCCGCCCTTTTTGAACACCGTGGGGTAAAGCGCCGCCTTCTGCACCGTGAGGCCGGGGTTGATGCTCTCGTCCTGGGTGATCGTCTCTTTGGCGACTTCCTGGCCGGCGGCCCGCTTGACTACCTCGACCGGCACGATCTCATCTTTGAACTTGCCCATCCGGGTCGCCATGAACGCCTTCTTGTGGCTGTTGACGGCGAACTGGTCCTGCGCGTCGCGGGTGATGTTGTACTGCTCGGCCAGGTTCTCGGCTGTCGCGCCCATGATGAGGTTGCAGGTCGGGTCGGTAAGGCCCTCCCATAGCCCATCGGTCAGCTCGGCGTGGCGCAGTTTCAGGCCCCAACGCGCGCCTTTGATGACATAGGGGATCTGGCTCATGCTTTCCGTGCCGCCGACCAGGAACAACTCGCCGTAGTCGTCCTGGATGGCCTGGTAGGCCGAGACGATTGCCTGGATGGATGAGGCGCAGTTGCGCTGCACCGTGAATGCCGGGACGCTCTCCGGCACACCGGCGTAGAGGGCTGAGACGCGGGCGATGTTGGCCGCCTCGGACGGCTGGCCGATGTTGCCCAAGATCACCTCATCCAGCAGGCCGGCGTCTATGCCGGCGTCGGCGATGACGCGCTGGATGACGATCTTTGCCAGGTCATACGCAGCGACCGTCTTGAACGCGCCGCCGAAGCTGCCATTGGCGGTGCGCAGCGGATTGGTGATGACGACTTCCTTCATGCGTGGCCTCCTGTGGCGGGGAACAATCGTGTCATGCTAATCCCGTTTCACTAATCCCTTGAAACACAGCTCAAGGGTCGCACGATAAAAATCCGGCGTCGGCGCCGCCACCAGCGTCTGGCGGATGGGATGCGTCATCAGCGCCAGCGCGCCGTTGAGCGCGCCCCACAGCACGCTGGCGGCGATGCGCGCATCGCCCGGTGTGAACATGCCCAACGCCACGCCATCGGAAATTGCCTGGGCGACCAGGTCGAGCGCCTGGCTGCTCTCGGCGACGATCCGGTCGCGCATTTCGGCGGTGATGCCCTCCAGCAGCCCGCCGTGACTGAATGCGTTGAGCAGACGGAAGTAGTCGGGCGCATTACGGGCGAAGGCCAGGTAGGCCTCCGCCATGGCCGACAGACGGTGGTCGGGGTGCAGGGGCGAGCACCGATCGTTGGCTGCCCGTAACTGCTGAACCAGGTCGCCCAACGCCTGGAAGGTCAGCTCGGACAAGATGGCGTCTTTGTTCGCAAAATAGAGGTAGATGGTCCCCTTGCCGACCTCGGCGCGCTGGGCGACGGCGTCCACCGTGGCGCGGCCGAAACCATCCTCGTTGAAGACCGCGCGTGCCGCCTGCAGGATTTCCTGCTTGCGTCGGGCACGTTCTTGTTCGCGGCGATCTCCGGGTGTCATGGGGCGGCTGCTCCGAGCGAAATGGGCCAGGGCCGGCCGGCAAGAGCAATCACGATGAGTCAGCAGCGAGGAAGCTGACCGGTAGTCAAGAACTGACTGGCAGTCACAGAATCTAAGGGCAGTATAGCGCGCCGCAGCAGGGGTGTCAAGAGGTGGACGATCAACGATGGCACGGCTCCGCTCGTCTTTTGTCGATCGCACTCGTCTACCGCCCATCGTTCTTTCGTGGTACAATCTCGCCCATGCCAATTCACATTCTGCCTCCCGAAGTTGCCAACCAGATCGCCGCGGGCGAGGTGGTGGAGCGGCCCGCGTCGGCGGTCAAGGAGCTGATCGAGAACAGCCTGGATGCGGGCGCGACCGATATCCGCGTGGAAGTGCGCGAGGGCGGCCGCCGGCTGATCCGCGTGCAGGACGATGGCAGCGGCATCCCTGCAAGCGAGGCCAGCCTGGCTTTCGAGCGTCACGCCACCAGCAAGCTTGCCTCGGCGGACGATCTGAGCCACATCACCACGCTGGGCTTCCGCGGCGAGGCGCTGGCGAGCATCGCGTCGGTGGCCCAGGCGACGTTGCTCACCCGGGCGCGGAGTGAGCAGGTCGGCGTGGTGATCCGCATGGACGCCGGCCGCCAGGTGAGCCGCGAGCCGTACGGCGGTCCGGCCGGGACGCTGATCACCGTCGAGCATCTCTTCGCCAACGTCCCGGCGCGGCTCAAGTTTCTGAAACAGCCCGCCACCGAGGCCGCCCATATCCAGGGGATCGTGACGCGTTACGCCCTGGCTTATCCGGAGCGGCGCTTGAGCCTGGTCAGCGACGGCAAGCTGGTCTTTCAATCCACCGGCAGCGGCAAGCTCTACGACGTCCTGGTGAAAGTCTACGGGCTGGAGATGGCGCGGGAGATGCTGCGCGTCGGTGCGGAGGAACACGGGAGTGCAGGGGCAGAGGTTGCAACCTCGGAAGTCTCCCCTCTGCGCCCTGGCTCCTCTGCACCTCCGCTTGTGGTTTCCGGCTACATCGGCGCGCCGTCGCTGCACCGCGGCAACCGCGGCTACATCTCGCTGTTTGTCAACCGGCGCTGGTTCCAGGACACCTCGCTGGCGTACAGCGTGATCCAGGCGTATCACACTATGCTGCCGGTTGGTCGCTACCCGGTCGCGGTGATTTTCGTCGAGATGCCGCCGGAGGATGTGGACGTCAACGTGCATCCGACCAAGGCCGAGGTGCGTTTCCGGGACAGCGGCGCGGTCTTCAGCGCCGTGCAGCGGGCCGTGCGGCGCACGCTGGCCGACCACGCCCCCGTGCCGCAGATCGGTTTAGGCGCCGTTGCGCCCGGCGCGCCCGCTGCGGATATCGCGGCGCCGGCGGCCGAGCTATGGGGCGGCCCGTTGTGGGCCGAACGCCGCGCTGCATTGCTGGGGGCCGGCCAGCACCCGCTCCTCCCGTCATCGGACCTGAAGGGCGCCCCATCTGCCAGCGACCAGCGCCAGCCGGTGAGCGACGGCCAACCGCCAGTCCCTCAGGCCCCAGCCTCCAACCTTCAACCCTCTCTGATGCCGCTCCTCCGCGTGGTCGGCCAGCTTGCCGCCACCTACATCGTGGCCGAGGGGCCGGATGGCATGTACTTGATTGACCAGCACGCCGCCCATGAGCGCATCCTGTACGAGCAGTTGTTGGCGGAGCACACGGCCGACCGGCTGGCGGTGCAGCCGCTCCTGGAGCCGCTGGTGTTAGACTTGCGCCCGGAGCAGGTCGCGGTGGTCGCCGAGGAGCTTGAGACGCTGGCGCACCTGGGCGTCGCGCTGGAGCCGTTCGGCGGGGCCAGCTATTTGGTGCGCAGCTTGCCCGCGATCCTGGGCCGGGCAGATCCGCAGGCCGCGCTGACCGAGATCCTCGATGGCCTGGCGCAGCGCGATGATCTGGTGGAGGCGACGCATGAGGCCCGGCTGGTGACGCTGATCTGCAAGCGGGCCGCGATCAAAGGCGGCAGCCCGCTGAGCCTGGCCGAGATGCAGGAGCTCGTGCGCCGCCTGGAAGGCTGCCGCTCCCCGCGCACCTGCCCGCACGGCCGGCCGACGATGATCTATCTGAGCGCTGCCGATCTGGCGCGGCAGTTTGGGCGCGTGTAACTTGAGGTTGCGACATGATAGGTGCTGAGATGCTGGTTTTGATCCGCGGCGCCGGCGATCTGGCCTCGGGGGTGGCGGCGCGGTTGCATTGGTGCGGCTTCCCCGTGGTGATGACCGAATTGCCGCAGCCGCTGGTGGTGCGTCGCACGGTCGCCTTTGCCGAGGCAGTGTACGACGGCGAAATCCAGGTCGAGGACATCCGCGCCTGCCGTGCGGCCAGCACGGTCGCGGCGCGGCGCAACCTGGCGGAAGGCGCCATCCCGCTGTTGGTGGACCCTGAGGCGCGCTGCCGGGCCGAGCTGAATCCGGCGGTGGTTGTGGACGCGATCATGGCGAAGCGCAACACCGGCACCCGGATCACCGACGCGCCGTTGGTCGTTGCGCTGGGGCCGGGCTTCACCGCCGGGGTGGACTGCCATGCCGTGATCGAGACCAACCGCGGGCATCGGCTTGGACGCGCCATCTACATGGGCAGCGCCGAGCCGGACACCGGTGCGCCGGGCGAGGTGGGCGGCAGGACCGTTGAACGGATACTGCGCGCACCGGTGGCGGGCGTTGTCGAGGGCCTGGTGAGCATCGGGGAAGTGGTGCGCGCCGGTCAGGCGGTGGCGATGATCGGCGCGCATCCGATTCGCGCTGGCGCCGATGGTGTGCTGCGGGGCATGGTGCGCACCGGCATCGCTGTGTCCCAGGGAACCAAGATCGGCGACGTGGACCCGCGCGGGGTGAGGTCGCACAGCGATCTCATCTCAGACAAGGCGCTTGCCATCGCCGGCGGCGTGTTGGAGGCCATCCTGCGACTGTCCAGGGGGTGAGATTTTCGGCTTTTCACCCTGCGCGTGTATAATAATGCCCGGCAGTAGAACGTAAAGCGCAGAACACAAATGCGTTTGTGCTTTGCGCTTTACGTTTTACGCGTTACGTCTTACGGAGGACACTTTGACCGAGCCATTGATCATCACCACGTCGCCACGCGACGACCATCAGCTCGACCTGACGATTGCGTTGGGCCCGGAGCGCACCGAAAAGGCGCTGCACCGCGCGGCGCGGAAGGTTTCCCAGAAGGCGAAGATCCCCGGTTTCCGGCCGGGCAAAGCGCCGGATGCCACCGTGTTTCGCATGTTCGGCCGCGAAGCCGTCCTGAGCGAGATCCTGGATGACCTGGGCGACGAGGTTTTTAAAGAGGCGTTGGAGAGCGAGAAGATCGAGCCGTACGCGCAGGCAAGCCTGCACGATGTGACCTACGATCCGCTGACGTTCAAACTTGTTATTCCGCTCGCGCCAACGGTCGAGCTGGGCGACTACCGGAGCATTCGCCTTGACGCTCCGGCGGTGGCCGTGAGCGAAGCCGACGTGGAAGCGGCGCTGCAAGCCGAGCGCACCTCGCGCACCACACAGCAAACGGTAGAGCGCGCCGCGGTGTTGGGCGATGCCGTGCTGGTGGACATCAAGGGCACGGCCGGCGCCGAGACTATCATGGACAACCATGACTGGCAGCTCACCCTGCGCGGGGAAGGCGGCTGGCTGCCGGGCTTCGATGAGGCGTTCGTCGGGCTGTCGGCCGGCGACGAGAAATCGTTCGATCTGGCCTACCCGGAAGACTCGCAGTCGAAGTTCAAGGGTCAGGTCGCCACCTTCGAGGTCAAAGTCAAAGAAGTCAAGGCCAAGGTCATGCCCGAAGCCGATGACGATTTTGTCAAGACCCTGGGCGACTACACGGACTTGGCCGATTTCCGGGCCAAGAAGCTGGCTGAGCTGACCGAGCAGCGGTCGCACGAGGCCGAGGCGCAGCTCAACGACCAGGCGGTTGAAGCGCTGGTGAAGGTCTCGAAGATCGCTTATCCGCCCGCCGCGGTGGACAACACCGTGCATGCCATGATGGACGAGCTGGAATCGCGGCTCCGCGGCATCGGGTATGCGATGGCGGATTATCTGCGGCTGCAGGGCAAAACCGTCCAGCAGTACCACGACGAGCTGCACGAGCCGGCCGAGCGGCGGCTGCAGGGTCAGCTTGTTGTTGCGGAGCTGGCGCAGGCGGAACAGATCGCCGTGTCCGAAGCGGAGAAGCTGGCCGAGGTTGAACGCATGGCAAGCCGCAGCGAATCCCCTGAGCAAGCAGCGTCGCTTCGCGAGGTCTTTGGTTCCGAGGCCGGCCTGCGGCTGATCGAATCTGACCTGCGCACCGACAAGACGCTGGCGCGGCTGCGGGCGATCGTCACCGGCCAGGCCGAAGCAGTTCCGGCCGAGGCGGCAGCCTCACCGGCCGCTGCCGAGCCGGTCGCAGAAGCTCCGGCGCCGACCGAGGCCGCCGCAAAGTAAGCCAGGCTGCGGAAGGGAAAGCGAATACCGAGTAAACAGTGACGAGTAATCTCGAAGCGCCGCAGGCGCCAAGATTACTCGTTACTTGTTACTGGTTTCTGAAAGGAGCGTATTGGCATGGATCAGCGTATTCTCACCCCCGAGGCCCTCATCCCGATGGTCATTGAGACCTCGGGGCGCGGGGAGCGGGCGTTTGACATCTACTCGCTGCTGCTCAAGGAGCGCATCGTTTTCCTGGGCACCGGCATCAATGACCAGGTCGCGAACGTTATCGTGGCGCAGTTGCTCTTTCTGGATCGCGAGGATCCGGAGAAGGATATCCAGCTCTACATTAACTCGCCGGGCGGCGTGGTCTACGCAGGCATGGCGATCTATGACACCATGCAACTGATTCGGGCGCCGATCAGCACCATCGCGGTGGGCGTTGCGGCCAGCTTCGGCACTGTGCTGCTGACGGCCGGTGCCAAAGGCAAGCGGTATGCGCTGCCGCACGCGACCATCCACATGCACCAGCCGCTGGGCGGCGCGCAGGGCCAGGCCACCGAGATCGAAATCCAGGCCAAAGAGATCCTGCGGCTGCGCGAGGAGTTGAACGGGATCCTGGCGCGGCATACCGGCCAACCGGTTGAGCGTATCGCCGAGGACACCGACCGCGATCGCTACATGAGCGCTGAGCAGGCCAAGGCCTACGGCTTGATTGACGAAGTGCTGCACCCGGTGGATCTCAAGGGGGGTAAGCCCAGTGGCAAGTAAGCGGCCCGCGGATGTCGAGCGCTGCTCATTCTGCCATCGCGATCAAAGCCAGGTGCGGCGGTTGATCGCGGGGCCGGACGGCGTCTTCATCTGCGATGAGTGCGTGGTGCTGTGTCAAGAGGTGCTGCAAGAGGACGGCATCGAGACGGCCGAGGCCAGCGCGACCCCGCGCTGGCGCCTCCTGCCCCCGCGTGAAATCCGGCGCCAGCTTGACGAGTACGTTATCGGCCAGACGCGGGCGAAGAAGGTGCTGTCGGTTGCGGTCTACAACCACTACAAGCGGATCGGCGGCGGGGGCAAGCGGCTGGACGAAGTTGAGCTGGACAAAAGCAACATCCTGCTGATCGGCCCCACTGGCTGCGGCAAGACGCTGCTCGCCCGCACTCTCGCGCGCGTGTTGGATGTGCCGTTCACCATCGCCGACGCCACCGGTCTGACCGAAGCCGGCTACGTGGGCGAGGATGTCGAGAACATCCTGGTGCAACTGCTGCAGGCGGCTGACTGGGATGTCGAAAAGGCCTCGGTCGGCATCATCTATGTAGACGAGATTGACAAGATCGCGCGCAAGAGCGGCGACAACCCCTCCATCACCCGCGATGTGTCGGGCGAGGGGGTGCAGCAGGGCTTGCTGAAGATCATCGAAGGCACGATCG
>CAZYGI010000028.1:35116-45501 GCA_964647255.1 uncultured Anaerolineales bacterium | reverse complement strand
AAGGCAGAGGTCTGCAAAACCTCGATCATGGGTTCAAATCCCATCGTCGCCTCTCAGGATAATTGCCGGAAGCTGAACCGCTTCCGGCAATTTTTTGTTCCGTTATCCGCCAAGCTTGCTCGCCGCAAAGGTGCCGTAGCGATTCTGATAACGATCGTAGTTGGCGGCAACCTCCTCGGCGGGCAGATCCTGCACCGCACCGATCTGCAGCGCCAGCCAGACGGTCTTCGCCACATCCTCGACCATCACCGCGGCCTTCAGCGCCTTCTGCACCGTCCTGCCGATGGTGAACACGCCATGTTGGCCCATCAAGATGGCGGGCGAGGCGCCGATATGCTCCACCACCACCTCACCAATCTGCGCGTCGCCGATGCGGACGTAGGGCGCGCACGGGATCGTCGTGCCGAACTCATCGGCGATGGCGGTCAAGCAGACCGGGATCGGCCGACCGACCGCGGCGAACGCGGTGGCGTAGTTGGAATGGGTGTGGACCACGCCGAAGATGTCGGGGCGACACCTGTAAATCGAAAGATGCGACGCCGTGTCGGTGGAGGGGCCGTGGCTGGCCTCGATGACGTTGCCATCCGGGTCCACGATCGCCATGTTATCCGGCGTCAGATCCTCGAACAGCACGCCGCTCGGCTTAATCACCACCAGGCCCGTCGCCGGGTCGCGGCCGCTCACGTTGCCGCCGGTCCAGACCACCAGACCATTCGCCGGCAGCGCCATGTTGGCGCGGTAGACTTCCTCGCGCAGTTTTTCGAGCATGAGAACAATCTCCTAGCGAACAGAAGTAGGGCGGGTGGGGGTCGAACCCACAAGACCTCTCGGCCATCGGTTTTTAAGACCGACGCGTATGCCATTCCGCCACCGCCCCAAGGCGACTGGATTGTAGCACCGCCGCCGCGAGGTTGTCAAAGACGATTCATTGGAACGTTACAACGTTTGTATGTGCAAACGTTCCAACGAACCACTTGCAGAACGCGCCCAAGTTGCGCCCACATCCCGCCGATGCTAAACTATCTCCTCACAAACCTTCTCGCAAGGAGCGCCGCATGGCCTGGTTACCCGACGGCACGCCGCTGCCCGGCAAACTATTCATCGTCGAGGGGATTGACGGCTCAGGCAAGAGCACCCAGCTCGATCTCCTGTACAAATGGCTGGCCAGCGAAGGCCACCTGGTGGTCTTCACCGAATGGAATTCGTCGCCGCTGGTGCGCCGCACCACGCAGCGCGGCAAAAAGGAGCAGTTGCTCACCCCGCTCACCTTCAGCCTGATCCACGCGGCGGACCTGGCCGACCGGATGGAACGGCAGGTGATCCCCGCGCTGAAGGCCGGCGCCGTCGTCCTGGCCGACCGCTACATCTACACCGCGTTTGCGCGGGACGGCGCGCGCGGGCTCAATCCGAAGTGGGTGCGCCGGCTCTACGCCTTCGCGGTGCGGCCGACTGTGGCATTCTACTTCAAGGTGCCGCTGGAGGAGGCGCTCAAGCGCATCCTGGTGGGCCGGCCCGCGCTGAAGTGGTACGAGGCCGGCATGGATCTCGGCCTCAGCCCCGACCCATACGAGTGCTTCCGCCTGTTCCAGAAACGCATCCTGGGCCAGTACGAGGAGATGGTGGACGAGTTCGGCTTGACCGTGATGGACGCCACCAGGCCGCTTGTCCAGCAGCAACAGCAGGTCCGGGCGCTGGTGACGCCGCACCTCAAGGGCATCATGCGGGGCGATCTGCTCCCATGGCGCCAGGTGCTGGCGAAGGAGGGGCTGTACGGCCGCTACCTGCACACCGCGCCCGCGCCCCAGCCAGTGGAAGGAGGGGCGTGACCATGACTCGCATCCGCCACTACGGCGCCGGAAACATCCCAGGGGTTGATGCGCACGAGTTACCCGGCCGGCTGATCGTCGTCGAAGGCACTGACGGGGTGGGCCGCTCGACGCAAGTGGCGCTGCTCCACGAGTGGTTGGAGGCCAGCGGCTACGCGGTCACGCAAACCGGTCTGACGCGCTCGTCGCTCGTCGGGCCTGGGCTGCTGCGGGCCAAACAGGGCCACACCCTGGGCGATGTGACGCTTAACCTTTTCTACGCCACCGATTTCGCCGACCGGCTGGAGAAGGAGATCTTGCCGGCGCTGCGGGCCGGGTTCGTCTGCCTCACCGACCGGTACATCTACTCGGTTATCGCCCGTGCGCTGGTGCGCGGGGTCGAGCAAAACTGGCTGCGCGATCTGTTCAGCTTCGCCATTGTGCCGGATGCCGTCTTCTATCTGGATGCGGATCTGGAAGCGCTGATCCCACGCGTCCTCTCCGGTGAGGGGTTCGATTATTGGGAATCGGGGATGGATGTGCTGCGGGGCGATGACATCTACGAGAGCTATCGCGTCTACCAGACCAGGCTCCTGGCCCAGTTCCGGCAGATCGGCAAGGAGTACAAGTTCATCACCGTAGATGCCAACCGCTCGGTCCAGGAGATCTTCAACGACCTACGTCGGCGCCTCAAGCCTATCCTGAAGGGGATGCCGCCGGCGGTGTAGACCGGGGGGTTTTGGCCGCCTAAGGCGGCCAAAACCCCTGAAAGTCCTGATCAGAACACTTCCGGCACAAAGGTCTGGTCGGTGATGGGGGGGCGGACGTAGCCGCCGGCGCTCTGCAGTGGGGGCAGCTCGATCTTTTCGGGCGTCAGATCCTCATACGGGACCTGGCTCAACAGATGCGAAATGACGTTGAGCCGGGCGCGCTTCTTGTCGTCCCCGCGCACCACGTACCACGGCGCCTGCTTGATGTCGGTGGATGCAAACATCGCGTCCTTCGCCTTGGAGTACTCCACCCACTTCGAGCGGGACTGCACGTCCATCGGGCTGATCTTCCAGCGTTTGGTGGGATCCTCCATGCGGGCGCGGAAGCGCTTCTCCTGCTCCGCATCGCTGACCGAGAACCAGTACTTGACCAGGATGATGCCTGAGCGCACCAGCATCCGCTCAAATTCAGGGCACGAACGAAGGAACTCGCGGTACTCGTCCTCCGTGCAGAAGCCCATCACGCGTTCGACGCCGGCGCGGTTGTACCAGCTTCGGTCGAAGAGCACCATCTCACCGGCCGCGGGCAGATGCGGGACATAACGCTGGAAGTACCACTGCGTTTTCTCACGCTCGGTCGGGACGCCCAACGCCACGACGCGACACACGCGTGGATTCAGCCCCAGGGTGATGGTCTTGATCGCGCCGCCCTTGCCGGCCGCGTCACGGCCTTCGAAGATCACCACCATCTTCAGGCCCTTGGCCTTGACCCACTCCTGGAGCTTGACCAGCTCGACCATCAGCTTGGCAAGCTCCTTCTCGTACTCCTCCACGCCCATCTTCCGTTTGGGCTTGGGTTTCGCCGCGGGCTGTTCCGCGGACGGCGTCGCCTCGGCGGCTTCAGGCTTATCCTTGCCCTTAGCTTTCTTCTTTTTCTTGGTCTTCTCGACCTCAGCTTCCCCGGTCGGGGCTTCAGCCTGGACGTCGGGCATCTGAGCTGCCGGATCGGCGTCCTCTTCGACCTGCGACTTCTTCTTCGACATGATGCTCCTCCTTCCTCCGAAAAAGTGACTTGATGACTTATGAAAGACACAACACCGGCTGTGCCTGGACAATACGGATCGCTCCGGCCGAGGGACGGCCTCGCCGTTCAGCCCCCAGTTCAGAGGGCGGCAACCGCCAACGCCAGCGATCGCCGGAACTCCGCCCCGACAATGATCGCCCACGGGCCGGGGAATTGGGCGAGCAAATCGGCCTGGGTCGCCTGCTGATAGGCAAGATACGTCTCGATAGGGGCCAGCTCGTCAGGCGTGTAACGCGGTTTGCGCCTGGCAGTCTGGCTGGCCAAAAACTCCCGGACCAGCCCTTCGGCCACGTTGGCATCCTGGAGGTTGCCCAGCAGGTCCTGCATCGCCGTGCTGGCCTTGATCAGATCGGCGGTTTCCGGCCCCAGGACCTCCCGGAAGAACTCCAGGGCGTAGCGCAGCCGCTTGAAGTCAATCCGCAGCGCATGATAGGTTGTTTGCGGCGCGGCGGCGAGGACCGTCTCATAGGCGCGCACCGCCTCGTAGCGCGTCAGAACCAGGCGTGGCACGACATGGCATACCAGGTAGGGCGTCGGCGCGCCGGGCTCAATCTTGCGGGCGCCCGCGCCGGACGTCGTCAGGAACGCGCCGAACTCGGCGACGAACTGGCGGTAGGTGGGGCTGTCCAGGTAGTCGAGCAGCTCCTTGCGCGCGACCGCTCGCCGACCGCGCCAATCGGCCAGGAGCGGCTCAAGCGCGGTGGTCTGCCCCTCGTCCAAGCCGGCCTGCCAGACAGCCGCTTTCTCCAGGAGCACATCCAGATCGCGCACCTGCCCCAACGCGCCGCCCGTCCGGCGCAGCCCGCGGTTGAAGGGTGCAACGGCAGCCGGGTCGAAATAGTCCTCAAAGATGCGATACGCGGCGCGCATCCGGCGGGTTGCGACGCGCATGTCGTGCAGCGCCTCGATGTCTTCGCCCAGCCGCGTGCCGGCCTCGTTGGCGAGCATCTTCAGGTAATGCGCATATATCGCCTTGCGGCCCGCCTCGCACATCGGGTCGTCCGGTTGGAGGGGCGCCAGAGGCGGAAGCAGCGGCTCGCCGACCAACGTCTCGAGGGCTGGTGCGACCGCCGGGGCAGTCGCAGCCGGCGCTTCATGCGCACCGACGGTGAAGGCTAACTCCTGGTGGATCAACTGCCGCCACCACACCGCCGCGAGGGTCGCCTGGCGCGCGTCCGCCTCGGCGCCCGGACCATCCACGCTGATCTCAACCTGGTCGGCGTCCGGGGACTCGACAGTGTGCAGCGCGGTCGCCTGGGTGTGGGAGAAATCGAGCGCCTCGGCCATCCGCAGCAGCGCGGCCAGGGCCAACACCTGCCCCTGCTGCTTCTCTTCCAACGCTGAGAAGGTCGGCTCGCGCTCCGGTTTGGCCTTCTCGCGCTGAAACGCCACGATGCAAGCCAGCGCCAGTCGGTCGGCGGTGGTGACGTCGCGCAGCGGCTGCGCCAGGATCAAATCGCGGCCCGCCGGATACGGGCGCGCCGGATCGGCCGTCGCGCCGACCGTGGCGAGCAGGGCGGCCTGGCGCAGGAGCTTCTGCTGCTTCTTTGGCAGGCGATGGGCCGATTTGAGCACGGCGAACAACATCATGGCGTGATCGCTCACCGCGCGGGCGTGCGCCGGGTCCACGCCATGGCCGGCTGCGAATTCGGCGATGGTAGGGAGTCCTTTGCGCCGCTGCGCCGGCGCAGGCGCGGGGACCGGCGCGACCTTCGCCTCGGCCGGTGCGAACACGGCGAGCCGTTTCGCCTGGAACGCCCGCACCCAGTAGCGGATCCGGCCGGCCGACAGCCCGGTCGCCGCGGCGATCTCCGGCGTGCGCAGGCCATCGGCCCACGCGAGGACAACCCGGCTGTGGCGGGCCAGCGCCGGATCGGAGTTTGCGCTCAACCCTTCCAGGGCCGCGCGCTCCTGAGTCGTGAGCTTCGGCGCGGCTGCGGGCTGCTGCTTCCCAAGGATCTCCAGCGCTCGCTCAAATTTGGAGCGCGGCGCGGGGGTCAAGCCCCAAGCGTCGGCCAATTCGCGGGCGATGGCGGCCAGATCGGCCTCCGTGCCGTCAGGGGCAAGCTCCACCTCCAGCTCGAAATAGCTGGTCGGTTTCCGTCCGATGAGCACGCGCACCGCATCCAGCGTCAACTCCGCGACGCGGCGTTTGCCCTGCATGACGGAGGCGCGGCGGCGGCGTTGGGTGAGGGTGAAGAGGAGGTGCAGCGCGGCGCCGCCGGTCAGCTCGAGCGCCAGGGAGCGGGCGTCGCTCTCCGGCCAGGCCGCAGGGGCCGCACTCCAGGCGGGCAGTTGCGCCTCACGCTCGTCGCGGCGGTGCACCGCGCCTTCGGCGCCGCCCACCCCCTTCAGCGTCGCGATCAGCATTTCACCCTGGCGCCGCAGACGACAGGCGTAGCCACCGGCTAATACGCGGCGGTCAGCAGTGTCGAAGTACTGGTCTGTGGCGACGACAACACCTGCCTTGACCAGGCCATAACCGGCTAGTTTGCGCAAGCGTGCCAGTTGGGTGTAAACCTGCCGATCAGGAACGGTGAACTTGGCCTCAATCTCCATGCAAACTCCGATCATGCGGCCGCGGGGCTCAACCAGAACTGGCGAGAGTATAACACAGGGCAAGGTTCGAGACAAGAGGTCAAAAAAAGCCTACTGGCGTCCATGCCGGGCGGTGTGCTATACTGGCGCCGCACACTCCTCAGAAACGGATTCTAAACAAGTTATGATCGAGCAAACACCCTTTGAGTTCATCGCACAAGTCACGCCGCCCGACGAGCCGCGCGGGCCGTCCTATTGGTTTGCCTTTCAAGAGGACAGGATGCTGGTGCGCGCCGTGGATGCACGGCTGGAGGTGCCGGTGGCAACCGATCCGGCGGAGCTGGGCCTGACGCCCATTCGCCAGCAGTATCTCGGTTATGTCCAGGAACAGGGCTCAGGCCGCCGGATCGCCTGCTATTCAGCCGAAATAGACCCTGCTGCGGTGCTGTGTGATGGCCTGACTGCCGAAGGCCTGCGTGCGCTCTATCCCCATTTCGGCGACGCGTTGTTCAATCTAGCCGGCCGCGCCGTGCAGATCGTCGCCTGGGAACGCACGCATCGGTTCTGTGGGCAGTGTGGCGCGGCCACCGAGCTGCTGCCGAACGAGCGCGCGCGGCGCTGCCCGGCGTGTGGGCTGACCAGCTACCCGCGCATCTCGCCGGCGATCATCATCGCGGTGGTGCGGCAGGATGAACACGGGCCGCGCCTCCTGCTGGCGCGCAACCATCGCTTCCCGCCGGGCCGCTACAGCGTAATTGCGGGCTTCGTTGAGCCCGGTGAATCGCTAGAAGACTGCGCAATGCGCGAGGTGTGCGAAGAGGTCGGCATCCGCATCAAAAATATCCGCTACTTCGGCAGCCAGCCATGGCCTTTCCCAAATTCGCTGATGGTCGGGTTCACGGCGGAGTACGCGGACGGCGACATCCGGCTCGAAGAGAGCGAGATCGCCGAGGCCGGGTGGTTCGCTGCGGACGCGCTCCCACAAATCCCGCCCAGGATGTCCATCTCGCGGCGGCTGATTGACTGGTTCACGGGGCTGTGAACCCCGGTGGAGCGCTGTTGCCCCTTCGGCTCGGTGCGAGCCGAAGGGGCAACAAAAGCGCGGCTGGCGGCCCTACTCGGAGCGGGCACACCGGAAGCCGAAGCTGGCATACGCATTCACATACGAGTTCTGGGGCGGATATGAGGAACGCCAGGCGGTGATGATCGAGCGCTGCTCACCGCCGTAGCACCCACCTCGCAGCACTTTCCAGACCCCTGTGGCCGGCCCCTGCGGGTTGCTGACCGGCGTTCCGCTGTACAGGCCGTACCAATCGCTGACCCATTCCTGCACATTACCGGCCATGTCCACCGCACCGTAGGGGCTGGCGCCCGCCGGATAGCTGCCGACCTGGGTCGTGTCCCCCACGCAATAGTGGATGTCGTTGCCGTACAGCTCCATGAAGTTCGCCAGCGCGCAGGTCGGCGCGGCGTCGCCCCACGGGAACGCGCGAGTGTCGTTCGCCCCGCGCGCCGCCTTCTCCCACTCCGCCTCCGTGGGCAGGCGCTTGCCCGCCCACCGGCAGTACGCGTCCGCCTGGGACCAGAACATCCACATCACGGGGTAGTTGGCATAGACGGGATCGCTGTAGTAGGTGTTGCGGTACACAGTGCCTTCATAGGCCGGCGGTGTGCACGCTCCTGCGGCCACGCACTGCGCATACTGCTTGTTCGTCACCTCGGTGCGATCAATGCGATACGCGTCCAGGTAAACCGTGTGCAGCGGCAGGGCATAGTCAGGGCACGCGTAGCCGCCGTTGTGCGCCGGGTCGCAGCCCATCCGGAAATTACCGGCCGGGATCAACACCATATCGCCGGAGGCAGGCGGGGTACTGGTGCGCGTCGGCGTCCGCGAGGGTGTCGGTGTCCGCGTGGGTGTCGGCGTCCGCGTAGGGGTGGCCGTCCGCGTGGGCGTGCGCGTGCGAGTCGGCGTGGGCGGCATGATCTTCTGGATCACCGGCAGATAGGCCTTGCGCCTGGAGCTGCTGTCAGAGTCGCTGGACGCGAGATCAACCGGGCCGGGATCGGCCGTGAGACTGCCGGCAGGCAAAATGAAGACAAGAAGGGCCGCAGCGAACGCGACCAACCCGAAAAGAAGATGCTTCATGGCTAGGCTCCTCAGATGGTTGCTTCGTTCAAATTGGCTTTGACAAGTTGAAGTCGCCTGACGCATACTCTCGACGATTTACCGCATCAATCTCCGGTGCACCAGCCGGTGCGGTGTGTCCGCGGCGACGCCGAGGCGCTTGCGCCGCGCTTCCTCGTAGTCGGCGCAGTTGCCGACGGCCCAAACTACGCTCCCGTCCTCCTCAAACGCCAGGATGTGCGTGCAGATACGGTCGAGGAACCACCGGTCGTGGCTGACGACAATGGCATTGCCGGCAAACTCGTCGAGCGCCTCTTCGAGCGCGCGCAGCGTGTTGACATCGAGATCGTTGGTCGGCTCGTCGAGCAGCAGGACGTTGGCGCCCTCGCGCAGCACCTTCGCCAGGTGGACGCGGTTCCGCTCGCCGCCCGAAAGCGCGCCGACCTTTTTCTGCTGGTCCGCGCCGAGGAAGTTGAAACCGGCGACGTACGCGCGCGAGTTCACGCGAAGCGTGCGATCGCCGAGCGTGATGGTTTCCTCGCCGCCCGTGATCTCCTCCCAGACATTTTTATCGGGGTCGAGCTTGTCCCGGCTCTGATCCACATAGCCCAGCTTGACGGTCTGGCCGATCGTGATGGCGCCGCTGTCAGGCCGCTCCTGGCCGGCGATCAACCGCAGCAAGGTCGTCTTGCCCGCACCGTTCGGGCCGATCACGCCGAGGATCGCGCCCGGCGGCATCTGAAAGCTGAGCTTCTCGAAGAGCAACCGGTCGTCATAGCCCTTCGTCACCTTATCGAAGTCAATCACGACGTCCCCCAGCCGCGGGCCGGGCGGAATGTAGATCTGCATCTCCTCGCGGCGGCGCTCGGTTTCTTGGCTCAACAGCTTCTCATAGGCGCTCACGCGGGCCTGCCCCTTCGCCTGCCGGGCGCGCGGCGACATGCGGATCCAGTCGAGCTCGCGCTCGAGCGTATGAATCCGCCGGGCGTCGGCCTTCTCCTCACGGCGCAGGCGCTCCTGCTTCTGTTCCAGCCAGGACGAATAGTTGCCCCGCCACGGGATGCCGTAGCCGCGATCCAACTCAAGGATCCATTCGGCGACGTTGTCGAGGAAGTAGCGGTCGTGCGTCACCGCGATGACGGTGCCCTTGTACGCCTGCAGGTGCCGCTCCAGCCAGGCGACCGATTCGGCGTCGAGATGGTTGGTCGGCTCGTCGAGCAGCAGGATGTCCGGTTCGGTCAGCAGCAGCCGACAGAGCGCAACGCGACGTCGCTCGCCGCCCGAGAGCACGGAGACCGGCGTGTCGCCGGGCGGGCAGCGTAGCGCATCCATCGCTTGCTCCAGCCGGTTGTCAAGCGTCCACGCGTCGTGCTTGTCCAGAGCCTCCTGCAGCCGGCCCTGCTCTTCGATCAGCTTGTCGAAATCGGCATCCGGCTCAGCGAAAGCCGCACTGACCTCATCGTAGCGGCGCAGCAGGTCCACGATGGGCTGCACCGCCTCCTCAACCACCTGGCGCACGGTCTTGGCCGGATCGAGCTGCGGCTCTTGCGGCAGCAAGCCGCGCGTGTAGCCCTTCGACAGCATCGTCTCGCCGAGGTAATCCTGATCCACCCCGGCCATGATGCGCAGCAAGGTGCTCTTGCCTGCGCCGTTCAGGCCCAAGACGCCGATCTTGGCCCCGTAGAAGAAACCGAGCGAGATGTCGCGCAGCACTTGCCGGTTCGGCGGATGGATGCGGCCGACGCGCACCATGGAATAGATGACTTGTTGGGTTTCAGGCATGAGTAAACTCCTGGCAGGATGCGCGCAACGTGAGATGTGATGCGAGCATGTCAGGGATCACCGAGGCGCACTCCCGCGCCAGGTTCGGATCACTGCCCCTTGAGTATCCTGTTAATGCAAAGTCGCCAAGGCGCAACAAGACCACCTTCTTCTTTGCGCCGCTAAATCTTTGCGCTAAGTTGCGTTCTTTTTCGGCGCGCTCTTGGCTGCGGATTTGGCAGCGGGCTGGCCCGCCTCCGGCTTGATCTCAGCGCTGGGCTGCCCCTTGCCGCGCGCCGGGTTGGCAGGCGGCAAGGCTGCGGCAGCCGAGGATTTCGCCGGTCCCGCTTTGGCCGCAGGCT
>CAZYGI010000028.1:0-35016 GCA_964647255.1 uncultured Anaerolineales bacterium | reverse complement strand
GCGTCGGCTCCGGTTTGATCTCGGCGCCCGGCTGCGCCTTGCCGCGCGCCGGTTTGGCAGGCGACACGGCTGGGGCGGCCACGGATTTCGCCGGTCCCGCTTTGGCCGCGGGCTGCGTCGGCTCCGGTTTGATCTCGGCGCCCGGCTGCGCCTTGCCGCGCGCCGGTTTAGCCGGGGCTGCGGCGTCGGGCAGCAGCGTGGCCTGTTCAGCGGCGGGCTTGTGCGCCCGAGCTGGCCTGGAAGACGTCCCAGCCGGGGCCGGCGCGCTTGCAGCCGGCTTGTCCTGTGTCTTAGCCTTAGCCTTAACCTCGGCCTCCGTCTTCGGCTCGGCCTTCACCTGGTCCACCGCGAGCGCTTGCACCCGCGTGAGGGTGTCGCCCGCCACCAACGGAAGCACCGCCTTGCCTTGCGCGGGACGCCCCATCTCAGGCAAGTCGGCCGCCGGAAGGGTCTTCATGCCACCGCCCGCAGTGCTGAGGAGCAGCGAGTCCGCTGCGGCCGTCAATGCCGCGCCGGCAACGCTGCCCAGCTTCGGTGCCGGCTTGGCCGCGGTGACGCCCTGGCCGTTGCGGCCCTGCGTCGGGAAGTCGGCCACCGGCACGCGCTTGCCGAACCCTAGCGCCGTCAGCACCGCGACGTGCGTCTGCTGCCCGGCGGCCGCTGCGGCGGGCAACGCGATCGCCGCGACGACGCGATCTTTCGCCGCCAGCTTGATTCCGCCGACGCCGCCCGCGGCCAGCCCCATGGCGCGCACTTCATCCTCGCGGAAGCGGATCGCCTGGCCCTGGGCCGTCACCAGCAGGAATTCGCCGTCGCCCGCGCTGGCGCCTGCCCACAGCAGCTCGTCGCCATCATCCAGGCCGATGACCTGCGGATCGGTCCCGCCTGCGTCGGTGAAGTCCGTAAGCGCCACCCGCTTGACCTTGCCCTGGGTCGTCGCCAACAGCAGGGCGGGCTGCGAGGCAGCCGTCGAAGCCGGAAGCTCGTCGCTGGGTTTGGGCAGGGCGATCAGCGCCGCGATCCGGTCGCGACGGGTGAAGCCCGACAGGTCGGCGAAGTGGCTGCCGTTGCCCTCAGAAATCTGGTGGACGCCGATGCGCGTGGCCTGGCCCTTGACGCTGAACAGATAGAGATCGTCGCGGGTGTTGGCCGACACGAGCAGGGCAGCCGGGGCGCGGAGGTGTGGAGGCGCGCCCTTGCCCGCCAAGACTTCTGCGCCCCGGCGCCAGCGCGTGAGCGCGCCCTCGGGGGATAGCGTCACCCAAACATCCTCATCCGGCAGCAGATCATGCGTTGTCAGCGTGCCCTGGACACGGTCGGCGATCTGGGTGCGTCGCGCGTCGCCGTAGCGGGCCTTGAGGTCAATCAGATTCTGCTTGATCAGCGCCAGCACTTTCTTGGGCGACTTGAGCAGCTCCTCCAGGGTGCGGATCAGGGCGATCAACTCACGGTATTCGTCTTGAAGCTTGCGGCGTTCGAGCGCGGCCAGGCGGCGCAACTGCATGTCGAGGATCGCCTGCGCCTGGATCTCGGTAAACTTGAACTCACGCATCAGGCCTTGCTTGGCAGTGTCAACGGTCTTCGAGGCGCGGATCAGGGCGATGACTTCGTCAAGCACGTCGAGCGCGCGCAGCAGGCCCTCCACGATGTGCGCGCGGGCCTTCGCCTTCTCCAGCTCGAATTTGCTGCGGCGGAGGATCACCTCCTCACGGTGTTCGAGGAAGTGCATCAACATGCGCTTGAGGCTCAGCAGCCGCGGTTCGCCGTCCACCAGCGCCAGCATTGAGACGCCGAACGTCTGCTGGAGCGGCGTCAGCTTGAAGAGGTCGGCCAGCACCTTGCGCGGCTCGACGGTGCGCGTCATCTCGATGCAAAGGCGCATCCCCGTGCGATCCGATTCATCGCGCAGGTCGGTGAGGCCCTCCAGCCGGCCGTCGCGCGCCAGCTCGGCGATGCGCTCGATCAGGTTGGTCTTGTTTGTCTGGTACGGCAGCTCCGTGACGACGATGCGGCTGCGGTTGCGGCTCATATCCTCGATGTGCGCCTTGGCCTGCATCACGATGCTGCCCTTGCCGGCCGCGTACGCGTGGGCGATGATGTCAGTCTGCTCGGCCGCCTCGCCGTTTCCCTCGCGCTGATAGCGATAAATCACACCGCCCGTCGGGAAGTCGGGACCGGGGATGAAGCGCATCAGGTCTTCGATGGTCACGTCTTCATGCCGGTCGTAGTTGTCAATGAGGTAGCAGAGCGCGTCGCACACCTCGCCCAGGTTGTGCGGCGGGATATTCGTCGCCATGCCGACGGCGATGCCGCTGGCGCCGTTGACGAGCAGGTTGGGCAGCGCGGCGGGGAGGACGGCCGGCTCCTTCAAGGTGCCGTCGAAATTGTCCGTCCAGTCCACGGTGTCCTTCTCGATGTCGGCCAGCATCTCAGTGGCGATGTGGGCGAGACGGGCTTCGGTGTAGCGCATGGCCGCCGCGCCGTCGCCGTCAACCGAGCCGAAGTTGCCCTGGCCGTCTACCAGCGGATAGCGCAAGCTGAAATCCTGGGCCATGCGCACCATTGACTCATAGACCGCGGCGTCACCGTGCGGGTGGTACTTGCCCAGGACCTCGCCGACGATACGCGCTGATTTCTTGTACGGCTTGTCGGGCTGCAGGCCCAGGTCGTGCATCGCGTAGAGAATGCGGCGGTGCACCGGTTTGAGCCCGTCGCGTACATCCGGCAAGGCGCGCGCCACAATAACGCTCATGGCGTAGTCGAGATACGACGCCTGCATCTCGGAGTCAATGTTGATTCGGCGAATGGTGCCCAGTTCCATAAATACCCTTACCCAGCTTTCCGTCTTGTCACTGTCCACGCGGCGCCGGCCAACAAGGCCGCGCTCGCGATCCCAGCCATGATCCAACCCAGCCGCCAGGTCCACGGCGCAAAGCGCACCGTCACCTCGTGGCTGCCGGCGGGCACTGCCACGCCCTGGAACAGATAGTCCGTGCGCAGCGGCGCGCCGCGCGCCTGCCCGTCCACACTGACCTGCCACCCCGGATACCACACCTGGCTGATCACCAGGAACGCCGGGGCATCCGCGCTCACGGTGAGCGCCAGCCCGTTCGGTAGGGCGCGCACCGCCAGCACCTCACCGCGGCCGGCGGTCGCTGCCGCGCCCTCAACTACGGCAACCACTGCGGGATCAAAGCTGTCCGCGTGGATGGCAGTCCACGCAGCTTCGTGATCGGCGACGGGCTGCGCCTGCGACACGAAGAATGCTCGCGGCAGGGCGCCCCGGTTCTCGTACACGTTCAGCTTGGGATCGCCGTCGAACGCCAGGCTGAACTTGGCCCAGTCCAGGACGACATCCTTCTTTGCCACGACGTAGCGCACGTTGAGCAGATCGTACAGCCGGCCGGAACGCGAGCCCAGGCCCTCCCAGTAGCGGGTCACATCGGCGAGCGTCAACGGGTTCGCCACGCCACCGATATCTTCAAGGCCGTACAGGAGCGCAGTGTCGGGCTGCCAGGTCGCCTCGATCTGGGTGCGCGTGTCAATACGGAACGGGCCGTCCGCCCGAGAGCGCAAGAACCCGGCGATGGCCGGCTGCTCGTAGCCCCGGCTCGGGTCCTGGTCGCCCAGGTCCTGATACGCGCCCAGGCTGGCCAGATCGAGCAGGATCAACCCTGCGGCCAGCCAGCCCAATGTGGCCGGCCGGGCCCACCCGCCGCGGCGCGCGGTCAGCCAGAACAGGCTGGCCAGCAGGAGCCCTGCGAACGTCAGCACCGCGATCAACGCGATCGAGATGCGCAGGACGATGGCCGGGTCGCGATCCTGGGTCAACAACAGCACCGCGTACCCCAGCGGCGCACCAATCGCCAGCACCGCGGCTGTCGCCCACGCCACCGCCCGCCAGACCCGCCCAAACGCCGCACGCAGGGCGCCGGTCAGCGGGCGCAGCGAGGCATCGAGGCCGATCGCCGCCAGCGCGGCCAGCGCAAAATCGGTCAACAGCACGAAACGGGCGGGCGCGCGCACCTGCCCGAAACCAGGCACGAGCGTCAGCCAGCCATGCGGGATGGCGTAAATTCCCAGTGCAAGCACAAAGCTGATCCCAGCGAGCCCGACCCACGCCCAGGTGCGCCGGTCGCGGCGCAGCGCCAGTGCCAGCCCAGCCAGGATCAGCGGCAGGATGCCTAGATAGCCCACCTCGACCCGCGGCCAGGCGCCCCAATGAAACTGCGGCCCGCGGCCGAAGAAGCCGGGAATCAGCCACCCGATCCACTGTGCCGGAGAAAGAGAATACCCGGCGGTCTGGGTGTAGTTCCAGCCGGCCCGCGCCGAATAGCCGGTGAGCTGAAATGCGGGCAGAAGCACGGGCGCAGCGAAGAAGAAGGTAACCAGAAAACAGATGCACAAGGAACTGAAGGCAGAGAGGCCGCGGCGCAGGCGGCCCGGCTCAGTTCGATCCAACCACAGCCGCAGCGCCGTGTAAACCACCAGCGCCGACACGATGAACAGCGTCGCCTGGATGTGACCGGCGAGCGTGGCAATGCCCAGCAGCAAACCAGCCAGCGCGGCGCGGGTGAGCGAGCGTAATGAGGAACGAGGTTCGAGGTATGGCCCACCTATGGACTGGTTCCCAGCTTCTAGCTTCCAGCTTCCAGCGAACACCCAAAACACCCACGGCAGCCAGCTTGCGGCGGCGTTGAGGTTCAGGTTGCCAAAATGGGTAATGAACGCGTCGGAGAACATAAAGGCCAGCGCGCCCGCCAGCGCCGCCACCCGGCGCACCCCCGTTCCCCGCGCCAGCAGCAGATACATGCCCGCGCCCGCGAACCAGATGTGCCCGATGCTGAGCCATTGCAGGGCGCTGTATGAGAACTCCGGCTTCAGCAGGAAGAGGAGCAGGTTCGGCGGATAGAGAAAGCCGGCCTGGATGTCGCCCACGTGCGGCGCGCCCCCGTACAGGCCCGCATTCCACAGCGGCCACGCGCCGGAATGGAGCGCGGCCGCGGCGAAGCGATACGTCGGGTACAGGAAGGAGACCAGATCGCCGCCGTCCGCCGGCATCCAATTCTGACCGACCGCAACCCGCCAGAAAAAACCGATCGTCGCCAGCCCCAGCAGCCCCAGCGCTGCGACCTCGCGGTGCCAGGGCGACTTCAACCGGCCGCGGCGAAACGCGCGCCACGTCAGCCACAGCACGCCAAAATAAATCGCCCCACAGGCGACTACCGACAAAGCCATCATCGGCTCAAAAATCCTTTCACGATTCCCGATCACGACAGCGGAATGATACCACCAACCGGGAATGCCGCAAAGCAATGAGCGTTGGCGTTTGTCACTGGTGCGAATCTCAGGTATCATGCCAGCCAACATTTCTGCTGCGAGGTCCAATTTCGTGATTGCTTTCCTCCGTCGTCGTTTCTGGCCGGCGCTGCTGGCCTGTTTTGCGCTCATGGCGCTCATCCTGCTGCTGATGCCCGGCGAGAAGACCCTCGGCCCGGTGATCAAGATCGTTTACCTGCACGGCGCGCTGAGCCGGGCCGGCATGATCGGCTTCTGGGCGGCCGGCATTGCCGGGGTCGCCACCCTGTTCCGCCGGAAGGCGGCGCTGGCGCGCTGGACGCAGGCGCTGCTGTGGAGCGGCTGGGCCTTCTGGACCGCGCATTTCGTCATCAGCATGCCTGCGACGCGGCTGACCTGGGGGCCGTGGATCGCGTGGGGCGAGCCGCGCGTGACCATGACGCTGCAGGTGCTCGGCGCCGGCCTGCTGGTGATCGTCATCAACACCCTCCTGCACGAGCCGCTCTTCTCTGCGGCCACCACGGCGCTGCTGGGGATCGCCGTCGGGGTGCTGATCGGCCTGGCCGGGGTGCTGCGGCACCCGCTGGACCCGATCGGCCAATCGCCTTCAGCGATCTTCCGGTTGGTTTACCTCCTATTGTTGATTCCGACCATCGCGAGCATGTTCCTGATCGCCTGGCGTTTGGCGCAAAGAGGAGGCGCAAAGTGAAGATCGTCAGCATAGGGGAGATGCGGCAGATCGAGCAGGCCACCGACGCGCGCGGACAGTCCTATCCCGCGATGATGGAGATGGCCGGCGGCGCCGTAGCCAATATGGCCGAGGTCATGGGGCTGGCCCGCCCGGAGGCCCACGTGCTGATCCTGGTTGGCCCCGGCAACAACGGCGGCGATGGGCTGGTCGCCGCCCGCTATCTGCGCGAGCATGACCATGAGATCACCCTGTACATCTGGCGCCGCGATGTCAAGGGGGACGAGAATCTTCGCAAGCTGAAACAGCGCCGCCGCGGGCTGACCATCCTGTGGGCCGACAACGATGCAGGCTTCACCAAGCTCCGGGAAGAGGTCGCCCGCGCCGATCTGATCATTGATGCGCTCCTGGGCACCGGGGCCACACGGCGTATCGAAGGGCAACTCGCCGACCTGCTGACGACCGTTCGGGAGGAGGTCAACGCTTGCCGCCTGGCGGAGGTTTCGGCCGCGGCGGAGCCGCCGCTCGGCATCCCGCGGTTCCCACTGATGGAGGCGCTGACCGTCGGCCTGCCGCCCCCGTCGCCTGCGGCAGCGGACGATGAAGATCTCTTCGCTGAAGATTTCGATGAGGATCTCGACGAAGAAGAAGCGTTGGATGAGGACGATGCGGAGGCTTGGGAAGAGGAGCCGGACGACCTCCTCCCGCCCGCGCCCTGGCCCCCGCTGCCGATCCTGGCCGTTGACTGTCCCAGCGGCTTAAACTGCGACACCGGCGCTCTCGATCCTGGTGCGCTGCGCGCCTGCGTGACCGTGTCGTTTGCGTATCCGAAGTGGGGCCAGGTGCAGTATCCCGGGGCAGACGCCTGCGGCCTGCTCTGCGTCGCAGACATCGGCGTGCCGCCGGATTTAGACGCCGACCTCCCGGTGTCCCTGGTCGGCCCGGCCGATGTGGCCGAATGGCTGCCGCTGCGGCCCGCGGACGCGCACAAAGGCACCTTCGGCAAGGCGTTGATCGCGGCCGGCTCGCTCAGCTACACCGGCGCGGCCGCGCTGAGCGCGGGTGCGGCGACGCGGGCCGGCGCCGGGCTCGTGACCCTGGCGATCCCTGCGGCGCTGCACACCGCGCTCGCCGGTGCGCTGCCCGAGGTGACGTGGCTGCCGCTGCCGGAGGCCGAAGGCGTCCACACAGCGGCCGGCGCCGCGCGGCTCCTGGCGCGCCTCGCCGGTTATGATGCCCTGTTGGTCGGCCCTGGGCTGACCGCAACGGACGAAGCGCTGGGATTCATCGAGGCGCTCTTTTCGCGCGAGGGCGGGCTGGATCGGGCGCAGTGGTCGGGCCGCATCGTGGTTGACGCCGATGCGTTGAACCTCCTGGCCCGGCTGCCCGCCTGGCCCGGCCGCCTGCCGCCGCTGAGTATCCTGACGCCGCATCCCGGCGAGATGGCGCGCCTCACCGGGCTGGCGGCGGCTGAGGTGAATGCGCGGCGCATCGAAAACGCCCGGCGTTGGGCGGCAGAGTGGGGGCATGTGGTCTTGCTCAAGGGGCCGCACACGGTCATCGCGGCGCCCGATGGCCGGACCGCAGTGCTGCCGTTTGCGCTCCCCGCGCTGGCGACCGCGGGCAGCGGCGATGTGCTGGCCGGCGCCATCGTCGCGCTGCTGGCGCAAGGCCTGGCGCCGTTCGAGGCCGCCGCGGCCGGCGCTTACTTGCACGGCCAGGCCGGGCTGGTGCTGAGCCGGGTGGCGCCGGCCGGCGGCGGGGTGGCGGGCGACATCCTGGCGCGTTTCCCGGAAGCGTTGCGCCAGGTGCGCGGGACGAAGTAAGAAGAAGGCAAAAAAAAGGCAAGGGGCTTTTCGGACGGCGATGCCGCCCGAAAAGCCCCTTGCTAAATTCTGCCGAAAGACCAACGCCGGTATCCGACCAAACCATCGGGCCGACGCTTACTCGGCAGGCACCTCAATGGACTTGCCCAGGCGGGTCTGTGCGTCCTGCACAGCCTGCTGCGCCTTCTTGACCGAATCGGTCAGAACAATGCGCCCCTGCTCCGTCGCCTGGCTGACCTGCTGCTGAGTCTGGGCCAGCGTCTCGTTTGCGAGCTTCTGCGCCTGGTTCTTCAGCTCCACGCTCCGTTCCCCGAGGTTCTTGCGAAGCTCTTCGCCCGATGCCGGCGCCAACAAGACCGCAGCAGCCGCGCCCGCCAATGCGCCAATCACAAGTCCGGCAAAGAATGCACCACCACCGTTTTCGCTCATGTTCATGCCTCCTTGGCGCTCACTAGCGCCCCTTACCTCGACCAAACAATGTCCGCACAGCCTGGCGTACGCCCGCCGTTGCACTGGATACCTTGACTGCGGGCTGAATCACACGATCGCTGACGAAAGTTGCCGTGCCGCGCACCGTGCCCACCGTCTCCTGCGTGGAACGCAGGATAGGCATGACTTCCTCACGCAACATTCTGACCAGCCGCACAACCTGGATCACCAGCACGGCCAGCAAGACGCCAATGACAATTGTTTCGAGCGCCAACACGATGATAGATATATCTCGCACGGTCGCGATCATGCGTCACCTCCGCGGCCTGATCTTAGCACAAAAAACGATTTTGCAAAACTATCGCCCTTGACCAGGATGCCAGGTTACTCGGCCAAGCGCCAGGAGAAGCACCGCAAACGCCGTCCCCCATAGCAACTGCACCTCGCCCACCCGCAGCCAGCGGAACCCCAGCAAGACGCCGAACGCCTGTCCGACGGCGAACCCACTCAGCCCCGCCAGGAGGTCTCGCCCAAGCTGCCGCCAGCCGCCCCACCACAGGGCCGAAAAAAGCGTGCTGTAAACCAGCGCCAGAACCACGCTCACCCACAGGCCTGGGGATAACGTCACGTCCAGCAGCGTATCGAGCCATGCGCTCGGGATCATAACACCCTCCTACCCGGCTTCGGCGATCACGCCGCCGCCAAGACAGATCTCGCCGCGGTAGAAGACCGCGGCCTGGCCCGGCGTGATGTCGCGCAGCGGTGCGTGAAACTGCACCTCCGCCTCACCCTCAGGCAGCGGCGTCACCGTCGCAGCGGCGGGAATGGCGTGATAGCGAATCTGCACCTCGGCCTCGAACGACTGAGCCGGCGCGCTGCCGGCGACCCAGTTGACGCGCGCTGTGCGCAGCCAGCTTCCGCCCAACTCAGCCGCGCGCCCCACCACAACGGCGTTGGCTGCGACATCCAGCGCCAGCACGTACAACGCCTCGGACGCCGCGATGCCCAGCCCGCTTCGCTGGCCGATCGTGTAAAGCGGCAGCCCACGGTGCGTGCCGAGCCGCCGACCCTGGCGATCCACGATCGGACCGGGACGGACGGCGTCCGGGACCTGCTCGGCCAGGAAACGCCGATAATCACCGTCGGCAACGAAACAGAGGTCCTGGCTATCATTGCGGGAGGCTGTGGGCAGCCCCCGCTCGGCGGCCAGCGTGCGCACCTGCGGCTTGGTGTACTCACCCACCGGAAAGAGCGCGGCCGCAAGATCCGCCTGGCCCAGGACGCTTAACACGTAGGACTGATCTTTGGCGCGGTCAACTCCCCGCTGCAGCTGGTAGCCGCCGGTCTCGTCGCGGCCGAGGCGCGCGTAGTGTCCGGTCGCCAGGCTGCGGGCGCCAAGGCTGCGGGCGAAGTCCAGCAGAAAGCCGAACCGGATCGTCCGGTTACACATCAGACACGGGTTCGGCGTCCGGCCCGCCGTGTACTCCCGGACGAAGAAGTCCACCACGTTCGCCTTGAACGGCGCCTCCGCGTTGACCACGTAGAACGGAATCCCCAGCCGATCGGCCACGCCGCGGGCGTCGTGGATGGATTCCAGTGAGCAGCAGCGGTTGATGGACCTCTCCCCTACCCCTGCCCCAGCGAGGGGAAGGGCGGACACGCTCCCCCCCGCCGGCAGCGAGAAGCGCTGGGGAGCCAGGTCTTCCGACCACAGCCGCAGCATCACGCCGATGACCTCATAGCCCTGCTCAACCAGCAGCGCCGCAGCTACCGAGCTGTCTACCCCGCCGCTCATCGCGACGACTACGCGCTCCGGCATGTCTACTTATCTCCCCGTATGCGCTTCACGATCTCCGGCAGCCGCTCCAGCACCAAATCCACATCCGCGTCGGTGTTCTCCCGCCCCAGCGTCAGCCGTAGCGCGCCCAGGGCGTCGTTCGGTGAGAAGCCCAGCGCGAGCAGCACGTGGCTCGGCTCCGGCGCGCCGCTGGCGCACGCCGAGCCGGACGAGGCGGCCACGCCCGCCAGATCCAGGGCGATCAGCACCGCCTGGGCCTCCACACCGGAGATGACCAGGCTGACGTGGCCTGGCAGCCGTTCTGTGGGATGGCCGGTCAGGTGGCAGCCGGGAATACGCTCGATCAGGCCGGCGCTCAGCCGATCCCGCAGCCGCGCCAGCCGCGCCGACTCAACCATGCGCGCGGCCTCGGCCAGCTCCAGGGCGCGGGCCATGCCGACGATGTACGGCACGTTCTCGGTGCCCGCCCGGCGGCCGCGCTCCTGGCTGCCGCCGGTCTGCGCCGGGAGCAGCCGCGTGCCACGGCGGACATACAGCAGCCCAACGCCCTTCGGCCCGTAGAACTTGTGCGCGGAGAGGGCCAGCAGGTCAATGTTGAGCGTCTGGACGTCCAGCGGCAAATAACCCGGCGCCTGCACCGCATCGGTGTGGCAGGGGATGCCGCGAGCGCGTGCCAGGCCCCCAATGGCGCCGATCGGCTCCACCGTGCCGACCTCGTTGTTGGCGTACATCACGCTGATCAGCGCCGTATCGGGCCGGATCGCCGCTTCGACGGCCGCAGGATCCACCCGGCCCCACCGATCCACCGCGACGCGCGTCACCTCAAAATCGAAATGTTCGACCAGGTCCGTCAGGGTATGGAGTACGGCGTGATGCTCGATGCCCGTCGTGATCAGGTGGCGTTTGCCCCGCGCCGCCTGCAACAAGGCGACCCCGCGCAGCGCCAAGTTATCCGCCTCCGTGCCACAGCCGGTGAAGACAATCTCGGCCGGCTGGCAGTTGAGCACGCGAGCGATCTGCGTACGCGCCGCTTCGAGCGCGGCCGCCGCCCGCCGGCCGGGGCCATGCAGGCTGGAGGGGTTGCCCCACTGGTCGGTCCAATACGGCAACATGGTAGCCAGCACCTGCGGATCAACCGGGGTGGTGGCGGAATGGTCCAGATAAATCATGTGCAGCTCCTTCCCCTCATTCTATCCGGTTCAAGGCATTCCACAAAACTGCTCCGGGGACATGACCCACGTCATTTACGACCATTGCCTATCGTGTCAAGATACACATGTTTGACGCCGGCAACAGCAACGGGCTGTCTCCGGTTTTTGTCGCGTTCCGTGTCTGGCCGGGGGGCCTGGCTGTGCTTTCTGCTGTGGCCCACCGAGACCCTCAAGAAGGGGAATGAATATGCTCGAAATGTTCACCGAACCCCGAGGCGTCGCGGTTGTCGGCGCTTCCACCAGCCCAGAGAAGCTGGGCTACCAGGTCCTCCACAACATCATCCAGTACGGCTACAAGGGCGCCATCTATCCGATCAACCCGACCGCGCCCGAGATTCTAGGGCTGAAGGCCTACGCCTCCGTGCTGGACTGTCCCGACCCCATTGATCTGGCCGTGCTTCTGGTTCCGAATAAGGCTGTGCCCGCTGTGGTCGAACAGTGCGGCCAGCGCGGTCTGAAGGGCACGGTTGTGATCACGGCCGGGTTCAAGGAAACCGGGCCCAAGGGCAGGGCGCTTGAGTTGGAAGTGGCCGAGATCCACAAGCGCTACGGTATGCGGATGATCGGCCCCAACGTTTTGGGCATCATTGACACCGTCTGCAATCTCAACGCCTCCTTTGCTGCCGGTATGCCCCGACACGGGAAAATCGCCTTCATGTCACAATCCGGCGCCCTGTGCACGTCCATCCTCGACATGGCGCTGGGCCAGGGGATCGGCTTCTCCCGGTTCTACAGCATCGGCAACAAGGCCGATATCAACGAGTTGGATCTGGTGCAGGCCTGGGCTGTGGATCCTGAGGTGCGGGCCATCATGGCCTACCTCGAATCCATTACTAACGGCCCCGAATTCATCCGGGCGGCCAGCGAAGTCACACGCCACAAACCGATCATCTCCGTGAAGTCGGGCACCACCAGCGCCGGCTCAAAGGCGGCGTCATCGCACACCGGCAGCCTGGCCGGTTCCGAGTCAGCCTACGACGCTGCGTTCAAGCAATGCGGCATCATCCGGGCGGGCTCGGTGCAGGATTTGTTTGACTACGCCCAGGCGTTCGCCCGCCAACCGCTACTGGAAGGCCCCGGCATTGCGGTCATCACGAACGCAGGCGGCCCCGGTATCATGGCCTCGGACGCGATCGAACGTGCGGGCCTGCAGTTAGCGGCGCTGAGCAACGAGACCAAGCAGTACCTGCAGCCGTTGCTGCCCGCCGCGGCCAGCGTGGCAAACCCGATTGATGTGCTGGGGGATGCCCCGGCCGAGCGGTATGCGCTGGCGATTGAGGCTGCGCTAAAGGATCCGGGCGTCAACGCCGTGCTCCTCGTGCTGACCCCGCAGACCTCTACGCAGATTCCTGAAACGGCCGAGGCGCTGGGCAAACTCTCGAAACAGTACGGTAAGCCGGTCTTCGGCGCAATGATGGGCGATGTAGCCATCCGCAAGGGCGTCGAGGTGCTGCGCACCTATGACGTGCCGAACTATGCGGTGCCCGAACGGGCCGTGGGGGCCATCGCGGCGATGTGGAAACAACGCTCGTGGCTCAACACGCCGCCGCTGGCCGTCGAGGAGTTCCAGGTCAACCGCGAAAAGGTCAAGGAGGTCTTTGCCGCCGTACGCGCCGATGGTCGCGTGACGATGGGCGACACCGAGGCCCGCGAAGTCCTGGAAGCCTATGGCATTCCGCTGCCGAAGACGGGGTTGGCTGCGACGGCCGACGAAGCCGTGGCCCTGGCCGAATCCATCGGCTATCCGGTTGTGATGAAGATCGCGTCGCCCGACATCCTGCACAAGTCGGACATCGGCGGCATCAAGCTGAATATCACTTCCGCCAGCGAAGTGCGCGACGCCTTTGATCTGCTGGTCTATCGCGGCAAACGCTTCATGCCGGACGCCACGATCTGGGGCTGCCAGATTCAACAGATGGTGAAGGGCGGCCGCGAGATCATCATCGGCGTCAACCGCGATCCGCAGTTCGGCCCGTTGATCATGTTCGGCCTGGGCGGCATCTATGTCGAGGCGATGAAGGATGTGACTTTCCGCGTCGCCCCGATTGACCGGCGCAACGCCAAAGAGATGTTGGGCGAGATTCGCGCATACAAGCTGCTGCGGGGCGTTCGCGGCGAGAAGCCAGCCGATCAGGATGCTATTGTGGACACCCTGCTGCGGATTTCGCAACTCGTTACCGACTTCCCGGAGATCGTCGAACTCGACATCAACCCGCTCCT
Source organism: uncultured Anaerolineales bacterium (assembly GCA_964647255.1). Taxonomy (GTDB): domain Bacteria; phylum Chloroflexota; class Anaerolineae; order CG2-30-64-16; family CG2-30-64-16; genus CAWJEL01. The sequence goes on along the minus strand of CAZYGI010000028.1, from coordinate 21,546 downwards.
GGTGTTCGAACAAGGCAGGGGCGTGATGGGAATTGACATGCGGCTGGCGTTGAAGTAGTCTTATAGGCGCCTACTCGAAAACCAGGAGTCAGATTATGAAAGCTTTGTACATCACTTCCGCCGAGACCTTCTCCGGCAAGTCGGCCCTGTGCGTGGGCCTGGGATTGAAGTTCCGCAAGGATGGCATGAATGCCGGCTACATGAAGCCCGTCAACGTCAACTGCGCAGTCAAAGAAGGGGTCGCGTACGACGAGGACGTGGTGTTCGCCAAAGCCGTGTATGAGATGAGCGAGCCGGCTGAGGTGATCGCGCCGGTGGCCCTCACCCCGGCCAAGCTGCTGCAACAACTCCGCGGGCCGGAGACTGACTTCACTCCGAAGGTCCTTGAGGCGTTCGCCAAGGTCGCCGAAGGCCGGGACGTGGTGGTGCTCGAAGGTGGTCGCAGCCTGCGCGAGGGGTACGTGGCCGGCCTGCCGCCCAAAAAGGTGGTGGAGCTGCTCGACGCCGCCGTCCTGGAGGTGATCCGCTACGATGACACCTTGCTCGTGGATCGCGCCATGACCGGCCAGAACTACTTCGGCAAGAATTTCCTGGGCGTAGTTATCAACGCGGTGCCCAAGACCGAAATCGAGTCGGTCAACGATATCATCGTTCCGTTCTTGGCGCACAAGGGGATCAAGGTGTTCGGCGTGCTGACCAAGGACGCGACTCTGTCCGCGCCGAGCGTGCGCGAGCTGGCCGAAGGTTTGGGCGCGGAGATCCTGTCCAGCCCGGAGTGCGGCGATGAGCTGGTGGAACACATGCTGGTGGGTGCGATGGGCGTGGAAAGCGCGCTGACCTACTTCCGGCGCAAGCCCAACAAGGCCGTGATCACCGGCGGCGATCGCTCCGACATCCAGCTTGCTGCGCTGGAGACCTCGACCCGCTGCTTGATCCTGACCGGCAACGTCTATCCCAGCCCAACGGTCTTGAATCGCTCTGAGGAGTTGTGCGTGCCGGTGCTGCTGGTCAAGCTGGACACGCTGGCGACCGTTGAGATCATCGAGAGCTACTTCGGCAAGAGCCGCTTCCAGCAGCCGAAGAAGATGGAGCGCTTCTCGCAGTTGCTGGAGCAGAGCTTTGACTTCCCGGCACTGTACGCGGCGTTGGGCCTCAAGTAATCACCCTGCACCCTGATCAAAAAGCGCCGCCGGCTGTGTACAGCCGGCGGCGCTTGCTTTACCGTTCGTGTTTCGCTGGGATCAGACTACCGGTTTCCGCTGCCAGGGCAGCTTGATCCGCACACCGTGCGAGCCATTCCGCGAAGAAGACCGCCTCCGCTCGGAGGATTCGTCATTGTAGTAGTAGTAATAGTAGTAGGAATAACCGCCGCGCCGCTTGTCCAGGCGGTTCAGCGTCACACCCAGCAGATTGCCCCCAGTGTTTTTCAGCTCGGCGGCCGCCTGGGCCAGGGCGTGCTCGCGCGTCTTGCCCGCATCGGCAACCATCAGTACCCCATCCACCTGGCGCCCCATGACCGCAGCATCCGTGACCGCCAGAACGGGTGGACTGTCGAAGAGCACGATGTCGGCCTCGACGGATAACGCGCTGATCAGATGCCCCATACGATGCGATCCCAGCAGTTCCGACGGGTTAGGCGGGATCGGCCCACAGGTCAACACCGACAGGTTCTCCACTTCGGTCGTCTGAAAATAGTTGCGCACGGTGGCATCGTCACCGGCCAACAGCGCAGTTGTCAGCCCTACGTTGTTCGGCACGTTGAACGCCTTGTGCAGAACCGGTCGGCGCAGATCGGCATCCACGATGATGACCCGCTGCCCGGCCTGTGCCAGCATCACGGCCAGGTTGGAGGCCGTGGTGCTCTTGCCCTCGCCCGGGCTGGAGCTCGTCACCAGCAGCGTCTTGACGGGATGATCCACGCTTGAAAACTGGATGTTGGTGCGGAGTGTACGGTACGCCTCTGATTCCGGTGCGCGCGAGTTCAGCCAGGAAACCAGGCGATGCGAATCACCGACTTCTTTGAGCCGGGCAATCGCACCCAGGGTGGACAGGCCAGCCACGCGTTGAACGTCGTCCGGTGTCTTGATCGTGTCGTCGAGATACTCGATCAGAAATGCGATGCCGACGGCCAGCAGCGCGCCGATAATCGCCGCCAGCAGCACGTTGGTCATCGGACGCGGCCGGATGGGATCGGTTGGCACAACGGCGGGCTCGGCCACGACGATGTTGTTCGTTGCGCGCGTTTCGGCCAGTTGAACCTGCTGGTAACTGGCGATCAGGTCGGAATAGGTCTTGCGATATTGCGCCAGGCTGGTTTCCAGGCGCGTGCGGTCCGTAGCATCGGTCGCTGCGTCGAGCTGCTGCTGCGTGTCAGCCAGGTTCTGCTCGGTGCGTGCGATCTCTTCCCGCAGCCGGTCAATATTCATCTGGCCGAGCTGCATTTGCTGATTGCGCACGATAAACACTTCGGGGAGCGTGTTGGCAATTTGCGCGATCAGCTGCGGATCTGGACCCTCGACTTTGATCTCCAGCAACTGCGTGTCGCGCACGGAAGTCACCGTGATGCTGTCACCCAAGTGCTCCGCCCCCACGCCGACCCGCTTCGCCGTCTCCTCCAGCACCGGACGGCTGGTCAGCAAGCTGGCGTATGTGCGGGCCAGGCGTTCGCTGGTCAGAATGCCGGCATAGTCCGCGCCGGTCGTCGGACTGGAGGCCTGGTTAACCATGAGCGTGGTAGAAGCCTGATAAATGCGCGTCATACTGCGGCTGATGAAAAAGGCGCCCACAGCAGCCAACAAGGTCAGTCCAAAGATCAGCAAAAGCCACTTCCGCAGCAGACCCACATATTGCCTGAGTTCCATACCTGCTCCTTATCCGCGATGCTCCAGGGCCGTCCGTTGTGCGGCCAGGCGATCTGGAACGGCCTTCATTTTATCACGGGCGTTGACCTGCGCCAAACGCCCCGCCACCGCGTCATTTCTTGGGGGTGGCCCGGGACAGAACCGGTGGCTGCGCAGGGGCAGCCCCGTGCGGCCGGGTATGGGCTGCAAAGTAGGCGTCATACAGCGCCATCACGGCGTGCGTGACCGGCCCAACCGCGCCCGACCCTACCGGACGGCCATCCACCGTGCTGATCGGCATGACGTGGCGGCTGGTGCTGGTGATGAAACACTCTTGCCAGCGACCGATCTCAGCCAGGGGCAACGCGCGCTCCTGCACGGGCAAACCGTTCGCCGCAGCGACCGCGATCGCTACATCGCGGGTAACGCCGGCAAGGACATCGGTCGCAGGCGGGGTGACCAACACGCCATCTATGAAGGCAAACAGATTGCTATTCGACCCTTCCGTCAGCACGCCGGCATGATGCAGCAGCGCCTCGTGCGCGCCGGCCGCGGCCGCGGCACGCTGCGCCATATAGCTTGCCAGGGAGTTGAGCGACTTGGCTTGAGGCAGATAGCGGCACCCCGCGAAGGTGATAGCGGGTGCACCGATGCGGAAAAAGTCGGCCGGATAGACGGGCAGCGGCCGCGTCCACAGATAGGCCACGACCTCGCCGCCGTTATCGGGTCCCACCACGAAAAGCCGCAGCGTGCAATCCTGGGCCGCGCTGACCGCCAGGATCTCGGCCATCCAATGCTTGAGGGTCGGCAGCGAGGCCGGCAAAGCCAACCCCAGGATTTCAGCCGAGCGCGCCAGCCGCGCCAGGTGGGCGTCCTCCGCGAATGGGACGCCACTCACCACTTTCAAGGATTCGTAGACGCCATACGCGCCATAGAGCGCAGGATTCAAGATAGATACACTCGCCTGCTCCGGCGGAACCACGACGCCGTTGCGCGAGAACACCGACAAAGAGGCCATGAACGATCTCCGGACAACAAATACCGGGCCGTTGGCCCGGTGTGATTGCCGAAGTTTATCATAAGATCAACGATCCGACCAAAACTGGGTGTTGTTTCGCCTCCAGGGCTAACGCGGCTGCGCCTTCATCAAAGCGAAAATCTCCTTGAGGGACGGAGCGCCGCCCTGCGTGCGATCCCGCCCGCACATCAGGCCGGCGGCCGCACAGGCGAATCTGACTTTCTGTTCCAGGCCCCAATCGGACTGCAGCCACCCGTAAATCAGTCCAGCCTTGAACAGGTCGCCCGCGCCGCTGGTATCCGCCACCCTTGCGATCTCGTACGGCTCCATGCCGAAAGCCGAGCCATCCGCGCGCACCACAAGAACGGGCCGACGGCCGTCGGTGATGATGATCACACCGGCGCCCAGCGCCTGCAGTTCCAGGGCGTGGTCGTACTCAAAGACACCGGGAAAGTTCGTCTGCAGCCACGCGCTCGAAATGACAACTACGTCGCTCAACCCGGCCAACGGGTATTGGGGCCAGATGGCATCCGCCGTGATGACTAACTTACCAAGGGACCGCGCCACTGCCGCAGCGCGGTCGCGCTCATCCCGGCCGTACGCGTCCACGCTGAGCACTCTGGCCCGCCGCATCAGGTCCTCCGGGAGCTCGCTCTTGGGCGTCTGATCATACCAATAGGCAATCCGGCTGCGCTCGCCGTCGGGCGTCACCAGGATGCGCGAAAACGGGGTGACCACATTCGGGTTGCGGCGGATGTGACTTGTGTCAATCAGCGGATACCGCGCGAGGGCTTCCATCACGAGATCGCTCTTGCGATCCGTGCCGATCACGTTGCCGACGATCGCCACACGCAGCCCCCAGACCGCCAACGGCACGGCCACTTTGGCCGCCTCGCCGCCCAACTCATCATGGTCGAACGTCGCCGCGGCGTCGCGCCGCGGTGTCGGGAGTTGCGGTAGATGGGTCACGTTCTCCAAACTGATGGTGCCGTAACAGACCACATCATAGGTGTCGTTGGCATCGGGCATGAACTCTCTCCCCCATCAACCGGTGTCGCCTCCCCGCTCAGCCATGGGTGAGGCGCCCGGTCGTCCGGTAATCCATCTGCTGCTGCGGCACATAGATCATGCCGACCCAGCGGGCCTGGCCCGCAACAGTTCCGATCAGGAGAAACGCATCGTCATGCCGGTCTGCTCCCCAACCGGTGCTGTACACAACATGGCTGATATCGGGGCTCAATGTCACTCGCCCCGCCAGCAAGGCCCGTGCATCCACGCTGAAATCCAGGCGCGGCTCACCGGGCCCCATGTAGGTTGAGCGCAGACGTGCGATGACCTCGGCGGGCGCCAGAGTGGTGCTCTCTGCGCGGTAAACGCTCAAGGCAAATGTCGGTCCCATGAGAGACCGCAGACGCGGATAATCCTTGACATTGACTGCAAGCTCAAGCTGGCCCAACAGCGGATCGAGGTCGGTGCCCGGCAGCAACACCGACACAGAGCTGAGATGCTCGATGGCCCCATCGCGCGGGCTCGTGGTGTACACCTGAATCCGGCCGGGTTGGCTGTTGGCCGGCGCAGTAAACGGCACCGAAACGCTGAACGTCCCCTGCTGGCCGTACTCGCCCGCGATGATGCCGGGCGCAAGGCCAATCTGCGCGCCGCTCCCGTCCAGCACAGCCACCACCACGGTCTGCTCAAAAGGCGAGACCGCCAGCCCTGTGACGGTGACCGGGTTCGTGACCGTGATCCCCTGCGCCGGGCTCTGGATGATGATCGCCTCACCCTGGACCACCGGCGCCGGCGTGGGGCGGCCGGAAGGCGGGATGCGCAGCGGCTGGCCGGTGTAAATCAGGTTGGGATCGGCGATGCCGTTGTAACGGGCAAGTTCCCACGTGCCGACGCCGTACCGTTGTGCGATCAGCCGCAACATTTCTCCGCGCGCCACGATGTGGATGGTCTCGCCGGCCGCGGGTGTTGGCCCCAAACCGGCCGGCGCGCTTGGGAAGGGTGCAGCCAGCGGCGCGGCCGAGATGACCGTCACTGCGGACACGCCCAACAACAGCATCGCTGCCAGTGTGATCCATCGAACGGATCGCCTGCTCATAGCTGCCTCCTTCTGCCCAGGCTAACCACCATGCCCGTGGATAAAATCAAGCGTCTTGGCCGCGACAAATTCCCAGTGTTGGTCCACCGTGATGCAGTGACCGGACTTGTCCAGGGCGATCAACTGCTTGTCCGCGGAGCCCAGGCGTTGATAGGTGTGCGCGGCGCTCTGGGGATGGATGACCGAGTCACCGGTGCTGTAGATGACCAACGCGGGGCACGTAATCCGCGGCAGGAGCCGGCGCACGCGCAGCATGAGCTTCAGCAGCTCATGGGTGGCCCCCAGCGGATCCATCGTGTAGCTCCAGAGCTGCAAATCGGCCTTGGGGTCTACGAGATCGGAGCCGGGCGCCTTGGGGCGCAGGGGCTGGAAGTATTTGCCGATCGGCGCCGCGTAGATCAGCGGATCGGCGACCCACACCGCGGGCGAATAGGCGATGATGCCGGAGAGATCGGGGTGCTGCGCTGCCAGGTACAGGGTGAGCAGCGAACCCATGGACAGCCCGCCAACGAACACCCGCTGGCAGCGCGCCCGCAGCTCAGCCAAAGCCTGCTCCACATGACCGGCCCACTCGGTCCACCGCCGCCGGTTCATATCCTCAGGCGTCGTGCCGTGGCCGGGCAGCAGCGGGCCGGATACGGTGCAGCCGCCCGCGTGCAGGGTGTCGCCGATCCACCGCATTTCAGTCGGCGAACCGGTATAGCCGTGGATGAGCAGGACCCCGGTCGGGCCGCCATCCAGGAAAAACGCCGAGGGGTCGAGGTGAGGGTGCTGCGCCATGCAAAGCTCCTTGCGACGGTGGGTTGCATTCTAGCACACTTGCTGTGATCGGAAAAGCGCCGATTTGGGGCGCAGGAATCCGGAATCTGATCTCCACTGATATCTCGAACGGCAGCTTTAGGCGGTTGCCGGGCATTTGGCGTCACGGGGCGCGCCGGCTGAAGCCTCGCTCCCGGATGCCTTTGGCACTGCGGTTGGAGGCAAGCTATGCGTACAGGGCGGGCCGACGGTCCGCGAAGAGGTCGTTGCGCGGCGTCACCCGTTTATCGTCGGCCAGGCCGGGATCAATCTCGATCACCAGCACCGCGTCCCCGGCGACCGGCGCCTGGCATAGCCGCTCCCCCCGCGGGGTTATGATCTGGGAAGCGCCAGTGAAGGTGAGGGAACGCCCGTCCGGCAACGCCTCCGTGCCGTAGCGATTGGTCGTGATGGCATAGACGCGATTCTCCAGGCAGCGCGTGACCATCGCGGTCTGGCAATGGGGCAGCACCAGGTTGGAAGGGTGCGCGATGATCTGCGCGCCGGCCAGCGCCAGCGCCCGCGCCGACTCCGGGAAGTACCAGTCGAAGCACACCATCATGCCGATGCGCGCGCCCGCATGCTCGAAGATGCGGAAGCCGGTGTCGCCCGGCTGAAACAGCGTCTTCTCGTCGGCGAAGAGATGCGTTTTGCGGTAAACCTGAAGCACGCCCCCCGCGCCGACCGCCGCCGCTGAGTTATAGAGCCCCGCGCGGGCCCGCTCGGCGAACCCCGTCACGATCACGCCGCCGGTGCGGCCGGCCAGACGCACGAGCGCGGCCAGGAACGGCCCGGCCCCATCGCCCGGCTCACAATAGGGCGCGAGCTCCTCCGGCGCGACATAGAGATAGCCGGAATTCGCCAGCTCCGGCAGCACCAGCAGATCGGCGCGCACCCCACGCAGCAGCGCCTCCACCCGGGCGATGTTCGCCGCAACGTCGCACCGCACCGGCGCAAATTGAACCGCTCCGACCGTCAGCATAGCCCCCCCGAACATGCATACGTTTACAGGTTTGCACGTTTACAGGTTTGCACGTTTGCAGGTTTACAGGTCTACACGTGCCAACGTGCCAACATGTCAACGTGTCAACGCGCCAACGTGCCAACGTTCGCCGTCTACACCCGCCGCCACGTCACCCGGCGCGTGGCGTCGTCGTAGAGCGCGTAACTGGCGCCACCGCCGTCGTGCGGGTCGCCCACGCTGCCCACGCCGACCAGCCACCGCTCGCCGTCGCCCACAGCAAAATCAGCGCCCTCGAACCGGTGCGGCGCGCCGCCGGGGAGCCAACACCAGGCTTCCTGGATGTGCGTGTGGCCGTGGAAGAACATCGCAACGTTAGCGGCTTCCAGCTCGGCCAGGGCGGCCCAGCGCGCGCCTTCCGAGCGCTGCAGCGACGGGAACAGCACGGTCCAATGCACCTGCTGCTCCCGCAGATAATCCACCACGCCGCCGATGCCCAGGCCGGCAGGCCAAACCGGGCTGGCATGCGCGGCCAAAAAAGAATCGGCGCGCACCTGCGCGGGCCAGCGCGCCACTTGCCCGCGATAAGGCATGGGCATGCCCCGCAGCCCAGACGCCTCCCAGTTGCCGAAGACGTTCTGCGCGCCGGCCGCGGTCAGTTGGTCAAGCGCATTCAAGCTGGCGATGTCGCCCAGGCCGACGATGTGCGCCGCGCCCTGCGTCTGCACATCGGCCAACACGCGCTTCAGCCGATCACCGCGGCCGTGCACATCGGAAAGGAATGCCCAAAGGGTCATCAGCAGAACTCACGACCAGAGATGCACCGGCCCGTCACCGTCGCCGCGAGCGAAGAAGAAGCCGGCGGAAACCGATTCGAGCGGCGCGAGCCGCTTGCGCAGCCCCGGCGCCAGGAACAGGAATGAGTTGGTGGGCCCGCCCAGCAGGCCGGCCCGCCGGAAAGCCGTATTCCACGCGGCCGCAGCGTGGTTGACGACCAACCCGTCGGCCCCCGCCGCCCGCACCGCGGAGAGCGCCGCGCTGACGACTGCATGTGCGTCCTCCGGCGCGGCCAGCATGTCAATCAGCGCGCCGAGCGTCATGTCGCCGAAGTAATTGTGCCCACGCACCGGCGCCGCTGAGAAGACCGCCCAGCCCAGCGTCCGGTCGCCGGCCGTGATCCGAATCTTGCGCATCCGCGGATGGCCGGCGGGATAGAGCGCGGTCAACGCCGCGGCCGAGCGGTCGCCGATCAGCGTGTAGCGGTCGGCCGCGGCGGCCCACACCGCATCAGCCCATCCGGCCCATGTTTCGAACGGCTCGATCGTCAGCCCGCGGCAGTCGGGCCGGCGCCCGCGGGCGGCCTGCGCCAGCCGGAGGAGCCCCAGTCCCACGTTGCCCAGCCCGCTGAACGCCAGGAAGTCGAGCAGCGCCGGGACGCCGCGGCGCACGCGCAGGTAAGCCAGGTTGCGCAGAAACGGCCGCGGCCGCAGCACGGCGAAATGGAACGGCACGGGCTGGCTCGCCCACCCGGTGCCGATCATCAGCTTCGCCACCGGCGCCTCCAGGCTGCCCACCCCCAGGCCGTAGAGCAGCGGGTGGCGGCGGATGATCTCCTTGTGGATCATCAGGCCGACCATGCCGAAATCGGGGTTGATGATCCCCTCAGAAAGCGGGTAGCCGTAGAACGCGATCGGCGCCGCCTCGCCGCGCACGCGAAACATCTGCTCGCGCACCGAGACGCCCCCGCGCACCTGGCCGTCCACCAGGCACAGGTAGCGAGTGAGCGCCACGGGCGAGCCGGGCGGCGCACTGAGCGCACCGAACGCATGCTCGACGCTCAACCGGTGCGGCTGGCCGGCCGCGGCCAGCCGGGCATTGAACGCCGCGACCGCGGCGGCATCCTCGGTGCGGGCGGGGCGGAACTCGTAGCCGCTCACGCCGTGCTCCCGCCGTCCACCGTCAGCACCGTGCCGGTGATCATGGCCGCGTCCGGGCCGAGCAGGAACGCTACCGCGCCCGCGGCCTCTTCCACCGTCACCAGCCGGCGCAGCGGTGTGCGGCGCAGGATCGCACCTACCTGGTCGTCGGACAACCCGGCCGACATGCGCGTCTGCATGTAGCCGGGCGCGAGCGCGTTCACTGTGATGTTGGCCCGGCCCAGCTCGCGCGCCAGGCTGCGGGTGAACCCGATCAGCGCGGCCTTGCTCGCCCCGTAGACTGACAGCCCGTTGAACCCCGTCGCACCGATGATGGAGGCGACATTGACGATCCGGCCGCCCCCGCTGACCAGCATGGCGCGGGTCACGTGCTTCGTCAGGATGATGGTCGCGGTGACGTTCACCGAGATGACCTCGGCGATTTCCGTCTCATGCATCGTGGCGAGGACGCCGTCGTGCGCCACGGCCGCGTTGTTCACCAGCCCGTATAGCGGCCCGTGCGCGGCGATGATCTCCTTGACGCGGCCGTGGAGCGCGGCATGATCCGCCAGGTCAAGCGGCTGGTAGACGATGGCCCCGTCGGCCTCGGCCACCGCCCGTTCCAGCTCCGGCGCGAGCTGCCGCCCCGCGGCGATGACATGATACCCCTCGCGCGCCAGCCGGACCGCAATCGCCAGTCCCAGGCCGCGCGTTGCGCCCGTCACCAGGACGTTTTTCCCGCTCATGGCTCGCCCCTCACGATCTTGCCCGTGGCCGCCGTCTCCAACGCATCGCTGACAGTCACGATGGCCGGCGCCTTGAACGCGGGCAACTGCGCCCGGCAGTGCGCCTGCACCGCGCGCGCCAGCGCCTTGCGATCGGTGACGCCCGCCGCCGGCACCACCACCGCCTCCACCAGCGCACCGGTGATCGCGCTGCGCCGGGGCCGCACCAGCGCCAGCGCCACGCCGTCCACCTGGCAGATGACCCGCTCAACCTCCTCAGGGAAGACCTTGTTGCCGCCGACATTGATCGCGCCGTTGGCCCGGCCCAGGAAGAGGTAGCGGTCGCCCGCGCGGCGCACCAGGTCGCCGGTATTGATCCAGCCGCGGTCATCGCTCAGCGCGGCCGCGCCGTCCACGAAGCGCTGTCCGCCGGTCGCAGGGCGCAGCAGGAGAAAACCGTCGGCGTCCACCGCGATCTCGATGCCGCGCGGCGGCCGTGTCAGGTAATCTGTCGGAAATCCCTCGCGGCCATCGCGCACCGAGAAGCCGACCCCGGCCTCGGTCGACGCGTAGATGGTCGTGATCCGGGCGCCGGGATACGCGCGCGCCAGCGCGGCCAGGATCGCGGCGTCCGCGATCTCACCGCCCAGGGTGATCTGCTGCAGCGGCAGCGCGGCCGCCGTGCCGCTCATCAGGATCTTGCGCCACAGCGTCGGCGTGGCTGAGAGCGCGGTGCAACGGCCGGCCGCCAGCGCCGCGATCTGCGCCGGCAATGCGCCGGCGGAGTCGGTGAAGATCAGCGGCGAGCCGGTGAGGAAGCTCTGGAAGAAGACCTGGAGCCCCGCGAAGCGCGCCAGATCGTAGAGCAGCCCCCAGCGCGGCCGCGGGGCGTCGCCGGCGGGCCGGACCGTGCGCGTCAGCGTCGCCAGGGTGTGGCTGACCAGCTTGGGCTCGCCCGTGGTGCCGGAGGTGGGGATGATCCAGCGGGTGGGGCCGGCTTCGGTGGTCTGCGGCGCCCGGTCGAGAGCGGATGGCTGCCACGCCGCCGCGAACAGGTCGGCTGAGGCGTCGGCCGGCGCGGTCACCAGGATCTCCGCGCCGGCGCGGCGCATGAACTCGGCCATGCGGTCGGCGGGCAGGTCGGCCGGCAGGAGCAGGAGGGCGCGGCAGTGGCCATCCAGCGCCAGCAGCAGCGCCGCAAACTGCGAGGCTCCGCCCCCGGTCACGGCTACCGAGCAACCGGCGAGCGCTGCAAACGTATCGGCGTGGGCCAACAGCGCGCGTTTCAGATCGCCAGCGGTCAGCTCAGCGCCCGCGGTGATCCACAGCAGCAGGTCATCGTTGAACCCGGCCAGGAAATCGCGCAGGCGGGGGGCTTCATTCGGGCCGTGCATGGTCGCGGAGGGCCTCGTAAACGGCGACGAATTCGCCCAACGTATGGGGATACACCGGCTCGCTCATCAGCATGAACGGATCATAGCCCAACTGCTCCTCCAGCCGGACGACCAACACGGCGAATCCGAGCGAATCGAGGCCGGTCTGGAGCAGAGGTGCGTCATCGGTCAAGGGTGCGCTCAGCGGCACGCCGTTGTCGGCCAGGAGTTCACCCAATGTGTCAAGAATGGTCTGGCGGATGTCCATCGGAGTCCTTCGATCAGAGATTACGGAGAGGCATGATACCATCGGGGAGACAGAAGCACAAAGCCGGGGCGATGGCCCACCGCGGGTTTGTTTGGTGCGGCCGCCGATTTGCAGTAGAATGGCCGCGTTGACAAAAGGCTCGCGAGCGCCACATGATTCGAGTCACCTTTTTCATGGAGCAGGGCAAGGGCTATCGCACGTACTACCGCAACCTGCGGCAATTCATTGACGGCCACCCGGAGATCACACCGACCTGGGTGCCGATCACCTATTGGCGGCGCAATAGCCTGCTGGAACGGTTCCCCATTTTACCCTCAGGAATCCGCGGGGTGCTGCACGCGCGCGCCCAGGTGTTGGAGGGCTTCCGCTGCGGGCCGTGCGATGTGGCTTTTTTCAACCCGTATGTGCCGGCTGTGCTGGGCGGAGCTTTGACCCGCCGCCAGCCTTACGTCATCCGCTCCGACATCACCCCGCGGCAGTTCGATGAGATGGCCGTCGCATACCACCACAAGGTTGATCGTTTTGCCCCGCTGCGCGCCTACAAGCACCGCGCCGTCACCGGGGTCTTCCACGGCGCGAGCCACTTCGTCTGCCTGACGACCTGGGTGCGGGATTCGTACGTGAACGATTACGGCGTCGCGCCCGAACGCATAGATGTCCTGCCGGTCGGGACAGACCTGGCGCTGTGGCGGCCGTTGGACACGGCGAAGACGGAGTTTGAGCGCACAGCCCGGCCGATGCGCATCCTGTTCGTCGGGTATGAGTTCCAACGCAAAGGGGGCGAGACGTTGCTGCGGGCCTTCCGGGCGCTGCCGACCGGGACCGCGGAGCTGCACCTGGTCACGCGCCCACCCGCACCGGAGGGCGAAGGCATCGTCCTGCACACCCGCTTGCAGCCCAATTCACCGGAGTTGATTCGCCTGTATCAGACCGCGGATGTGCTTGCGTTGCCGACAGGGGCGGACACGTTCGGCATCGTCGCGGTGGAGGCGGCCGCGGCCGGCATCCCGGCGATCGTCACGGACGTGGGTGGGGTGGCGAGCATCGTGGAGGACGGGGTCACCGGCTTCGTGATGCAGCCCGGTGATGCAGAAACGCTGGCTCGGCGGCTCCGCGCCCTGGCGGATGATCCGGCTTTGGCCCGGCGCATGGGAGCGGCCGCGCGGCAGCGAGCCGAGGTGCGGTTCGACATGCAAAAGATCGCGGCGCGAACAGCCGAGATCATCCTGGAGGCCGGGGCCGAAGGTCAGAGGAAACGCCTCAGCGCGGCATAGCCCAGCTCGCTGACCCGCAGCAGGACCGGCCGGTGAACGCACTGGTAGCGGCCAAAGCTAACTAACTCCCCGCCGAACTTGGCTTTGAAATCTCGCACGCCGTATTCCTCGTCCGGCTTGCCGCCGCCGCCGAAATCGAAGATGCGGTAGCCGTTGCGGCTGCCCCACTCCAGCACGTGCCACACCAGCAGGTCGTTGGCCCGATATGCCGAGAACGCTTTGTCCACGCCGGTGTACCAGTAGATGATCGTGTCCCGATACAGCAGCAGCGTCATCGCCCCGACGGGCTGCCCCGCGACCTTTGCCAACATGATTTTGAACATCCCCGCGGGGTGCAGGATCTCAAAAGCCGCCTCAAGCAGCGAACGGTTGGCCAGCGGCACCTGCAGCCGGCGATAAACATTCCGCAGGATTTCATACGCGACCGGCACCTGCCCCGGTTCGGTCACTTCTTCGATAGTCACGCCCTCGCGCTGCGCCTTCTTGATGTTGCGCCGTGCGTTGTCACGGATGCCGTGCCAGATGGCCTCGGCCGGCCGGGCCAGATCAATGAGGAAATTCAGGTGCCCTTCGTAGGTGAACCCGCCCGCCTCCAGCGCCGGCCGCCAGTCGGTCGTGTCCGAGAGGTTGCGTAGCTCAGTGAACAGGGCGCGGCGGCCGGCATCCCGGCGGTAGGCCGCCAGCAGCGGCGCCAGCGCCTCCTGTCCGGCCGCGCCGGGCGCGGCAAGCAGGCTGCCGTAGACCACCGCGCGGGTGGTCAGCCAACGCAGCGGCCCGCCCAGCACGGCGATCTCCACCGGCGCCAGCAGCGCCTGCGGATGGCCGTCAGCGTCCACCGCGGCCCACAGTCGCGGCCGATAACCTGCAACCCGCTCGAAGACCCGGAACATCTCGGGCGAATGGAAGATGTTGCCTGCCGGATGCGTGTCCACAAACTCCCGCCAGACTGCTTCCGGGAGGGAGCAGACGATCTTGTAACTCATGTCTTCCTCACCGCCCCACCAGCCGCAGCGCATAGTCCCACAGCGTGATCGCGTCCACGTCACCGCTCAACACCAGGGCGCTCTGTGCGGCGTGCGGCCAGCGGCCGATCTGAACCAGCGGGCCTTCCGCCGCGGCAAGCCCGGCCAGCAGCGGTGCGGCAGCGTCCGGCGCAAAGTCGGGGCGATCCAGATGGATCACGCACCGCTCCGGTCGGGCATCGGCCTCCACAACGTACCCTGCATCGGCCAAATAGCGCGCCAGCGCGGGTGCTGTACGCGGGGAAAGGCCAACACACGGCCGCCGGGCCGCGCTCCCAACGCCGCGGCCACCGGGCACGGAGAACATGCCGGGCGCAATGGGGTAGCCGGCGCTCTCCAGCCCTGCGCCGCGCCACAACAGGGCCGCGCGCTCGGAACCCGCAAGCGAGGCCGCCCACCGCCGGTCGCCCGCCGAAGCCAGGCTGACCGAAAACGCCTGCTTTTCCTGCCACCACGCCGTCACATCGCGCAGGCTCGCCCGCCAGACCGCTGGCCCCAGCGCCTGTACATGCTGCAGCAGCAGCTCCACCGCGGCCGCACAAAGCTGGAACCGTTCCGGGTGCAGTTGCAGCACAAAAAGCTCGCCGCGCGCATGGCATTGGTCGAAGGCCTGGATCCAATGGGCGGCGATCTGTTTCGGGTCGCGCAGGCGCAAACGCTCCACCAGCAGCTCATCGTCCGGGAAACTGACCGGAATCTCCAGCAGGCCCTCGATCCAGTACGGCAGCGCGGGAGCCATCTCGGTAGGATCGGGCCGGTCAAAATCCAGCAGCGTCTTCAAGGCCGTCTCCTGCGCCCGGTTCAACGCGGCCGTGTCCACGACCGGCCAGATGACGCTGCGGCTGCCGTCATAGGCGAAGCTCGTCTCCGCCAGCGCGTGCAGCAGCTCGGCACTCCAGCGCAGATAGGGCGCCCGAAAGCCTGAAAAGGGCAGCTTGAACCCGGCAAAGGTAGCCCTGGCACGCTGGATTTCTTCGGTCAGGCTCGCAGAAGAGAGCAGACTGTGATCTACATGGCGGTTCCCGTGCACCGCCAGCTCCACCGCACCGGCGTCACCTTGAAGCGCAGTCAGCAGCGCGGGGTGGCGCGCCAGCACAACCGCCGGCACCGGCAGTGTCACCCCGGCGCCATACCGGCCGGCCAGATCAACGAAGCCGTGCAGCGCCCGAGCCATTGCCCGGTGCGTGAATCCAACGCGGCTCAAGATCGCGCGGCTGCGGCGAGCGATGCTGAAGGGGCCTTTAGAACGGATCAGATGAGAGAGCAAACGGGTGCGCCTCGATCAGTTGGACTGCGAATCACAAGAACCGAGCCGGTCGTCTGACCGGCCCGTCCTATTGTAGCGGAGGATGCCCGAAGATGCCTAAAACGGCAACGGCGGCTGGTATGGCGGGCGTTTCCCGGCCAGCGTGACGAAGGGCGCGGCCCGGTCGGCGCGGGCGCCCAGCTTGCGCAGGTCGCCGATCTCGCGCAGCTTGCCCTGCCGCCGCGCCTGGGCGATGGCTCGGGCCGAGCTCGGCCCAATGCCCGGTACGCGCATCAGATCATCTAGCGGCGCGGCGTTGACCTCCACCGGGAAACGTTCGGGGTGTTGCTGCGCCCAGGCAGCCTTGGGGTCCACATCGGCGCGGAGCTGGCCGGCGGCGTCGAACGGCAGCTCCTCGGCCGAGAAGTGATAGGTGCGCAGCAGCCAATCGGCCTGGTACAGGCGGAACTCGCGCTGCGGATCGGTGGGCGTCTCATCTTCCAGCGGCGTGTCGCGCACGGGGCTGAACGCGCTGTAATACGCCCGCGCCAGTCGCAGCTCCCGGTAGAGCATCTGCGCGGTGAACAGCAGCTCCCGGTCGCTCTCGCCGGCGGGACCAACGACGAACTGGGTGGACATGCCGAGTCGGGCGCGGCCCCACTTATCCCCGCCATCCCCCGTTCCTTGGGAAGGCATCGGGCGACTTATCTCTCCTCCCCGGACAGGGGAGGGGTTGGGGGAGGTGTAACCCCGACGGGCCTCCGCCGCCTTGCGCAGCGGCCCCACCAGCGCGTCCATCCGCTTCAGCGGCGCGAGCGCGGCCAACGCCTCAGGCGTCGGCGCCTCCAGGTTGACCGAGACGCGGTCGGCCAGCGCGACCGCACGCTCAATGTGCGCGTCTTCGGCGCCGGGCAGCAGCTTAAGGTGGATGTAGCCGCGGAAGCCGTACTTCAGCCGCACCAACTCGACGGTCGCCAGCATCTCGTCCATGGTCCGGTTCGTGCCCATCACGCCGGAGCTCAGGAACAGGCTCTCCACCAGCCCGGCGCGATACATCAGATCGAAGCTGCGCGCCAGCTCATCCGGCGCCAGGTGGGCGCGGCGAAGGTCACGGCCTGCGCGAAACGCGCAGTAGCGGCAGTTGTTCTGGCAAGCGCTGGTCTGGAGGACCTTGAGGGTGGCTTTGCGCTCCCCCCAGGGCGTGGTCAGATGGGAAACGCAGGGGAGCACGCGGGGATCCGGCGGGGCCGCATCGAGCTGCGGCGCAAAAAAGCCGCGGGCCGATGCACTCATCTCCGCGGCGGATGTGCTGCAATCATCGTAGCGGGCTGCTGCACCGAGCAAATTCAACCGCTCACGGGTATCCACGGCTGCCTCCTGTACAGAATAACGCCATTATACGAACACTTGTTCAGAAAGTCAATTACTGAACTCCCTGTGTCGTCTGCGGAAATGCGTGATACAATGTTCGAGTTCCACACCGCGGCCGCGCTACACGTAGTGAATCATCATCTGCCATTCCACAGAAGGAGCCTGACCATGGGACGCCAACGTCTGCCGGTGATTGTCTTTGCATTTGCTGTGCTCTGCCTCCTTGCCGCCGCATCTCCCGCCCTTGCCCGGGGCCCTGTCGGCCAATCTGCGCCGGACGTCTGTTTCATCCGGCTGCAACCGGAGCCCACCGGCGCCCCTGCGTCGCCGGCAGACGCTTTCCGCGCGGCCTATGAGCGGCTGGAGCCAAAGTTGTTCGAGCTGATGGCGGACGGCCGGATCGTTTCGTTCGAGTTCCTGCCGGAGATCGGCGCAGTGCGGGCCATTGCGGTTGTTGAGAACCTGCAATCGCTGGCTGTGCGGTCGGAGGTTGCGGGCATCATCCCGCTGCACGCCCACCCGGCTGCGACGCAGGCAGATATCCCCGCACTTGAACCGGCGGCGCCAGCCCGCACCGAGACGGAGCCGGCCGGGCCGACAGAACCGGGCGTGACCTACGCTGTCAGCGGCGCGGTGCGCGACTACGACGGCACGCTGGTGAAGGATGCGATGGTCGCCACGGCCTACGATGATCCCATGTACGCCTCGGACTGGACCGATGCGAACGGCGCTTACAGCCTGGCCCTCAACGCGGGGACATATCACATCAAGGCCGAGAAATATGGCTGGCCCGCGTCGCCGGCACAAACGATCACCGTGCCGCCCGCCCAAACGGTCAACTTCACCCTGCCGCAGCGCTACACCATCAGCGGCAAGGCGTTGGATTGGGACGGCTCGCCGATCCTGGGCGCCAGCATCTCGACGGACTACAACGATCCGGTCCAGGCCTACGCTTCCACCGACGCGACCGGCACGTATACGCTGATCGTCACGGCGGGCGCCTATCACGTAGGGATCTACAAGTCCGGCCTGCCTGACCTGCCCGACCAGACAGTCACGGTGCCGCCGAACCAGACCGTGAACTTCACCTATCCGCAGCGCTATACCATCAGCGGCAAGGTGTTGGATTGGGACGGCACACCGATCCAGGGCGCCAGCATCTCGACGGACTACAACGATCCGGTCCAGGCCTACGCTTCCACCGACGCGACCGGCACGTATACGCTGATCGTCACGGCGGGCGCCTATCACGTAGGGATCTACAAGTCCGGCCTGCCTGACCTGCCCGACCAGACAGTCACGGTGCCGCCGAACCAGACTGTAAATTTCACCTACCCCCGCCGGTATACAATCCGCGGCACGGTGCGTAATTACGACGGCGCAGCGGTGCAAGGCGCCAGCGTCTCCTCAGCGTGGAACGACCCGGTGTCTGCCTCGACCCAGACCGATGCGGGTGGCACATACATCTTGTCCGTCACCGCAGGCACATTCCATATCGGGGCTTCCAAGAGCGGCTACCCCGACCCCGAGGATCGCCTGGTCACAGTGCCGCCGGATGCAACGGGCGTGGACTTTACTTTCGCACAGCCCTACCCAATCAGCGGGACAGTGCGCGATGGCGCCGGTCAGCCCGTGGCGGGCGCAAGCGTGTACGGCGGCATCAACCCGGCAACGACCGCGGCTGATGGCACCTACACGACAATGGCCGGGCCGGGCGATCAGTACATTTCAACCTACAAGACCGGCTATCAATCCGCATCGAGCGTCCTGGTCCCTGTGCCGCCGGCCGTGACCGGCGTGGATTTCGTCTTGCTGATCAAAAACCAGACCATCACCGGCCGCGTGACGGACAACCAGGGCCAGCCGCTTGCCGATGCCACCGTTTCCGCGTCCAGCCTCGACTGCACCAACAATGGCAGCGGAAGCGCACACACGGCGGCAGACGGTTCGTACAGTCTGGCCTTACCCGTTGGAACTTACCATGTCAGGGCCAGCAAGGACGGGTTCATCCCTGCGCCGTCTGATCTGGTCAAGCTTCCGGCGAGCGCCGCGCAGGCAGCGGCCACCCAGGTCAACTTTGCACTGGAGCCGCTGGCCTACACCATCCGCGGCGCCGTCCGGGACAGCCAGGGCCACCCGGTGGAGGATGCCTCAGTCTACGCCTCTGCCTGCGGGTTATCGTACTACACGGACACCGACGCCACCGGGGCTTACACGTTGAGGGTGAGCGCGAACGTCTACACGGTCTCCGCATCGAAGAGCACCTACCCCGACCCACCGACGCAGACCGTCGTCACGCCGCCAAACGCCGATCACGTGGACTTCGTCCTGCCGCCAGCCTACACCATCAGCGGCCGCGTCACCGACCCGCAGGGCCACCCCCTGGCTGACGTTTGGGTCGGCACCGACTACAGCAGCGCCGATTCCGATTCGGACTACACGGACACGGACGGGAAATATATACTTTACGTGGCGGCCGGCAGCTATCAAGTCAGCGCGGAAAAAGATGGCTACGATCGGCCGCACCGCAACACCTCCATTCCGCCGAACCAAACCGGTGTGGATTTTGTGCTCACGCCGGTGACTTTGCGCATCCAGGGCTTCGTGCGTGACACCGGTGGCAAAGGCGTGGCAGGCAGCTATGTCTGTCCGACGTTGAGCGGTGAGAGCAGCTCCTTCTTCTGTAAGACAACCTATTTCAACGGCGCGTACAGCAAGCGTTTGCCTGCCGGAACGTATGGGGTCAGCGCCTCGGCGAGCTGCTACACCTCTGCCTCCGTGTCGGGCGTGACCCTGCCGCCTGACCGCACGGGCCTGAACTTCACGATCAAGCAACGCAACCAGTTCATCGCCGGCCGCGTGGCCGACTCGGACGGCCAACCGATCTGCGGGGCGGCGATGCGGGCCAAAGATGGCGAGTCGGACTACGACAGCACGGAACGCAGCGGTCGCTACAGCCTGAACGTACCCCCCGGAACATACAAAGTAAGTGCGTCGAAGACCGGTTATCCGACCCCCGCCGAGCAGACCGTCACCGTGCCGCCCTCCACGACAACCGTAAACTTCGGCTTCCAAGCGCCGGGCAACATCATCAAAGGCGTCGTGCGCGACAGCCATGGCGCCGCGCAGGCCGGGGTTTCGATCAGCGCCAGCGGTTCCGGCGGCACGCTGACCGGTGTCACCGGCGCGGATGGCAGCTACACGCTCAAAATCGTGAACGGCGCCTGGAAAGTCGCGGCCAGCAAGCCGGGCTATGTCGCCTTCCCATCGGTCCGCTCGCTCACCGTGCCGCCCAACCAAACCGGGGCCAACTTCACGCTGATCGCCCGATCCGAGCTAAAGACGACCTATCTGCCGTTGATCTTACGGGGAAAGTGAGGCGGGGGGCCGACAGACAAGAGAGTTCCCGCGGTCGGTGTACCGACCCCGGGAACAGAAGCCAGTTCGCAGTGGCAACTTCAATCGGTGCAGACCATGCCGAACGGCTGAAGTCGTCGCTCCGGGCGATTTCATGGGCCATAGCGCCGCGTCCGTCGGGACGGCCGGTTCAGGCCACCGTGACGCGCGAGCCGTTAGCCGTCTTCACCACATCAATGCGCGCGGGAAACAGATCTTTCAGCTCCTCGATGTGCGTGATGACGAGGACGCGCTCGAAGTCGTGCTGGATCGAGTTGATCGCCTCAACGACCAGCGACCGGCCCTGGGAGTCCTGCGAACCGAACCCCTCGTCAATCACCAGCGTCTGAAGCTGCGCGCCGGCACGGCGGGCCAGCAGCTTGCTGATCGCGATGCGCAGCGCCAGGTTGGCGCGAAAGCTCTCGCCGCCCGAATACATTTCATAAGGCCGCGCGCCCAACTCGTCCGAGATAATGATATCCAGCGTCTCGGCGACGCCGCCGGTGACCTTCTCGCGCTGTGTCTTCAGGCGGAGGCTCATGCGGCCCTCGCTCATGCGGGCAAGCAGCCGGTTGGCCTCGACCTCGACCTCGGGGATCGCGCTCTCGATGATCATCGCCTGCACACCCTTCTTGCTGAACGCCTCCCGAAGCTGGGTGTAGATGCTCAGCTCGGCGTTGACCCGGTCGAGCTCGGCCAGGCGGGCCGCGCGGCGCTCTTCCAACGCAGCGAGCGCGTTAATCTGCTGGACGGCCGCGCCTTCTTCCAGCCGGGCGCGACGCTCGGTCTGGCTGGCGCGTTCGACATCGGCGTCGGCCCGCCGGAGCGCGGCTTCAAGCTGTGCCAGATCCGCCACTGCGGCGGCCAGGCGCTCGGCCGCGGCCCGATCATCGGCCAGTTCCATCTCACGGCGAGTCTGCTGCGCGGCCAACGCGTCGACGCGGGCGCGGGCGTCGGCGAGGCCGTCCAGCGCGGGGAGAAGCTGCCGCTGATAGCGCGCATCAAACGGATCGAGCTGGCGGACTTGCGTCCGGATCGCCTCGTGGCCGGCCGCGTTGTAGCCGATCTCGGCCAGCGCGGCCTCGACGTGCGCCAGCGCGGCGCGCTCGGCGGGCGCGTAGTCGCCGGCGGCCAACCGGGCGGCCAGCCCGGCGCTCTGCGCTGCGACGCGGGCTTGTTCTGCCTCGGCGGCCTGGCCGGCGGCGACCGCGGCCTCGGCCTGGGCGGCCTGATG
>CAZYGI010000027.1:32118-45936 GCA_964647255.1 uncultured Anaerolineales bacterium | reverse complement strand
ACATGACCGATGAGATGGCCACCACGTCGTATTCGCCCTGCTCGGCAGCGCGGTGCTGCTGGCCGCGGCGGGCGCGGCCGCGTGGCGCGTCCCCGCGGTGGCGCCGGTGGCTGGGGCGACCTCCTGGCTCTTCGCCGCGCTGGGCGTCCTGGCGAGCGTCGGCCTGGGCGGCTGGGCGCCGGCCCTTTGCGGGTCGGCCTGGGGCGTGTGGGCCGCCGGCCGGCGCGGCGAGTTCCCGTCCGCGGCCGGCGACGCGGGCCGCGCCCCCGCCTTGTTTGCCTTCCCGTGGCTCACGGCTGCGATCCTCGTGGCCGTGCTGTGGAGCCTGGCTGCCCACGTCACCGTGCTTGAGACGACGCGCGGCAATTTATGGCTGCTGGCAGCCTGGCTCTTCGGCGCGGCGTATCTGCACGCCACGTCGGCCTGGCGTCCGCTGCACTGGCCCGCGCAGTTGGCGACCGCACTGGCCGGCCTGGCAACAGCAAGCGCAGTCATGGTCGCGCTCAACGCGGCGACGTTGCTTTGAATGAATTTGACGAGGTGTCTTATGCGCCCCATTACCATCGGCGTGGCCGGCGGTTCCGGCTCCGGCAAGACCACCGTGGCCCGAAAGATCCTGGAACGGGTGGGATTCGATCACGTGGCCTACGTGCCGCATGACGCCTATTACCGCGATGCCAGCGACCTGCCGCCGGTCGAACGCGCTCAGCTCAACTTCGATCATCCCGACTCACTGGACAACGACTTGATGATCGAGCACCTGCGCCAGCTCCAGGCCGGCCAGACGGTAGAGATTCCGGTCTATGACTTTAAGACCGATCGGCGCCTGACCGAGACCCGCCGCGTCGCGCCGCAGCCGGTGATCATGGTCGAAGGGATCCTGATCTTCGCGGACAAACGCCTGCGCGATCTGATGGACATGAAGGTCTTCGTGGACACCGACGCCGACCTGCGCTTTATCCGCCGGCTGCAGCGGGATCTTGAAGAACGCGGCCGGTCGGCGCAGTCGGTGATCGGCCAATACCTGCGCACGGTCCGGCCAATGCACCTGGAATTCGTCGAGCCAAGCAAACGCTACGCCGACGTCATCATCCCCGAAGGCGGGTTTAACGAAGTGGCGATTGACATGGTCGCCACGCGGCTGCGCGCGCTGGTGGCGGACGGACAGCCCGAAGAAGGCCGGGAGACGAAGAACCAGGGATGCTGACCTGCGGCGGATCGTTGATCTTATGTCACTCTGAGCGGCCCTGCCCCAAGCCTTGCGTGATGGCGCAAGGCGGCGAAGAATCTCCGTCCGCCGGATCAAGGTCCTTGGCTTGAACAGAGGTATTCGATGACCGAACGAGATTACTTCGTCCACGAGAGCTCATACGTGGACGAGCCGTGCGAGATCGGCGCGGGGACGCACATCTGGTACTTCTGCCACATCATGGCGGGCGCGGTGATCGGTGCGGGCTGCAATCTCGGACAGAACGTGTTTGTCGGCAGCGCCGCGCGCATCGGCAACAACGTCAAGATCCAGAACAACGTCTCGATCTACGACGCCGTGGAGCTGGAAGACGATGTCTTCTGCGGGCC
Organism: uncultured Anaerolineales bacterium; assembly: GCA_964647255.1. Lineage (GTDB taxonomy): Bacteria > Chloroflexota > Anaerolineae > CG2-30-64-16 > CG2-30-64-16 > CAWJEL01. The sequence goes on along the minus strand of CAZYGI010000027.1, from coordinate 44,358 downwards.
GTCGTGCGTCTTCACGAACGTCGCCAACCCGCGCTCGCAGATCGTGCGCCACAGCGAATACCGGCGGACGCTGGTGCGTCGCGGCGCGACCATCGGCGCCAACGCCACCATCGTCTGCGGCGCGACGATCGGCCGCTACGCGTTCATCGCCGCGGGCGCGGTGGTGCGCGGGGACGTGCCGGACTACGCCCTCATGATCGGCGTGCCGGCACGGCAGCGCGGCTGGATGAGCCGCCACGGCCACCGGCTGCCGCCGCCCGACGCGGAGGGCATCATGCGCTGCCCGCAAAGCGGCTGGCGCTATCGCGAGGTTGAACCGGGCGTGCTTCGCTGCCTGGACTGGCCGGAGGACAAACCGTTGGAACGTTAGCACGTTGGCACGTTGGAACGTTGACACGTTGGAACGTTGACACGTTAGCACGTTGACACGTTGGAACGTTAGCACGTTGGAACGTTGACACGTTGGCACGTTGGAACGTGTAAACGTGCAAACCTGTAAACGTGCAAACCTGCAAACGTGCAAACCTGCAAACGTGCAAACCTGCAAACCGGTAAACCGGTAAACACACAAACGTGTCATTGAAAGGAATGTCATAACCATGGCTTACACGCAACCCATCCCCTTGCTGGACCTCAAGGCCCAGTACGCGCCGATTCGCGAGGAGTGTCGCGCGGCGTTTGACCGCGTTTCGGACGCGCAGTACTTCATCGGCGGCCCGGAAGTGGAGGCGCTGGAGCGCGAGATCGCCGATTACTCCCAAGCCAAGTTCGGCGTCGGCGTCACCTCCGGAACCGACGCGCTGCTGGTCGCGCTGATGGCGATCGGCGTCCAGCCCGGCGATGAGATCATCACCACGCCCTACACCTTCTTTGCGACCGGCGGGTGCATCCACCGCATGGGCGCGGCGCCGGTGTTCGTGGATATTGACCCGGCTACCTACAACATTGACCCAGCGCGGATCGAAGCCGCGATCACGCCGAAGACCAAGGCGATCATGCCGGTGCACCTGTACGGCCAAATGGCCGACATGGACCCCATCATGGCGATTGCGGCCCGGCACAACCTGGTCGTCATCGAGGATGCCGCGCAGGCCATCGGCGCGGAGTACAAGGGCAGGCGCGCCGGCTCCATCGGCCATTTCGGCTGCTTCAGCTTCTTCCCGTCGAAGAACCTGGGCGCCTTCGGCGACGGCGGCATGATCACCGCCAACGACCCGGCGCTGGCGCACACGGCGAGGCTGCTGCGCAACCACGGCATGGAGCCGAAGTATTACCACAAGATGGTCGGCGGCAACTTCCGGCTGGATGCGCTTCAGGCCGCCATCCTGCGGATCAAGCTGCCGCACCTGGACGGCTGGACCGCCGGCCGCCAGCGGAATGCGGCGCGGTACCGCGCGCTCTTTGCGCAAGCAGGATTGGTTGCTGACGACAGACCCGCCTCCATCGTCCTCCCCACCGAGGCGCCTGAACGCCGGCACATCTATAACCAGTTCGTGATCCGCACCGACCGCCGCGACGCCGTGATGGCGAAGTTGAAAGAACACAAGATCGGGCACGAGATTTACTACCCGGTGCCGCTGCACCTGCAGGAATGCTTCGCCGGCCTGGGCCACAAGCCCGGCAGCTTCCCGCAGAGCGAGCGGGCCGCCCAGGAGACGCTGGCGCTGCCGATCTATGCGGAGCTTACCGAGGAGATGCAGGCCGCCATCGTCAGCGCGATCGCTGAAGCTTACTAGACCGGCAATCGCACCTCCCATTCCCGGGGGCAAAGTGCGGTGTCGGACCAAGCCGGAAAGTGCACCCCAGAGACACAGGGCGCTCGATGCGAAATCGCGCCGCGCGCTGTGTCTCGGGGCCGGAGAATCGCGTTATGCCATCGAAGCTGAACGGTAAGAGCATCCTTGTCACCGGCGGGGCAGGCTTCATCGGGAGCCATCTGGTGGACCGGCTGATCCGCGAGGAGCCCGGCAACCTGGTGGTGGTGGACAATTTCTTCCTGGGGCATGAAGATAACCTGGCGGCCGCGCGCGCGGTGTTCCCGGCGCTGAAGATCATCCGCCTGGACGCCTCAGACCTGGCCGCCATGCATCAGGTGGCCCAGTCGGAGCAGATCGAGGTCGTCTTCGACCTGGCGGTGATTCCGCTGACCACATCGCTGCACTATCCCGTGTGGACAGTGCAGACCAACGTCGGGATTGCGACCACGTTCTGCGAGCTGGCGCGGCTGGGCACGATCAAGACGCTGATCCACTGCTCCTCGTCTGAGGCGTACGGCACCGCGCAGTATGTGCCGATGGACGAGCTGCATCCGCAGGCCGCCATCACCCCGTACGCGGCGAGCAAATCCGCGGCCGACCAGGTGGTGCTCGCCTACTGGCGCACCTTCGGGATTGACGCGGCGATCATCCGACCTTTCAACAATTTCGGCCCACGGCAGAACCCCGGCACCTATGCGGGCATCATCCCGATCGTGATTCAGAAGGTGCGCCGCGGCGAGCCGATCGAAATTCACGGCGACGGCGAACAGACCCGCGACTTCATCTTTGCGCGGGACACCGCGGAGGCGTTCGTCCGAGCCTACGACGAGCCGGCGACCCGCGGCCGGGTGATCAACATCGCTAACGGGCACGAGATCTCTGTAAACGAGCTGGTGACTCGTCTGCTGGCCGTGTTGGGCGCGCCGGAGCACCCGCGCATCCACACCGCGCCGCGCCCCGGCGACGTCAAGCGACACTGCGGCGACATCCGGCTGGCGCGGCAGCTTCTCGGCTTCGAGCCGGCCGCGATCACCGATGCGCAGCTCCGCGAGACCGCGGACTGGTACCTGGGGAGATAACGCCATGCGGCTCTACATCCCGTACACCGACCAGCGCGAGGCCGAAGAGGTTGCCAAGGTGCTTGCCACCGGCTACCTGACGCAGGGACCGAAGGTGGCCGAATTCGAGCGGCTCGTCTGCGGGCTGATCGGCGCGCGGCACGGCTTTGCGATGAGCTCGTGCACTACCGCGCTGCACCTGTCGCTGGTGGCGCTGGGCATCGGCCCCGGCGACGATGTGCTGGTCTCCGACTTCACCTTCCCCGCGACCGGCAACGTGATCGTGCAGGCAGGTGCGCGGCCGGTGCTGGTGGACATCCGCACAGACACCTACAACCTCGATGTGGCCGACCTGGCGCGGAAGCTGACGCCGCAGACGCGGGCGATCATGCCGGTGCACGCCTTTGGCCTCGCCGCCGACATGGCGCCGATCATGGAGTTTGCACGGCGCCATCGCCTGGCGGTGATCGAGGACGCGGCGTGCGCGCTGGGCGCGACCTACCGCGGCCAGTTCTGCGGCACGCTCGGCGACCTGGGCTGCTTCAGCTTCCACCCGCGCAAGTCCATCACCACCGGCGAAGGCGGGATGATCGTCACCGCCGACGAGGCGCTGGCCGACCGGATTCGCCTGCTCCGCAGCCACGGCGGCGCGCGGACCGGCGCCTATTTCGAGTTTCTCGACGCGGGCTTCAACTACCGGCTGAGCGATATCCAGGCCGCGGTGGGCGTCGCGCAGATGGAGAAGTTCGCCTGGGTGCTGGGCCGCAAGCGCGAATTGGCCGGCCAACTCACCGAGATGCTGCGGGACGTGAAGGGCGTGACGCCGCCCGCCGCGCCCGCGGATTGTCTGCACACCTACCAGTCCTACGTGGTGATGCTGGACGACGCGCTGGACCGGGATGCGGTGATCGCTGCGATGCGCCGCCGCGATGTCGAGACGACGCTCGGCACCTACGCCATGCACGCGCAGCCGTTCTACGGGCGGACCTACGGCTACACCGCCGGCGATCTGCCCGGCTCCTACCGCGTCTTCCGGCAGAGCCTGACCCTGCCGCTCTATCCGCAGATGGCGCCGGGAGACCCGACGCTGGTGGTGGAGGCGCTGGCCGCGGCGATCCAAGAATGCGCCGCCGATTGAAATGGGTGCATTCGAAAATCGGGCCAATCTGCGTGCATCAGCGTCATGTGCGTTCAATTCGTAGACAAGGACCGACACAATGACCGTCAAAATGGATATTCCGCTGGCGATCCCCTGCACCGATGAAGCCGAAGCCCAGGCCGCGGCCGCGGCGATCCGCTCCGGCTGGGTGGCACAAGGCGCGCGGGTCATGGAGTTCGAGCGGATGGTGGCTGCCTACGTGGGCGCGCAGTTCGCCATCGCCACCAACTCCGCCACGTCCGCGCTGCACCTGTCGCTCTACCTGCAGGGTATTCGCGCGGGCGATGAGGTGATCTGCCCGTCTTTCACCTGTTTCGCCACCGCCAACGCCATCCGCCAACTGGGCGCGTTCCCGGTCTTCGTCGAGATTGATCCGCGCACGTTCAACCTTGACCCGGCCGCGGCGGCCGCGGCCGTCACGCCGAAGACGCGGGCGATCATGGCGGTGCACCAGATCGGCCTGGCCGCGGACATGGCGCCGCTCCAGGAGATCGCCCGCCGCCACAGCCTGGCGATCGTCGAGGACGGCGCGACCGCGTTGGGCGGCGAATACCGCGGGAAGCGCATCGGGGCACTCGGCGCGCCGACCGCGTTCAGCTTTCACCCGCGCAAGATCATCACCACCGGCGAAGGCGGCATGATCACGACCGACGACGAGGCGTTGGCCGACATGGCGCGCATCGTGCGGTCGCACGGCGCTTCGGTCTCCGACCTGGAGCGGCATAAGGCCCGCGGCACGATCTATGCGGCGTATCCCGTGATGGGCTTCAACTACCGCATGACCGACATCCAGGGCGCGATGGGCGTGGAACAGATGAAGAAGCTGCCCGCCATCCTGGCCCGCAAGCAGGAGATCGGCCGCTGGTACGACGAGCACCTGGCGGAAATCGCCGAGGTGGCGCCGCCCTACGTGCCGGCGGACTGCGTCCACTCGTACCAGTCTTACCTGATCACCTTCCGGCCGGGTTCGGCGGTGAACCGGGACGCGCTGCTGCGGCAGATGGCCGAGCGCGGCATCTCGTGCCGGCACGGCATCGCACCGCTGCACTGGGAGCCGTACTACCGCGAGCTGTACGGCGAGCTGCACCTGCCCGTCACCGAGGCGGTCTCGCTGTCCACCATGTTCCTGCCGATCTATCCGCAAATGACCGAGGCGGAGCTGCGCTACATCGTGGACAACCTCAAGGACCTGCTCGTGCGCAGGGAGTGGTGACGCGATGCGGACCATCATTTTCGGCGCCGGACCCCAGGGCCGCGTCGTCCTGGAGGTGCTGCGGACGGCGGGCGAGCACGAGATCCTCGGCTTCCTGGACGATGACCCGGCGAAGCAAGGGCAGACGCTCGCCGGCCTACCGGTGCTGGGCGGGAGCGCGTGGGCCGCGGCCCACGCCGGTGACGGGCTGGCGGCCATCGTCGCCATCGGCGGCAACGACGGCCGGGTGGCGGTCGCCGGCCGGCTGCGCGGCCTCGCCTACACGCTGATCAACGCCCGCCACCCCTCCGCAGTGATCCAGGGCGACACGGCGCTGGGCGGCGGCATCCTGATCTGCGCCGGCGCGGTCGTGGTCACCGGCACGCGGATCGAGGACGACGTGGTCATCAACACGACTGCCAGCATTGACCATGACAGCGTACTGAAGGCCGGCAGCCAGGTGGCGCCTGGCGTCGTGACGTCGGGCTGCGTGACCGTGGGCCGCGGCGCGTTCGTCGGCGCGGGCGCAATCCTGGGGCCGTTCGTGACGATCGGCGAGGGCGCGATCGTCGGCGCCGGGTCGCTGGTGCTGGCCGATGTGCCTCCGCGTACGGTCGCGTACGGCTCACCGGCGCGCGTGGGCCGGACGTTGGATGGTCCACCCGACTGGCGGCGCATCTTGACGGGACGATAGCAGACGCATGAAAGTCCTCCATCTGCCGTTCAACGCGGCCTCCCAGATCAGCGTCTCGGTGCGCGCGCTGCGCGACCTGGGCGTGGATGCGCGCGGGCTGGCGGTGATTGGCACGCCGATCCAGGGGGACGCTGCGGTTGAAGTGCTGCCGGTCGTCTCGATCCGCCGCAGCCCGGTGCGCGGAACAGCCGCCATGCTGGCGAAGTGGCGCAAGCTCGCCGCTGCCATCGCCTGGGCCGACGTGGTGCACTGGCACACGGGCGGCCTGGCGCTGCCCCGCGGGCTGGATCTCGACTACACCGCGCGGCTGCGCAAGCCGCGACTGGTGGAATTCTGGGGCAGCGACATCCGCATCCCGGAGATCGCCACGGCCGACAATCCCTATCTCGCCCGCCTGCTGGCCGATCCCGCCACCACCTATCCCATTTCAGCGGCCAGATCGCGGGCCTGCCAGGAGGCCTTTGCCCGCCGCGGGTTCGCCGTGCTGATCGCCGGCGCCGAGCTGAGCACGTACATCCAGCCCAACCTTTTCCCTGCGCAGTTCTTCTCCGAAGCCGGGCTGGTGCTGGCCGATTTACCGCCCACGTATGCGGAGCCAGGCCCGCGGCGGCCGCTGGTCGTGCATGCACCCAGCAACCCGACCATCAAAGGCACGGCCGCGGTGCTGGCCGCCGTCGAACAGTTGCGGCCGCACTACGATTTCGACTTCCGGCTCATCGAAAACATCCCGCACGACCGGGCGCTCGCACTGGTGCGCGAGTGTGACATCTTCCTGGATCAATTCGTGATCGGCTCGTTCGGCACCGCGGCGTTGGAGGCGATGGCGTTCGGCAAGCCGGCGGTGAGCTACCTGCGGCCGGCCGTGCAACGCCTCCTCCCGGCCGACCTGCCTATCATCAACGCCACCCAGGACAACCTGGCCGATGTGCTTGCGGGGCTGCTGGCCGACGGCCAACGCCGCGCTGAGCTCGGCCGGGCGGGCCGGGCCTACGTCGAGGCGCATCACGATGCGCATCAGCTGGCGCGCGGATGGTTGGATGTCTATGCCGCGTTGGGCGGACGGCGATGAACACGGCGCGCAGCGTCAAACAGCTCGGCGGCGAGACGCTCATCTACGGCATCTCGGGCACGATCGGCCGCTTCATCAGCATCTTCCTGGTGCCGCTCTACGCCCGCGCCTATTCCACTACAGACTACGGTTACATCAGCATCCTGACCGCAGCGGCGACGCTGCTCAGCACGTTCATCGTCCTCGGCCTGGACACAGCCAGCGCGCGCTGGTACTTCGACAACGCCGACCCGAAGCGCCAGCGCAAGATCATCAGCTCGTGGTTCTGGTGCCAGACGGTCGTTGGGCTGGCCGTCACCGTGATCGTCATCCTGTTGGCCCCGCAGATTGCCGGCCGCCTTGTGGATTCACCGGCGCGGGCGTTGCTGGTGATCCTGGCCGCGCTGACCGTCCCGCTGAGCACCTTCAGCAAGGTGTTGGGAAATTGGCTGCGCTACCGCCGTCGGGCATGGCCCACCATGGCTTTCTTCACCGCGAGCTCGCTGCTGACCATCGGGCTGGTGGTGCTGTTCGTGCTGGTGTGGCGCCGCGGGGTGGCGGGGCTGTTTTACGGCCAGGTGCTTTCGGGGGCGGCGGCCGCCGTTGCCGCCCTGGCGCTGATGTGGCGCTGGATCAAGCCGGCCGACCTCTCGCGGCCGCTGCTGCGCGAGATGCTCAGGTTCGGGCTGCCGCTGATTCCCGCGGCCGTCGCCTCTTGGATCACCGCGTCGGCCGATCGCTTCATCCTGAAAGGCTTTGTGCCCGCGTCCGAGATCGGCATCTACAGCATCGGCGCGGCGTTGGCCTCCGGCGTCGCGCTGATCACCAGCGGGTTCACCCTGGCCTGGGGGCCGTTCGCCTTCTCGATCCTGGATCAACCCAACAGCCGGCGTGTCTATGCTAAGGTGTGGAGCCTGTACAGCCTGCTCGGCTGCCTGCTGGTGACCGCAGTGTCGCTCTATGCGCCGCTGCTGCTGCGCCTGTTCACCACGCCGAACTACGCCGCCGCGGCGTCGGCCGTGCCGTGGCTGTCGTTCGGCTACCTGGCCGTGGGCGCCACCTACATCGCCGCGCTGGGCTCCAGCATCGCCAAGAAATCGCAGCCGATTGCGATCAGCATCTTCATCGGCGCCGGAGTCAACACGCTGCTGAATTTCCTCCTGATCCCGCGGCTCGGCAGGGACGGCGCGGCAATGGCCACCGGGATCGCGTACAGCGTGGCGGTGGTGTATCTCTTCATCATCAGCCAGCGCCAGTATGCGATCCCGTATCGGATGGCCGACGCGGTCGTGTGCGTGGGCTTTTCGGCCGCGTTGATCGTCGCGGATCACTTCCTGCTGCCGCCGGATGTCCTGTGGGCGCACGCGGTGCGGGCCGGGATGTGCCTGCTTTTCGTGCCGCTGGCGTTTGTTCTGGGCATCCTGCACCGGGATCATGTGCGGATAGCGCTGGATTACCTCCGGCGCCGCCGGCTGCGGCCGGGCCAAACGGTGTAAACGCATGAAACACGTCGCGATGCTGGTCGCCACCAATCTGATCCACGACAACCGCGTGCGCCGGGAGGCGGAGACGCTGGCCGGGGCCGGCTATCGCGTGACCGTTTTCAGCCACCTCCGGCCGGACGACGCGGCCAAACTGGGCTGGGCGGAGCGGCCTGCACTGGCTGCCGTGCCCGTACCGCTCGCGGCCTGGCGCGCGCAGCGCGGGCTGGCCCGCGCCCTGCCCCACACCCGCGACCTGTTCCGCTGGGGCGGCAGCCAGGCGCTGCTCGAAGCCGCCGGCGGGTGCCGGGCGGACGTCTATCACGCGCACGATCTGGACACCCTGCCCGCGGCAGCCGCGTTGGCGGCGCGGTTCGGCGGCCGGCTGGTGTACGACTCGCATGAGCTCTTCGTGGACATGCTGGATCCCGGCCCTGACGCGGCTGCGCTCCCCTACGCCAGCCGCCTGAAGCAGACGCTGACCCGCAACAACTACGCCCGCCTGGAACGGCGCTTGATCCGCCGTGCAGACGCGGTCATCACCGTCGGCGAGGCCATCGCGGGCGAGTTGGCCGCGCGGTACGGCATCCCGCGGCCGGCCGTCGTGCTGAACACCCCGCCGTATCAGGACATGCGCGGGGGAAGCCGCGATCTGCGCGAGCGGCTGGGCCTCGGCCCCGACGCGCGGCTGATCCTGTTTCAGGGCGGCGTCTTCCCGCGGCGCGGCCAGATCGAGACCGTGCGAAGCCTGACGCTCCTGCCGGAGACATGGCGCCTCGTCTACCTGGGCTTCAACCTGGGCACCTACCAGGAGCCGATTCGCGCCGAGATCGCGCGTCTGGGTCTGGCGGCGCGCGTCCATCTGCTGGATGCGCTCCCGGCCGACCAGTTGCTGGCGGCCACAGCCAGCGCCGACGTGGGCCTGCTGCTGCTCGCCGGTCACACCTTGCAAGATCGTTATGCCATGCCCAACAAGCTGTTCGAGTATCTGATGGCTGGGCTGCCGTTCGTCGCCAGCGATTGGCCCGAAATCGGCCGCGTGGCCCAGGAGACCGGCGGCGGGGCGCTGATCCGCTCGCTCACGCCCGAAGCCATCGCCGCCGGCATCCGTGAGGTCCTCGCCGACCCGGAACGCTATCGCACCATGCGCACGGCCGCCCTGGATGCCGCGCAGCGGAAGTACAACTGGGCGCGCCAGGCAGAACGTTTGCTGGAAGTCTATGCGCAGGTGGCGCCATGAGCGAACGTTATGTCCTGCTCATCAGCCACAACTACCCGCCCATCCAGGGCGCGGGCGTCGAGCCGCCGCTCAAATTCGCCCGCTATCTGGCCGATTTCGACTATCCTGCCGTCGCCTTAACCACCGGGCGCTACGGCGCGCTGCCCACCGATGCCGAGGCGCGCATCTATCGGGCCGGCGACCTGCTGCATGAGCTCTTCCGGCCGCTGCGCCGGCGCCGCGCGCAGGGCGTCCCGCAGGAAGAACAATACCGCGTGGCAACCATCGCCAATCGCAGCCTGCTCGGCCGGTTGCGGGACGCGGTGCTGATGCCCGACACCAAGATCGGCTGGCTGCCTGCGGCCGTGCGCCTGGGCCGCGAGCTCATTGACCGTTACCGGCCAGCCCTCCTCTACAGCACCTCGCCGCCGGAGACGAACCACCTGGTCGCGCTGGCGCTGCACCGCAGCAGCGGGCTGCCCTGGGTCGCGGACTTCCGGGACGGCTGGCTGTTCGAGCCGCCGAACGCCGCGGCCCGGCTGCGCGCCCCGCGGCGCTGGGTCGAGAGCCGGTGGGAGGCGCGCACCATCGCCGCGGCCAGCACGATCCTCGCCGCCACCGATCCGATCACGCACGATTTCCGAGCGCGCTACCCGGCCGCCGCGGGCCGGATCGAGACGCTCACCAACGGCTATGACCGTGAAGAATTCGCAGGGCTGGCGCGGCGCCGCGCGGCGGACGGCAGCTTCCGGCTGGTCTACACCGGCTCACTCTCGGCCAGCCGGCAGGGCACGTCGGCCGCGGCGCTCTTCGACGCCCTGGCGCGGCTGTTTACGAGCCAACCGGAGCTGCCGCTGCGCATCCACTTCGTCGGCGACATCAGCGCCGAGGAACAGGCCGCGGCGCAGACGCGAGGGCTGGGCGACCGCATCACGTTCCTGCCGCCGGTCGCGCGCCGGGAAGCCCACCAGCACCAGCTCGATGCAGACGCCCTGCTGCTGGTCACTGCCGTGGGGCAGCGCGGCGTTGCGAGCCTCAAGCTGTTTGACTACATCGGTGCAGGCGTCCCGATCCTGGCGCTGGCGCACGACAACGCCGCCGCCGCCATCGTCCAACAATACGCCCTGGGCGTCACGGCCCCGCCCGATGATCCCGCGGCCATCGCGGCCGCGCTCGCTGAGCTCATGCGGCGGCGGCAGACCGACGCAACCTGGCCCGGCTTTGCCCAGGCGCAGGCAGATTTCGAATGGCATGCGCTGGCAGGCCGGCTCGCTGCCATCTTCGATCAGGCGATCGCCAACCTGTAAGACGGTGAACCGACCATGACCCTGCCCGACCTGTCCATCATCATCGTCAGCTACAACACGCGGGAGCTGCTGCAGGCGTGTCTGACGTCGGTTCTGCAGGACAGTCAAACGTGCGAACGTCTGGACGTGCAAACGCTCGTGGTGGACAACGCCTCCGCCGACGGCAGCGCGGAGATGGTGGCGCAGGCGTTCCCGGGCATCCGTCTGATCCGCAATACGGAGAACGCTGGGTTTGCCCGCGCCAACAACCAGGGCCTCGCGGCCAGCAGCGGGCGCTACGTCGTCCTGCTGAATTCGGACACCGAACCGCAGCCCGGCGCCCTGGCCCAGATGATCCGCTTCATGGACGCGCACCCGCAAGCCGGTGCGGCCAGCCCGCGGCTGGTGCGACCCGACGGGACGCCGCAGCCCTACGCGTTCGGCTGCGACCCGACGCCGGGCTATCTGCTCCGCCGCGCGGTGAATCAGTCGCTCTTTCACCGTCCGCTGCACGATTGGGCCGTGGCGGAGTCCATCTCCGTCGAATGGGTGTCGGGCGCGTGCCTGGTCGCGCGCCGCGCGGCGGTGGATCAAGTGGGTGGGCTGGACGAGGCGATCTTCATGTATTTCGAGGACAACGACTGGTGCCGGCGGATGCGCCTGGCCGGCTGGCAGGTCTGGTACGTGCCGGCGGCTGCCATCACGCATATCGGCGGCGCAAGCGTGAACCGCAACCCCCGCGTCTGCGCCGCCTACTACGACAGCCTGGCGTACTTCTACCGGAAGCACTATGGGGCCTTTGCACGCGCTGCACTGCTGCCGGTGCTGGCGCTTTATCGCCTTGCCGCGGGATTCAAGCGTTGAAAGTCGCGCTGACCGTTGATGTCCACAAGGAAGACCGGCCGGCCGACGTGGGCCGCGCGGCGGGCTGGCTGCACGAGCGCGCCATCCCGGCCACGTTCTTCGTGCCCTCCGCGCTGCTCGAACACCCCAACTTCCGCCCGCACATCCTCGCCTTGCCGGCCCTGGGCCACGAAGTGGGCAGCCACGGCCATCAACACGATTACGTCGAGATTCGGGCGCTGATGCGCGGCGCAGCGAACGACCTTGGTTTTTTGCGCCGCTCCCATGCGATATACGAAGCCGCCTTCGGCGCCGCGCCGATCTCGTTCCGCTCGCCGGCCTGGTGTCCGCTGGGCCCGGCCGCGGTTGAGCTGCTGGTCGCGCTGGGGTATCGCGTGGATTCCAGCGCGACCCCGCAGCGGCTGCCGCTCTTCAGCTCGACGCCCTACGCCAACACCTGGTTTTTCGCCCGGCGCGATCTGCACGAGCTGGCGCCCGGGTTG
>CAZYGI010000027.1:0-32108 GCA_964647255.1 uncultured Anaerolineales bacterium | reverse complement strand
CTGGAGGCGCCGACCGCCTGCCTGCTCCTGCCCGCGGCCTCCCCGACGTTCCTGACCCTCCGGCGCCGGGCCGCGCTGGCCTTTCTGCGCGTGCTGCTGTGGGAGGCGCGCCGGCTCCCCGGCCGCGTGCCGTGCGTGCAGTTTCATGTGAGCGACTTCGTGCCCGACGCACCGCCGCCGCCCCCCGACGAAACGCTGGGGCCGGGCAGCTTCCTGCCGCGGCGCGACGGCGGCCTGCGGTTCAAGGTATTCCTGCGCGAGCGTAACCCGCAGCGGGTGTATGCGCTCACGCTGGCAGTCATCGAGGCGCTGTGCGCGCGGTGCGGGGGCAGGTTCGTGAGGCTACAAGAACTGGCGGGGTCAGCGGCTCCGCAGCCCCATTGACGCCGGCACGGCTTTATAATAGCATTACATCATAAATGACAGCATTACATCTTTTACTGTAATATCACCGCGTAGCTGAGTTGATCAAGCGATTGGAGGCGAGAGACCATGATCCGCACGCAGATCCAACTGACCGAAGAACCAGCCCGTGCGCTGAAAGAAATCGCACACCGGATGATTTTCGTTGACACCTCAGCCCTATACGCGCTCATGGATGCCGACGATCGGAATCACGCAGCCGCCAGCGGCGCATGGCCCGAGCAGCTGGATCAGCCGGTGCAGTTCCTGACATCGAACCATGTGTTGGTAGATTGCACGAACATCGAACTGACGCGGCGGCTTGGACAGCGCACCATCTTCGCCTTCGACCGCCACTACCCGGACCACGGGCTCACCCAGGCGCTTTGAGATGACCATCTACTTCGACATCTCCGCCGCCGTGCATCGCCGCGCCGGGCTGGGCCGCTACGCCGACAGCCTGGCGCATGCGCTGCTGCCCCTGCTGGGCAGCGAACTGGCTTTCTTCTACAACCGTGAGGCCGGGATCGAGCCGTTGGTAGGTCTGGAACATGTCCCGTCGCGCACCGTTTCGCTCGGCTACAAGCCGTGGCGGATGTTGGTCTGGCTGGGGCAACTGGCGCATGTCGGGTTCAACCGGCTGACGCCCGGCGCAACGCTGTTCCACGCGACCGAACACCTGTTGCTGCCGCTGCGCCGCGTTCCGACCGTGCTCACCGTGCATGATCTGATCTTTTGGCGTTACCCGGCGCACCACAAACGGCTCAACCGCTGGTACCTCAACACGACCATGCCGCTCTTTTGCCGCCGCGCTGACGCCATCATCGCCGTATCGAAACAGAGCAAGCGCGACGTGATCGAGGCGTACGGCATCCCGGCCGACAAGATCACCGTGGTCTACGAGGCGGCCGACCCGCGCTTCCGGCCGCAGCCGCCTGACGCCGTGGCCGCGGTCCGGGCGCGTTACGGGCTGCCGGAGCGGTACGTGCTGTTCGTCAGCACGATCGAGCCGCGCAAAAACCTCTCCCGCCTGCTGGCTGCGTTCGAGCGGGTGCATGCCGCGGGCCTGGCCGATGCGCTGGTGATCGTGGGCAAGCGCGGCTGGCTCTTCGACGCGTTCTTCGCCGACCTGGAACGCTCGCCGGTCCGCCATGCGGTGCTCTTCCCCGGCTTCGTGCCCGACGCCGACCTGCCCGCGGTCTACGCGGGCGCGCAGGTCATGGCGTTCCCCAGCGAATTCGAGGGGTTCGGCCTCCCGGTCCTCGAAGCGATGGCGTGCGGCGCGCCGGTCGTGTGCTCGAACACGTCGAGCCTGCCGGAGGTCGCCGGCGACGCCGCGCTGCTGGTGGACCCACTCGATGTGTCCGCCCTGACCGATGCGCTGGCGCGCGTGCTGCAGGACGCGGCGCTGCGGGAGCAGATGCGCGCCCGCGGGCTGGCGCAGGCCGCCCGGTTCTCCTGGGCGCGCGCCGCCGCGGAGACGCTGGCCGTGTACCGCCGGCTGGTGAAGCCATGAAGCACTATGTCCTCGACGCCCGCACCGCGACGCCGCACTTCCCCGGCATCGGCCGCTATGTCAGCAACCTGGCACGCGCCGTCGTCCCGCTGCTCAATGAAGACGAACGGCTGACAGTCATCTGCGATCCGGCACATCCCGTCGCCTTGCCGCAGTCCGGGGCAGCCCGAACGATCCCCCTCGCCGTCTCGCCCTTCTCGCTGGGCCAACAATGGGCCGTCCCACGTTTTTTGCGCAGCTTCCAGCTTCCGGCCGCCAGCCTCTACCACAGCCCGTATATCGCGATGCCCTACCGGCCCGGTGCGCCAACGCTGCTCACGGTCTATGATCTGATCCCACTGCGCTATCCCGAATACAGCACCGCTCGCGCCCGGTTGCTCATCGGCGGGATGGCCCGGCTGGCGCTGCGCGCGGCGCGTCACGTCATCGCCATCTCGGAGTTCACCCGCCAGGACTTCGTGGCCGAGTTCGCCCTGCCGGCCGAGCGCATCACCGTGATCCCGCTGGCTGCTGACCCAGCGTTCTGTCCGCAGCCGCCGCAGGCTCTTGCCGCCGTGCGCGGCCGCTACAGCCTGCCTGAGACGTTCGCCCTCTACCTGGGCAGCAACAAGCCGCACAAGAACCTGGTGCGGCTGGTGGAGGCGTGGGAAATCGCCCACAGCCGATGGCAGATGGCCGATAGCAGATTGGTCATCGCGGGGGCGTGGGATCCGCGCTATCCTGAGGCCCAGCGCCGCACCGAAGCGTTGGGGTTGGCCGATCGGGTGTTGTTTCTGGGATCGGTCGCCGAGGCGGATTTGCCCACACTCTACTCGGCTGCAACCGCGTTCGTCTTCCCCTCGCTCTACGAGGGCTTCGGTCTGCCGGTGCTGGAGGCGATGGCGTGCGGGACGCCGGTGATCTGCTCCAAAGCATCCAGTTTGCCGGAGGTGACAGAGGACGCCGCGCTCCTGGTGGAGCCGACCGACACGGACGCCCTTGCTGCGGACCTGGCGCGCGTGATGATGGACGAGTCGCTGCGGCAGGTGCTGACGGAACGCGGCCTGGCGCAGGCGGCGCGGTTCGGTTGGGAGCGGACGGCCGCGGCGACGCTCGATCTCTATCGCCGGCTGGCGCGCTCGGCAGCGGAGCAGCCATGAAGATCCTCCACATCTACAAGGACTATCCGCCCATCCTCGGCGGCATCGAGAACCACGTTCAACTGCTGGCGCAGGGGCAGGCCGCAGCCGGTCACGATGTGACCGTGCTGGTGACAAACCCCACCGGGGCCAGGACGACCCTCACGGCCGAGTCCGGCGTTCGGGTGATCCGTGCGGCCCGGCTGGCGACGGTCGCCTCCACACCGCTGAGCCTCGCGTTGCCGTGGCAGCTCCTGCACCAGCGGCCGGATGTGGTGCATCTGCATTACCCCTATCCCGTGGGCGAGGTGAGCCAGTGGCTGCTGCGCCGCGGCCGGGCCACCGTGCTGTCGTACCATGCAGACATCGTGCGCCAGGCAAGCATCCTGCGCTTCTATAAGCCGCTGCTGCGCCGGGTGCTGCGCCGGGCCGATGCGATCATCATCGGCAGCCCGCCGATGCGCGGGGGCGCGTTCCTCGGCGAGCACCAGGCTAAGCTGCGCCTGATCCCCTATGGCATTCCGCTCGCCCGCTTCCGGGCCCAGCCGGCCGCGGCCGACCTGGCGCGCGTCCGCGCCCAAATCGCGGCCGCGTTCCCGCGCGCCGACGTCGCGCCAGCAGCGCCGTCCGCATCTAAGGATGCGGACTCCTTCGCGCCCACGCCCCTCCGTCCCGGCGCGCCCGCGCCCCTGCTCCTCTTCGTTGGCCGGCTGCGCTACTACAAGGGGTTAGGGTGGCTGATCCGCGCGCTGCCGCAAATTCCGGCGCGGCTGGCGGTGGCGGGCATCGGCCCGATGGAGGCGGAATGGCGGGCGCTGGCGGCCGAGGTCGGGGTGGCGGATCGCATCGCGTGGCTGGGCGAGACGCCCGACGCCGATCTGCCCGTGCTCTATCACCTGGCCGACCTGTTTGTGCTGCCCGCCAGCCACTCGAGCGAGGCGTTCGGCCTGGTGCAGGTGGAGGCGATGGCCGCCGGCGTGCCCGCGATTTGTACCGAGCTGGGAACCGGCACCTCTTACGTCAACCGCGATGGCGTCACCGGCCGCGTCGTCGCCCCGCGCGATGGGCAGGCGCTGGCCGAGGCGATCAACGGCTTGTTGGCCGACCCGGCAGAGCGCGCAAAGATGGCGGAAGCCGCTCAGGCCCGTGTTGCTGCGGAGTTCGACCAGGCCGTGATGGTCGAGCGGATGCTTGCGGTTTATGGCGAGCTGTTGGGGAAGAGCCATCAACAACCAGCAACCCGTGACGGCGCTGAGTGACCGCGAAAATCGTCCATGACTCGTCACACGCTATTCTTTTGCGCTTTCACCCTCCCTGCGGTAAGATGGTTCGGCGCAACGAACCCCGAAGCAAGTCGTTCGTCGTTCGCCGTTCGTCATTCGCCTGGGGACCGAGCATCACTGTGCAAACTCGACTGAGCCGCATCTGCGACGCGATTATCGAGGCCGGCTGGCTGGTCGCGCTGATCGTAACACCCCTCTTCTTCAATACCTTCTCGAACCGCGTCTTCGAGCCGGATAAGCTGCATCTGCTGCGCTCCATCGCGCTGGTGATGGCCGTCGCCTGGTTGGTCCAACTGCTGGACGGCGGCTTTGCCCGGCAGGCTGAAGGCACATGGCGGCAACGTGTGCGAGCGACTCCGCTGGCGTGGCCCGTGCTCATCCTGGTGCTCAGCTACCTGTTGAGCACCGCGCTCTCGGTCGCGCCGCGCATCAGCTTCCTCGGCTCCTACGTGCGCATGCAGGGCACGTGGAGCTATCTCAGCTATGTCGTGATCTTCGCGATGGTGCTGACCCACATGCGCAGCCGCAGCCAGGTGAGGCGCGTCAGCCATGCCATCATCCTCACGAGCCTGCCCATCGCGATCTACGGGATCCTCCAGAAGTTGGAGCTTGATCCGTTGCCGTGGGGCGGTGATGTGATCGAACGCGTGGCGGCCAACATGGGCAACTCGATCTTTGTCGCCGCGTACCTGATCATCGCGGTCTTCCTGACGCTCGAACGGCTGCTCGACAGCATGGCGGCACTGTTCAACGCCGAGGAAGGGGGCGTGGCGGACGCGCTCCGGGCCGGCGCCTATTTGTTCGTCCTCCCGGTCCAACTCATCGCCATCGTCTTCACCCAAAGCCGCGGCCCCTGGATCGGACTGGCCGCAGGGTTGTACGTCTTCGTGATGTTGGGGCTGCTCCTGCTGGCGCGCTGGGCGGCCGGCCGGACCGGCGCGCCCGACCTCCTGCGCTGGTTTGGCCGACACGTCCGGGGGGTCTGGCTCGCGCTGATCGGCGTGATTCTCCTGACCGGCGTGCTGCTGGTCACGCTCAATCTCCCACAAACGCCGCTCAAGGGCGTCTGCAAAACGCGGTACGTCAGCCGCCTGTGTACCCTCTTCAGCACGACCGAGGGCACCAACGCGGTGCGCGCCCTGATTTGGGAGGGCGTGGTGGACATGATGCTGAAGCCCCACGCACCGATCCAGTGGCCCGACGGCCAGGCCGACTCGCTGAACGCGATCCGGCCGCTGATCGGCTACGGCCCGGAGTCCATGTGGGTCGCCTACAACCGCTTTTACCCGCCCGACCTGGCGCACTACGAGGCGCGCAACGCTTCGCCGGATCGCTCGCACAATGAAACCTTCGACACGTTGGTGCGCGGCGGCCTATTTCAGTTTGCGGCGCAAATCTTCCTCTACGCCAGCGTATTTTACTACGCGCTCCGCTGGCTCGGCTTGATGCGGGGACGAGGGCGGCGCAATCTCTTCGTGGCGCTGCTCGCGGCGGGCGGGATGTTGGGCGTGATCGTCCCACTGATCTTCGATCACAGCCTGCGGCTGGCGGGCATCGGCCTGCCCGCCGGGCTGCTCCTGGGCATGATCGTCTATGTTAGCGCCGACCTGCTGCTGAGCCGCCGCAGCGACATCGAAGCTGCGCCGGATGCTCACGTCGTCCGCGGCGGCCGGCGCCAGCTTCTCATCGTGGCGCTCTTTGCTGCGATCGTGGCGCACTTCATGGAGATCCACCTCGGCATCGCCATCGCCGCAACCCTGACACACTTCTGGGTGCTGGCCGGGATGCTGGTGGCCGTGGGGATGGGTTGGACGGAGGGGGAGTCTGAGGCTAAGGCTGAGACTGAGGTCAAGGCTGAGACGCCTGCGATCAAGCCAGCGGCCCAGCCGGCCCGGTCGCAGAGCACCCCAGCCAGGGTCGCGCCCTCAAACCGGCAGACCGCACGGCCGCAGACGACGACATCCCAGCCGAAGACGGCCAAGGGCGCCCGGCCGGATGGGCGGAGTCAACCGGCCGCGCAGGCGGCGCGTGGACAGACGGCGGCGCGGCAGCGCGCGCTCGCGCCCTGGCTTGCCGTGCTCCCCTACATCCTGGTCGGCGCGGTGATCGCGCTGACGCTCACCTGGGATTTCATCCCCTACGGCGTGCCCACCGGCGCCAAGACCGCGGGCGCTTTCTTCTGGGATGCGTTCACGACGCGCTCGGGCGGCGCCGGCGCCGCGGCCATTGACTCGCCGGGGCTGCTGGTGATGCTGCTCTTCACCTGGCTGGTCGGCGGGCTGCTGGTCGTGGCGGAAGCCACGCGCGGGCGACGGTGGCTGCCGGCCGCAGGGCTCTACTTCGCGGCCGTGATCGGCACGTGGCTGGTGTACGGGCTGATCGAGGCCGGCCGCATGACGCGCACCGACCTGACCGGCCTGGCCGTCTTCCGCTTTATGGCCGGCCATATCGTGGTCTTTGACATCCTCTTGCTCGTGCTGATGCTTGGTCTTGCGGCCGCGTTGGCGCTGACCGACCGGCGGCCGCGGCCGGCGCGCTTCTTCGGACGCATGCCGGCGCTCTCGCTGGGTGCAGGCGTCGCCGCCGCGGCCCTAGCCGTGCTGGCGATCATCAACGTCAATATCCAGACGGTGCAAGCTGACACCTACTACAAACATGGGCTGTCGTACGAAAGCGCCAACCAGTGGGAAGGCGCGGTGATCCTCTACGGCGAGGCAGCCAGGCTCGAACCGCAGGAAGACTACTACTACCTCTTCCTCGGCCGCGCGTTGCTCCAGCTTACCGAGCTCCTGCCTGCGGGCAACGCAATCTTGCCCGCCGATCTCAACAACGTCGCCACCGCGGATCTATTGGGCATCGCCGACCGCGGGGCGCGCGCCGGCGACTACGAAGATGCGTTCCGGGCTTCCCACGCCGCGCTCACCGCTGCGCAGCGGCTCAACCCGCTCAACACCGATCACTCCGCCAACCTGGCCCGCCTCGACCGCGCCTGGGCATTCGCCAACGCCCTGAGCGCCGGTGACAGTGCCACCAACCAGCGCCTGCGTGAGATCCTGAAGACGAAGCCGAACACGGTGGATACGGCCCGCTTGCAGCAATCGGTGACGTACTACAAACAGGCAACCGCGCTCAGCCCCAACAACGCCGGGCTCTGGAATGAGCTGGCAAACGTGCAGTACATCCAGGATGACCTGGCCGGCGCGCAGGAGAGCATCTCGCGCTCGCTGATGTTGGATCAGCGTTTTCCGGCGACCTATCTGATCCAGGGTGACATCCTGGCGGCGCAGGGCGATACGACGGGCGCGCTGGCCGCCTACCGGCAGGCAAACAAGCTGGCGCCGGGCGATCTCAGCACCTTGAGCGCCATCGGCGTTTTCGCGGCCCAGAGCGGCGACGCGCAAAGCTCGATTGACGCCTTCAACCAGATCATCACGAAGGCGACGTCGGCGGCAGCGCCGCTTCAGACGCAGCTCGCGCAGTTGGACGCCCAGGCCCAGCAAGCCGGCGGTTACGACAAGCTGGCAGCCTCGGCCGCGAGCCAGCGCGATGCGCTGCGCAGCCGTCTCGCTACGTACGAATCTCAGCTCTATCTGAGCTATCGCAATCTGGCGTTGGTGCTGCGGGACACGGGCAAGTTCAGCGAGGCGTTGGACGCGGCGGAGCATGCCCAGGGCTACGCAACCGATGCCGAAAAGCCGACGACCGAAGCGCTGATCCAGGACCTGCAGCAGAAGCTAAAGCCATGACCAAATATGCCTTGATCCTGTTCGCGGCGCTGGTCCTGGCGGTCGGCGCCACCCCACTGATGCGCCGCGTCGCGCCGCGCGTCGGCATGGTGGACAAGCCCAGCGCGCGCAAACAGCACACGATGCCCACACCCCTGCTCGGCGGCGCGGCCATCTTCCTGGCGGTGATCCTCGCCCTTTTGCTGTTCGGAGATCGGTTTTACGTCAACCAGGTGGCCGGCATTGCGCTCGGCGCCACGCTGATGTCGTTCCTCGGCCTGTGGGACGACCGCAAAGGCTTGAGCCCCTGGGTCAAGCTCGGCGGCCAATTCCTGGCCGCGGGCGTGCTGGCATTCACCGATGTGCGGATCAGCCTGCTGCCGTGGCCCTGGCTGAATGTGATCGCCACGATGGTTTGGGTCGTGCTGATCACCAACGCCATGAATCTGCTCGACAACATGGATGGGTCCAGCGCCGGCATCACTGCGATTGCAGCCATCTTCTTCCTGCTCTTCGCCGCGATGAGCGGGCAATATCTGGTGGGTGCGCTGGCTGCGGCGCTGGTGGGCGCGTGCGCCGGCTTCCTGTTCTACAATCTCAACCCCGCCAGCATCTTCATGGGCGACACAGGCAGCCTCTTCCTGGGCTTCACCCTGGCGGCGGTCGCGATCAAACTCCGCTTCCCGGAGAATTCGCCGTTCGTCACCTGGATGGTGCCGGTGCTGGTGCTGGCCGTGCCGCTCTTCGACACCACGCTGGTGATTATCTCGCGGCTGCGCCGGGGGCTCAACCCGCTCACCACCCCGGGCAAGGATCACTTGAGCCATCGCTTGGCCCGGCTGACCGGCAGCCCACGCGAGGCCGTGTTGATCTGCTATCTGCTCGGAGGCCTCGGCGGGGTGTTGGCAACCTTCGTCACGCAGGCGAAGGTCATCGAAGGCTATGCGGTCGGCGCGATGGTGCTGATCGCAGCCGTGTACGGCATCTGGCGGCTGGAGAGACTCTATGCCGAACAGATCAAGCCGCTAATCACACGTAACAAGTAACGAGTAACGAGAAATCGTAAGCCGTGCCGCTGTCTTGCAGCCGCTTTTTCCCGATACTAACATCTCGTTACTGGTCACTCACTTTACAAAGGAGTTTCACTTGAACAAGCTCACCTTTCTCGTCCTGTCCGTTTTGGCGCTGGCGATCCTGCTAATGGCCGCCTGCGTCCCGCCTGCGCCGGCCACAGCGCCCGCAACCGCGGCGGTCGCGACCGTCGCGCCAACGGCTGCCCAGCCCGCGGAAACCTCGGCTGCGACCGCAGCCGACGCCACAGCCACCCCGGACGCCCGGCCCGTCGTGCCCGCACCGGATGGCAGCCGCGCGCTGGCTAAGCTGACAGCGGCAGACCGCAACCAACGTTTCAGCGGCCCGGCCGCCACGTATGTCAAGCCGAACACCATCTACCTTGCCACAATCATCACCGACAAGGGCAACATCGTCGCGGAGCTCTACCAGGACACCCCGCAAAGCCTGAATAACTTCGTCACCCTGGCGGAAAACGGCTTCTATGACGGCCTGACCTTCCACCGGGTCGAGCCGGGCTTCGTGATCCAGGGCGGTGATCCGGTCGGCGACGGCAGCGGCGACTCAGGCTACACCATCCCGGCTGAGATTACTCACTTCCACAACAAGGGCGCCCTCGCGTGGGCGCGCACCAGCGACCAGGTCAACCCCGACCGGCGCTCCAGCGGCAGCCAGTTCTACATCACGCTGGATCAAACCTCGTTTCTGGATGGGGCTTACACCGTCTTCGGCAACGTGATCGAGGGCATGGATGTGGCTGAGAAGATCGCGGCGGGCGATAAGATCCAACGCATCGAGATCAGCGAGGCGACCACCTCGCGGATGCCGACCCCGGCGCCGAGCCCGACCCCAGAGCCGACCGCAACCCCGACCATCACGCCGACGCCGTATGCGCCGACCTCCCAGGAAGGCCGGCCCCTGGCTGCCATCCCGATCGCCGAGCGTTCAAAGCTCTACAATACCGCACCGGGCGCGACGCTGGACTCGACCAAGACCTACCAGGCGACCATCGAGACCGGCCAGGGCAAGATCGTCGTCGAACTGGATGCCAAGCTCGCCCCAATCACCGTCAACAACTTCGTACTGCTGGCCAACCTGGGCTACTTCGATGGCATGCCTGTGGCCTACAATGATCCGGCGAGCTACCTGGTGAGCGGTTCACCCAACAAACAGCCCGACAGCGATGCCGGCTACACCCTGGCGTTGGAAGACACCGCCGTGGCGAGCGAAATCGTGACCGGCACGGTCAGCACGTGGGCCGTTGCCGATTCCGCCGGCTCGCCGGTCGCCAGCGGCAGCCAGTTCCTGATCTGGCGGATCGTCGTGCCTCAGAATCCCGGCTATTTCAACAGCTTCGGCAAGGTCGTGGAGGGCATGGACGTCGTCGCCAAGCTGACGGACGCCGACGTCATCACCAAGATCACCATCACCGAGAAGTAATCTAAGCGGAGCCAATATGCCTGCGCGCTACACCAAACCTTTCGACATGAAAATTGACCCGGCCAAGAAATACACGGCCACGATCGAGACTAACCGCGGGTTCATCGTCCTGAAGCTGCACGCCGCTCAAACGCCGCGCACGGTCAACAACTTCGTGTGCCTGGCGGAAGATGGCTACTACGACGGCGTCACCTTTCACCGCGTGATCCCGGACTTCATGATCCAGGGCGGCGATCCGACCGGCACCGGCCGCGGCGGCCCGGGCTACACGTTCAAGGATGAGTTCGATCCCAAGCTGCGACACGATAAGCCTGGCGTCCTTTCGATGGCAAACGCCGGACCCGGCACCAACGGCAGCCAGTTCTTCATCACGCACGTGCCCACGCCGTGGCTCGACGGCAAACACAGCATCTTCGGCCAGGTCGTCAAAGGCCAAGACGTCGTGGACGCCATTGAGCAAGGCGACGTGATGCTATCGGTGCGGATCACGGTGGAATGAGTTGTTCCAGGAAGACCAGAAAAGCGCGGTAACGACAAGCGACGAAGGACGAAGGACGAGCGGAGGGCCAGACCAGATGGATGCATCCATCCAGGAGCCTTCTCCCATCGGCGTTCGTCCTTTGTCCCGCGCCCGGCAGATCTTGCTCAGCGCGACAATGATCCTCCTGGCGATCGTGTTGTCCGCGTTGCTCTACTACTTCCGGCAGCAGATCGCCCATCTGAGCAAGTACGGCTACCTGGGGCTCTTCCTGGTCAATGCGCTGTCGAGCGCCAGCGTCTTCTTGCCCATTCCCGGGCTGGCGCTGGCGTTCATGACCGGCAGCGCGTTCAACCCGCTGCTGGTGGGCCTGGCAGTCGGCACCGGAGGGGCGGTGGGCGAGCTCGTCGGCTATCTGGCCGGCTACAGCGGCCGCACCTTAGTCGGCGGGCACGGGGGCTATCAACGCGTGGTCGGCTGGATGAAGCGGTACGGGCTTTGGGTCGTGTTTGTGCTGGCGATGATCCCCAATCCCTTGTTCGACGCTGTCGGTATCGTCTCCGGGGCGTTGCGCATCCCGCTGGCGAAGTTTTTCGCCGCGTGTTGGGCGGGCAATGTGATCAAGGCGACGACCGTCGCGCTGGCGGGGATGGGGGCATTCCGGGTGCTCGGGCCAGGCATCGAGCGCTGGCTGGCAAGGTGACCGGAGGCCGGTTCCGTCAAATGTACAACTCGCTTGACACACTCCTGATCTTCACGGTGCTCGCCGTGTTTAACCTGTGGGGCGGCGCCGCGCTCGGCGCAGGGCTGCGCGGTCGGCGGCCGCTGCCCGTGCTCTGGGGCGGGCTGATCGGCCTGGGCCCGCTCTACTTCGGCATCGAGCGGGTGATCAAGTTGGGAAATGCGCTCCCCCTGCTGTGCCAGCTCGTTGCTGTAGCCGGCGCCGCGTGCGCGGTCGCGTTCGGCCTGCCCAGGCTGCGCGCGATCTTCTTCCGACCGGGGATGGACGCGCTGATGATCGGCACCTTGATCATGGCAGCCGCCGCGGTCGTCGCCGCGGTGCTGGCGCGCAACTCCGAGCTCCTTTCGGTGCTGCTCGGCGGCATCGGGTTTCTCTTCGGCGCAATGTGGTTTGGCGCCGGAATCCAGTTGTTGAGGCGACGGACCACAGACCCCAGACCATAGCCGCCGGGCCGTGCACATCGCATGTTGCACATGCCCGTCGTCCATCGTCTGCCGTCCATCATCAAGGACCTACGCGTGTTTGAACTGATTTTCCTCGGCACATCGGCGAGCGCGCCATCGGTGCAGCGCGGGCTTTCGGCTGCGCTGGTGATGCACCGCGAGTACCGTTTTCTGATTGACTGCGGCGAAGGCACGCAGCGCCAGATCCTCCGCAGCGGCCTCGGCTTCAAGCGGCTGGAGCGCATTCTGCTGACCCACGGCCATCTGGATCACATCCTGGGGCTGGGCGGGCTGGCGTCCACCTTCGGCCGTTGGGAAGCCATCGAGGAGCTGGAGATCTGGGGCGGCGCGGCCGCGCTGGGCCGCGTGCGCGAGCTGATGCGCGTGGTCTTCGGCGCGGGAGAGGCAAACGTCCGCATCGGCTACCGCGCGATCTCACCCGGCGTGCTGCAGGAGGACGAGCTGTTCTGTCTGCGCACCTTCCCGGTGGAGCACCGGCGAACCGAGGCGTTCGGCTACCGCTTCGAGGAAAAGCCTCGGCGCCCGTTCCTGCCGGAGCGCGCCGAGACGCTTGGCGTCCCCGCGGGGCCGATCCGCCGCGACCTGGTGAACGGCAAGGCGGTGACGCTGCCCGACGGCCGGGTGGTTTGCCCGGAGGATGTGTTGGGCGACGAGGTCAAGGGGCTGCGGCTGGTCTTCATCGGCGACGCGGGCCGGGTGGACAACCTGGTGAGCGAAGCGGCCGACGCCGACCTGCTGGCGATCGAGGCGACGTACACCGAAGAAGAGCGTGACGTCGCGGCCGCATTCGGGCACCTCACCGCGAGCCAGGCCGCGTGGCTGGCCCGGGAGGCGGGCGCCAAACACCTCGTGTTGCACCACATCTCGCGGCGCTACAACGGCAAGCAAATCCTGGATGAGGCCGCGCCGATCTTCCCTAACACATCCGTGGCGCGGGATTTCGATCTATTCCGGCTCGTGAAGGGCAAACCGCTGGAGCGCGTGGATGTGCGCGAGCGGGACGCGAGTGACACGGTAACGAGGTCAGAAGGAAAGAAGTAGACAAGGAAATACGGCGACACGGTGGCGGCGCGCAACGATGCCCGCTGCAGATCCTCTTTGTCTCCCGATTTCTCCTCATCACAACGCCGGCGGAGGAACAGGCAAATCCTGAACTGCCGTGGCGACCCATCTGTCCCCTGTCTCGATCCGCATGTCGGGGATCTCCTCCACCACGGGGTACTTCCGGTCACAGCCCGGCTCCTGGCAGACGAGCCAGGCGTCTTGCACCAGTTCCACGCGGCCTGGGTTCTGGGTCGGGCGGCGGGTCGCACCGGTGACGCAGTGCGGACAGCGCAGAATCGCTAACAAATCCTGGGGAATCATGGATTCACCTCGTTGGATGCTGGAAGCTGGAAGCTCGTCCAGGCTCCCGATTTTTCGCGGGCGAGTATAGCATACCCGCAAGCGCCCGCCAACTCATGGCTGACACAAAAACAACGCGGCGTGAGCATCCTCCAATGCCGCGTTGCGCCCGCCCGGATTCATCTGCATGCTCTGCCAGCCACTTCACCGCCACATCAGGGGCAGGTAGCGCCGCATCGGCGGCGTCACTGCCGGCGTGAGCGTTCGCGTCGGGCTGGGCGTCGCGGTCGGCGTCGGCGTGTCGGTCGCCCCGATCTGCTGGATCGCCAACGGCGCACCGTTACGGTCACGATCGGTGTTCAAGGTGTAGTCGCCGTAGACGCAGCCGCCCCACTGGATCACCCGCCGCACGTGCGCCGCCACGCTGAGGTGATGGATGGTGTCCGGCAGCAGCCGCAGCTCCACCGCCGCCGGATTGCCGTACGCGCTGAAACTGCCCGTGCTGGTGAACACGCCCGACTCGGCCGTCACCGTGACCGCATCCCCGTTGCCGATGCGCACGATGAGGGTCTGCGCCAACAGTTCCGTGGGCGAGATCACGGGATCCACCCACAGCGGCTCCGGCGTCGGCTGGGGGCACAGGATGGGCGTCGCCGATGGAGTCAGGGTCGGCGTCAGCGTTTCGGTCGGCGTGGCCGAGGGGGTCGGCGTTTCGGTGGGGGTCGTCGAGGCAGTGGCAGTGGGCGTGCTTGAAGCGGTGGCGGTCGGCGTTGCGGTCGGCGTATCCGCCTGGATCATACCGAAGTTGATCCGGTTCACAGGCTGGCTGCTGACCAACGTCACCCACTGCCCCGATAGGGTGGAGAGGTAGCCGGGCGGCGGAGTCACCTGCACGAAATACATTTTGTAGGGCGTCAAGGGGCTGAGCTTGTAGTAGCCGTTCGCCGCGCTGGTCGCGCTCAACCCGCCGCCGCTCACCGTCACCCCGGCCAGCGTGACCGGTTCCCGGATCGGGTTCCATTTGCCATCGCGGTTCGAGTCAATGAAGACGTAGCCGCCAATGGCCGTCGGCGCCGAGGTCGGTGACGGTGACATGGCGATCGAAGCGCCGTTCGACGGCGGGCTTGCCAGCACCAGCAGGATACCCACACAGCAAAGCAGCGCCCACAGACCGGCCGCGAGATGTAGGGAATGGCGAGACATCAAGGATGCTCCTTTCGTTGCACTTCACCATGATACTCCGAAAACGTGAAAAATACATGACAACGGCATCTGCGCAAATGAAAACCCTGGCGCGGCGCAGAACAGTTGCCCCGCAACTTGCCCCCACCCCCTCTCTATGGTATACTCGCCGTTCGAGTCGGCAAAGCTGGCTCGCATCCTACACGTCCGCATTCCGGCTGGCCGTGCCTTCGATCATCTCGCCTGAACTCCTCCTGAGCGGAGCGCAGCGGAGTCGAAGGATCCCAGTGTACATGCGGGCGGAAGTCTCAACGGAAAGGGAGAATAGAACGTGTCTGTCATTTCCATGAAGCAGTTATTGGAAGCCGGTGTCCACTTCGGGCATCGCACCCGCCGGTGGCACCCCAAGATGCGCACCTTCATCTTCACGGAGCGCAACGGCATCCACATCATTGACCTCCAGCAGACCATGCGCCAGGTCAATGCAGCCTACACCATCGTGCGCGATACCGTGCGCGCGGGCGGCCTGGTGCTCTTCGTCGGCACCAAGAAGCAAGCGCAGGAGACCATCCGCGCCGAGGCCGAGCGCTGCAACATGCCGTACATCACGACCCGCTGGCTGGGCGGCACGCTGACCAACTTCCGCACCATCCGCGGCCGCGTCGAATACATGTCTGACACAGAGCGGCGCCAGGCGCGCGGCGAGCTCGACCGCCTGCCCAAGAAGGAAGCGCTCCTGCTGCGCACCGAGATGGCCCGGTTGAACAACCGGATCGGCGGCCTGCGCAACATGACGCACCTGCCCGATGTCATCTTCATCGTGGACGTCCAACGCGAGTCGCTGGCCGTTACCGAGGCGAACAAGCTGCACATTCCCATCGTCGCGATGGTGGACACCAACTGCGACCCTGACCCGATTGACTTCCCGATCCCGTCCAACGATGACGCCATCCGCGCCATCAAGCTGATGGCCGGCAAGATCGCCGACGCCGTGATCGAAGGCATCCAGATGCGCGAGGTGGACGAGGCCGACCATGCGGCGGCCCAACCCGAGGCATACGAAGTCGAGACCGCGGATGAGGCCAAGCCTGAGCGGCCCAGCCTCAAGGACATGGAAACCTTTGACGAACCTGAGGCCTCGGACGAGGATCTGCTCGGCCCGTCCGTGTTGTCCAAGCTGGCCGAAGGGTTGGATGAGGAAAACAACTAAAGGAGTTAGTCGTGGAAATTTCTGCACAGATGGTGAAAGAGCTGCGCGCGCTTACCGGCGCGGGCGTGATGGATTGTCGCAAGGCGCTGGAGAGCACCGGTGGTGACGCGGCGAAAGCTGCCGAGCTGCTGCGCGAAAAAGCGATGGCCGTGGCCGAGAAGAAGGCTGAACGCGTCGCCAAAGAAGGCCTGATCGGTCATTACATTCACACGGGCAGCAAGGTGGCCGCGCTGGTCGAGGTCAACTGCGAGAGTGATTTCGTCGCCCGCACCGATGATTTCAAAGAGCTCTGCAAGGAAATCGCGATGCAGATTGTCGCTGTGAAGCCGACGTGGGTGAGCATCGAGGAAGTGCCGGCCGAGCAGGTCGAACAACTGAAAGCTGAGGCCCTGTCCGCGGCGAGCGGCAAGCCCGCCGAAGTCGTCGCCAAGATCATCGAGGGCAAGCTGGCGAAGTTCTACGAAGAGAACTGCCTGCTGGAACAGGCCTACATCAAGGACGAATCCATCAAGATCAAGGACTTGATCAAAGCCAAGATCGGGAAGCTGGGCGAAAACATGGTGGTCAAGCGTTTCGCCCGTCTTGAAGTCGGCGGTTGATCCATCCTGAGGCGAGGCACCCCTGGTGCTTCGCCTCATTGGTTATAAGGTGGGAACATCATGAGTGCGCTCCGTTATCGCCGCATCTTGCTCAAGCTGGGCGGTGAGGCCCTGGCTGGACAGGGCGGATTCGGCATTGATCCTCACGAGGCCGACATCATTGCCGGCAAGGTGCGCCGGTTGCGCGATCTGGGCACCGAAGTTGCGGTGGTGATCGGCGCCGGCAACCTGTGGCGCGGCAAAGATGGCCAGGCCCATGGCATGGAACAGACCACCGCCGATCACATGGGCATGCTGGCAACTGTGATGAACGCCCTGGCCCTCGGTGACGCGCTGCGCCGGGTCGGGATCGAGCCGCGCGTGATGACCGCGATTGACATGCACAGTTTCGCCGAACCCTACATCCGCGGCCGCGCGATCCGGCACATGGAGAAGGGTTATGTCATCATCCTCGCTGCCGGCACCGGGAACCCTTACTTTACGACCGACACCGCCGCCGCGCTGCGTGCCATGGAGATCCATGCCGAGGTGCTGATTAAGGCAACCAAGGTAGATGGCGTCTATGACAAGGATCCGAAGAAGAATCCCGATGCGCGCAAATTCGATCATCTCTCTTACATCGACGCGCTGAACATGCGCGTGGGGGTGATGGACAGCACCGCACTCACCCTGTGCATGGAGCATGACCTGCCCATCATCGTGCTCGACCTGTGGCAGCCCGGCGCCGTCGAGCAGGCCGCCCTCGGCCAGCCGATCGGCACCCTCGTCAGCGCGTAAAACAGGAATCAGGGGAAGCCGGAGTCAGGAATGAGGAGATACCCTGCGATAATCTGCTCTCTGACCCCTGACACCTGCCTCCTGAAACAAGGAGACTCTCATGATCAAAGAAATCCTCCAAGATGCACACGAACGCATGGATAAGGCGATTGACGCCCTGCAGACTGACCTGCGGGCGATCCGCACCGGTCGCGCCTCGCCGGCCCTCCTTGAACACATCGAGGTCGAATACTACGGCATGCCGACCCCGCTGATCCAGCTGGCCGGCATTTCGGTGCCGGAGCCGCGGATGCTGATCATCCGGCCATGGGATGCGAAGTCCATCGGCACCATCGAAAAGGCCATCCTGAAATCCGACCTGGGCCTGACCCCGACCAACGATGGCGTGATCATCCGGCTGAAGATCCCGGCGCTGACCGAGGAACGGCGCCGCGAGCTGAGCAAGCAGGTCGCTCGCCGCGTCGAGGAGGCGCGCGTTGCGGTGCGCAACATCCGCCGCGACGCCATTGACATGTTGCGCGATCTCGAAAAAGAACAAGAGAAAGAAAAAGGGAAGTCGAAGGACAAGGCCATCAGCGAGGACGAGATCTTTCAGGCGCGCGACAAGGCGCAAGAGCTGACCGACGACACCATCAAACGAATTGACGAGATCGGCAAGGTCAAAGAAGCCGAAATCCTGGAGGGTTGAGCCGCCATGGCGCCAGACCGGCCGGTGCCCGATGCCGTGCGGGCGAAATATCCGTTGATCACGCGCATTCCGTATCATGTGGCGATCATCATGGATGGCAACGGCCGCTGGGCGCGCGCCCGCAGCCTGCCGCGCCTGGCCGGCCACAAGGCCGGCACGGAGAACATCCGCCGTGTGCTGCGCGCGGCGGTGGATTTCGGCATCAAAGCG
Source organism: uncultured Anaerolineales bacterium (assembly GCA_964647255.1). GTDB lineage: Bacteria > Chloroflexota > Anaerolineae > CG2-30-64-16 > CG2-30-64-16 > CAWJEL01. The sequence goes on along the minus strand of CAZYGI010000027.1, from coordinate 13,859 downwards.
TTGACCGTCTATGCCTTCTCGACCGAGAACTGGGGGCGGCCCCGGGAAGAGGTGAGCGGCCTCATGCGGCTGCTGGGCGAAGGCATACGCCGGGAAACAAAAGGCCTCAACGCCGAAGGGGTGTGCATCCGTCACACCGGCCGGTTGGAAGGCGTTAACCCTCGGCTGGTCAAACAGATCCTCGACGCGGTCGCGCTGACGAGCCACAATGACCGGATCACCCTCAACGTGGCGTTCAACTACGGGGGGCGTGCCGAAATCGTGGACGCCGTGCGCCGCATCATGCGCGACGGGCATCAGCCCGAAGCGGTGACCGAGGAACTCATTTCGCGCTATTTGTATGCCAGCGACCTGCCCGACCCGGATCTGATCATCCGCACCGGCGGCGAGTATCGGCTGAGCAATTTCCTGATCTGGCAGGCGGCGTATACCGAGTACTACGCCACGCCCACCTTCTGGCCAGACTTCGACGAAGCCGAACTTGCCGCTGCCCTGAGTGAGTATAGCCAACGAGAACGCCGGTTCGGCAAGGTGTTGGACCATTCAAACGTCGGAGCGTTGGAACGCTAGAACGTGTAAACGTTGGAACGCGTCAACGCGCAAACGGTGGAACGACGTGCCGGAGCAAATGTGCTGCGTACCCGCCTTCTGACCGCGCTGATCGGCATCCCGATCGTCGTGCTCCTCCTCTACTTCGGGGGCGTCGCGTTCCTTCTGTTCATTGCCGCCCTGGCTGTGTTGGGCTGGCGCGAGATGGATCGCCTGGTGCAGCGATCGCACGTTGCCGCCGACCGTTTGTTGGGACTGATCTTCATTCTGGTCGCCTTGGGCGAGGCCTTTGCCCTGGCGCACGGCTGGCTCCGCGACGATTTCTTGCGCCCGCTGCTGACCGGGCTCCTGGTGATCTCGCTGACCCTCGCGCTCTATGATCTAAGCGAGCACCCTATCGCCAACTGGAGCGCCGCGATTGCGACTGCGCTTTACTTCGGCATCCTGCTGAGCCATTTCATCCTGTTGCGCGAACGGGCGGATGGACTGGATTGGACCCTCCTCGCCATCGGCCTGACCTGGGTCTGCGACTCAATGGCCTACTTCGTGGGCAGTGCCATCGGCGCGCATAAGCTGTGGCCACGCATCAGCCCCAAGAAAAGCTGGGAGGGCCTGGCCGGCGGCAGCATCGGGGTGCTGGCGGCAGGGGCGCTGGCCGGCCCGTGGCTGGTGGGCATCACCTGGTGGCAGGGGCTGATCCTCGGCGGGCTGCTCGCCGTCGCCGATCCGTTCGGAGATTTCGTCGTCTCCTTGTTCAAGCGCCAGGCGCACCTCAAAGATAGCGGCATCCTCATCCCCGGCCACGGCGGCATCCTGGATCGGCTGGATAGCCTGCTGTTCACCGTGCCGGTCGTGTTCTATTTTGCGCTAATCATTGTCGGTGGTTGATCTGAGGTCTTTTTCCAAAAGGAGGTCCTCCCATGTCCGATTCATCTCGCCGCTCGATCCGCTCCTGGATCATGTATGACTGGGCAAACTCGGCGTTTGCCACGACCACGATGGCCGCAGTGCTGCCGGTCTTCTTCAGCTCGGTGGCGGCCAAGGGCGCACTGACGCCGGTGCAGGCCAGCAGCGCGTGGGGTTTCACCCAGACTATCGGCATGTTGCTGGTGGCGCTTACCGCCCCCGTGCTCGGCGCCATCGCCGATTACAGCGGATCGAAGAAGCGCTTCCTGGCTGCGTTCGCCATCCCCGGCATCCTGGCCGCCAGCCTGATGGTGTTCATCAGCACCGGCGACTGGCTGCTGGCCTCGCTGCTCTACATCGTGGGCGAAATCGGCTTCTCCGGGTCGCTGATCTTCTACGACTCGCTGCTGCCGCACGTGGCACATGAAGACGAGATTGACATGGTGTCGGCCAAGGGCTACGCGATGGGTTACCTGGGCGGCGGCCTGCTGCTGGCGATCAACGTCCTGATGATCCAGATGCCGGACGCGTTGGGGATCACTGCGCTGGGCGCCCGCTTCGGCGTCGGCGGCACCGAGATGGCCACCCGCCTGTCGCTGATGAGCGTGGGGATCTGGTGGGCGATCTTCTCCATCCCGCTCTTCCGTGACGTGAAGGAACCCCCGCGCCTTCGCCTGCAAGCTGAAAAAACCGGAAACCCGATCCTCGGCGGTTTCGCTCGCCTTGGGCGCACCTTCAAGGAGTTGCGCCTCTATCGCCAGCTCCTGCTCTTCATCGTGGCGTTCTGGATTTACAACGACGGGATCGGCACCATCATCAAAATGGCGACCATCTACGGCGCGGAGATCGGCATCAAGCAAATTGACCTGATCGGTGCGCTCCTGCTGACGCAGTTCATCGGGATCCCCTTCTCGCTGCTTTTCGGCCGCCTGCCGCGGCGGGATGACGCCAAGCAGGGCTTCTTCCTCAGCATGGTCCTGTGGAGCGCTCTTGCCATCCTGGTTGTGGGTGTCGCGGCGCCGCGGCTGGGCGTCGGCAGCGGGCCCATCGCGGTCGCCATCGCCCTCGGTTTCCTGCTGCTCGGATTAGCGTTTTCCTGGTTCATCGGCGGGAAACTGTTTGCGCCGCTGGCGGCCAAGATCAAGACCAAGAACGCGATCATCCTGGCGTTGGCGGTCTACACGGCCGTGTCCATCTGGGGCTATTTTATGCGGAGCGCGGCCGAATTCTGGCTGCTGGCGATGCTGGTCGGCCTGGTGCAGGGCGGTAGCCAGGCGCTCAGCCGTTCGCTCTTCGGCAACATGGTGCCGAAGGCCCAGACCGCCGAGTTCTACGGCTTCTACGACATGAGCTCCAAGTTTGCCGGGCTATTGGGCCCGCTGGTCTTTGCAGTCGTCGCCAGCATCTTCGGTTCCAGCCGGTTGAGCATCGTCTCGCTGATTATCTTCTTCGTCGTCGGCGGCCTAGTGCTGAGCCGGGTTGACGAGGAGAAGGGGATTCGCGCCGCCCGTGACGCCGATGCGCGTGCTATGACCACTCAGTAACCATTCGCTTGTCATCGTCGCGGAGGAGGTTCCACGTGCCTGAACAACCTGAACGCAACCTGGCCCTCGATCTGGTGCGCGTCACCGAGGCGGCGGCGCTGGCCGCGGGGCGCTGGATGGGCCGCGGGGACAAAATCGCGGCCGATCAGGCCGCGGTGGACGCGATGCGGCTGGTGTTGAACACCATTGAAATGGATGGCGTCATCGTCATCGGCGAAGGGGAGAAGGACGAGGCGCCCATGCTCTACAACGGCGAACACCTGGGCACCGGCGAGCCGCCCGCGGTGGACATCGCCGTGGATCCCGTCGAGGGCACATCCCTCACCGCGCGCGGCGGCTCCGGCGCGCTGAGCGTTGTGGCGCTGGCCGAGCGCGGCAGCATGTTTGCGCCGGGCAGCCTGGTCTATATGAACAAGATCGCCGTCGGTCCCGAGGCGCGCGGGGTCATAGACATTGACGCCCCGCCCGAAGCCAATCTGAAGGCCATCGCACGCGCCAAGGGCCGCGACGTGAACGATCTGACCGTGATGATCCTCGATCGGCCGCGCCACGCCGACCTGATCCGGATGGTGCGCGAGACCGGCGCCCGGATTCGTCTGATCAGCGACGGCGATGTCTCAGGCGGCATCAGCACCGCCATCCTGGACACCGGCATTGACGTGCTCATGGGAGTCGGCGGATCGCCCGAGGCCGTGATCACAGCCGCGGCGCTGAAATGCCTGGGGGGCGAAATCCAGTGCAAGCTGTGGCCCCGTGATGAGCGCGAACGACACTATGCAGCCGACCACGACCTGGATCTGGAAACGGTCCTCACGATGGATGACCTGGTGAAAAGCGATAACGTCTTCTTCAGCGCCACTGGCATCACGCGCGGTGAGCTGCTGGACGGCGTCCGCTACACCGGCGGCGGCGCGCGCACCGCCAGCGTGGTGATGCGCTCCAAGTCCGGGACCATCCGCCACATCGTGGCAACGCATCGCTGGGACAAGCTGATGCGCTTCAGCCAGATCAAATTCGACTGAGCCGGGATGTACGCGCTGCCTTGATGGCATTTGACGTAAGCGGATGCTTGTGCTATATTAGGCTCGATTACATACTCGCATCCGATTATCCTCCCTACGCATTCCTTGCGCCCATTTTCAACGCATCCGTGACAGGCAACGCGTCGCTCATGGTTGGGCAAGGCGATGAGATTTACCGGATTCGAGCGCTCGGGACATCACCTCCGAATTGCGCTTATCCCGCAACATGAACGTCCCAATGGGTGGTCCGGCGTCCAGTGTAGCCGGACAACCGACTGTTGTTCTATGCAGTTAACCTGCGATCATTGCGCCGCTTTCTCAAATAGGCGAAACGAGCGCCCCGAACACCACATATAGCGCCACCAGGAATGTGACACGCACCCTGCTACGCCAGCTGAACACATCCGCTTGCGCCGCGGTCACGGTTGCGCCTCCCTGACGCTACGGAGAATCCGTATGAATATTGCCGAACTTGAAACCAAAACCCTGGCCGATCTTCAGGACATCGCCCGCACGATGGGGGTCACGGGCTACACCCGCTTGAAGAAATATGACCTGATCATGCGCCTGCTCAAGGCCGATACTGAAGCGCAAGGGCTCATCTTCGGCGGCGGCACACTGGAAGTGATCCAGGACGGGATCGGCTTCTTGCGCGCCAACAAACAGATGAACCCCGGCCCGGATGACGTCTATATCTCCCAAAGCCAAATCCGCCGCTTCGGGCTGCGCACCGGCGATTCGGTTGTCGGCCAGGTGCGGCCGCCGAAGGAGTCAGAGAAATACTTTGGCTTGCTGAAGGTGGAGGCAGTCAACGGCGTGGATCCGGAGGTCGCCAAGCGACGTCCGAAATTTGAAGACCTGACCCCGATCTTCCCCAACCAGCAGATCAATCTGGAGACGCAGCCATCCATTCTGGCGACTCGCTTGATTGACATGACCGCGCCGATCGGCCGCGGGCAGCGCGGTCTGATCGTCTCGCCGCCGAAAGCCGGCAAGACGACCGTGCTCAAGCAGATCGCCAACGGCATCTCCGAAAACTACCCCGAAATCGTCCTGATGGTCCTGCTGATCGGCGAGCGGCCGGAGGAAGTCACCGACATGGATCGCGCAGTGGAGGCCGAAGTGCTTGCCTCGACCTTCGATGAGCCGGTGCAGTCGCATGTGCGCGTGGCCGAGATGGGCCTGGAACGCGCCAAACGTCTCGTGGAAGCCGGCCGGGATGTGGCGATCCTGCTGGACTCGATCACCCGCCTGACGCGCGCGTATAACCTGACCGTCCCGGCTTCGGGCCGCACGCTATCCGGCGGTATTGACCCGGCCGCGCTCTACCCACCCAAGCACTTCTTCGGCGCCGCACGCAAGATCGAGGAAGGCGGCAGCCTGACCATTGTCGCCACCTGTCTGGTGGATACCGGCAGCCGCATGGACGACGTGATCTACGAGGAATTCAAGGGCACGGGCAACATGGAGCTGCATCTCGACCGCCGCCTGGCCGAGCGCCGCATCTTCCCGGCCTTCGACATCGTCCGGTCCGGCACCCGCCGCGAGGAGCTCCTGTTGAGCCCTGATACGCTGGGCCGGGTCTGGACGCTGCGCCGCATGATTGATATGCTGCGCCAAACCGGCGAGGATCCGCTGGAACCGGTGCTGGAGCGCCTGCGCAAGACGCGCAACAACAAGGCCTTCCTCGACACGCTCTCGCAAAGCATATAGTTGCGACGAATAGAGCGAAGCTGGGATCCGGTTGTTGGCAGCCAGTTAGCGTTGTGATATACTGGCCGCCGCACCGAGTTCCAGCTTTTTGATTTCCCGGGAAGAGGCACGCGCCAATGCGCGATGACATAGGACCAGACCCACAATCTATCCCGCCGAGCGAATGGGGACCCGGCTATCAGCTTTGGCACGCAGTCACAGCTCTCGCCGGCCAACGCGGGCCGGAGGGCACCACATCGCTGATACGCATGGCATCGCACCTGGCGATCATCGTCATCGCAATCGTGGTGCTGTGGATCAGCCGGCAGGAGCTGCCCCAGCTCGAGATCCCCGCTGCGGTCGTCACGGAAAGCGGCACGGAGGAAATCGTCGCGACCGAGCCGGCCAGCAACGTCGCGGAAGAAAATTTCGCCCTGGTGCGCGCCGCCGTTCCCCTCACCCTGATCCCGGAACGCGCCCGTCTTGACATCATCACTCACACCGTGCAAAGCGGCGATACGCTTTACGGCATTGCGACCAAATACAAGCTGTCAGCGGAAACCATCATGTTCGCCAACGGGCTGGAGAATAACCCCGATCTGCTGCGCATGGGCCAGCAGTTGACCATCCTGCCGGTGAACGGGATTCTGCACACGGTGGCAAAAGGGGACACGCTGGATAAGGTCGCCAAGAAGTACAAGGTCACCGCTGGCGCGATCATCAATTTTGCGTGGAACCGCCTGGACGCCAACAACCCACAGGTCGCCGTCGGCCAAAAGCTCATCGTGCCCGGCGGGGTGAAAGAAATCCCGATCCGCCAGGTGCAGGTCTATTCCGGTGCAGCGCCAGCCGGCGTCCGCCGCGGCACCGGGCGTTTCGTGTGGCCGACCGCGGGTTACGTCACCCAGGGCTACCAGCGCTTCCATCAGGCGGTTGACATCGCCAGAGCCATCGGCACCCCGGTAAAGGCGGCCGACAACGGCTTCGTGGTGGTTGCCGGCTGGAGCAACGATGGCTACGGCAACTATATCGTGGTTGACCACGGCAACGGCTACCAAACCCTGTACGGCCACCTGAGCAAGATATTTGTCAAGGCCGGCGACATCGTCGGCCAGGGCGCCGTGATCGGGAACATGGGCAGCACCGGCAACTCGACCGGTCCACATCTGCACTTCGAGATCCGAAAAGGCGGCGTCCGCCTCAACCCGCTAAGCTTCCTGCGTTAGGCTGCGAGCCATTGGCACGTCAGAACGTTGAACGCCAGGTCAACGTTCTGACGTGCCAATGGCTGTTTAACGCGCCAGCGCGACCCGAATCTGAGCTACGTGCACGCCCCCGCTGGTGTCGAGCATCCTCAACCGCAGAGAATAGGTCCCCGGCTGCAAGGCATCCGTCTGCCAAACAGCCAGCCGGCCGTTTGACACCGGCTGCGTGGCAGGCAGCGCGACCGGCTGCCAGTCCGGTTCCGCCGGCTGCTCGCCCGCGGCATACTCCACCAGATAGCCGAGAAAACCCGCGCCTTGGGCCGTGCCCAAGATTTCTACCTGACCGGTCACCGTGGCGCCATCCTGGGGCGCCGAAATGACGACGGTCGGCGCCACCGGCACTGCGGCTGGCGTCGGCGTGGCCGTCGGCGCCGGGGTGTCGGCCGGCGGAGGCGTCGCTTCAGGTGTGGCTGTCGCCGGCGCGAGCGTTGATTCAGGCGTTGCCGTGCCCGCGCCCGGCATGGCGAGCGGCGTCGGGGTCAGCTCAACCGTCGGTGTGGCGGTCAGCGTCTCCACAGGCGATGGCGTGGGGCTGGGCGTCTCGGTCGGCGCCGCCAGCACCACGTAGACCGGACTGGAGACCGCGACCGGATAGTCCATGTTCGCGGGGTCGTACGCTGTCAGGCGCAGCGAGAAATCCCGCACGCCATGTTGCGCCGCGGCCGCGGCGATATCCCAATCGCCCAACGCGCCGTCCCGCTCACGCTCGGCCACCTCAGCCGGATCGGCGGGCAGCGGGCCAAGCACGACGCCCCACCCTTGCGGATTCGGACCCACACCATACTCCAAGCGCCACACCAGCGGCTCCGGGATATGGATCCGGCCCGCCACCGGCACGATATCCGCCACTTCACTGCCATCCACCGGGGCAGACAACGCCAGCTCCGGCTGGAAGGCATAGGTGGAGGCCGCGTTGAGCACGGGATAGCCGTGCGCCGCGGCCCATTCGCGATAGCGTTCCGGGAAAAGCGCGACGACGCGTTCTTCAATGCGGTCGGCGGGGGTGAACTCGGTGGCGAGCTGGCCGGTGGCCTTATCCACCCGGACGCGCTGCCAGATGTCGTACGCTGCGGGCAGCGGACCGCGGTCTGCCGCAAAGACATCCTGACGCTGAGCCGGACATACCTCGCTGGGGAAGGCGCCGCTCTCCGCGCACACCGTCGCGCTGCTGACCCCGGCCGGCGGCATGAACTGCAGGACGGGCTGATCCGCCAGCGCACGCGCCATGACGTTGTGCCAGATGGGCACCGCGCCCACCGAGCCGGCGACCTTCTGCATCGGACTGTAGTCGGCGTTGCCCACCCACACGCCCACCGCCAGGTTCGGCGTGTACCCCATCGCCCAGGCGTCATGATAATCGTTGGTGGTGCCGGTCTTGATCGCCGCCTGGCGGCCGGGTAAGCTCATCAGGTTCGCCACACCGCCGAACATCGGCTTGCGCGCCTCGGCATCGGCCAGGATCGAAGTGATCAAGTAGACGTGCGCCGGATCAAAGACGCGCTCCGCCGGGGCCGGCGTCACCGCGACCGCCGCGGCACGAGGCGCCGCGGCGCAGGCCGCGACTGCGCCGGACGCCGTCCCCTGCCAGATCAGCTTCCCTTCGGCATCCAGTACACATGCGATGGGGCTGACGGGCGCCCGTGTGCCGCCGTTCGCCAGGGTGGCATACGCGGCGGTCATCTCCAGCAGCGTCACCTCGCCACCGCCGAGGGTCAACGACAGGCCGTAATCGTTGCGGGTCAGGGTGGTGATGCCCGCACGGTTTGCCACGTCCCGCAGCCGGCCGATGCCGACATGCTCCAGCGCCTTCACCGCGGGGATGTTGTAGGAGTTCGCCAGTGCCGTGCGCACACTCACCAGGCCGTGCTCCTGGCCGTCGTAGTTGACCGGGACGTAAGGCGGCCGACCCTCGCCGTCGGGGAACTCGGTGCGGATGTCCATGATCGCCGTTGCGGGCGTCCAGTAGCCCGGCGGCTCGATGGCACTGATCTGGGACTTGCCGCCGGCCTGTGCGGCCCGGATGTCTGCGGCCTTGGTGCTCACCGCTGCGGGCATTTCAAAGGCGGCCAGGTAGGTGAACGGCTTGATGGACGAGCCAGGCTGCCGCGGGGAACGCGCCATGTCAATCTGGCCGCTGATCGCTTCGTTGCTGAAGCCAGCGCTGCCCACCAGCGCCAGCACTTCGCCCGTCCCCGGGGCAATCACCACCGCCGCGCCGTTATGACCGCCTTGCTTCGCCAGCGCGGCGGTCTGCTTCTGCACCTCATCTTGCGCGATATCCTGAATCTGCGAGTTCAGGGTCGTGTAGATCCGCAGCCCGCCCTTCGCTGCCAGCTCAGGGCCGAGGCTGCCTTCCACCTGTTCCCGCGCGTACTGGATGAAGTGCGGGTATTTGGAATCGTAAACCTGGGTGAGCGGCTGCAGATCCAGCGGCTCGGCCCACGCCGCATCGGCTTGCGCGGGCGTGATATAGCCGTGCTCGACCATCAGGCGGAGCACCTCGCCCTGCCGGCGCTTCACCGCGCCCGGCTGGCCATCGGCATCCTTCAGCTTGGTGTAGGGATCATAGTACGCCGGCGCCTGTGGCAATCCGGCCAGCATCGCCGCCTGCGCCAGCGTCAGATCCTGGGCCGATTTGCCGAAATACGTCTCGGCCGCGGCCTGGATGCCGTAGGCCAGGTTGCCGTAGTTGAGCTCGTTCAGGTAAATCTGGAGGATCGTCTCCCTGGGATAGCGCCGCGTGATTTCTGCGGCCAGGATCGCCTCCTTGACCTTGCGCGTGATCGTTTTTTCGGACGACAAGTAAGTGAGCTTGACAAGCTGCTGCGTAATGGTGCTGCCGCCCGGCCCAGAAAGGCTGCGCTCCTTGACGGCATAGTAGACCGCGCGCATCAAGCCCACCGGATCCACGCCCGGGTGCTTCCAGAAGTTCGGGTCCTCGGTCGAGATCGTCGCATCCACCAGGTATTGCGAAATCTCGCCGAGCGGCACCGCGGTGCGCCGGCCGAAGTTGGGATCGCCGACCTCACTCAACACGGCCCCATTGCGGTCATAGATCAGCGTGGAAGCGAAGTGGCTGGCCCGCGCCTGCAGCTCATCGGGCAGCGGGAGGCCCCGCGCCACGCTGGCATAGCCGATCAGGCCGATGCCCACGCCCAGCACCACGAGTGCGACGATGCCCAGTGCGACCAGCGCGGCGCCGCAACCGGCGCGCTGCCGGGTCGGCGGCGGCTGGCGCCGGTTGGCGGCCGGTTCTGACCGCCGGGCGGGAGGCTGTTGAGGTTGCGGCCAGGCCGGCCGCGGCATTTGGGCCGGCGCGGCGTGCAAATTGCGCTCTTGCGCTACAGAAGCACCCGGCGACGAGACGCGCTGGTCGTCCGCTGGTGGCCAGACCGGTTGCGCCGTCGGGCGCTGGCCCGCGTCAGACGGTGAAGGCGAGGCCGGCTGGCTGCCCCACCCCTGGGTTGCGTTATTCGTCATACGAATGAATCCTATCACCAGAGTTGGCCGGATGATAAATGATAATTGCCCCGGCAGGCAAAAATGAGACGCTCCGGGGCGCGATTTGGTTGCATGGACCGAGCTTCAACGGGTTTGCGGCAGAGGAATTGGGGGAAACGCCCTGCGAGGACAAAGGCGCCTCGCAGGGCGACGTGCCGATCACTTCTTCCGGCGCCGAATCAGCCACGCGACCAACCAGACGATCAATCCGCTCGCCACCAGGAACGGCAATACGACCACGGCCAGCCAGATCAGCACGTCCACCAGGCCGCGAGCCGCGCTGCCCAGAACCTCCGTTGCCGACTTGAACGTCTCACCCGGCCGCCAGGCAGCCGGTGTGGGTGTGGGCGTTGGCGTGGCCGTGGGCGTCGGCGTCGGGGTGGGCCGCACCGGTTCCAGGCCGATGGTCAGGGTGGAGTAAGCGGCCCGATCTTTCAAGTAGTTCATCCGGCCCTTGATCTTCTCGATCTCATCCTCGACCTTGGACAGCTCGGCGTTGACCTTGAGCGCCTCTTCAACCGTCTTGGCCTGCGCCAGGAACTCGCGAATCCGTGCCGCGGTGGCCTCCAGGTTGGACAGCCTCGATTCCAGGTCAACATACTCGTCGCTGACATCCTGACCGGAGGCGGTCTCGTTCACCACCCGCACCGCCAGGGTGCGAATCCGGCGCTGCACGTCCTCAAACCGTTCCGACGGCACTCCCAGCTTGAGCGTAGCCAGCTTGTAGTTGTCCCGCAGCTTGGACTCGGAGCTGAGGACGTATCCGCCGGAGTCCACTGCGATTTGGGTGATCTGATCAATCGCGCGATCTGTGTCCTCCACCACCAGGTCCATCTGGCCGTCCTTGAGGATCAGCCGGCCGGTCTGATAGGGCGAAATGCGGACGTCGCTGATCCCGGCAGCCTGCGCTGCGGCCTGCGCTTGTCCGGACTCAGAGGCCTTCGCCGCGGGCGCAGGGGCCTCCACAACCTTCTCAACGACCTTCTCGGCAACAGCAGGAGCCGCAGTGGGCGCCGCAGCGGGGTAGGGCCGTGGCGCAGCCCCACAGGCTGCCGCCAAGACGAGGAGTACGCCGAGGCAGAACAGAGCCTTGAAACGGGACATCTCATCACCTCCTATTGCGTTCGGCTGAGCGTCTGAGCGGGGTGAGGCGAGGGCAACGACGCGTTCAGAACTGCTCTTATTCTACCACAACATGACAAGACCTTAGGAGCAGAAATTGGCGATGCATCCTTCGACTCCGCAGCGCGCCCTTTGACTTCATGCCGTTGCGCTCAGGGCAGTGCCCTGCCCGCTCACGCAAACCCTGTGTGCCGACCCCTGAAACTGAAACAGACCTGGTAGTCCTCTTTGCGAGTAAGGGGGGTGAGTGGTATAGTTGCGCCCGGATAATTCTTGTATCTGCCTGCAGAGGGATTAGAGAGATCATGTCGAAAGCACCAGAACCGAGTTTGGAATGGGAGATTACAACCAAGTGCAACTACCACTGTGACTATTGCTGCGCCAAGACGCGCATGATCGTCACGAATCGCCACGGTTCCGATGAAACGGTAACCGCGATGTTCAAGCTGCTCGAAACCTTGCCCGGCCAGTGGTCGGTCAAGCTGATCGGCGGCGAGCCGCTGATCCACCCCCGTTTCTTCGAGATCGTCCAGCACGCCATTGACGCGGGCCATACGTTGGTGATCACGACCAACTTCTCGCTGCCCATGAAACGCATCCGCCAGCTTGCGGAGACCGCCGGCGAGAAGCTGACCGTCCTGACCGCCAGCCTGCATCTGACCGAAGTGAAGGACGTGGAGGAATTCATTGCCAAGGCCGCGGAGTTCAACCGGATCAAGCATCCCGCAACCGTCTTCCTCGTCACCTCGGTATGCCTGGAGGAGAAGTTCGATGATCTGAAAGGGATCGCCGAGAAGCTGGAAGCTGCGGGGGTGCGGTTTGCGTTCCAGGCGCTCAAAGTGGACGGCAAGTTCGTCAAATACAGCAATGCCGAGATCGAACAAGGCATCGTGGACAAGTTCGTCGAGAACACGGACAAGATCCGGGGCGCCGACCTGTACGGGACGCTGTGCCACACCGGCGAACTCTTCTTCCGGGTGAATGTGGACGGGCAGGTGGTGCGCTGCTACAACTCGCAGCCGTTGTACCGCTTGGGCAACGTCACCGACGGCACCTTCCGGCGCTTCACCGAACCCAAGCCGTGCCTGGCCGAACGCTGCACCTGCACCGTGCCGGCCAACCGCGGGATGATTTTGTACAATCAGAAGGCCAACCCGGTGCAGATGGCCCTTGCGCAGGGCGAAGGCCTGCTGCGCCGGATGCAGAACAAGCTCGCCAATGCCGACGGGCCGCAGATTGACCTGGTGGAGAGCTAAAACAAACGGGCCTTTTGGACGGCTGCACCATCCAAAAGGCCCGGAATTGACCGGTGTCGCTTCGGTCAGGCTCCGATGGTCTCTCCGCTGGCGATCTCACCGCCCGGGAAATCCTTCTCCGCCGCCTTCGGCTGAATCACCACGTTGCGGCCGACGGTGCAGCCGGCCGGGATGAACGCATCCTTGCCGACGACCGTGATGCCGGTGTTCAGCCGTTCCGGCCACTTCTGATTGGGCGTGTTGTCCTCACCCCAGCCCACCCTGGCGCCCGCGCCCACCTTCACCCGCTTGTCCAGGATAGCCCGATCCACCTCGGCGCCCGCTTCGACCACCGTATCGGTCATGACGATGGAATCGCGCACCACCGCGCCCGCGGCCACAATTGCGCCCGGTGCAATGATCGAACGGACGACGACGCCCTCGATCCGGCAGCCGTCGCACAGCAGGTTGCCCTGCGCCCGCGCCTCTGCGCCCAACAGCACCGCAGGCCGCTCCTGGCTCGGCGTGTAGATCGGCCATTCAGGATCGTACAAATCGAGGGCTGAGGTTTCGGCCAGCAGCGCCATATTGGCTTCGTAATACGCCTGCACCGTGCCCACATCGGCCCAATAGCCGTGGAACTGGTACGCATACGCCCTGGCGGCCCGCGTCAGCACCGGAATGACATCGCGGCCGATGTCCCGCGCCTTCTTGCAGGGCCCGGTGGCTAGATACTCGACCAAAGCCTCACGGCGGAAAACGTACACCCCCATATTTGCCAAGGTGCTCGTGGTGCGCCGCGGTTTCTCCTCGTACTCCGTCACGCGGCCGTCGAGATCGGTCGTCAACATACCGTAGCGATACGCCTCGAAGGCTGGCACGGACCGCACCGCGATAGTCACATCGGCCCCGCGCTCGCGGTGGAGGTGCAGCAGCGGCTGATAGTTCATTTTGTAAATGTGGTCGCCGGAGAGGATCAGCACATCCTCGATGTGGCGCGCCACGTCGAGGTTGAAACGGATC
>CAZYGI010000026.1:0-47264 GCA_964647255.1 uncultured Anaerolineales bacterium | reverse complement strand
TTGCAGGTTCCACGTTTGCAGGTTTGCAGGTTCCACGTTTGCAGGTTTGCAGGTTCCACGTTTGCAGGTTTGCAGGTTTACAGGTTTGCAGGTTCCACGTTTGCAGGTTTACAGGTTTGCAGGTTCGCAGGTTCTTCGAACGTGCGAACGTGCGAACGTGTCGACCTTCCAACGTTCCAACGTTCCAACCGGCGAACGTGTCAACGTTCCAACGTGCGAACGTGTCAACGTTCCAACGTTCCACCGTGTCAACGTTCCAACGTGCGAACGTGTCAACGTTCCACCGTGTCAACGTTCCAACGTGCGAACGCGTCAACGTTCCGCGTCATACGCCGCACCTGAATCGCGAAGCGTTCGGCTGGGGGGGTGCGATTCGAGATAATCCATGAAGCGGCTGATCTGGCGGCTCGCCCTGGTGGACAGATCGGTCAGCCGATCAAACTCGGCTTCGGTGACGTACCCGGCGTCGAGCGCGACGTAAAGCTGTGCTCGCACCTCGCCGGCTGAGCCTTTGGCCCGGCCGAGATAGTCAACAAAAAGCGCCTGCGTGCGGCTTTCGTATCCCTCTGCAACATTAGACATAACGGACACCGCCGCGCGTCGCATCTGGTCGCGCAACCCGAAATCTTTGGCAAACATCCCCATCGCTGACAGCCGGTACACCTCGCGCGCCAATTCCCGTGCAGTCTGCCAGGCTTCAATGTCTTCAAACCGGGTGATCGTGCCCAAACCCCCTCCGCCTTTGCCCGTCTACACATCCCAACGTTTCAACCCGCCAACGTGCAAACGCATCAACGTTCCAACGTTTCAACGTTCAAACGTGCGAACGTGCCAACCTGCCAACGTGCGAACGTGTCAACGTTCCAGCGCGTCGCGCACCGCTGCGGTTACGGCGACCATCTGCTCGTCGGTCAGCGTCAGCCCGGAGGGCAGGTAAAGCCCCTGGCGGGCGATCCGTTCGGCGACGGGGTAGCGCTCCCCGCGGAACAGGCCGCGGTCCCAGAGCGCCGGCTGCTCGTGCATCCCCAGGAAGAACGGCCGCGTCTCCACGCCCTGCGCCTTCAACCGGCGGGCGAGCTCGGCCGCGTCCAGCCCGGTCGCCTCATCAAGCACCAGGCCGAACATCCAGTAGACGTTTGTGGCCCACGACCGCTCGATGGGCAGGGCGATGCCGGGGATCCCGGCCAGCAGCTCCGTGTAGCGCTGCCCCATCCGCCGCTTGCGCGCCAGCAGCACCTCGATCCGTTCGATCTGCGCCACGCCGATGGCGGCCTGGAGGTTGGTCAGCCGGAAGTTGTTGCCCAGCTCGGTGTGGTAGAAGCGGCGTTCGGGGCGGAAGCAGAGGTTGCGCAGGCTGCGCACCCGCTCGGCCAGCCGCCGATCCTTTGCCAGCACCATGCCGCCTTCGCCCGTGGTGATGATCTTGTTGGCGTAGAAGCTGAAGCAGCTCAGATCGCCCAGCCCGCCGCAGCGCCGGCCGTAGCACGTCGCGCCGTGGGCCTCGGCTGCGTCCTCGATGATCGCCAGCCCGTGCCGCTCGGCCAGCGCCCAGAGCGGCGCCATGTCCACCGGATGGCCGTAGATGTGCACCGGCATGATCGCCCGCGTCCGGGGCGTGATCTTCGCCTCGACCTGGCCCACGTCCATGCACCACGTGGCCGGGTCCGCATCCACCAGCACCGGCGTGCCGCCCGCGTAGATCACCGCCTGCGCGCAGGAGATGATGGTGAAGGTCGGCAGGATCACCTCGTCGCCGGGCTGCAGGTCCAGGCAGACGGCCGCCACCTCCAGCGCCACGGTTCCGTTGCTCACCGCCACGCCGTACGGCATCCCGCAGTACGCCGCCCACTTCGCCTCGAATTCCTCGATGAAGCGCCCTGCGGACGAGATCCATCCTGTCCGCACGCACTCGCTCACATATTCGAGTTCGCGGCCGTCCAACAGCGGCTCATTGACTGGAATCATTCTCGCTCCCTCGTCCCCGGTCCCCGTTAAAACCGTTCCTTCTCATCCACCCCGGCATACGGGCCCTGCTTGATTTCCATGAAGACCGTGTCCTCGACGATGCGGAACCCGTGACCGCCGCCGACCATCAGCATCACATCGCCCTGGCGCAGCTCCCGGCTGGCGACCAGCACGTGGTCATCGTCGTACACGTCAATCCAGGCATGGCCCTTCAGCACGAACAGCACCTCCGAGGTGCCGACCATGTGCCGTTCCAGCGGCCGGTGCGCGTGGCGGGCGATCTCGCCGCCGGCCGGGTAGGCCACGTAGCCCACCTGCTGCTTGAACTCCGGCGGCGTCAGAAAAGTCGTGCGGTCGGGCAGTTGGCCGCCGCGGATGATATAGGTCAGCGGGCGGCCCGCCGCGCTGATGATTTCGACCCAGGGAGGCAGGACCGGCCCCGCGGCCCCCGGCGCCCCGTGCTCGTGTGTGTCACTCATGGCGTTCTCTCATCCGTAGATTTGCGTTCGCACGTTTCCAGGTTCGCACGTTCCCACGTTCCAACGTGCCAACGTTCCAACGTGTCAACGTAGTTCCACCGCCATGATACAATAGCTTGGCCGTTCACGCCAAAGCCTGGCGTTCGTACTCCATCACGCGGCGCAGCGTGTCGTCCAGCCCATAGCGCGGCGCATAGCCGATCAGCGCGGCGAGCTTCTCGATGCTGGGGACGCGGCGCTGCATGTCCTCAAACCCCGGCGCGTAGGCCTCTTCGTACGGCACCTGGACGATCTCGGATCGGCTGCCGGTCAGGCGCACGACGCGTTCGGCCAACTGCCGGATCGTCACCTCCTCGGTGGCGCCGATGTTGAAGACCTCGCCCACCGCCCCCGGATGGTCGGCGAGCTGGACGATCGCGCGTGTGACGTCGGCCACGTCGGCGAAGCAGCGCGACTGGCTGCCGTCGCCGTACACGCAGAGCGGCTCGCCCACCAGCGCGGCGCGGACGAAGCGCGGCACCACCATGCCGTAGCGCCCCGTCTGGCGCGGCCCCACGGTGTTGAAGAAACGCATGATCACCACCGGCAGCCCGAACTGGTGGTAATGGGCCAGCCCCAGGAATTCGTCCACCGCCTTCGATTCGGCGTATGCCCAGCGGCTTTTGGTGGTCGGCCCCATCAGCCGGTCGTCCTCCTCCCGGAACGGCACCCGCACCCCCTTGCCGTACACCTCCGAGGTGGAGGCGATCAGCACCTTGCAGCCGTAGCGGAGCGCGGTGGTGAGCACGGCCTCGGTGCTCATGATGTTGGTGCGGATGGTGTGCACCGGGTCGCGCACGATCAGTTGTACGCCCACCGCCGCGGCCAGGTGCACCACGATCTCCGACTCACTGGTCAGCCGGTCCAGCACCTGGGCGTTGTCCACCGTCTCGCGCACAAACTGAAACTGCGGGTGGTCTTTGATCGCCGTGAGGTTCTCCAGACGGCCGGTGGACAGGTTGTCAATTGCAACGACCGTGTGCCCCTGGCTCAGCAGGAGCTCGCAGAGATGGGAGCCGATAAACCCGGCCCCGCCGGTAATCAGATAACGCATACTCGCTCTTTTCGTTGTGAAGATGTGTCCGCCTCGCGTCACCGTCCCGCCAGCCCCGCGGCCTCCGCCACCCACGCTGCCCGCTCCGGCTCGTTGATCGAGCGATACCACCAGGCCCGGCCCTCCGCGCGGCCCGGGGTCGGATCGGCGGTGCGCCAGAGGGCGGCGCCGCGGGCCGGGTCGCCCGTGACGGCGTAGGCCTCGCCCAGCAGCAACTGCACCGGGCTCTGCCAGGGCGCGGCGGCGTAGGCGGCCTCGAGATAGCGGTGGGCGGCATCGTAACGGCCGCGGGACAGCGCGATCTGGCCCATGCGCCGGTTGGCGGCGGCGTTGCCGGGCGCGAGCGCCAGCGCGGCCGCGTAGCGGGCCTCGGCCGGCGCCAGATTCACGGCGGGCGACCGCCGCAGGGCATCCTGGACGGGCCACTGCGGCCAGGCGTAAACGGCCAGCTCCGCTCGGGTTTGCAGCACTGCGCCGAGATTCGCCTGGAACGCGGCCCGGGTGACCGGCAGCAGCGCGGCGCACGCTGCCAGGATCAGCGCCGCGGCCAGGAGGCCGGCTGCGGCCCGGCGGCTGCCGCCCGGCGGCACCCGCTGCGGCCCTCCTGCGGCCGCCGCCGGCAGCGCCAACGCGAAACCGGGCGCCAGGAACAGCAGCCAGGCCACCCGGCTGGCGTAGACGCCGGTGTCCAGCATCCCGTGGACGATCAACGCCGTCAGGGATGCGGCCGCGGCGCCCTGCCATAGCCGTTCCTCACGCCCCGGCCCGGCCGCGCCGATCTGCCGGAAAGCCAGCCCGAGCAGGCCGATCCACAACGCCAGCCCCAGCGCCCCTTGCTCCAGCGCGATTTGCAGGAAGAGGTTGTGGCTGTGGGTGATGAAGCCGACGTGCAGCAGCATCGCGTAGGTAGAGTAGACCATCATGGTGCTGCCGAGGCCTGCTCCGGTGAACGGATAGTCGCCGGCCAGGGCCAGCCCGTCGCGCCACAGCGCCGCCCGCCCGATGGCCGTCTGCCCCACGCCGCCGACGCTGCCCAGCAGGCGCTCGGCCCCCGGCACAAAGATCGCGGCGGCAAAGACCGCGGCCGAGCCGAGGATCAGCACCGCAAAGCCCGGCAGCGCGAGGGGCCGGCTGTGCGGCCGGCCGCCCTCCGATGCAGCCAACAGGCCCGCCGCCAGCGCACCGGCCCCCAGGCCCAGCCACGCGCCGCGGGATGAAGTCAGCGCCAGCGCAATGCCCGCCAGCGTCACGGCCAGCGTCGCGCTGATCGCCACAGCCAGGCTGCCGGCTGCCCTGCGCCATGCCCAGATGGCGCCGCCGCAGCCCAGTGGGAGCAGCAGCGCCAGCGCGTTGCCCGCCACGTTGCCGTTGATGTCCTCCGGCAGCCTCACCGCCGGGCGGTGCGCCTGAATCCAGGCGCCGATCCCTTGCACTGCGGCAAATTTCCCGGCGCCATCGGCGTTCCAGTCGTACGCCAGGAGGAAATAGGTGGCAAGCGCTGCGGCGATCAGCCCGCACCCGACGCAAATCGGCCCCAAGATCGCCTTCCCGGCCAGCCGGACCGCCCAAAGGATGGCGGCCACATTGATCAACCCCGCGGCGATCAGCCCGAACCGCTGCCAGGCGGCGCCCCGGTCGTACGCCGCCCACACGCCAACCAGCGCAGTCAGGGCGAAGGCGATGAGGAGGAGGTGGGGGGTTGGGTCTGGGAGCCGGGGGCCGGGGGCACGATTCATACGGCTGCGCGTCGCATCCGGTTGACCGGCCCGTCCATCTCGCGCCCCGGGAACGCCTGCGTCAAGCGATATCCCCGCACCACGGGCTTCCTACCCGCCTGCCACCCCCGTAAATCCTGGTGGCTCCGAATCTCCATATTCTCTCTCCCCAGCCCCTAGTCCCTAGTACCTCGCCACGTTGGTCTTGATGGATAGTAGTAACGACTTCAGTCGTTCGTCGCCGACCCAAAAGCGACTAAAGTCGCCACTACGCCCCCTCAAATTCTTGGTGGCGAGGTACTCGTACACGTCGGCGTAAATGCACCAGCGGTTTGTTGTGGCGCAATCCTCTGGATGGCGGCCGCACAATCCAGAGGATTGTGCTACAAAACCACCGCGCCACTTCCGCCCAGTTGTACTAACCCCCAACCATAAACCGCAGCGTCTGCACGCCCACGCTGACCGCGCTCTTGAATCCCTCCCACGAGTTCATTCCCTTCAGGAAGGTGAGTATCGGGCCGGGGCGCAGCGACCACTCGCGTGTGGCGCGCTTCTGCCAATATTCCAGCCGTTCTGCGGGCAGACCGGGATAGTCCAGCACGGTGGATTGATCCATGTCCACCTCCTCCCAGTTCGTGCCCGGGCGGAACCAGCCGTTACGGGCGACCTCGAAGAAAAACGGCGTGCCCGGGTAGGGCGCCGCGATGTGGAAGAGGGCGATGTCGAGCGGCAGCGACTTGGCGTAAGCGATCGTCTCCTGGATCGTCTCCTCCGTCTCGCCGGGCAGGCCGATGATGAAGAAGCCCCAGTTGTTGATCCCAGCCGCCTTCGCCCAGCGGAGCGCCCGGAGGGCTTGCTCCTTGCGGTACCCCTTCCGGGCGCGCTTCAGGATGTCCTCGTTCGCGCTCTCGATGCCCCAGGAGATGTACCAGCACCCGGCCTGCCCCATCAGCCGCAGCATCTCCTCGTCTACATAATCTACGCGACTGTTGCAGGTCCACTTGATCTTGAGGTCGGAGTCAATGATGAGCCGGCACAGCTCGACCACCTGCTGGCGGCTGACGGTGAACAGGTCGGCGTACATGTGCACCGTATGGACGCCCAGATCGGATAGCCGCCGTAACTCCTCGAAGATCAACTGCGGCGAGCGCACGCGCACACTGGTCTGGTAGGAGACGTGTTTGATGCAGTATTTGCAGCCCGCCGGACACCCGCGGCTGGTGACGATAAACGTGAACGGCCCCTTGATCATCGGCATACGCTGGCGGTTCAGCGGCAGCAGGTGGTGCAGCGGCAGCGGCAGGTCATCCAGGTTCGGGATGAAGGGCCGGTCGGGGTTGATCACGATCTCGCCCCCCTCGCGCCACGCGAGGCCGCGAACTGTGGCCAGGGACCGGTGGTCAGCGGTCAGGACGTCTTCATCCGTCCCCTGTCCCCGGCCGCCGGCTGTCTCTGCCACCATCTTCGCCACGCGGCCATCGCTCGGCGTCTTACCTTCCAGCGTATCGAGCAGCTCGCGCAGGGTCAGTTCCGGCTCCCCGCGTAGGATGAAGTCGAGAGCGGGGAAGGGGCGCATGGTTTCCAGCGTCAGGGGGGTGACGTGCGTGCCGAAGGCAATCGTCCGCGCGGCCAGCGCCTTCGCCAGGAAGACGCCGCGCATGTCGTTGCGCAACGAGGGCGCAGTCACCTGGGTCAGGTAGACCTGCGGCCGCTTCTGCTCGAGCAGCTTCTCAAATTCCGGCCAGCCCATGCGCGTCGCGATGCAGTCCACGATCTCGACGGTGTAATCCGGCGCCAGGAGCGCGGCCATCTGCGCCAGGTCCACCTGCGGCCAGATCATGTTCTCGCGGCTGCGGCGGCCCACGCGGTGCTGGCTGCGAATCCAGATGTCGCCGTCGGGCGCGGGCGGGTTAACCAACAAGATGTCCAGGCCGCCGGCCGCGTGCTGCGCCGAGGTGGAGGTCTGCACGGCGGCCCCGGCGTCGGGGAACCGAGCTGCGGGCAGCGGCGGGATGCGCCGCGTCCCCAGGTTGGCGCGCAGCTCAGGCGTCGCGTCGTTCGGTGCGGGAAGGACTGGTTCTTGCTCTGCCATGATGACACTCGATTTGAAAGGCGCTGCGGCTAAACCCTCGACTCCAGAACCGCGACGGCGCCTGCCGGTTGCTGGGCCACAGCTTCAGCCTCTATCTCGTCCGCTGCATCCCCTTGCAGGTCGTCCGTCACGCGCACCTCACGCTGGCTCAATTCCTCCAGCACCCGCATGATGAACCAACTGACCACCAACTGGAGGCCGACGATGAAGCTCATCGCCGAGATCAACAGCCAGAACCAGAGCCGCGTGAGCGGCCAGCCCTTGAGGCCCAGGAGGAGGCTGGCGACCGCCAGCGCGACGCCGAGCGCCACGCCCAGCAGCCCGACCCACCCGAAATGGCGGTCCAGCGGCGTCCGGAAGAGGGGCCGGCCAAACATCCCCTGCCGGATCGGCTGCTTGTAGAAGATCGCCACCAGGTAATTGAACATCGCGCCCAGGCTGAAAATGCTCACGCCGCCGACGCCCAGGATTGCACCCGCGTAGAGCGTGAAGACCCCCCAGGGGCCTAAGGTGACGATGCCCTGGGCGCGCAAGGCAAGGATCCAGATTCCCACGGCCAGCGCCACGCCGATGCCCGCCAGCCCGGCGAGGCCGAACTGGCGCACCGGGTTGTAAGTGAGCGCGGTCCACACGATGGACTGGGCGAAGCGCATCCCGTCGCGCACGACGCTCAGCTTGGAACGGCCGGCGCGTTCGCTGTATGGGATGGGGGTTTCCACCATCTTGAGCCCCTCATGGAGGGCGCGGGTGCTCATCACGGGCGTCAGGTTCAGGCCGTCGGGCAGGGGATAGATGCGGGAGAGGATCGCTTTCTTGAAGATGCGCATGCCGCTGGCTGAGTCGCTGATGCGCCTGGCGCTCACCAGGCTGACCAGCGCCGCGAAGATCAGGTTGCCCAGGCGGCGCACGGGCGGCATCTGGCTCGCCGCGCCTGCCATGCGCGAGCCGATGACGATGTCGGCCTCCTGTGCCAGCGCGGTTCGACAGAGCTGGGGGAAATACTCCGGCGGATAGGTGCCGTCCGCGTCCAGGAAACCGACCCACTCACCGCGCGCGGCCGCAAAGCCGGTCTTCAGCGCGGCGCCGTACCCGCCGTTCGTCTTGTGGCGCAGCAGGCGCACCTCCGGCATGGCAGAGACGATCTCGGCGGTGCGATCCGCGGAGCCGTCGTCATCGATGATCAGCTCCAGCGCGTCGAAGCCGGCCGCGGCCAGCTCCGGGCCGATCGCCAGCGTGCGCGCGAGGACATCTTGGATGCCGTCCTCCTCGTTGTAGGCCGGGATCACGATTGAAAGCATGCTCATGGGCGTTCTTCTCCCCCCAGACAGAGCGGACAGGTCAGAAGTATACCGTCTTGCCCGGCGCGGGTTGGCCGGCCGTGATCTCCCGGATCAACTTCGCGGGCACGCCGCCGACCACGGTATGCGCCGGCACGTCCTGCGTCACCACCGAGCCGGCTGCCACCACCGCACCGCGGCCCACCCGGACGCCGTCGGTGATGATGGCGCCGGCGCCGATCCAGACGTCATCCTCGACGATGATGCCCTCGGCGGTGATGCCTTGCTCGACCATCGGCCGGTCCGGATCGCCGTAGACGTGGTTCACGGCCAGCAGTTGCACCAGCGGCGCGGTGTACACCCGGTCGCCGACGGTGATGCCCCCCTGGCCGCGCAGCACGTTCAGCTCGCCGATCAGGCTGTCGCGTCCGATGTGGATGAATGCGTGCGGCAGACCGCGGAAATTGTACACGTGGAGGATGGCGCCGTGCATGATGTAGCTGTTGTCGCCGATGCGGATTCCGTCGGGGCAGGCGTGAAGGTACACATCCTGGTCGAGATAGACGTTGCGCCCCAGACGAACGCGGTCGGCGAAGCGGATTCGGACGCCGGCTTCGATGGCGGCGATGCCGTCCATGCGGAGGATGAGCCGATACAGCAGTGCGCGCAGCCCGATCCCGAAGATCGTAGGCGCCCAGCCGGCCAGGAACATCACGGTTTGTTCGAGCACGTAACGCGGAAGGCTGCTGGCTTGCCGGCTCAGGTACAGACGAAGCCCGGCCGGGGCGGTCCCCGCTGGCGGTTTGGTCATTGAGGCTGCTCTTGGGTGAGAGGGTGCCGGACAAAGCGCTGCCATGCCGCCGCGCCGAGGCCGGTGGAACGAACGTTACGGATGCGCCGAACCGGAGCTGTGCGCTACGACGGATTCGTCGGTTTATCGTGAATCGTACAAAAGACTGTGGCATGAATGAGTGCGGAGCATAGCACCGCCCCCGCGCTTTGTCAAATCATGCACGAACCAGGGTTGCCGCAATCTGCGCCGGCCCGCCGCCATCCGGCAGCCGCACCAGATGCGCCGGGCATCCCGCCCGGCAGTCGCTGCTGCCGAAACCGGCGATCGGGGCGCTCGCGCCGGGCAGGGCGAGCAGTTGGCGGACCCAGGCGCATTCCAGCCGTTCGCCGGAAGCGTTCGCGATCACCGCGCTCACCGGCCGCAGGGCAGTCAGGTAGTCTATGTGCCAGCGCAGCGGCTTGGCGGGCGCCAGGTGCCGTTGAACCCGGGCGCGCAGCCCGCCGCTGCCGTGTGCGCTGCCGACGTACGCATAGCGGCCGGCTGCAAGCGAGAAGGTCCCCAACCGGCCGGGGGCGACGCAAATCGGCGCCTCGACCTCGATCAGCAGGACGTAGGTCCCCGGCGCCGCGGGAAGATCGCGGACATCGTCAGCCGCCAGGAGGCTGATCATGAGGGCGGCGGAAATGAGAAGGCAGCAACCGGGTTGATCAGGGACATCCGCGTCACCTGCGTTCCCCTCACGGTCGGCCGCGTTGTGCAGGGCTGAGCATCTGGAACAAAGCCCAAAAGGCGGCGAGGGCAAACCCTGCCACGGTCATCCAGAACCCCCAGCCCCAGGGCAAAGCCTGGCGGTAGAGGGCGGCGATCGCCGGTTGCACCTGTACGTAGCCCCACCCCGGGAAGATGGCCGCCGCCAGCGCCAGCAGCGCAAGGGCGCCGAGGATCAGCCGGTCGGGCAGGTAGCGCGTCAGGGCGATTGCCGCGACCATCAGCAGGCAGATCAGGATGGCAAGCGTTTGCAGGCGAAATTCCGGTTCGATCAACCGGCCGGGGCTCCAGGCCGGCGGCAGCATGGCCAACGCCAGCGGGATCGCGGCCAGGGCCAACGGGGCGCGCAGCCAGCCGGGCAGCGATCGCCGTCCGGCCAGCAGGCTTGCGGTCAGGCTGCCTGCGCAGAGCGGCAGATAGAAGATCTCTCGCCGAAGGCTGATTTCGCCCGACATAAGCTGGGGGACAAACTTGACATATTCAGCCAGGTCGCCGCCTGTGATCGTGAGCCCGGCGGCACGTCCCGGCGCCCATGCGCCGAAATAACCGGCCAGGCCGCCGGCAGCGGCAAGGATGAGCGGGATCCAGCGGCGGGCAGTTTCACCGGTGGGACGCTGCAACATACCAGGCTCCGATCAGGCGTAAGCCAAGCGGTAGGCGTCCAGCAGCTTCCGGGCGGCCATCTCCCAGGTGAAACGCGCCGCCTGGGCGCGCCCCAGGTCGGAGAGCCGGACGCGCAGGTTTGCGTCGCACAACACGCGGGCCATGGCGTCCGTCAGCCCTTCGACGTCCTCGGCGCCCACGGTCAAGGCGGCGGCGCCCACCGCTTCGGGCAAGCTTGAGTTGTTGCTGGTCACCACCGGGGTGCCACACGCCATCGCCTCCAGCGGCGGCAGGCCAAACCCCTCGTAGAGCGAGGGGAACGCCAACAAATCGGCCAGCGTGTAGAGCGCCGGCAGGTCTTCATCGGCCACGAAGCCGGCGAACTGGACATACTCGCCCAGGCCCTCGCGGGTCACCTGGTCATGGACGGGCTCGAAGAGCCAGCCATCCCTGCCCGCGATGACCAGGGCGTGCGGCAGCCCCGTCTGCCGGCGGAGCTGGGCGTACGCGGAGATCAGCCGCGCCATGTTTTTACGCGGTTCGACGGTGCCGACGGTGAGGATGAACCACTGCGGCAGGCGGTAACGCGCGCGCACCGCGTCCAGCTTGAGCGCATCCCGCACCGGCCGGAAGCGCGGCTCGATCCCGCCCGGCACCACGCTGATCTTCTCGGAGGCAACGTCCAGCAGCTCGATCAGATCGGCTTTGGTGCTCTCGGAATCGGCCAGCACGCGGACCGCGCGTTCCACGGCCCGCGGTACGACGCGCCGGAGGTGGTCGCGCAGCCCGGGATCGGCGCAGTCGGGGAGGCGCAGGAACGAGAGATCGTGCACCGTGACGACGCCGCGCGCCGCGCGCAGCGGGGGCAGCGTGAAATCCATCGAGTGGAAGATGTCGCAGTCCCCGGCCAGCCGCTCGGCCGAGAGCGGGAGGCCCAGCTTGTGCCAGCCTGCGGTCAACAGGCGCGCCGGCACGTTGCTGGTGCGCACCGTGGCATTGGCCGGCGGGTGCAGCTCCGCCGGGGCCGCGCCCGCGCAGAAGAGCGTGTACTCGTTCTCTCGATCAAGCTCAAGCAGGGCCGCGACCAGGTTGCGAGTGTACCGTCCGATGCCCGCGGTTTGGCGCAGGGCAGGGGTGTAATCAATTGTGACGTGCACCGGGACCTCCGTGAAACGCCGTCTGGATGTATGCCGGATGGCGGAACAATGATGCGGAATAAGAGCAGGCGTTGTCGTTGCGTTTCACGTCCGATGCTATTTGATCCCCCGGTAGGTCCATGCCCGGTTCACGAAGTAGTTCCAGAAGAGCACGACGCCGATGGCAAGGACCTTGGCGAGATTATAATCCCAGGGATCGGGCACGATCTGCCTCGTGCCCTGAAAGGCTGCCCACAGCACGGCATTGTTGATGCCCAGGCCGATCACATTCACCAGGGCGAACTGTCCGAGCTGCGACAGCAGCGGGCGCTGGCGGCTCTCCGGAAAGGTCCAGAGTCGGTTCCAGGTGAAGTTGCTGATCACGGCAGTGGTAAACGAAATGCTGTTCGCCACCAGCAACGGCAGGCCGACTGCCTTGTGCATTACGTTGAGGATGCTCAGGTCAACGACCATACCGATGGCGCCGACCGTCGCAAACTTCAGAAAACGCACGAATTCCCGGGGATGTCGGGCGATTTTGAGCCGATTGATGATCGGCAGGCCAAGCAGCCACCTGATCAGCCCAGGCGGCGCGTATTCGATCACGTCACTGGTCAAAGTCTGTCTGAGCTCCTGTCCGTATGAATGCCATCAAGACGCCCAGCAACAACGCCAACTGGAGCTGTAGGTGCTGGACGAACAGATTGTCGAACTGGTTGTGGACGGTGAGATAACTCCACGTCCCCAACAGGCCAAGCGCCAGCGCGGCGGTATAGCCGCGCCGCCGTCTGGCACCGCGCCAGGCTTCCCGGCCCACCCCAAGCCAGAATGCCAGGAAGGCGCCGAAGCCGATCACGCCGGTTTCGGCCAGGAAATTAATGAACGCGTTGTGCGCGTGGCCCAACGATACGTACCAGTGGGGCAGGGCATAGTTCGGGTAGACCGCCCCGAAATTCCCGATCCCGACCCCGAGCCAGGGGTGGGCGCTGAACATCCGCAGCCCGGCCTGCCAGTGCGCCACCCGCTCCAGGACGGAGAAGTTCGCGTCGCTGATCTCGGTCCGCACCGGATCCGAACCGCCCAGGTAGCTTCCGAGATCGCCGAGCCGCCCCACGATCGGGGCCGGCAGCCAGCCTGTGCCGGCGACGCTGATCGCCAGCAGCAAGATCAGGATGCCCAGGCCGACGGTCAGCGCGGTCCGGCGGGTCCGCATCCCGATCACGACCACGGCCGCGGCGGCCAGCCCCAGCCAGGCCCCGCGCGACCAGCTCAGGATGATGCCGATGGTCAACGCGGCCGCGGCGATGGCGGCCGTCACCGCAAGGACCAGGTCGCTCGCCCGCCGTCTGCGCCACCAGGCCAGCGCGCCGGCGACCGCCAGGCTGGCAGCGACCGGGAATAAGTAGCCCAGGTAGCCGGCGTAGGGGTTCGGCTGCTGGAAGGCGCCGTAGGCGCGCATGAAGCGCCCTTGCAGGATGAACGCTTCCGGGCCGACCTGCCGGAAGAATTGATAGGCGCCGTGCGCGACCTCGACCATGCCGGCGGCGGCCAGCGCACCCAGGGTCCATGCCGCGGTGCGGCGATCCAGCACCTGGACCGCGACAAAATAGAGCGCCGCAAACTCCGCCCACTTGAGCCACTCGCCGAGCCCATCGCGCCATGAGAACGCCTGCGTCAGGCTCAGCGCGGCGCACCAGACGAAGATCAGCAGCGGCAGTAGGAGCGGCGTACCGTGCCGGACGAGCTTCTTGCGCACCAGCCCCTGGGCGAGCCAGGCGACGATGGCCAGGCCGACCAGTAGATCCACGAGGTTCACACCTGGAATCGGCAGCGGAACCAGGGAGCCAAACGGAATCGCCAGACCGACCAGGCTGAGCCCCAAGGCGGGCTGCCTGAGCACGGCGATGATGGCCCCCGCCGCAAAGAAGGCGGCGGCGAGCGGCTTAAGCGGGGCGAACGCCAACGTCAGCGCCAGACCGCTCAGGGCCAGCAGGCTGCCCCCAAGCCGGGCCCAAGAGATCCAGCGCGGCAAGGTGGGCAGCGTTGGCTGGTTCAGTTTGCGAGCTCCATCCGTCATCTGCGCCCCTTCGGCCCCTCACTCCCCGGCCTGGAGCAGGCATGATACGGCAAAGGGGGGCGCTTGTCAATTGACGCGTGATTCTGTTGTGGTATACTCTCGACCCGACGGTCTGGCCCTGCCAGCCTGAGATCGAAACTTTGGGAGAAGATGTATGGCAAAACGTACGCAGATGCCGAAGCCTGGCAGCGCCTCCAGGAGCGGCAAGACGACGACCCCCGCGGCGCCGGCGTCCCGGTGGCTGCTGCTTGGCGTGATCGCAGCCGTGGTTGTGGTGGCGGTCGGCTTGATCCTGTTGATGACTTCGGTGGCCCGCAAGCCGATCGTTGTGACCAATCGGGTGGGCGAAGGCACCTCCTGGGGCGCCAAGGATGCCAAAGTGACCATCGTGGAGTACTCCGACTTTGGCTGCAGCCATTGCCGTGACTTTGCGCTCAACCAGGGCGTGCAACTGCGCGCCGCTTACGAGAACGGCGGCCAGGTGCGCTTTGTGTACAAGCCGTTTGTGTTGAACTGGGGGACAACCAGCGCGCCCGCGAACGCGGCGCTCTGCGCGGCCGACCAGGGCAAGTTCTGGGATTACCACGATGTTCTGTTCCAGCAGCAGGGCGCCAGCGCCAACGCATTCTCCCCAGCGACGCTGAAAAGCTACGCAGCCCAGCTTGGGCTGGATGCGACGCAGTTCGGTGCGTGTGTGGACGGCAGTCAGCACTACGATGAGCTGAAGGCGGCGCAGAACGAAGCCGTCGGTTTCGGCATCAACGCCACGCCGACCTTCATGATCAACGGCAAGCAGTTGCAGGGCGCGCAGCCGTTTGCGGTCTTCAAGACGACGATTGACAGTTTGCTCCAGTAGCACAAGCGGGCACCCGATAAACTTCGTGTAGCCAGTGAATTTCAAGAAAACGTTGGATAAGATTAGAAATCAGGCCAAGTAGGCTATGCGAAGTAGCAGGGCGCCGGAGGTCGAAGGGGCGGGTCCGCGGCGGGCTCGCCCCTTTTTTCTATCTCAGAGGTAACGGCCAATCAGCAGATTCAACCGGGTGGCGACATCGGCCGGGATCGCAGCGCGGTTGGTGATGATTGCGTCGCGCAGGCTGTCCGCGTAGGGGGAGGGCGGAGCGTCCTTGAGCATGACCACCGCCTTCGCCACAGACGCCTTAGCAACCTCGGCATTGGCGAGGAGTTGGCGCACAACCATGTCCACGGTGACGGGCGATTCGGTCTCGTGCCAGACATCGTAATCGGTGACATGCGCCATGGTGGCGTAGCTCATGCCGGCCTCTCGGGCGAGGAATGCTTCCGGGATGGCTGTCATGCCGATAATGGCAAACCCCAGGTTCTGAAACACCCGGCTCTCGGCCTTGGTGCTGAAGCGCGGGCCTTCGATGGTGACGAACGTCCCGCCGCGGTGCACCGGGTGGTCACAAGCCTCAACGGCAGCGGCGCAAATGCGATTCAAGAAGGGGCAGAGCGGATCGGCGACGGAGACGTGGATGACTAGGCCGCCCGTGCCGGCCGCGGGATCGTCAAAGAAGCTCGAGTAGCGCAGCCGGGTGCGGTCAAAAAGCTGGTCCGGCACCACGATGTCGCCGGGGCGATAGTCGGGCTGCAGGCTGCCGCATGCGCTGATCGAGATCAGGTATTCCACTCCCAGCATCTTGAAGCCGTAGATGTTGGCCCGACTGTTGAGCCGGGTCGGGCTGATCCGATGGCCGCGGCCATGTCGGGGCAGGAAGGCCACAGGCGTCCCCGCGATGGCGCCGACGACGTAGGCGTCGGAGGGTGCGCCGAACGGGGTGTCGAGGCGCACTTCGTGCACATCCTCGAGCTGCGCCATATCGTAGACGCCGCTGCCGCCGATCACGCCGATTCGCACCTTGTCCATATCATCCCATCCTTTCATGCTGCCAGGGCCCGCCTACCAGGGTACGCCTGGACACGTGTTGATTCCCCAACTGGCGCCCAGCCGTTTGACCATTCGCACGCGGTCCCATGGCTCATCGAGGATGCCATCATGGATCGCCCACGAACGGCCGCGCACGCTATCGGCTTGCTCCGGGAGGCGGAACGGCGTGGAGCCATCCAGCCGCCGGCGCAGCTTGCCGCCCGGTGCGAAGTCCTGGGCAATCTCTTCGAGCCGCGATTGCCCCTGCAGATAACCGAACCCGTACTGTTCAAACAGGATCGCCGTGTGGTAATACAACGGCTGGGCGATGAAATCACGCTGGTTCAGACACAGCATCAGATTCTCGATCCGCTCGGCCACCCAACGAAATGAGCGCAGCCCTCCCCGAATCTGGCCGGGTGCGAGGCCGGCGGCCTTCGCCGCCTCCTCGGCGACGAGGTTGCGGCACAGCACGCCGCGGTGGGTTTCCGCACCGTTGGGCATCACGTCTATGTCGAAACGTGGGCTGCGCGGATCCTGCAAGGCCAACCAAACGACTTCGATCTGGTTGAACGGTGTGTCAATCAGTTCAAGCTCGGCAAACGGATCTCGCGCGTCACCGGTCGGGTAGACTTCGAGCCGGAAACTGCTTCCATCGGCGCCCACACGGCTGAACGCGACCGACCGTCCGTCCGCATCGGTGAGATCCACCGGATCAACTCCGAGGCTGACCAGCAGTTGCACCGGCACCATAACCTGGAACAACATGCGCTGCCAGCGCGGATCCCACCCCGCGACTTCGCGCAGAAAGACCGGCCGGTGCGGCTCGCGCGAGAGATCGTGTCGCCCAGGCGCCTCGTCGGCGTCGCGATCTATCCAGCGAGGCGGTTTGAGCCAGGATGGAAGCATCGTAATCAGAACCCGAATTCAGCATCAACGCCCGCGTCGTCCAGCACGCGGGCGACGATCTCGCAGAGCTGCGCGTGGCGGATGCGGTTGCTGCCAAGCACGCCGAAATGGCGGACGATATCGGGACGGTTGTACTCCAGGGGACGCCCCCAACAATCCGTCATGCGTCCGCCGGCTTCGCGCAGGATGACCTCCGGCGCGCAGGTGTCCCATTCCTTGGTGCCGGGGTTGGGATGTACATAAAACTCGGCCTGTCCGCGCGCGATCAGACCGATCTTCAGGCCCACGCTGCCGACGCTTCGCTCACGCTGGAGCTGCATGGTGCGGATGATCTCGTCCACGACGGGCGGCCGGTGCGAACGGCTCACGACCAGGCGATACTTGCGCAGATCGAGGCGCTGCGAGACGCGCAGGGGGCTCCGCTCCCCGAACTCTTCGACAAACGCACCTTTGCTCAGCGAGGCCGCATAGAGGATGTCACCGATCGGTTGGTAGACGACCCCAACCACCGGCGCGCCGTCCTCCACCAGCCCGATCATGATGACGAACTCGCCGTTGTGCGCGATGAATTC
Source organism: uncultured Anaerolineales bacterium (assembly GCA_964647255.1). Lineage (GTDB taxonomy): Bacteria > Chloroflexota > Anaerolineae > CG2-30-64-16 > CG2-30-64-16 > CAWJEL01. The sequence continues at coordinate 29,897 of CAZYGI010000026.1, read as the reverse complement.
CTGGGTCCCGTCCACCGGGTCCACGATCCAGACCCGCCGCTTGCTGAGGCGGGCCGGATCGTCGCGCGATTCCTCCGCGAGGATGCCGTCTTCCGGGAAAAGCTGACCCAATTGCTTAACGAGATGCGCGTTCGCCGCGCGGTCGGCTTCGGTGACCGGCTCGGTCGGGTCTTTCCACCGGATGGTGGGAGGCACCTCATAGAACGTCTTGACAATCGCACCGGCTTCCCGGGCGAGTCGCATGGCGACGTCCAATTCACGGCTGTAGTCGGGTGTCGTAGATCCTGTTTGTTGTAACATGATGCCAGGTCTCTTGGTGTGATGATGGGGACAAGAAAGGCCGCCCAAGTAGGCGGCCTTCCCCTGCGCAGTGGAGATGCCGGGAGTCGAACCCGGGTCCGAAACAAACGACCGCAAGCGTCTACAAGCATAGTCGCTGATTTGAGTTTCGCCGAACGGTCCGGCAGCAACCACCGTCCACTAGTTCAGCTAGCCGAGAGTCTTAAGCCCGCCTATCGGCGTCTGAGGGCTGCACCTTACGGTCTATGACGATGTTCTATCACGCCGCCTGGCCCCGTGATAGGCACCGTGGTCGTTTTGAGGCGACCAGTTCGGCTCACGATCTCGCTTACGCGGCAAGCGCAACGGCGTTGGCCTGCGCGAAGGGGAAGGTGAAAGCCTTGCCAGTGTTGTTGGCAGTTGTTGTTTTGCTCTGGATTAGCGAGGTGAGAGCGCCTCGGCCTGCAGCTTACGACCCATTTGCCCCGTCGAAACCAGTCATCCCCGTGGCAAACGCCAGTCTAGCATAGCCTGACCGGATGTGCAAGAAAGCAAAACGCCGCTGCGCGTGTGCGTTCACTCTTCGTCGCGCCAGTGCTTGACGGCGCGCTCCAACTCCCGATCCATGTCGCGCTCGGCGACGGCGTCGCGTTTGTCGTACAGGCGTTTGCCGCGCACCAGGGCGATCTCGATCTTCGCCCGGCCGGTCTTCAGGTACATGCGCAGCGGGACAACCGTCCAGCCCCGCTCGGCAATTTTGCTCTGGAGCTTGCGGATCTCCTGGTGATGCAGCAGGAGCCGGCGCTCCCGGCGCGGCTCATGGTTTTCCCGGTTGCCGAAGTCGTACGGTGAGATATGGACGTTGACCAGCCACGCCTCGCCGTTGCGAATCTGCACGAAGCCATCCCGCAGGTTGACGCGGCCGGCCCGCACCGACTTGATCTCGGTGCCGGTCAGCGCAATCCCCGCTTCGTAGGAGTCTTCGATGAAGTAGTCATGCTGGGCTTTGCGGTTGCTGGCAACCGGCTTGACCTCGCCTGGCGTATGTCTGGACAATCCGATCCTCCCGGAAGGTGATCCCCGCGCCGCGTTTACTTCCCCGTCAGCAGAAACTCGACGGCCCGATCCAGTTGTGGGTCGCGCTGCGCCTTGACGTCATCGGCTGTGAGCTTAACTTCGATGTCGGGCGTCAATCCCACGCCGTGGATCGCCCGATCCTTGGGGGTGAACCAGTGTGCGATGGTGACCCGGAGCTGTGACCCGTCACTCAGCGCGTTCGGCAACTGCACTGAGCCTTTGCCGTAGCTGGTCTCGCCGATGAGCTTGCCTGTGCCGGCATCCTGGATCGCGCCGGCGACGATCTCGGAGGCACTGGCGCTGCCGCCATCTATCAACACGACGAGGGGGGTAGTGCCCAGCAGGAAGCGGCCCTGACGCGGGTAATGCTGCTCGCGGCCATCCTTGAAGCGCTCGATCAGGATATCGCCTTCAGGGACGAAGTAACTGCCGATCTGCACCGCCGAATCCAGGAATCCGCCCGGGTTGCCGCGCAAGTCGAGAATCAGGCCCGCAGGCTTTTTCGCCAGGGCATCCGTCAAGGCGCTCTTCAACTTGTCCGGGGCCACGCCGCTGAATTCGCTTAAGGCGACATACGCGATCTTCCCGTCGCCGAGTGTCTTCGTCTCCACCACCGGGATCTCGATGCGCTTTCGCGTCACGGTCACGTCGAACGGTTCTTGGTCGCCGCGCTTGATGGTCAGCACAACTTTGGTATCGCGCGGGCCGCGGATCAACATGATCGCATCATCGAGCGACAGCCCGGTGACATCCTGCCCATCCACCTTCATAATGAAATCGCCGACCTGAAGGCCCGCATTGATCGCCGGCTGATCGGCGTAGAGATACTTGAGTTCGACGCCGCCGCCAGTTGCCTTGTCCACCCGCGCACCGATGCCCTCGAAGCTGCCCTGGAGGTCGGTATTGAACATCTCAGCCTGCTGCGGATCGAGGAACGCCGTGTGCGGATCGCCGAGTTGGCCGACAAAGCCCTGCAGGACCTTGTGCGTCAGGTCCTCGCCTTGCGGCAGGTCACCATAGAATTGCTTGTTCAGCAGATCCAGCGCCTCGTTGAAGAGCTTGGTATCCAGCTTGGGCGCCGAACCGGTGGCATCTGTCTTCTCCGTCGCAGTAGGCGTCCGCTCTGCGGCAGGGGAGGGCAGGGCAGCGGGCGCGCCCGCGTCCGGCGGCTCGCTCTGGGGCGCTGCGGCCAGGGATGTCTGCGTGTTTTTGCCCGTCACCAGTCCGACGCCTAACCCGACGCCGAATGAGGCCAGGGCGATCACTAACGCCGCGATGGTGATCACGAATATTTTCAAACCGATTGCCGAGTGTTTCTGTTCCATAGCACACCTATTTACATAATGTTAGATTCAAACTGGTTGTCAGTCATTTCTCGCCGTTCAGCCAGGCCTGGGCACGCGCCAGTTGGGGGTCCCGGCCCGCCGCGCGTTCTTCCTGGGTAATGTTGACCGTGATGTCGGGCTCCAGGCCGGTCTTGTCTATGGTGTTCCGCTTCGGTGTCAGCCAGCGGGCGATGGTGACATGCAGGGAAGAGCCATCCGCAAACTCGTGGACCTCCTGCACGGAACCCTTGCCGTAGGTCTTTTCGCCGATCAAGACAGCGCGGCCCGCGTCGCGCAGCGCGCCCGAAACAATCTCCGACGCGCTGGCCGTGCCGGCATCCACCAGAACAACCAAATCCCACCCTTGCGCCGGGCTGGAGAGCTTCTTGACGGGGTAGAAACGTTCCTGGCCGCCCCGCTTGACCTCTCGCAGGACGTCGCCATCGCGCAAAAACTGGCTTGTGACCTCGATCGCCGCGTCCACCAGGCCGCCGCCGTTGCCGCGCAGATCGAACACGACCTTGTTCACGCCCTGGCCGGCCAGGGCTGTGATGCCATCGCGCAGCTCCTGTGCGGTGCGCTCCCCGAAGATGCTGACCCGCAGGTAGCCGACGTGTCTTTCCGCATCCAGGACCCGCCATTCGACACTGGGCGTCTCGATCCGCTCTCGCGTCACGGTCACGGTGTAGAGCGCATCGGCTCCGGGCCGCCGCAGTTTAAGCGTGACTTTGGCGCCGATGTCGCCGCGCACCAGGGCCACCACCTCTTCGACCGTCATCGCCGCGGTGATGGGCGTGCCGTCCACTTCCAACAGGATGTCGCCATCCTGGATGCCGGCCCGCGCAGCGGGGCGGTCGCGCATCATCGTCAAGACCAGGTCTCCGGCGTCATTGCGGCCCATATACGCCCCGATGCCGCCGAATTGCCCGCGAAGCTGGTCGCGCTCCATCTCGCGCTTGACCGGCTCAACAAATACAGTGTACGGATCACCGAAGGACGCTGCCAATCCCTCGGCCGCGCCGTAGGCCTGTTTTTGCGCCGGAGGGACTTCCCCGACGAATTTGTCGGTCAGCAGTTGCTGCACCGTCCAGACGATGTCGAAAGCGCCTGCCGCCGTGGCGCGCGCCGGGCGATGCTGGCCCAGGGTATAACCGCTGACGAAAACGCCGCCCAGCAATGCACCGATCAGAATGCCGAATAACAGACCGCGCCACCAGCGCATCGCTTTCTCCTTCAGGATATTCGCTGCGACTCCGACCCCTTCCCCGGCTGATTTTCGCGCTCAGCAGGGGAGTGCTCCGGCTCATACCGGACGACCTATTGTAGCACAGGATCGGCCGACGCACCGTAATCGGTCGCACCAAAGCGCGCGCGAAGGTCGGCCCGACTCGCGGCTCGCGAGCCGGGCCGACGCAGCATCCCAGATGTATGGACCAGCGCGCCCGGCAACTCCTCCCCCGATCCATCCAATTGCGCCGTTACGTCAACTAAAACCATGTAGAATGACGCAGATTTACATAACACTTATAGTGTGAACATGCGAATAACGCAATAAAGAAGACATAACGTAAGTGATCGAATTGACTGCGGAGAAGCGACCGGGATGATCGCATCGGAGCGCAGCGGGTTCGGCCTAACCGCAGCAAGCGCCCAGCCGTGAGACCTGGGGCGCCGCGGGCTGACGAATCCCAAGCGCAACTTGTGGGGCCGTGGTGCGTGGTCGTCGTCTCCCCCTGCCCTGTTATTCAGGAAAAATACAGCGTCGGCCAGTCACGCAAAGCGGCGATTTTCGCCAGCTTGCGGCTCGGGTTCACGGCGACCGGGTGGCCAACGACCTCCAGCAGCGGCAAATCGCTGGCGCTGTCACTGTAGAAGTAGCTCCGCGCAAGGTCAAGATTATGTTTAGCGGCATAGTGACGGGTCAGCGCCAGTTTGCCCTGCCGATAGCACGCCGGATCAATGATGCTGCCGGTGAAAGCGCCGGATTTGACCTCTAGCTGCGTGGCGAGGTAGCGGTCGCCCAGGCCGAGCGCGCGGGCGACCGGCTGCACGGCATAGGGCGTAGCCGCCGAGACGACCGCCACATGATGGCCCTGCGCCCGATGCCATTCGATGCGTTCACGGGCTCCCGGGGCGATGGCGTTGTTCAGAGACGCCTCGAACCAGGCGGCGCTCATGCGCCAGGCCGCGGCCTCGCTGCCGCCCTCCACCTGGGCCATCAGACGTGCGATCAGATGAGGGAAATCGAGCAGGCCGACCCCATACAGGCCGACCCAGACCGCCACCATGCCCCACTGCCGCCAGGTCAGAAGCCGCTGGCTGTACAAATAGCGCAAATAGAGGCGGCCCGAGCTATCGCACAGGATGGTCCGATCCATGTCGAAGAACGCAGCGACGCCCTGAACCCGGTTGGCATTCGGCTCCTGGGAGGAGATGTCGGCAGGGCGGCTACCAGCCAGGCGGTCAGACACTCGGCAGCGGCCTCCCGCCGGCGGCCAGATACGGCTCAAGCCTCGGCAGCAGGCTGCCCGGCACCCTGCCGCTGACCCGCGTACCGGCCGCTTCGTGGCTCTCGCGCGTGATCGTTCCGCGCTTATGGAAGAGCCCCAACAGATCGCCGCGCGCATACGGCAGGATCACGTCAACAAAGACGAGCTCCTCATCCAGGAGCTCCTCGATCCCCACCAGCAAATCGGGGATCCCCGCCCCCGTCAACGCGGAGATGGCGATCGTGTTTTGCAGCCCGGTGTTCTGGAGATTCCAGTCTGCGCTTTCTTGCGGCAGTGCGTCCACCTTGTTCAGAGCAGTCAAGATGGGTTGGCTGGTGGCCTCCAGATCGGCAAGCACTTCGAGGACGGTTGTGACCTGCTGTGCAACATTTTCATGCGTTATGTCTACAATATGCAGGATCAAATCCGCTTCGGCGATCTCTTCCAGCGTCGCGCGAAAGGCGGCGACGAGGGTCGTTGGCAGCTTCTGGATGAACCCGACCGTGTCGGTCACCAGCACTTCCCGGCCGCCCGGCAGCTTGATCCGCCGCGTGGTCGGATCGAGCGTGGCAAACAGTTGATCGGCCGCATACACATCGGAGCCGCTCAGCGCGTTGAGCAAGGTGGACTTTCCCGCGTTGGTGTAGCCCACGAGCGCAACGACCGGGATCGCTTCCTCGCTGCGGCGTTTCCGATATTGGGCGCGATGCTTGCGCACCTCTTCGATCTCGTGCTTCAGATGGGTGATCCGGGCGCTGACCTCCCGGCGGTCCACCTCCAATTGGGTTTCGCCTGGGCCGCGCAACCCGACCCCGCCCGACCCACCCCGGCCGGACGCGCCGCCGGCCTGGCGCGCGAGATGCGTCCAGGCGCGGGTCAGGCGCGGCAGACGATACTCATACTGCGCCAGCTCCACCTGGAGCGCGCCCTCGCGAGTGCGGGCGTGCTGGGCGAAGATGTCCAGGATCAGCGCGGTGCGGTCGAGCACCTTGACGTTGGGATTGGCGATCGCCCGCTCGAGCTCGCGCTGCTGCCCCGGCGCCAGCTCATCATCGAAGATCACCGCGTTGGCGCCCGTGTCGGCGCGCAGCGCGATCAGCTCTTCGACCTTGCCGGAGCCGATGTAGGTGGCCGAGTTGGGCCGGTCCAGCCGTTGGGTCAACACCCCGGCGACGCGCAGCCCGGCAGTTTCCGCCAGTCGCGCCAACTCAGCCAGTGAATCCTCCAACGACCAGGTGTTATGTTGGCCCTTAAGCTCTGCACCAACCAGGATTGCCGCCTCTTGGGGCGGTGTCACGTCGAAAATCTGAGCTGCGATACCCCACTCTCCCGTCAAAAGCTGAACCGCTTCAGCCGTTCCACTGCCGCGATGATCTTATCGGTCGTCTGTCCCACCGAGATGCGCAGGAAACCCTCGCCGTGCGGCCCAAACGCCGAGCCAGGCGTCATGCTGACCCCGGTCTCGGTCAGGATCCGGTCGGCAAACTCGGCCGCCGTGTAGCCCGCCGGAACATGCGGCCAGAGGTAGAGGCTCGCTTGCGGCAGCGCCACGCGCAGTCTCCAGTCGTTGGTGAGCAGCTCGTACAGCATGTCCCGACGCCGCTGATACTCGGCGTTCCGCTCGGCCAGCCAGGCCTGCTCCCCGGCCAGCGCGGCCGTCGCGGCCGTCTGGATGGCCAGGAAGATGCCGCTGTCAATGTTGCTCTTAATCTGCAGCAGCGCGGCGAGCGCATCCCGGTTGCCGACGGCCATTCCGACCCGCCAACCTGCCATGTTGTGCGATTTTGACAGCGAGTTGAATTCGACCGCCACCTCTTTTGCACCGGGCACGGCCAGCAGGCTGGGCGCCCGATAGCCGTCAAAGCAGACATCGGCATACGGCGCGTCATGGCACAAAAGAATTTCGTGCCGCCGGCAGAAAGCTACGGCCTTTTCGAAGAACTGCATCGGGGCAACCGCCCCGGTCGGGTTGTTGGGATAGTTCAGCCACATCAGCCGCGCCCGCTGTGCGACCGGCGCCGGGATCGCATCCAGGTCGGGCAGAAAACCGTTCTCCTCGACCAGCGGCATGTCATAGACCTCGGCGCCGACCATGATCGCGCTCATGCGATAGGTTGGATAGCCCGGATCCGGCACGAGGACAAGGTCGCCGGGATCAAGCCAGGCCAGCGCCATGTTCGCGATGCCCTCTTTGGATCCGATCAAAGGCAGGACTTCGTCTGCCACAGTGAGCGGAACATCGAAACGCGTGGCGTAGTAGTCAACCATCGCCTGGCGAAGCTGCGGCGTGCCGACATAGCCCGCATAGCCATGCGCGCCGGGCTGCGCAGCCGATTTCGCCAGGGCTTCGACGATAAAGCCCGCCGGCGGTCCATCCGGGCTGCCGATATCCAGCTTGATGACGTCTATCCCCTGCGCGCGCAACGCCTTGATTTTGGCGTCCAGCGTGGCAAACACATAGATGGGCAACGAATCCAGACGATGGGCAGGCCTCATCCTGGCTCCTCCCTCCATGATCAAACGCACCGCGCAGATTCAGCGGTTTTCAAGCAGTGTTTGCAGCACCCGGCCAACGCGTTCAAGCGCCTCAGGAGACACCTTGTCGGCCGTGTCTGCCACGGTGTGCCAGTAGGGGTAGTCAAAATCAATCAGATCGGCTGCCGGGATGCCCATTTGCAAGAACGGCGAATGGTCATCAATCATGTTCCACTTCGGGTCCGGCAGGAACGCCTTTTCATAGCCGAGCCGTTGGGCGATGCCCCAGATTTGCTCGACTAGCTGCGGCGTCGAGCTGCGCTCCTTGTAAATCTGTTGGTCCCGATCGCCGATCATATCCGCCACAATGACGAACGCGGGCTTGATGGTCAGACGGCGCGCCAGCTCCTTGGACCCGGCGATAAACTCCCAACCATCGAGCCGACCGTTGTCTTCGGCGTCGAAGAAAGTCAGCCAGACTTCATTCTGCAGCCTGGATTTATCAAGCACACGGGCAAGCTCCAACAGCACCGCGGCGCCGCTGGCGCCGTCGTTCGCACCCGGGACCGGCTTTTCACGGTTGGCGGGATCCGGGTCGTTGTCCGCGCGGCGGCGGGTGTCGTAGTGGGCGCCGACGATGGCCACCGGGCCTTGCCCTGCCCTGGCGATGATATTAACACACTTTGTTCCCTGGTAAGTGAACTCCTGCAGCTCGACGCGCCAGCCGAACGCTTCGAGCTGGGAGACGAAGTTCTCCCGCGTGCGCTGCAAAGCCTCGGATCCCGCCGGCCGCGGCCCAAAGGCCATTTGGGTTTCCACCTGGACGAAAGCTTCCCGGCCGTCGAAGTCTCCCCCGCCCTGCCAGGGCGTTGCGGTTGCAGGCGGCGTCGGCGCCACCACCAGCGGCCGCACCAATGGTTCTGCCGTCAGTGCCAACCAGACGACCAGGCCGATGAATCCCACCAGCAAAAGCGCTTCCAACCATCGCCGGCGCAGCCAGCGCCACCCGCGCATACTTCGCATAGCCCATCTCGCCCTTTCAGTTATTTTTTGCTTGTTTGATTGCTCAAATTCTATGGCTACACGAATTATTTCAGGTCGTCGGCGGATTCCCGGCCGCGGAACACCAGCTTGATCGGGGTGCCTTCAAATGGATAGACCTCCCGTATCTGATTCTCCAGATAGCGCTTATAGCTGAAGTGCACGAGCTCGCTGTCGTTGACAAAGATGATAAATGTTGGCGGCTCGGTCTCGGCCTGGGTGGCGTACAGGAACTTCAGCTGTTTTCCGCGGCGGTTCGGCGCCGGGTGCGCGACGATGGCGTCACGCAGGAGCCGGTTCAGCTCGCCCGTGGGAATCCGCAGCTTGCGCTGCGCCGCGATGCGCATGGCGGTGGGCAGCACTTTACTCACCCGCTGCTTCGTCAATGCAGAGACAAACAGCGAAGGCACGTAGTCCAGGAAGCGCAGGTTCGCCGCGATCTCCGCGGCGAACCGGACGGTGCTTTGATCGTCCTTTTCGGGCACGACGTCCCACTTGTTGACGATCACGGCGACGCTCTTGTACTCGTCCAGGATGAAACCCGCGACATGCGCATCCTGGGCCGTCAGACCGGTCGTGGCGTCCAGTACAAGCAGGACCACGTCGGAACGCTCGATGGCGTTGAGTGAACGCATCACGCTGTACTTCTCGACGCCAACCTCCACCTTGCCGCGGCGCCGGATGCCGGCGGTGTCAATCAAGACGACCTGCTGCCCCTCCCAGGTGAGTTCGGTGTCAATCGCGTCGCGCGTCGTGCCGGGGATCGGGCTAACGATGGAGCGGTCCTGCTGGAGCAAGGCGTTCAGCAGGGAGGACTTCCCCACGTTCGGCCGGCCGACGATGGCGATGCGCACCGCATCGGAAGGCGGTTCTTCGGGGACATCAGGGATTTCAGCAACGATGGCGTCCAGCAGATCGCCGGTGCCGGTGCCATGCACTGAAGAAATCGGGTAGACCGGCCCCAGGCTCAGCTCATAGAACTCCAGCGCAGCCAGGCGGCGCGCCTCATTGTCCGCCTTGTTAGCAGCCACAACGACAGGCCGCCCCGACCGCCGCAGCACATCCGCCACGTCTCGGTCGGCCGCGGTCACGCCATCCTTGGCATCAACCAGGAAGACCACCACATCCGCCTCGGTGATCGCCACCTCCGCCTGCTGGCGGATCTCGCGGACGAAATCACGCGAGGATTCACCCAGGGCCTCAGGCTGTTGGGTCTTTCTGGGCGCCTTGTCGGTGGCGGCGACGTCCATTCCGCCGGTGTCCACCAGGAGGACCGGCCGATTGGTCCATTCCGCCATCGCGTAAATCCGATCCCGCGTGGTGCCGGGCAGATCCTCCACGATCGAACGACGCTCACCTACCAGGCGATTAAATAAAGTTGACTTGCCGACATTGGGCCGCCCGACAAGGGCGACGATTGGAGTACGCATATTTTCCTCTTGGTCCCCGCCCGGTCACTTGCGCGGCGTCGGTGCGGTGGTTGGCGCCGGAGCGCGTGTGGCTGTCGGCGTGGCCGCGGCCGCCGGCTGCGTCCAAATCGCGACTTCCACATTCTGCGGCGAGATGCTTTCGACTGCAATGCCCTCCGGAGCCGGCACTTGCGGTCCTACGACGTGCACGCCTGGTCCCAGGCCGGTGACATCCAGGATCACGGGCACAGCATCGGCCTTCAGCGCCTCGAGCTTGGAGAGCGGCCCGGACAAGAACACACTCACCGCGTCCAGCGTAAGAGTGTAGCCCAGCCCCGCGCCAAGCCCTTGGATCACCGGCCGCCTCCGCACCGTTTGTGTGCCCAGGATAGGCGCGATGGTCACCTGGGCGTTGACGCTCTGGACGCCGATTGCGGACACGTTCTCCGGCAGATGCAGCGGCACGCGCTCGGTCACGTCGTCGCTGGCGCCCGAGATATTGACCGCCACCGTGATATAACCGCTCAGCTCGGAAATCATGCCGGGATCGCCCTGCACAGTCACCAGCGCGGGGTCGGCATTAACAGCGCTGATGGTGTAACCTTGCGCCGGCGTGCCCCGCGGCTCGACAAGCACGGCGAGCTCGCGATAGCCCGGCAACTGCATGATCGGCACGGTCACTGAGACGTCCTGCGGACTGACGTCAACGTAGCCGACTGCCTCCCCGTTGGCATTGCGGGCAGAAACGCGCAGCACGCGCTCGACGGTGCCGCGGGCGCCACGGAGATACGCATCCGCCGAAACGGCAGTGACCTGATCCACCATCGGGCTGGATCCCACCACCAGCACCTGCGTGGGGGTAATGACCGGAGTCTGCCAGTTGTAGCCAAAGGCGGGCTGATCCACGATGTTGACGCGCACCGGGACGGATTTTTCTTTCCGCTCCTGGAGCTGAATGCGGATCGTCTGCGGGTTCACCGCCATCACCTGAACCTGCGCATCCGGCGGCGACACCTGGACCGGTACGTCGTACTCGCCCGCCCGCAGGCTGGACAGGTCAATCCACGCATTGAAATCTCGCGCCTTCAGGCTCGACCAGCGCGCCTTTGGTGCACGCACCTCAATGTGAACTTCGCTGAGCGTGTCGCCGAAGACGCTGAGGTTCTCCGGGAGGCCCGTCCGATTGACGGCGATCGGCTGATCAAACTGGGCGCGCGGGTACTCCTCGCGGACGGCGACCCCCCACACCAGGATAGCGAGGCCCAGAGCGAGCACGGCAGACCCGAGATTCGATAACCAACGTCTCATATTCCTGATCCGCCTCCCAACAGACGCCGCGGCCTGTGAAAGGCCAACAGGATCGTGCGCAGCCGCTGGCCGTCCAGGCGCCGGGCGAGCCGGCCGCCGCGGGCCACCGAGATGATGCCCGTCTCTTCCGAGACGACGATCGCCAGGGCATCATTTTGTTCCGTGATGCCGACCGCCGCGCGGTGGCGCGTGCCCAACGAACTGTCGGCCAGGTCACGGTTCGTCAACGGAAGCACGCACGCCGCGGCGATGATCCGGTCGTTGCGCACGATGACAGCGCCATCATGCAGCGATGTGCCGGGATAGAAGATCGTCTCCAACAGGCGGGCCGACACCGCGGCGTCGAGGCGCTCGCCGGATTCGATGTGATCTTCCAGGCCGGTGTCGCCCTCCAGGATAATCAACGCGCCGGTTTTCTCGCGCGCCAGGCTCTCGACCGCCAGCATGACCTCGTGTATCACCACCTGGGCCGCCGTCTCGCGGTTGCTGCGGCCGGCCAGAAACGGCGCCGAACGCCCCAGCCGCTCCAGCGCCCGGCGCAGCTCCGGCTGAAAGATGACCGGCACAGCAACCAGGATCATCGGCAAGGCCGTGCGCAGGAGCCAGCCGAACGCCGTCAAGCGGCTGGCGGCCAGTGTGAACACCAGGGTGATCACCAAGACGCCGCGCAGCAACGCGACCGCTTGCGTGCCCTGGAAAAGCCGGAACAGGCCGTAAAAGATCAGGGCGACCAGCAAGATATCGAGCACACTCGCCCACGTGAACTGTGGGGCTGCGCCCCGCACTTCAAGCAGGAACTGCTGGAAAAACCGGGCCATCTGCTCCGTCACGGCCTATCCTCGGAAGATGTCATGCCTGAGCTGCCGCGTTTGGCCCCAGCAGATCAGCCAGGATCGCCTTCTGCGCGTGCATGCGATTCTCGGCCTGATCGAAGAGCGCAGACTGCGTGCTATCGGCGACTTCGTCGGTGATCTCCATGCCGCGATGGGCCGGCAGACAGTGCATAACGATGCAGGTCGGCTTGGCTGCGGCCACCAGTCGCGCGTTGACCTGGAAAGGCGGGAAGATTGCGGCGCGCTTCGCCTGCTCGGCCTCCTGCCCCATGCTTGCCCACACATCGGTATAGATCACATCCGCGTCGGCCACAGCCGCAAACGGATCGCTGTGCACGGACACCGCGCCGCCGTTCTCCTCCGCGAAACGCCGGGAGAGCGCCAAGATGTCTTCACGGGGCTCATAGCCTGCGGGCGTGCCGACGCTGACATGCATCCCCAGCTTAGCGCCGGCGAACAATAAGGAGGTCGCAACGTTGTTGCCATCACCGACGTAGGCCAGCTTGAGGCCGGCCAGGCGGCCAAACTTCTCCCAAACGGTGAAGACGTCGGTCAGTCCCTGGCACGGGTGGCTGTAATCGGAAAGTCCGTTGATCACCGGGACGCGCGAGTAGCGGGCCAGCTCAACGACATGAGCATGCGCAAAGACTCGCGCCATGATGCCGTCCACATATCGCGACAGGACACGCGCCACATCGGCCACGCTCTCGCGGCCGCCCAGGCCGATCTCGTTCGGTGAAAGATAGAGCGCATCGCCGCCCAGGTGGCGCATCCCCATCTCGAAGCTGACGCGCGTGCGGAGCGAAGGCTTCTGGAAGATCATGCCGAGGGTCTTGTTTTTCAGCAGGGGCTTATTCCCGCCGGCCTGCCACTCCAGTTTCAAGTCGCGGGCCAGATTCAACCAGGCCCACAACTGCGCAGGGCTGTGGTCTGCCAGGCTTATGAGATCGCGCTTTGATGGCATAGGACAAAATCCTCCGTCAAATGAGATGATCGCGGAAAGGTGCGCCAGCGCTCAACGGTTCGTTACCGCAAGGCACCGGCCGAAATGAGCAGCGCAGCCAGCCACCACGGCCGACTGAGAGACAGGGCCTGCGCCGTGATGTCACGCCGCGCCAGCCACCAGGAAGGCGGCAAGAGCAACACGCCAACGATGGCGGCTGTCCCAGCTTGCCCGGTGATGATCAACGCTGTCAGGATCACAGCCTGGCCCAACCACACGAGGGTGTGGCGTCGTCCAAACGTGCGGGCCTGATAATACCCCCACTGCAGGATCGTGAAGGCTGTGGCCACAGCAGCCGCCGGCCATAACGCCCGAAGATCGCCCAAGCCGGGCCGCAGAGCAACCAGCAGGCCCAACGTCCACGGCAGCATCACATCCAGCAGAGCCAGACACAATGCCGGCGTCCGCCCCTGCCGAGCGAAGGCCCAGGCCAGCCAGATCAAGACGAGAGCGATAACGCTCGCCGCAACACCGGCCAGTCCCAGCAGGGCGCTTACCCCGATGCAGAGCACCGCGACGAGGAACGGCTCCTGCCAGCGCGGCGAGGTTTCATCGCCGGCGCGCAAAGAAGCGGGCCACTGCGCCAGTGGTCCCGTTGACGTCGCATAAGGCAAGCTGGGCGCCAGCACCGCCCCGTTCCGCTGCGCCGCCGGTGCGGAGATCAGTTGGCGGAGCGCCCCCCAGACGCCATCCGTCAGGACCAAGGCCGCAACGGCATTCAGCGCCAGGCTGCGATCCATCAGGGAGACGCCGCTCGCCAGCACGCCGGCCAGCACGGCCCAAGCGGGCGCAATCCGCCAGATGCTCTGGCGCGGGGCCAAACGCACCGCCACCAACGGTCTCGCTTCAACAAGCGCCTCGTCGCCGATCCCGGACGACTGCGATCCTTCACCCATGGGCACTCCGCACGAGCGTCCGTCAAGGACGCCGGTTCGCTCCGCAGGGTTCCCACCCCCGACAGCAAGCTATTCTATCCTGCCACGCGAGCTTGGTCAAATGAAGGCCGTCTGGCGTCCCGGACGCGCGGGAGGCGCCGTCGCCAAAGCGAGGCGCCTCCCTTCTTACAGAGGCGATCAAGTTGTTCCGCCCATCGCCTCGGGCTGCCGTCATTGACCGGCTGTAGGCGCGCCGGGGGCACCTTCATTCGGGCCGGGCGGCTCCACAGGCGCCGGGGCCGGCAGAGCGGGCGGCGGAACGGGAGCCAACACCTCGGCGTCCAGGTCCTCCAGGCGCACCGGCGCCGGAGGGATCGGCCGGCCAGGGTCCGCCGCGGGCTGCCGCCCGAACCGAGTCAACACAACGGCGCCCAGGCCGATAGAGCCGACCACGGCGGTAAACAGGAACCCGATGCACCACGGCAGATTCGCCACCAGGGTGATCACGAAGATGCCCAGAGCAACTTCGAGCAACGACGACGAGCTGCGCATTTTCAGCGCCGCAAAGATGCGTTGGCCCAGCCACAGCCCAACGCCGATCCAACCGAACAGCATCGCCGCGATCAGCGCCAGCCAGAGGAGAATGCCCAGGCCACAGGCGATCAACAACAGCAGCCCGCCGAGCAACCCAACGACCAGCGTCAGAATACCTGCGCCGAAGCTCAACGCCGGCTGGCTCGCAGCAGCACTGGCGACGCGTCCGATCGCCTTCGGTGCGAGCACCACCACGATGATCCCCAGCACCACCAACATCAGCGCCGAAGAGACCGCGGCAATCTCCCACGCAATCATCCGGCGCAATCCGCCGAACGGCTGCGTCTGGCCCTGCGTCTGAGGTGCGCTCGGAGCCGCGGGGACTTCCGGCGTCGCGGGAGCCACAGGTGACTCAGGCGATCGTGCACCGCGCCGGGAACCCAAACCGCTGAAGATCTGGCCGCGGATCGTCGCACCGGTCGCCTGTGACACAGCGCCGCCGAAGGTGGCGAAGTCGCCCTCCACCACCGCAGTATCAGCGAGCACGGTCGCGCCGCCAAAGACGGCCACGCTGCCCTGAATGACGCCCGATACGGAGAGCTTGCCCCCCGCAACAAACACATCACCGGCCACTGTGCTGCCCTCTGCCAGCTCAGCGTTGCCGCCCAAGACCGCCAGGCTGCCGCTCAGCGTCTCGCCGGGCTGCAACACATAGTTCTGGCCGAAGACGAACTTGTCGCCGCCGCCCGTGCCATCCTGGGCATAGACGGTTGAAGCGGCCACAAACAGCAGCAACAGCGCACCGGCCGCAAACAAAACGCTCTTACGTCGCATCACTCCCTCCTCCACAAATCCGCACAGATCAAGCTCATGCCGCCGACATCGGATAGCTGAGTGCGCTGCGGCCTCGCCCCATCACCCACAGCCAGAGCATCGCAAAGGCACAAGTGAGGAGCGCGAGCAAGCCAACCCCGGCCGCCAACGTCGGCGCACCGAGGCGGCTGAGGAAACGCCAGAGGTCCAGCGCGATCCAACTCAGACCATCCACGACCTGCAAGACGGCAAAAAACGCCTGGCTGACCGCATGGGGGTGCTGGATGCTCCAATAGGTCAACCCGCCAATGGTAAGCAGGCCAACCAGCGAGATCGTCAGCCACATGCCGAACAAGCCGGATCCTAACCAGCGCAGCCGCCGGCGCCGGAGCTCCTGCGCCTGCACCCGCGCCATCACCCGATCGGTGAGGTCGGCGGCGGGGGCCAGCAGCGGTGCGGCCACCAGGCGGCGATCCACCGCCTGCCAGCGCTCCCAGATGGCCGCACAAGACCCACACGTGCGCAGATGCTCGCGCACAGCGCTCTCCTCGGCAGCCGTCGCCTCGCCATCCAACATCATGGACATCAACAGCGTATAGTCGTTGTGCATCGAATCACCTCAGCACTGCGATGGGCGCCATGGCCAACACCGAATCGGCGGGCGCCTTCTGCACCAGGTAAAGCCGTGCCCGGTGAAGCCGCGATTTGACCGCCTGCACCGTCAGCCCCATCGCCTCCGCGATCTCCGTGTAAGAAAGATCGTACCAGTAGCGAAGCACCAACGGCACGCGATAGGCCGGCGCCAATTCGTCCACCAGACGCTGCACCTCGGAACGGGATTCACTCCGCAGCGCTGAGTCCTCAGGGCTGCGCTGGCGGCTCGGCACGGTCATCGCGACCGGTTCCTCGTCCAGCGAGAGCCAGATGCCGCGCCGCCGGCGCAGCCGGTCAATACAGTAGTGGGACGCAATCGAGAGCACCCACGAAGACAGCTTGCGCTCAGGTTGGTAGGTGTGCAGCTTGGTGTACATCCGGACAAAGGTTTCCTGCGTCGCATCCTCGGCCTCGACCGCATTACCGAGCATGCGATAGCAGAGATTGTACACTGGACCCTGGTACACCTCGACCAAACGCGCAAACGCCGCCTGGTCGCCGTTCCGGGCTCGCTCTAACCACACAAGTTCTTGGTTTTCCACCTGACCCACCATGAAATATGTTGGCCGACTTCACCCACTTCTACGCAGGATGATGGCAAAGGTTTCAGCGTTGCGGGAATGTGAGTATAATGTCTGCGCACGTCCGCTATCTCGCTCAATGAGGAGAAGCCCTTGTCCACCCACCCCTACATCGCGATCGAAGGCGCCATCGGCGTCGGCAAGACCACACTCGCCCGCATCCTCGGCGAGGCGCTGAAAGCAGAACTGCTGCTGGAAGTTTTCGAGGAAAACCCGTTCCTCAGCGACTTCTATGCTGACCGGGCGCGCTACGCCTTCCAGACCCAGATTTTCTTCCTGCTGAGCCGGTATCGCCAGCAGCACAGCGTGATCGGCAGCACGCTGAAGTATAGCGCACTGGTGAGCGATTACCTATTCGCCAAGGATTGGCTGTTCGCGCACCTGAACCTCGCCGGCGACGAGCTGGCGATGTACGAACGCGTCCATGCGATCCTCGGCGAGCAGATTCCGACACCTGCTCTGGTCATCCACCTGAAGGCCTCGACCGAGGTCTTGATGCAGCGCATCACCCATCGCGACCGCTCGTATGAGCGCCAGATGGACCCGGCCTATCTCGACGCACTGCGGGCGGCATACGACCAATACTTCACCGACTTCTCCGAGGCGCCGGTGCTCGTCCTGGACACCGATCACCTCGACATCGTGCGAGACCCGGACGCTCGCGCCGAAGTCGTCGCCAAGGTGCGAGCTGCGCTCCACCTTGACTCCTATCAGCTCCCGCTGCCGGACCTGGAGACGGGCGAGCCCCTCCCGGCCACGAACGGCGGGCGCCGGCTCGGCGATTTTCAAAGTTTCCACCGCGCGCTGGATCGGGAGAAGGGATTCGTCGCTGACCTCTTCTTCAACTACATCTGCCTGACCGAGGAAGTGGGAGAGATCGGCAAGGTGTTGCGGCAGACCTGGAAGCTCCGCGAGCAGATCCTGCCGAAAATTGGCAACCGCCAGGAGGCGCATGACCGCGCCCTGGAATCCGGCTTGCAGAATCTGGAAGAGGAGTTGGCGGACGCGTTGGCGTATCTTCTCAAACTCGCCAACGACGCAGGCATTGACCTGGAGACCGCTTACGTCCGCAAAATGGGCGCGAATTTGGCGCGTACAGGGGAGTGAGGATCGCCTAATGACCACCACCAAACGCTTTATTGCGATCGCCGGCAACATCGGCGTGGGAAAGTCAACGCTCACGGGCCTGCTCAGCCAAAAGCTGGGCTGGGAGCCGTTCTACGAAGCCGTCGCCGACAACCCCTATCTGGCCGACTTCTACCGGGACATGACCCGGTATGCGTTTCACTCGCAGGTCTTCTTTCTTTCCCGCCGGCTGCGCCACCACCGGCGCCTGCTGGATTTCCCCGGCTCGGTGATCCAGGATCGCTCCGTGTACGAGGACGCCGAGATCTTTGCGCGGGCGCTCTACGAGCAGCGCCACATCACGGAGCGAGACTACCAGACCTACCGCGAGCTCTATGACGTGCTGGTGCTCTTCCTGCCGCCGCCCGATCTGGTCGTCTACCTGCGCGCCTCCGTGCCAACTTTGATGCAGCGGATCAGCCAACGCGGGCGCGAGTTCGAACGCAATATCACGCCCGAATACCTGGCGCAGCTCAACTCGTTCTATGCCTCCTGGCTGCAGGATTTCAGCTTATGCCCCGTGCTGACGGTGCCGGCCGACGAGCTGGACTTCGTCCACAACGGCACACATCTTGACTTGATTATTGCCAAGATCGAAGAGAAGCTGGCCGGCAAAGAAGAAGTAGTCTTTTCTTGAAACTTGCGCGCAACGCGAGGTAGATGCTAGAATCCGCACGTCACACCTGCCTCACTGCTGCGGAGGAGCCTGCTACGATGTCCGATTCCCTTTGGTCCCCCAGCCAGCCGCTTCCCATCCCGGCCGGGGATATTCGCGAGCTCGCCATCGCAACGATCGGCGAGACGGTGCACGTCGTTTGGACGCAGGGACGGACGCTCTGCCACGCGTATCTCGCCAATAAGACATGGTCGGAGCCGCGGAGCATCGGCGTGGGCGGCCAGGCCAGCCTCGCCGGCACGCCGGACGGCCGCTTGCACTGCCTCTTCTCCGCGACGCTGTTCGACAACTCAGAGATCTACCACACGACCTGGAATGGTGCGCAGTGGTCGCTGCCGGAGATCGTCTCCCGCACCGCCGGCGCCTCGATCTATCCCGCCCTGGCGGCGGATGCGGACGGCATCCTGTACGCGGCCTGGACCGACACGACGCCGGGTTACTCCGCCATTTACTCGGGGCATCAAGACGGCGACCTGTGGACCAGCACACCGGTGCCCAACGCCACCGGAAGCCACCCCAGCCTGGCGATCGGCCCGAACTACGAACTCTACGTCGCTTGGGAAAGCCGACTGCCCGACACGCAGAAATACGACATCTACTGCGCGGTTTGCGCGGCCCGGCAATGGGGCCTGCCTGAAAACGTCAGCGACAGCGGGCAGCGCCATTCGATCTACCCGCAGGTAATCACGAACAATCGCGGCGCGTGTGACATCCTCTGGCAGGAAGATCGCGGGGAAGTCTTCGGGATTCAACATGCCGACCGGCGGCCGGACGGTTGGTCCACGCCGGACGACGCCAGCGGCAGTCCCAGCGACTGCCGCTTCCCGCACCTCATGACAAACCGGCAGGGACACCTCCAAATCGTCTGGGCCGAAGGGCAAACCTTGTATCACCGCGTGCGGCCCTCGGCCTACGACGCGGCCTGGTGGAAGCCGGAGGTCGGCGCAGAAGGCTGCGCCGCGTTAAGCGACCTGGCGGCCGCTCTGACGGCCAAGGGCAGCCTGTACGTGGTTTGGGCGGGCTATACCGACGGCGACCAGCGGCAGCTCTCCTGCTGCAGCCGCGAGCCGGTGTTCAAGTCCTCCTCGATGCTGCCGCTGGTGGGCGCTGCGTCGACCGCGCCCGCCGTCCCGGCAGCATAAACGCAAAACGGGCATGTCGGGCGGCGACGCCGCCTGACATGCCCGTTGGAAGATCGTTCCCTCCCTACTGCCGCTTCGTCAACTGGGTGAAGGTGCTGGCAAAGTGCGGCCAGACGCCGGTGAGCCGGCCACCGGCCGTGGCGTGCTGCAAGCTGGCGAGAAACGCCTCCGATGTGGCCTTGAACGGCGGCAAGGTGATATGTCCCGCGCCGATCTCGCGCACCGTGTGGGCATCACTGCCCGCCGTAACCGCCCGGCCGCCCTCACGAGCCAGCGCCGCCGCAGATTCGTTATGTTTACTCAGCAAGCAGCGCGCATTGAAGACCTCGAGCGCATCCACCTGGGGCAGGAATTCACGCGTCAGCGCCTCGCCTAACGCAGAATTACGCAGGACATCCAACGGATGGGAGATGCTAATGACAGCGCCCTGCTCTCTCAGACGGCGGATCGTCTCAGCTACGGGCAGATGTGCCGGGACGGCCTCGGTGACGAAGTAGGCGATCAACTCGCCGCCGGTCTCCGTTGCAATTTCTTCGCCGACGATCACCAGGTCCGGCGCCAGCCGCTCCGCCTCAAGCGCCCCTACGATCGTGTTATGGTCCGTCACTGCGATCTTATTCAGGCCCACCTCCCTGGCGCGCGCGACCAGGTCTTTCGGGTCGGTCTTTGAGTCGGGCGAGGCCCAGGTATGGCTGTGGCAATCCACCCGCCACAACCCGCGCACCGGGTCAACGTGCTTGACCACGCCGCATCCCTCTGGCGATCAGCCCGCCGGCAATGAGCAGGCCCAGCGCGGTCGCGCCCGCCGCGATCGCCGTCGTGCGCGGCTCAACCCCAGGCATGACGACCTGCCCGTCGCCATAGCTTTGGAATAGGCGGCCCCACTTCGTGTCGAGCGCCGCCTGCACGCGCGGCCGGCCCACGAAGGGATACCAGTAGACGTTGTGATAGAAATTCGACGCGAAGTAGCTCCACGGCACGATGGGTGAGCGCAGGAGGACGTTCTCGAACGGCTTCAGCGCGCCGTGATAGATCAGCTTTTGCCCCTTGCTGGCAAAGGTATCCTCCTGGACGAAATGCCAGTCCTCGGCGGAGATGTCGTGGCCGACGATCTCGATCTCCCTCGGATCGCCAACGCCCAGGCCAAGCTCATGCCCCAGGCGGATGAACTTCAGGTCCATGGGCTGAAAGCCCTGAATCTTGGCCGAGACCGCATCAATCGCGACCTGGTCGGCGGAAGCCAGCAGGATGTCCTTCTCATGCCAGCGCATCGCCCGCGGGCCCGGGCCATCCCCGGCAAAGGTGCCATCCATAACCGCAAACAGGCCGCTGTGGATCTCCTGTTGGATCGCCAAGAGGTCAACCACGGTCTCGTGGATCACGCCGTGCGTCCAGTGGCGCTTCTCGTTCAGCAGGCCGCCGAACGCGTTCTTCATCGCGCCGGTGATGACCGTGAAGACATGTGTCTTGACCGTGGGTAGATGGATAATGTTCTTGTCGAAGAAATACTCGGGGAGCAGGATGCCTTCAGGGAAGATCTGATCCAGGACGAGCATCGGCGCCTTGGGGGTGTAGCGCACCCAACGCACCTCCGGCTCGTACAGGTGGACGTTGCGCAGGCCATAGGCGTCCACGACATCCTTCTGCTTATTGTTCTTCTCGCCGACGTAGGCATCCACCACGACGGTCTTGTTATGCGCCGCGGACAGGTCGCTGTAACCATCGGCCTTGAGCTTCTTCGCGACGCCTTCGATTTGCCAGGGCGTGCTGGAGCAGGCCGGGTACCAGGTCTGCCAGGAGATGTTGACCTTCAAGATCGTCTCATGGCCTTTGGGCAGCGCCTTCTGGTAGCCCGCCATGTCCATCAGACGACCGATGTCGTCCAGGATCGTCTCCGGGCTGGTCTTCAGGACAGCCACTTTTCCTTTGCCCGGAAAGTCGCGTGGGATCATCTGTTTACCTCCGATACCAATCCGCCCGCCAGAATGCTCTGACGGGCGGGAAAGACCTGTGCCGGGGCGTTGGAAGCAGCGCAAGCCGCCGCAGCGCCCCTCTTGCTGAAAGGATTACTCTTCGTCGGACTCGACGCGCTCTTTCTTCGCCGCGGCGATGATCGGCTCCGCGATGTGCGGCGGGATGGCCTCGTAGTGCGAGAGCTTCATCGTGTAGAACCCGCGGCCTTGCGTGATTGAGCGGAGATCAATTGCGTAGCGCTGCATCTCGGCCGCTGGCACCTGGGCGGTGATGATCCCCTTGCCCTTGGCCTGCTCCATGCCCATGACGCGGCCGCGGCGGGTGTTCAGGTCGCCCATGATGTCGCCCATGTATTCTTCCGGCACGGTGATTGTCACATCCATGATCGGCTCCTGCAGCACCGGGCCGGCCGCCATGAACGTCTTCTTGAAGACCTCCCGGCCAGCGATCTGGAACGCGATGTCCTTGGAATCCACCGGGTGCATTTTGCCATCATAGACTTCACAGCGGACATCCACCACGGGATAGCCGGCCAGCGGCCCCTCGGCCAGGCGGGAACGGATGCCCTTCTCGATGGACGGGAAGAAGCTGTTCTGGATCGCGCCGCCAAACACGCGGCTGGTGTCAAACTCGAACCCGCCACCGGTGGGCAGCGGCTTGATTTCCATATGGACTTCACCGAACTGCCCTGCGCCGCCGGTTTGCTTCTTATGGCGGTGGTAATCGGACGCGCTGCGCGTGATTGATTCGTGATACGGCACCTTGGGCACCGCAGTGAGCAGGCCCACGCCGAACTTGCTCTCCATGCGGCGCACAGCCAGGTCAATGTGCTGCTCGCCCATGCCGGAGAGGATCGTTTCGTTGGTGCCCTGCTCCATACGCCACGACAGCGACGGGTCTTCTTCGGTGACGCGGTTCAGGGCCGGGCCCATCTTCGCCGAGTCCGCCTTGGTCTTCGGCGTGATGGCGACCGAGTAGAGCGGCTCCGGATAGACCGGTCGCGGCAGCTCGAAGGAGTTGGCCTTCTCGGACAGGGTGGCGTTGGTGGCGGTGTTAGCCAGCTTCGTGACGCCGCCGATGTCGCCGGCCGCCAGCTCAGTGACCGGCACCTGCTCCTTGCCGCGCGGGGAGAAGACCTGGCTCAGCCGCTCTTCGACCGCGCTGGGCAGGCTCCACAGCCGCGTGTCCGGCTTGAGCGTGCCGGAGACGACACGGTAATAGGAGATCTTTCCCACGAACGGATCGGCCACGGTCTTCCAGACCAGGAGCGTCAGCGGGCCGCTTGCGTCGGCCGGCAAGTCAACCGCTTCGCCGTTTGGGCGCGTGGCGGTGTAAATCGGACGCTCAGCCGGGTTCGGCATGAAGGTCGCCAGCGCCTCCAACAAAGGCCGGATCGCAACCCCGCTCACCGCGGCGCCGCAGAAGACCGGAACAATGGCGCCGGAGGCAATCCCTGCGCGCAGGCCGCGGCTGATTTCGGCCGCAGTCAATTCCTCACCGTCCAGGTATTTCATGATGAGCTCATCGTCGCCCTCAGCGGCCGCCTCAACCAACTGCGTACGCGCGGCGGCGATGGCATCCGCCATCCCCGCAGGCGGCTCGGCCAGTGTGGCGGCCTCGCCCATGTAGGCTTTCAGGCTGATCAGATCAACCACGCCCTTGAAATCGGACCCCTCGCCAACCGGCAGGAAGACAGGGACGATCACGCCGCTGAACGCGTCGCGCAGGGTCGCAACGGCGCGCTCGAAGTTGGCGTTTTCGCGGTCCATCTTGTTGACGAACGCCGCCCGCGGCAGGCGCTGCTCATCGAGATAACCCCAACCCAGCTCGGTGCCGACCTCGACGCCCGACACGGAGTCCAGCAGCACCAGGCCAGCATCGGCGACCAACACGGCGCCTTTCGCTTCGCCTGCGAAATCCAGGAAGCCGGGAGTGTCCAGCAAGTTAACCTTGACACCATTGTGTTCGCAAGGAATGACCGACGCCGCAACCGACAGCTTGCGGCGAATCGCCTCCTCGTCCCAGTCCGCAACCGTGGTGCCATCTTCGACGCGGCCGCGGCGGCTCAAGACCCCGGTGCTGAACAGCATTGCCTCAGCCAGGGTTGTCTTGCCCGAGCTGCCATGTCCGACCATGACGATATTTCGCAGATGCTCAGTGGAATAGCTTGTCATTACCCCTCCTCGCCAGGGTAGCACACGTTCAGAACTGAATTCGAATCGGGGCTTCCGGCACGCGCCACGGCCCACGTTGATCGCTGAAAGTCAACCCTTTGATTTTACGAAAAAACGGGCAGACTGTCAAAGATACCGTGTGGTTATACACAGATCGCCCGTCAGGCCGTGTCCACGGCCACTTCACGCGGCCGGATACCGCAGGATCTGGTGCGCAGGCGCCAGCGCCAGGCGCGCGGCGCGCTGCCGCACCTCATGCAGGATGCGTTCCTCGTCCAAAGTCAGCAGCCGCCGCCCGCGCATCAGCCACCGTCCCGCCACCATGACATCGCTGACGTCGCTGGCCTGCGCCGAAAAGAGCACCGCCGCGACGGGGTCATGGAGCGGCTGCAAATGTGCGACCGCGGTATCGAACAAGATCAGGTCTGCCGCGCGCCCCGGCGCGAGCTCCCCGCTGCGCAAGAAACCCATCCCGCGCGCGCCGTTTTGCGTTGCCAGGCGCAGCGGTAGATCGCCCGGCAGCCGGGTCGCATCGCGGCCGGCCAGCTTCTGGATCAGCGCCGCGTTACGCGCCTCCTGGAGCATATCCAGCCCGCCGGTGCTGGCCGCCCCGTCCGTGCCCAGCGCCACGTTGACGCCGGCCGCGAGCAGATCGAGCACCGGGGCCACGCCATAGCCGAATCGCATGTGGGTGGTGGGGCACTGCACCGCCGTCGCGCCCTTGACCGCAAGGATCCCGCGCTCAAAGTCCGCCAGGTGGACCGAATGCGCCGCCAGCACGGGCACCTCAAACACACCGCTGGATTCCAGCAGTTCCACCAGCCGCATATCATACAGCGCCAGGGAGCGCGCCACTTCGGACTCCAGCTCCGCCAGATGGATGTGAATCCCGACCCCCAGCCGCGCAGCGACGGCTGCCGTGCGCGCCAGGAACTGCCGGTCACAGGTCATCGGAGAGTGCGGGCCAAACATCGCGAGAATCCGGCCATTGGCAGCACCCTGCCATTCCTGAACAAAGCGCGCGATGCCGGACAGATCGGCGCCGACTTCTCCTCCCGCAGCACCAAACATGCACCAGGCCAGATTCGCCCGCAAGCCGCTTTCCACAACAATGCGCGCGACTTCGTGCATGTAAAAATAGTGATCGGCGAAGCCTACCGTCCCGGAGCGGATCATCTCGACCGCAGCCAGGGATGCGCCCCAATACACATCCTCAGCCGTCAACGCGGACTCCGCCGGAAAGATGCGCTCGTTCAGCCAGCGATCAAGCGGAAGGTCGTTCGCATACCCCCGCAGCAAGACCATCGGGCTGTGCGTGTGCGCGTTGAAGAACCCGGGCATGATCATGTGCCCGGAGGCATCCACCACCTCGTCAGGCGCAAAGCCCTCGGGCGCTTCGCCCACCGCGACAATCGCATCATCCGAGATTGCCAGGCTGGCGTCCCGCAAGACGCGACCGGCGAGGTCAAGCGTGATAATGTCAGCGTGTTCGAGGAGGATGTTGCTCATTGGCCTCCAGGTGATATGGTGTATAATCGCGCCGAACTCAAGATCGGCAGGAGCGCAGCATGGGTCAGTACGAAAAACACGTCTTCGTCTGCACGTTTGGCCCCTGGTGCAGCCGGGATGGCGACAGCGGGGCAATTGTCAAGCGGCTCAAGCAGGGCATCGCCCAGGCCGGCCTAAACGGAAAAGTGCGCATCAACAAGGCGGGCTGTCTGAACCAGTGCGGGCACGGCCCGATGGTCGTCGTCTACCCCCAGAATCGCTGGTATGCCGGCGTAACCCCCGACGACGCACCCGAGATCGTCGCCACCGACCTAATGAACGATCTGCCCGTCGAGCGGCTGCTCTATCGCGCCGCGCCGGGCGATAACAAAGACCTGAGCGGCTACCCACCTGAGATCGTTGCCGCAGAACGCGCCAAGACGGGCGAATAGCGCGGCCCCCCCGATGGGGATCAATGCAGAACGGCCTCCCAAAAGTCGTGCCAGAGCTCAAGCAGCGATGGGCCGGACGACGTGGCCGGTGGCGTAGGAGAGCCCGCCGCCGGCAGGATCGGCGTCAGGTCTGGGCGCGGGGTGCGGAGGGGGGAGCGCACAGCCGGCGTGACGGTGGGCCAGACCGGCGGCGGAGCCGGCGTCAGCACCGATGCGGGTTCCAGCAGTCCGCCGCCCGCCCGGCCGACGGACACCTCAGGCTCAGGCGTCGCCGTGGGCGTCGGCGCGGGCGAAACCGCCGGCTCGATCCCAACCGGCATCGCGGTGACTTCCGGGGTCGGCGTAGTCACGATCGGCGTCAGCGGCGTGGGCAGGCGCGGCGCCGGCGGCTGGGAGGTGGGCGCCGGCTCACGGGTTGCGCCGTGCGAAGCCAATCCTTCCGGTCGTCGGGTGGGCCACGGCGTCGGCGCGGCCGCCGTAACGGCCGGCGTCATCGTAGGTGCACTGATCACCACCTCGCCCGGCGGCACGTAAAACGGCGTCGGTGCATGAGGCCGCACAATCCCGCTGGCCGCATCGGCGGGGTCTTCCAACACGGTCACGCCGGCCAGTGGCCGATCCATCTGCCAGACCTGGCCCAGCTCATAACTTACGTCAACCACCCAGCCGCGGCTGAGGAGCGCGTCAACGTCCTGCCGGCGAGCGCAATCAATCACCAGAAACGGGCCGATCCGCTCGCCGTCCGGCGGTTGGAGCCAAACCTTGCGGCCGATGTCCCCGGCGCGCAGCAGCGCCACCGTGCCGACGCATTCGGGGCAAGCGGGAAGCTGCGCTGCGCTCAACCGGTAGCTCTCCACGTACTCCATCATCC
Organism: uncultured Anaerolineales bacterium; assembly: GCA_964647255.1. Classification (GTDB taxonomy): domain Bacteria; phylum Chloroflexota; class Anaerolineae; order CG2-30-64-16; family CG2-30-64-16; genus CAWJEL01. Next base: position 3,299 of record CAZYGI010000026.1, on the reverse strand, counting down.
CCGGCGCATAGAAAGTCGCCAGGCCGGTCTGGGGCAAGCGTGACTGCTCCCAATAGCCGGGCGCGAGGTCCTGGGCGAGCGCGGCCGGCGCGGCAAGGCAGGCCAGCACGATCGCCAGCCCGATGCAGCGGCTCCCCACCGTTTTCACATCAAGGCGCATATGACTTCGGCCCATCCTGCCGCATGTGTTATACTTGCGTCCGAATTATACACGATCCAGCTTCCTTCCGTAAAGAGTCGGTGTTATGCGCCTCGGATTCGTCGTTAAACCACTGGCCCGGCCAGAACTCAAGAGCCATGACAGCCGTCGCTGGCAGAACCGGCCGCACTTAAGCGTGAGCCTGGCATATCTGCGCGACGTTTTCGGCTACCTCGCCGCGAACAAAATCGCGATGTACCGGATGTCCTCGGACCTGGCGCCCTATGCCACGCACCCCGACATGCCGCAGTTCCACGGTCAGGTTGCGGAATGCGCCGAGGAGCTTGCAGCCGTCGGTGCGGTGGCGCGCCAGAGCGGGCTGCGGCTATCCTTTCATCCGGCCCCCCACGTCGTCTTAAACTCACCCGACCCCGACCTGGTGGCCCGTAGCGCGGCGGATTTGATCGTCCAGGCCAACATCCTGGACGCGATGGGGCTAGGGCCGGAGGCGGCCGTCATCACTCACCTGGGCGGTGTGTACGGCGAACGGGAGAAGGCTCGGGCGCGTTTCGTGACGGCGTTCGAGGGCCTACCGGAGCCCGCACAGCGGCGGCTCGTGCTGGAAAACGACGATACCCGGTTCGGAGTTGCCGACACCGTCTGGGCCCACGAGCGCACCGGCATCCGGCTGGTGTTCGATAATCTCCACCACCGCCTGATGAACCCCGACGGCCGCACGCCGCGCGAGGCGCTCGCCGCCTGCCTGGCGACCTGGCCGGCCGGCGTGCGGCCCAAAATCCACTTCAGCACGCCCCGCACCGAGTGGCTGGTGGAGGCCGAGGGCGCGGAAAGCGCGCCCGCCGTGCGGCAGACGCGCTGGACGTATCATGCAGATTATGTCAATCCATTTGAATTCATTGACCTCTTACGTGTCGCGGAGGGGTTGCGCGATTTCGATGTCATGCTGGAAGTGCGCGCCAAGGACCTTGCGCTGCTGCAACTGCGCGCCGATCTCGCACGCTATGCGCCGGACCTGGCAGAAGACGAATCCGAGGTGAGCCATGCTGCGCGATGAAACCGGCGAACCGGATGCGCCGGTGCTGGTCGTGGTCGTGAACGATCCCGCCGATGTGACGCGGGCGCGCGACGAGGGGTGGTATCGCATTCCGCTGGCGCATGCGCCCCAACGCATCGCCGCTGACTATCTGGCGTTTTATCAAACAGGCGCCTTCCCGCCGGAGGAGCGCTGGACGATCCGCTGGTGTGCGCCCGTGCGCGGCTATCGGATCGCGCGGCGCCGGGAGCTGATCCCGGAGGAACCGCTGCACCCGCGCGCCGATGAGCGCTACTACCGGGTGGATCTCGGTGCGCTGGAAGCCCTGCCCCACCCGATCCCCAGCCGCCGGCTGCGCCGCATCACCTTCATTGCCACCACACACGGCCGGCTGCTGGGCGCCACCGAGATCAACGACCTCTGGGTCAAAAGCACCGCCCAGGAGCGGCTGTGGGAGGCGCTCAAACAGGCCGGCGTCGAGGCCGAGCGCCAGTACCCGCTCGAAGATCGGCTGCCGGAGTACGTGGCCGATTTCGCCCTGCTATGCCGCGACGGACGGGTGGCATTGCTGATCACAGACGAGCCGCGCGGCGAGCGCGGCGTGCGCGAGGAGCCGCCGCCGGATTACCTGCTGGCCGCGGGCGCATGGACGCCTGTGTGGGCCAGCAGGGACGAGCTGGCGGCTGATCCCGCTGGATGGGCCGATTGGCTGGCCGCCCTGGCTGCCGGCTTGGGCGGACTGGCGGCCGGATCGTCTCCGCAGAATTGACCGGAATCGGCGAGCGCGGCCCATACATATTCTCATGGAGCCATCATGTCATACAACTTCGACCAAATCATCCCGCGCCGCGGGACCGACAGCATCAAGTGGCGGTTCTTCGACGAAGACGTGCTGCCCCTCTGGGTGGCCGACATGGATTTCCGCTCACCCGAGCCGGTGATCGCGGCGCTGCTCGAACGCGTTCAACAGGGGATCTACGGTTACGGCATCGAGCCGAAGGAGTTGCGCGAACGGCTGGTCGCACGCCTGGCGGATCTCTACGGCTGGAAGGTGGCCGAGGAAGCCATCATCTTCATCCCGGGCATCGTGTCGGCCTTCAACGTCGCCGCGCGGGCGGTGACATCACCGGGCGATGGTCTGCTGGTGCAGACGCCCGTCTACGGCCCGATGCTGAGCCTTGCCGGCAACTTTGGCCTTGAGATGCAGGACATGGAACTGACCCGGCTGCCGGACGGCCGCTATGCGGTGGATTTCGCCCGGATGGCCGCAACCCTGACGGACCGCACAACCGCCTTCATTCTGTGCAATCCGCACAATCCCACGGGCCGGGTGTTCCGGCCGGCGGAGCTGGCTGCGATGGCCGATCTCTGCTTGCAGCGCGACGCCGTCATCATCTCGGACGAGATCCACTGCGACTTGATCTTCTCTGGCTGCCAGCACACGCCGATCGCCGCCCTGGCGCCGGAGATCGAGGCGCGCACCATCACGTTGATGGCGCCCAGCAAAACTTTCAACATCGCCGGGCTGGGCCTCTCGTTTGCCGTGATCCCGGACGCGGGGCTGCGCGAGCGTTTCAAGGCCGCGCGCAAGGACATCGTGCCGCACGGCGATATCCTCGGCTTCACGGCCGCGCTGGCCGCCTACCGCGACGGCGCCGGATGGCTGGCGGAGTGTCTGCGTTACCTGGAGGCGAACCGGGACTTCACCGACCATTTCGTCGCAAATGAGCTGCCAGGCGTCCACATGACCCCCCTGGAAGGCACCTATCTCGCCTGGCTGGACTGCCGGGAGGCGCATCTACCGGAGAAGCCGGCGCAGTTCTTTGCGCAGCGGGCGCGGGTAGGGTTGAACGAAGGGGATTGGTTCGGCCGCGGCGGCGAGGGCTTCGTGCGGCTGAACTTCGGCTGCCCGCGCGCCACGCTGGCCCAGGCGCTTGAGCGGATGCGCGCGGCGCTGGCGGCGCGTTAGGCCGGGCGGAGAGCGCATCCTCAGATCACAGAAACATCCACCCAATACAAACGCCGCTGGAAATCCAGCGGCGTTTGTATTCAGGTATCCCAGGAGCGATTCGAACGCTCGGCCTCTTCCTCCGCAGGGAAGCGCTC
>CAZYGI010000025.1:0-48153 GCA_964647255.1 uncultured Anaerolineales bacterium | reverse complement strand
GCGCGCGCCGACGACCGAAACGATGATCCCGTAGACCCACAGCACCAGCGACAGCACCAATGACACATACCCCAGGTCAGTAATCATTTGGTGGTCTCCGTTTGATCTGCTTCCGCTACTTCGGCAATATCTCCGCGATCCGTTGATCCAGCTCGTTGGGGGTCAGCGGGCCGATTTTGCGGCAGCCGACCAGCTCGCCCTGTGGATCAATGAAGAAGGTTTCCGGAACGCCGCGGATCGTGTACCGTTTCGAGACCTTGCTGGCAAGATCTGGTCCGTTCGGGAAGGTGATATCGAATTTCTGCAGGTACCGTTTGGCGGAGGGATCCTGGTCCAGGTAGTCCACACCGACAAAAACAATCCCTTGATCGCGGTACTTGCGCCAGGCAGCCTCCAGGTCGGCGGCCTCTTGCTCGCACGGCTGGCACCAACTGGCCCAGAAGTTCAGGACGACGCCCTTGCCGCGCAGGTCTTGCAGGGCGACGGTTTTCTTGGGTAGGCCGCCCTGGTACTCATCGAACAGGGTCAGCGACCAGTCCGGTGCTGCCTCATCGCACAGGCTTTTTTGCGGCGGCTTGGCCAGCATCAGGCCCAGCAGACCGGCGACAAACAGCACGCCGATGCCCAACAGGATCACCCAGCCAGGCAGCTTGCGGCTGGGAACGATCGGTTCTTGTGAAGTGTCGGTCAAGTTCATACTCTCCATGCGAATCAACCCGAATCATGATGAGTGCTGGCGTGCTGATCCATGATTCGCCGATTCAGTCAAGCTGCTTGAGCTCCTGCTCAACCTGCTTGACGTAATCATCTTCCGCGGCTGGCGCAGCGGAGGTCGGGGTGACGGGCAGGGCGGCGCGCTGGCGTGTGCGCCAGGTGACGACCAGGTATGCCAGCCAGCCCAGGCCGGCAACTACGGCCACGATCGGGAACAGCCAGACGATCAGGTTGAAGCCCTGCCGTGGCGGCTCACCGAGCACGACGTCGCCGTACTGCTGGACGAAATAGGTCTTGATTTGGTCTGTGCTCTCGCCCGCGACCAGTTTCTCCGCGATCACCTCGCGCATCTGCTCGCAAGCTTTGAGCTCGCAGTTATCCAGCCGGACGCCGTTGCACAGCGGGCACCAAAGCTGTTTGGCAACCGCATCAATCTCGTTGGGGGTCGGCGTCTGGGCCAGCACCGGCAGCGTCACCACGCCGAGAATCGCCAAGATCAGGAAAAGCCGAATGGCCCGTTTCATGCTCCAATATCCTTCCACTGTCCAGATTCCCGTTTTCAGCAGCCAGCGGCCGGCTGTCAGCCGCCCCTGCGCGGTGCGCCGCATTGGGAGCAGAACCGATCTTCAGCCCGCAAGGGGTTGCCGCACTGAGTGCAGAAGCCACGCGCCGCGCTGCGGGACGATCCGCTGATCGGCGCCGCGGGCGTTGCCGGTGTGGGCGCGGGTTTGCGCGCCGGCCGCGCACCGTCTTTGCGCTGCGTAAAGAACCAATACGCCGCAATGCCCGCTAAAGCAGCCAGCCCCGCGCCGATCAGGGCATACGGCAGCCAGCGGTTCGCGGCGGGCGCCAGCGCCGGCCCTGAGGTGGACGGCGCCGGGGTGGCCGATTGGCTGTTTGTCACGGCAAGCTGCGGCGAGGTCAGGCCGGAATCGGTCTTGCTGTAGCTGATGACGATGTCGAACGCGTCACCGGCGGACAGATTCTGCCTGCTGATCTGGTAGTAGGTTAGCCCGTTCTCGCCCTGCAGGTTGCTGTCCGGTTTCGGCGTCAGGGTGAAGTCTGTGGCGCGCGCGGGCTGCTGCACCGAGATCGCCAGCGTCTTGATCGGGTAGGGCGCGATAAAGTGGTAGGTGATCTGGCGTTGGTTGCCTGACGGCGGGCGGTCCACATAATACTCGTAGTGGAAACCCGGTTTAGGCAGTGTGTAGGTCAGCTTATCGGCCTCCACCTTCCAATCTTGTTGGACTAGCAGGCTGCCGTCGCTCTCCTTCATTGTGGCCTGGACATTGCGTGCGCCCGCCGCGACCGGAAAGGTCACTTTCTGCGGGAAGCTGGCAGATTCAGCAAAGTCACCCGTAAAAATCACGAGCAGCCCGGGATCATCATATTCCGGCCACAGGCGCAGGGTGGCCTGCGAAATGGTCAACTGGCTCTGCGCGGTCGCCGGCAGGACGCAGGCCACGATCAGCAGACACAGCGCGACAGCCAGGGCTGCGCGGCGGTGCAAGTGTAGACGCAGGTGTTTCATCAAATCAAAACCTCACTCTGTTGCTCCTCGGCGTCGAAGGGCAGATTATAGCATACTCTTCGTTGCTGGCAAAGGTCGCAGCAATCTGCCTGAGTGGCATGCGCGTCGGTTGACAGATGCGCGCGAGTACGGTATAATTATATTAACATTTTCTGTTCAAACAGCGCGCGCACGCTTGAGTCTCAGTTGGGGAGGATTGACGGATTAGAATCGGTTTCCGGGAGGGCTTCACTATGTCTCACAGCACTCAGGTTTTGTCCCGACGGCGTGTCAGCATTGCTGCGCGCCTCGTTTTTGTGACCTTTGCCATCCTGCTCACGATCGCCTGCGGTGCATTCGTGGCGCCGCGAGCCACCGCCGCACCTGTCGAGGATGCGGTCATCTACGTTGTGCGTGCCGGCGACACCCTTAACATTATTGCCGCCCGCTATGGCGTCTCGGTCGCGGCGTTGGTCCGGGTCAATGGCATCGCAAATCCCAACTTCATCTATATCGGCCAGCGGCTGACGATCCCGGTCAGCACGCCGGCAACACCGCAGCCCGGTGCGCCAACTGCCGCGCCGGCAGCGCCCACGCCGGCAGCCCCGACGCCAGTCCCGACGCCAGCGGCGCCCACCCCGGCGCCGACGGCAGCGGCGCCGAAAACGACCGACGGCGTCTACATCGTGCAGCGCGGCGACACCCTGGCGAAGATCGCTGCCACCTTCGGCGTCTCCATCTCCGGCCTGGCAGCCAAGAACGGCATCGCGGACCCGAATTTTATCTGGGTGGGCCAGCGGTTGCAGGTGACCGGCGTGGCTGCGTCCGCGACCACTGCCACGACCACCGCGGCCACGACGACGGCGCCCAGCCAACCGGCGCCGACCGCAGGCGGGGAGAAGTGGATTGATGTGGATCTGAGTGCTCAGACCTTGACCGCCTTCGTGGGCGACACCCCGGTCTTCAGCACGTTGATCAGCGGCGGGCTGCCGGATACGCCGACGGTGATCGGGCGTTTCGCCATCTACATCAAGCTGGTTTCGACGCGCATGACCGGGCCGGGCTATGACCTGCCCAACGTGCCGTATACGATGTACTTCTATCAGGGGTACGGCATCCATGGCACCTACTGGCACAACAATTTCGGGCAGCCGATGAGCCACGGATGCATCAACATGCGGACGAGCGATGCGGCGTGGTTGTTCAATTGGGCGCCGCTCGGCACCGAGGTGGTCACGCACTGGTAAGCTGGATGCTGGAAGTTAGAAGCTGGATCCTTGCGAGGATCCAGCTTCTTTTGTTGAGCGGGCCGCTATTTCGCAGCCAGCCGGCCGGCCTTCCGGGATTCTTCGCTTGATACGGTGATCGGGTGGCGGGCGAAGCGCGGGTCCTCAGCCAAGAGGCGCTCAAGGCCTTCCCGCAGCGACACCTTTGGCTCGTAGGCGAGCAGTTTGCGCGCAGCGCTTAAGTCCGCAACCAGCCGGGCGATGCCGCCGCTCTCCTGGGGATTGTAGATCACTTCAGGCTGGCCCTGCGTCACCTCGCCCAGGGTCGCAAGCAGCTTGTGGATGCTTGTCTCCTGGCCGGAGCCCACGTTGATAACGCACCGGTTTACATCGGAGGCCGTGGCGGCCGCGGCCAGCGCCTCGACCACATCATCTATGAAGACAAAGTCACGGGTCTGGCTGCCGTCGCCGTGCACCACGACGGATGCGCCGCTGAGCACGTTCTTGACGAAGTGCGGCACAACCGGCGCATGCGCGGGCGGGATGCGCTGGCCGGGGCCGTAGGCGTTGAAGATACGCAGGCTGACGGTCTCGATGCCGTTCAATGCGCCCAATGCGAAGAGGTAGTGCTCGGCTGCGAGCTTGCTGACGGCGTAGGGCACCTGCGGGTAGGGCCAGGCCGACTCGCTGACCGGCTGGCGCGGCTGCGGGCCGTACACGGTCGCAGACGATGCGAACACGATCCGCCGCACCCCCGCGTCGCGGATCGCTTCTGCCAGGCTGACCGTGCCGCCCACGTTGACATCGTTGTACTCGCGCGGATACAGCACCGACTCGGGCACGGAGACGCGCGCGGCGAGATGAAATACACAATCCACCCGTTGCAGCAGCGTCCACAGCTTCGGCCGGTCGCGCACGTCGCCGCGCGTGAAAATCACATCGGGGTGCAGCCCGCCGGGATCGCCTGCGCTCAGATCGTCCAGCACGCGTACGTGATGTCCCGCATGGACCAGATAATTCGCCAGCGCAGTGCCGATAAAACCGGCGCCCCCCGTCACCAAACAACGCATCCGTCGGTCTCCTGCCATCCGATTTGTGAAGTGGGCCGATTATAACACCTTTCACGTTTGCGGCGAAAGGCGGGGAGAGTGGCTGCGCAAGCGATTGGGCAGGCGCCGGCTGCTTGGCGTTCGCCGGTAAGGGCGGTATAATGGCCGGCATATTCGCTTTGGGAGAAAACCTATGCTGAAATCTATCAATTGTGGGGATCTGCGCCTGTCGCATGCCGGACAGACAGTCACGTTGGCGGGCTGGGTGCACCGCCGCCGCGATCATGGCGCCTTGGTTTTTATTGATCTGCGCGATCGTTCCGGCCTGGTCCAGGTCACGTGTGACGCGCAGGCGGCCCCCGCCGCACACGAGGCCCTGAATGCCGCGCGCAACGAGTACGTCATCCAGGTGACCGGTCTGGTGCGCGCCCGGCCCGCCGGGCTGGAGAATGCCAACCTGCCCACCGGTGAGATCGAGGTCGTGGCCGTGGCCGCCCAGATCTTGAACCCGGCGCGCACCACGCCGTTTTATATCAATGAAGATGCGGACGTGGACGAGGCGCTGCGCCTCAAGTACCGGTATCTCGACCTGCGCCGGCCCGCCGTGCAGCAGAACATCATCCTGCGGCACCACACCGTGAAGCTCATCCGTGATTACATGGATCGCCACGGCTTCATGGAGATCGAGACGCCGATGCTGATCAAGACGACGCCGGAAGGCGCGCGGGACTACGTTGTGCCGAGCCGCGTGCATCCCGGCGAGTTTTATGCCCTGCCGCAGTCGCCGCAGCAGCTCAAGCAACTGTTGATGGTCGCCGGTTTCGAGCGGTACTTCCAGATCGCTCGCTGCTTCCGGGACGAAGACCTGCGCGCTGATCGCCAGCCTGAATTCACCCAGCTTGACGTGGAGATGTCCTTCATTGACCGCGCCGATATCATGGGGATCATCGAACCGCTCTACACGGAGATCATCGAGACGCTCGGCAGCAAGCCGATCATGCAAAAGCCGTTCCCCGTGCTGACCTATACCGAGGCGATGGCAAAGTACGGCTCGGACAAGCCTGATCTGCGCTTCGGGATGGAGTTTGCCGATCTCGGTGACCTGGTCAAGGACAGTGCGTTCGGAGTGTTCTCCGCCGCGATCGCGGCCGGCGGGCAGGTGAAGGCGATCGCGGCGCCCGGCGCGGCGAGCTTCAGCCGTAAGCAGCTCGATGACCTGGCCGATCATGCCAAACGTTTCGGTGCCAAAGGGCTGGTGACGATTGCCTACCGCGAGGACGGCCCGAAGTCATCCGCTGCCAAGTTCTTGAGCGAGAGCGACCTGGCCGCGATTGCCCGGCAGACCGGCGCGAAGGTCGGCGACCTGGTGCTGATCGTCGCCGACGCCAAACCTGGCACGGTGGCGCGCAGCCTGGGCGAGCTGCGCGTGCTCCTGGGCGGCCAACTGGGCCTCATCCGCCGCGATGTGCACGCACTCTGTTGGGTCGTGGAGTTCCCCCTGCTGGAGTGGAGCGAGGAGGAGCAGCGTTGGTCCGCCATGCACCACCCCTTCACCTCGGCGATGGACGAGGACTGGGATATGTTAGAGAGCGACCCGGGCAAGGTGCGCGCCAAGGCGTATGATCTGGTGATGGACGGCTGGGAGGTCGGCGGCGGCAGCATCAGGATCCACCGCCGCGACCGGCAGCAGGCGATGTTCCGCGCCCTGGGCATCGGCCCGGAGGAGGCGGAGGAGAAATTCGGCCACCTGATGGAGGCGTTCGAATACGGCGCACCTCCGCACGGCGGCCTCGCCACCGGGATTGATCGCACCGTTGCGATCCTGGCCGGTACGCCGAGCATCCGGGACGTGATTGCCTTCCCGAAGACCGCCTCGGCCACCGATTTGATGTTCCGTTCGCCGTCGGAAATCTCCGCGGCCCAGTTACGCGAGCTCCATCTGCAGATCGTGCCTTGATCTGAAACCCTGTCAGGGGCGCAAATGAAAGTTTGCGCCCTGCGCGGAGTTGTGCTAACATCTGGCTTGTAAGACCCCTGCCGTGCTCGTGATGTTCATGAAGCGTTTTGAGCCAACAGTTACAACTCGGGGGCTGGACATCTCGTTTGGAACTGCGATAGCCGCAACTGCTGGCGAAAGCGGCGGTTGTTTTGGTAAGGCATGACTGGGCGACAAAGTCCCCACCTGCGCAAGCAGGTTCAAAACAATCGAGCACACGGCACAGCGGGGACTCTTGATCATAAAAAGACCACCGGGCATCACTTTCCGGTGGTCTTTTTGTTCTGATCGAATCTCGTTTCAAAAATCCCTTGACATCGCCTGTTTGCGTGTGCTATTCTTGGCGAGGTCTTCCGGCCCGGTGGAGCGGGCGCGATGGATCGCGCGGCCCGGCCCCCGATACTCAGGCAGGCGTATTGGATTCAGATGAAACGTGATCGAATCTCCGACGGCGTCTATGTGTTCACCAGCGGTCTATATGCTGAGGTGACTGCGACGGTGGTGTTCACCGATGAGGGCGCGATTCTGGTGGACACGCTGCCGTTTCCGCAGGAGACCCGCCACATCGTTCAGTTTGTGGCGCAGCGCAGAACGCGGATCAGCTACGTGATCAACACGCACTCGCATGCCGATCACATCTACGGGACGTATTTGTTCCCGGAGGCGGTGGTGGTGGCGCATTATCAGTGCCGCCGTTTGATGGAGAAGCAGGCCGAGGCCGGCCTGGCGCAAGCCAAGCTCCAGACGCCGCAGTTGGCCGATGTCAAGATCCGCTACCCGGAGCTGCTCTTCAACGAGGCGATGACGTTGCGGCTGGGGGGCAAGACCATCGAGCTCAACTACTCGCCGGGGCATACCCGCGATCTGATCACAGTCTACGTGGTTGAAGACCGGCTGATGTGTGCGAGCGACACGGTGATGCCGTGCCCGTACGTGGTCGGCGGCGACCTGGATGACATGATCAAGTCGCTGCAGGCGATCAAAACGAAGAGCCTGGAGAATCTGGTTCAGGGCCACGGCGAGGTGCTGCTGCGCGGCGAGATCGAAGAAACGCTGGACGCCAACATCGCGTATTTGCAGAAGGTTGACCGGCTGGTGCGCGAGCGGATTGCGCGCGGTGTGCCCCGCACCGGCATCACCGACATCACCATTGAGGAGTGCGGCCTCTCGCGCATCCCCCTCAGCGGCCTGGTGCAGAAGATCCACCAGGCCAATCTGCTCACCCTGTACGATGCGTATCGTTCGGAGATGCGCGCCGCGCGGACTAAACCCAGTGGACTATAGCCTCTCCTTTTCACGTCACGGCAGCGTCCAGCACGCCTCAGGGCTCCAGAAATCCCCCGCTCCGTCCGCGCGCGCCAGCCGTTGGTTGGCCGCGGCCAGGTTGTACAGCCCCACTCGCAGACAGACCCGTTGGCCCGCGGCCTGGGCCGGCAGCGCGATGGTCAGCGTGTCGTTGATCACTTCGCCCGGTGTCCAGATCGTCGTCGGATAGCGGCCGCCTAGCGGCCGCTGATCCTGCTGCGCGACGATTTTTCCCTCTGCATCCACCAGGTGTGCGAAGATCGTATAGTCAACAGCCAACGGGGCCGCAGTCGTCCAGCCGGTGTGGACGACAAAGGGCTCACCCCGCTGCGCAGGCGGCTGAACGGCGCTGCTCAGCAGATAGACGCCCTCTTCGAACGCAGCCTGCGCCGCGGCCGGCGGCAGGCTGACCGTCGTTGGCTGGGCTGGCCGGATGATCAGCGGCAGCGTCAGCGTTTCAACCGGCTGATCATCCGCCAGGAGGTAGTAGGCCGTGGGATCGTTCGGCCGGAACAGGAAGGCGCGCAGCGAGTAGACGCCCAGCGCATCGGCCGGCAGCGCGATGCTGTGTGTCGTGGTGACCACTAGGCCGGGCCGCCAGCCCTTCACGAGATCGAAGGTTCCGCCCAGCGCCCGGTCGTCCCGGCCGATCTCCTGACCCCCGGCGTCCACCAGGCGCAGGCTCACGCTGGCATCCTTCGCCGGGCGATCCAGCAGACGCCAACGCAGCGTGACGGCGCCGGTCTGCGCCTGTTCGGCCAGGGTTGTCTCTGCGGTTGGTTCAGCGGCGATCGGCAGCAGCTCGGCCCGATCGTTTCGCGCCCCGATTTCGCCCTCCGCGTCATAGGTCGGCACATCCCAACCCGTAGCCGCCAGGTGCAGCCGATAGCGGCCGGCGGCGGACGGGCGGGGCAGGTCGAGCGCGACGCTGCTGGCCTCCCCGACGATCAGTGGCAGGCGCGGCTTGAGGGAGAAGGTTGTTGCGCGGCCGCCGTCCAGGGGCGTCCACGTGCCCGTGACTTCGAGTGTGGCGTCGGGCGAGATGACGGTCTCGCTCGCGGCTGCGCTGGCGAGGATCAGGCCGGCGTGGCCGTCGTTGGCGCTCCAGAAGCGGCCGGTCACGGCCGGCAAGCGGGCCGGCGTCACGCGGTACAGCCATTCGGTGCCAAAATCTTGCACGTGCTCGATGCCTGGCATGCGTTCCAGTTCTGCCCGCAGCGTCGCGGCGCGGCCGGGCTGGAACGCCTCCATGATCTGGCTGTGGATCAGCACCCAGGTGACATCCAGCCCGCGCAGCATCGTGAGGCTCCGCTCGTCCGGGAAGCTCGCCAGGCTCAGCCCCAACTCGCGGTGGTGCGGCGGCCTGAACCCGCTGTAGCCATCCACGATCGGCAGCCAGTGCACCGTCTCAAAGAACTGATAGCGCATTCGGTTGTAGTCCGGCCAGGCCTGATAGGCATCCTGGCCCACGCCCGCGCCCTGGGGCGGCCCCTCGTCTATCTCCGAGGTCAAGGGCAGCTCAAGCAGGACGCCGGAGGCCTGCTGCGCAAGCCAGGCGTAGGCCGGCGGCGCCGGATTCAGCGACGGCATGATCGCCGCGGTGAAGCGCTCGCGGCCGGCCAGGGCTTCGGCCAGGCAGGCCGCGACCAGCAGCGCGCAGACACCGCCGCGCACCGTGGGACGCCGCAGCCGGCCGAGCAGCCAGGCCGCGCCGGCCGCCACTAGCAGCGCGAGGACCAGGCAGAGTGCTACGCTGAACCGGCCCGGCGCACGGATCACCGTCATGCCCGGGACGTGTTCGAACAGCCAGGCGAACGGCAGGGTGATGTGGGTGGACTTGCCGTCGCTCAGCCTAAGCCGCGGGCCCAGCGCCAGGATCCAGGCCGTCAGACCCAGCGCTGCCAGGTACAGCCGGCTCAGATTGGGGCGGCGGACCTTGCGCCAGGCGATGAAACCCAGCACCGCCAGCAAGCCGCAAACGATCCCCGGAAAGAGATCGCCTGAGCCGGGGACCAGCTCGCGCAGCCAGGCCGGGTAGACGGGGTTGTCGGCGCGCGGCAGGAAGAACTCCGCCAGGGCCGCGCCGGACTGGGCGGCTTCGGTGAGGGAACGTTCCAGGCCCAGGCCCGCGCGCACGCGCAGGTAGGGCAGCGCAAAGGGCAGGATCACCACGGCGGCAAGCGCGAACCAGGGAACGCTTTGGCTGAGACGGCGCAGCCCCGGCCGGCCCGGCTGCCTGAACAGGCGGAGGAGCACATACAGCCCCACGACCATCACGACCTGGAAGCCGTAGTAGAACGTTGAAAGGGTCTGGGCGGCAATGAAGAAGGCCAGCAGCAGCCCGTCGCGACGCCGGCCAGAAGTCCAGAACCGGTCCAGATAGAGCAGCGTCAGCGGCAGCCAGCCGATGCTGAGGAGCTGCACCTGGGCCAGGTGGACGAACTGGTAGGGACTGAAACCGTAGAACACGCCCGCCAGCAGCGCGGCCCAGCGGTTGTGCGTCACGTGAAGCGCCAGGGCGTACATTCCCAACGCTGCCAGGAAGAACGTGCCCAGGAAGGTCAGGTTGTACACCAGCAGAGGGTTCCCGCTGGCGGCCCAAATCGGCACACCCATCGGCGCGGCCGGCCAGATGATCTCCGAGAGGGCCAACATGTCCGGCAGCGGATGGAAGATCGGCGCGTCGAAGACGGACAGCGGCGCCCGGATCAACTGATATGCCTGCCAGCTCAGAATCCAGGTGTTGAGCATGGTGTCGAAGCGATCATGCAGCGCCGTGGTAAGGCGGCTGATCAGGGGCCAGAAGGCCGCAAGCTCGATACCGAGCAGGATGGCAAATGGCGCCAAGCGGCCGAGTCGGCGCCGGCGATAGGCGGATTGTGGCATGACCTGCATTATAGGTGACAAGGTGACAAGGTGACAAGGTGACAAGGTGGCGCGGGGCGTGGGTGACACGGGATGCGGGGACGCGAAGCATGCGCGCCGTTCCCGTGTCGCCCCCACATCATATCACAACTGAGCGCTGTCGCTGCGCGCATCGAACAGGGAATCTTCCACGATGGCGAGCGCATTCTCGACCGTGGCGGGGTCCAGGTCCAGCATGGGGCGGAAGCGGATGGAGCGCTCGCCGGATTTCAGCGCGACCAGACCGTTTTCCATCAGCAGCCCGCGGAAGATGTCGCGCGCCCGGGTCTCGGGCAGATCAAAGGCAACCATCATGCCGCGGCCGCGCACGTTGCTGATCAGGTCGGAGCCGGCGGTGATCGTAGTGAGTCCCTTCAGAAGCAGCTCACCCATCTTGCCCGCGTTCTCGACCAGGTGATCCTCGGCGATGATCTCCAGGTAGCGCTGGCTGCGAACCATGTCCACCAGGTTGCCGCCCCAGGTTGAGTTGATCCGGCTGGACACCACAAAGACGTTGTCGGGCACTTCGTCAATTCGGGAGCCGGCGATGATCCCGCACACCTGGGCCTTCTTCCCGAAGGCGATGATGTCGGGGTGCACACCCATGTGCTCGATCGCCCACATCTTGCCGGTAGTGCCCAGGCCCGTCTGCACCTCGTCCACGATGAACAGAAAGTCGTTCTCGTCGGCCAGGCGGCGCAGCTCGGCGAAGAACTGGGGCCGGAAGTGATTATCCCCGCCTTCACCCTGGATCGGCTCGATGATCAGCGCGGCGATGTCGTCAGGATTGGCCTGGAGCGCAGCCTTGATCTGGCCCAGGGCTTCTGCCTCGGCGGCAATCGTCTGGGCCAGCGCTTCTTCATCCACCGGGAAGCGCAGCTTCGGGTTGATGATGCGCGGCCAGGTGAACCGCGGGAAATACTGGTACTTTCGCGGGTCGGCTGTGTTGGTCAGAGACAAGGTGTAGCCGCTGCGACCATGAAACGCCTCCCGGAAGTGGATGATTTGGGAGCCTTTCTCGCCCTTGCCGGCCGCCAGGTTGCGCCGCACTTTCCAATCGAACGCGGTCTTCAGCGCGTTCTCCACCGCCAGCGCGCCGCCCGAGACGAGGAACAGGTGCGGCATGTCGGCCGGCATGGCGATGCGCGCGAATGTCTCTACGAATTCGGCCATGTAGGTGGTGTACACGTCCGAGTTCGCCGGGTTGTGGAGGGCAACGTCGGCGATGCGTTCCAGGAACCACGGCTCCCGCATCTTTGGGTGGTTGTGTCCCACGGGCTGGCTGGCGAAGTAAGCGTAGAAGTCCAGATACTCGCGGCCGGTGGCCTCATCGCGCAGATATGGGCCGTGCGAGCCGGCAAGGTCAACGACCAGGTGCTCGCCGTCGGCCAGCATGTGTCTGCCGAGGGTCGCATGCACATCCTGTGGCGCGATGTGGACCAGTTGGCTGGAAACGGATTGACTCATGAGAACAGCTCCTTCTTCGTATGTACCCTATGCGTCCCGGCCGTCCGCCGCGGCCAGCGCGCGCGCCAGCCCGACATCGCCGGCCGCTAGCAGCTCGGCTGCACGAATGGCGGCGGCCCGGCAGAACGCCTTGTCCGGGATGCCGCGGAGATTGAGGCGGATATTGCGCACGGTCACTTGCAGCGCGGCATGCGCCAGGATGGCGGCTGCTGCAGCATCGCCGGCTGCGTTGATGTTGCCATGCGCCGCGGCCGATCCCGCAAGTTCGACCGCCTTAACGCACGCCGCGGCGCAGGCCAGCGGTGACTCGGTGGCGGCTTTCAGTGCGGCCTGGCGCGCCGCCGCGCGGGCTGCACGCGCATCCTCCGTGTCGGCGGGCAGATGGGCGGTTGCGCACACTTGATCGTAAGCCGTCGCGTCGGCATCGGCTAGCGTTAACAGCTCAGCCTTCAACGCCGCACCGCGCGTCTGCACCGCAGCCATTTCGGCCTGGGCGGCCGCATAGCGGCCGCGGCCAACGGTCAGGCCGGCGACCATCTCGGCCAATGCGGCGCCCAACGCACCGGTCAGCGCGGCCGCTGCGCCTCCGCCAGGGGTGGGGCGATCGCTCCCCACGGCCTTGAGGAATTGTGCTACGGCCAGATCGCTCAGTCTCTTTCCCATTGGCCTGTCCATGCGGCTCCTTTGGTCCGGACGAGAAGTGACGAAAACAAAGAGCCCAGAGGATCGAACAGAAATCTGCTTCGCGCCCTCTGCGCTCTTGGAAGTGACGGTTCTCCCGTCGGAGTGCCGGCCGCAATGCCCGCAGTTTGCCGATGAAGTCTGGCGCCATTATAACATCTCGCTAATACAACGCAAGCGCGGCGCTAACGCGACCGTGATAAAAATAGTCTGTTCTACGACGCGCCGCCGATTTCCCGCGCGCGCCGAGAGGCAGTAAAATGTAGGCGCATTAATCCGGGTGTTCGTAGGAGGATCACCGTGTACCGAGATAACCCACGTGATGTCCGCTGGGGCATGACGAACGAAGCCGTCTGGCGGCCGCCCACGGATGTCTATGTGACCGACGAGAATGTTGTGGTGGTGGTCGAGATTGCCGGCCTGAACGAGGGCGACTATTCGGTCTTGCTCAGCGGCTCCGTGCTGGTGATCAGCGGCGAGCGCCGCGACCCGGCCGAGAAACTGGCCTATCAACAGATGGAGATTCGTCACGGCCGGTTCCGCACCCAGGTGCAGATCCCCTGGGCGCTCGAACAGGCCGGCCAGCGCGCTGAATATGCCGACGGCTTCCTGAAAATCATCCTGCCCAAGGCGCAGGTTCGCCGCGTCCCCGTCAGGGCGACCGAGGAATAACATGACAGATAACGAGCAACCCGAATTCACAATCCCACCCGAATTGCCCATCCTTCCGCTGCGCGGGGTGGTGGTCTATCCGATGATGTGGCTGCCGTTGACCATCGGCCAGGAGCGCTCCATCCGTCTGGTGGATGACGCATTGGCCGAGGCGCCTGATCAACGGATCATCGGTCTCTTCACGTCGAAGGATGCCGAGATCGAGGAGCCGACGCCCGATCAGATCTACGAGGTCGGCACTGCGGCCATCGTCCACCGGATGCTGCGCACGCCCGACGGCAGCATCCGGCTGATCGTGCAAGGCCTGGAGCGGGTTCATATCACGCGCTACTTCCAGCAGCAGCCCTATCTGCGCGCGGCCGTGGAGGTCGTCCCCGATTTTGAGGAAGAGGGTATGGAGCAGGAGGCGTTGGCGCGCACGACGCTCGAGCTCTTCCGCCGGTTGGTCTCGCTGGTGCCGCATATGCCCGAGGAGTTGGAGACCGCGGCGATCAACGCGACCAGCGCACGGCAGTTGGCCTACCTGGTCGCGGCCAGCACCCGGATGGAGCCCGCGCAGGCCCAGGAGATCCTGGAACTCGAGCCGGTGGGCCAAAAGCTCGCCCGGCTCAATGCCTTGCTGACCAAGGAACTCGAAGTGCTCGAGCTGGGCCGCAAGATCCAGACGCAGGCCCAGGACGAGATGAGCAAGATGCAGCGCGAGTACTTCCTGCGCGAGCAGCTCAAGGCGATCCACAAGGAGCTGGGCGAGTCGGACGAGCAGGAGGCCGAGATCCAGGAGTTCGAGCGGCGCATCGCGGCGTCTGGGATGCCGGAGGAGGCCGAAAAGGAAGCCAAGCGCGAGCTGGACCGCATGCGCAAGATGCCCACCCAGGCCGCCGAATACTCGGTGATCAAGACTTATCTCGACTGGATGGTGAGTTTGCCCTGGAAGACCGCCACCGAGGATAACCTGGACATCGGCCACGCGCGGCAGGTGCTCGAGGAAGATCATTACGGGCTGGAGGACATCAAAGATCGCATCCTGGAGTTCCTGGCCGTGCGCAAGCTGCGGCTGGAGCGCCGGGCCGAGGCGGCCGCGAGCGGCGAGGAGCTGCCCAGCCAGGTGGATCACATCCGCCGCGAGCGCGAGGGCGTGATCCTCTGCTTCGTTGGGCCGCCCGGCACCGGCAAGACCTCGCTCGGCCAGTCTATCGCGCGAGCGATGGGGCGCAAGTTCATCCGCCTGGCGCTCGGCGGCATCCACGACGAGGCGGAAGTTCGCGGCTTCCGGCGCACCTACATCGGCTCGATGCCGGGCCGCGTGATCCAAAGCATCCGCCGGGCCGAGAGCCGCAACCCGGTCTTCATGCTCGACGAGGTGGACAAGCTCGGGCGTGACTTCCGGGGCGATCCGTCCTCCGCACTGCTGGAGGTGCTCGACCCGGAACAGAACGCCGAGTTCCGCGATCACTACCTGGATGTGCCGTTTGACCTGAGCCAGGTCTTCTTCATCACCACGGCGAACGGGCTGGATACGATCCCGCAGCCGCTGCTCGACCGCATGGAGATCATCCAGCTGAGTTCCTACACTCAGGAGGAGAAGGTTAAGATCGCCCAGGGCTACCTGGTGCCGCGGCAAATCAAGGAGAACGGTCTGCGCCCCGGTGAGGTGGTCTTCGAGGAGGACGCGCTGCGACGGATGGTCGGCGAGTACACCCGCGAGGCCGGTGTGCGCGCGCTGGAGCGCCAGATTGGCACGGTCTGCCGCAAGGTGGCGACCAAGGTGGCCGAGCGGACCAACGACGCGACGACCACGACGATTACGGCGGAAAACGTGACCGAGTACCTGGGGCGTCCCAGGTTCCTGCCGGAGGTTGCCGATCGGGTGGATCTGCCGGGCGTCGCGACCGGCCTGGCGTGGACGCCGGTCGGCGGCGATGTGTTGTTCCTGGAAGCGACGCGGATGCCCGGCAGCAAGGGCTTCACCCTCACCGGCCAATTAGGCGATGTGATGAAGGAATCGGCGCAGGCGGCGCTGAGCTGGGTGCGCAATAAGGCGAAGGCGTATGGTATCGAAGAGGATTTCTTCGCCAAATCCGACATCCATTTGCACATTCCGTCCGGCGCGACCCCGAAGGATGGTCCCAGCGCGGGCGTCACCATGGCGACCGCTCTGGTCAGCCTGCTGACCGGCCGGTCGGTGCGCAAGGAGGTCGGGATGACCGGCGAGATCACCCTGCGCGGCCAGGTGCTGCCTATCGGCGGCCTCAAGGAGAAGGTGCTGGCGGCGAACCGCTTCGGCCTCACCACCGTCATCCTGCCCAAGCGCAACGAGGGCGACCTGGAAGACGTGCCGGAGGCCGTGCGGTCGAAGATGAATTTCATCCTCGCCGAACGGGTCGAGGATGTGGTGGACGCCGCGCTGACGCCTGCGTCGGCTCCGACACCGGCGACCGGCAACGGTAAGGAGCCTCAGCCTGAGGAGGAAATTCAGCCGGTCGCGCTTGCCTAACGTGCCAGTTTGACAAAACTCAGAAAATCAACATAATAATCAGAGCAGTATCACTGTACCGGTTGGGCGCCTATTGGGCCCGGTCGCAAGACCGGGCCATACTTTAACAGGCCCAACCTAGAAGAAAGGAGTGACAGTACTTACCTGTGATAGACAAAAAAAGAATAGTTCGGAAGGGCTTCCGGGCGCCCGAGGGCGATTGGCGGCGGGTGGATCTCCATTTGCACACCCCCGCATCGGCAGACTGGCAAGAGCCAGGTGTCACCTACCTCGAGTGGCTGCAGAAGGCGGAGTCCAGGGGCCTCGACATTGTGGCGATCACCGATCATAACACGGTTGAGGGGGTTGCCAAATTGCGAGCCGAGATTGAACGGCTCACCTGGTTAGAGGCTAACGAACGATTGCGGCCCCAGGAGCGGCGGGATTTGGATGAATATCGCCGCCTGGGCGACAAGATCCTGGTATTGCCGGGCTTTGAGTTCACCGCCACGTTCGGCTTTCACATCATCGGCATCTTTCCGCCCGAAACCCCACTTCGCACGCTCGAACTGCTCCTGCTGCGCCTCAGCGTCCCGGTGGACAAGCTGGCGGAAGGCAGCACGGAACTCGGCGCCACCAGCGATGTGCTCAATGCGTACCGGCTGATCAACGAAGCCGGCGGCATTGTGATTGCCGCGCACGCAAACAGCACGCACGGTGTGGCCTTGCACGGAATGAGCTTTGGCGGTCAGACCAAGATCGCCTTCACCCAGGATCGGCACCTCCATGCGTTGGAAGTGACGGACCTGGACAGCGTGTCGCGCCGCGCGACGATCCGTTTCTTCGACGGGAGCAAGCCGGAATATCCGCGCCGGATGCATTGCATCCAGGGCTCGGATGCGCATCGGCTCGTCCGTGACCCCAACGACAAGAATCGCCCCGGCATCGGCGACCGCGTCACCGAGATCCTGCTGCCCGAAGTCAGCTTCGACGCGCTGAAGGCCGTCTTTGAGGGGGATGACTTCACCCTCACGCGGCCGTACCAGCCGATGGCGGAGACGCCGTTCGATCACGTTGAAGCGGCGCGGGCCCAGGGCAATACCATCGTCCAGGCCTTCCACGAAAGCGCAGCGCGTGAGGCCGGTCGTCTGCACAAGGTGTTGAGCGATGCAGTGGCTTTCGCGAACACCAACGGCGGCACGATCTACATCGGCGTTGGTCCGGTCCAGCGGAAGGGCGTCGCGCGCGGGGTGGAAAACCCCGAGGCCGGGGTCAGCATGCTCCGCCGTGAACTTGAGCGGAACATCGTGCCGCACCTGGATGCCCGGGTGGACACGGTGCCAAGCCTCGGCGCCACCATCATCCGGGTGACGGTGCCCAGCGGCCCGGAGAAACCGTACGCGCTCAATCAGACCCAGATTTTCGTCCGGCAGGAAAGCGAGACCAACGAAGCCATGCGCGACGAGATCGTGCGGTTGGTCCTGGCCGGCCGCCAGGCCGCGGCGCTGGCAGAGGTCGAACAAACCCTGGGCCCGGTCTCCACGGAGAAGCTGGCGCAGATCGCAGCCGCGGTCAACCAGCCGGAAGTGCCCGAGCTTTCGGCGGCGCCGTCTGCAGGGGAGGTCGGAGCAACACAGTTGCCTTCCGTCGGCGTCGAGATCGTCGGCATCGAGGAGCGGCAAGGCAGTCGCTACTTCACCATCCGCGACCTGCGCAACGGCAGCACGGTGCAGAACGTCACCCCCGCATCGGCGCGCAAGCTGTGGAGCTACGCCATCACCCAACACTTGACTCAGCCGGTGGATGCCGCGCTGGTGGAGTGGCGGGGCGAGTACGGCTTGGTGAAGGCCGAACGCCGGGCCAAGAAGCTGCGCTATGATCTGGCGCTGCGGCACCCGGATGCGCCGGGCGGCCTGCGCGTCTTCTACGGCGTCACCGAGGACGGGATGACCGGCCCCTGGGCGCGCTTCCTGAGCGCGGAACCCCAGCGGGTGGTCGTGGTTGAAGTCGAAGATGACGAGGCCGAAGGCGAGTTTGAGATCGGGATGGCCGCGTCAGCCGAGGGCGGTTTGCCG
Source organism: uncultured Anaerolineales bacterium (assembly GCA_964647255.1). GTDB lineage: Bacteria > Chloroflexota > Anaerolineae > CG2-30-64-16 > CG2-30-64-16 > CAWJEL01. The sequence goes on along the minus strand of CAZYGI010000025.1, from coordinate 30,081 downwards.
GCTGAGGCGCCGGGCAAGGCGAAACCCCGGCCGCGCCGCCGGCGCTCGCGCACGGGCAAGGGCGAAGGCCGGGCTGAGGTTGAGACCGAGGCTGAGGCTGCCGCCCAGGAGCCCACGGTCGGGGTGAAAGCGGAGGCTGAGCCGCAGGTGCAAACTCCCGCGGTCGAGGCGGCCCCGACGGCTGAAGCCAAGCCCAAGAGCAGCGCCCGGCCGAGCCGGCAGCGCAAACCGAAGGTTCAGGATCAGGTCGAGGCCAAGCCGCAGCCCGCCGCCGAGCCGGTGGTTGAATCGACAGGACGGGCTGCCGGCCCATCCCACACCGCCGATTCTGTGAATGCGCCTGCCGCGGCCAAGCCGAAGTCCCGCAGCCGGCGACAGACGCCGAAGGCTGAGGCCCCGGCGCCGGGCATCCCGGCGGAGGTTGCTCCGGTCGAGGCGGCGGCTGAGGCCAAGCCCAAGCCGCGCTCTCGCAGCCGGAAGCCCGCGGCGAAGGTCGAACCTGAAGTCTGATTCGACAACCGCACCACCTTCTGGCTGTCATTCTGAGCGACCAGCGGGAGCGAAGAGTGACAGAGGGCCTGTATAGGTATCAAGCTGCAGAACTACAGAGTCCCTGCCGTTGAGCGGGGACTCTGTGCATTGACTGGAGTCGCCTACGTCAGGCGCGGCAAGATGTAGAAGATCACAAAAACCGCCGCGGCGAAGAGGATCAGATCAATCTGCAACGGGCGATCCTTCAGCGCCACGACGTCGGGCGGATCGGTCTCACCCTTCACGTGGATCAGGTAGAGGTAGCGGAAGAGCCCGTACAAGACGAACGGGATGGTCAGCATCATCGCGTGGTTTGTCGGCAGGTTGGGCGCGGAGAAGGTGTAGAGCGAGTAGCCCATCACCGTGCTTGAGCTGACCACTGCCAGCATCTCATCCACAAAGCGCAGGTTGTACTCTTCCAGGATGCGCCGGGTGTTGACCGAGTTATCCTCCAGCATGACGATCTCTTGCCGGCGTTTGCCGAGGCCGAGAAAGAGTGCCAGCAGCGCCATGCAGGCGTAGATCCAGGGCGAAAAGCGGGCGGCGTCCACCACGGCCACGCCGGCGCCCACCCGCATCACGAACCCCGCAGCGATGGCCAGCACATCCACGATCACGATGTTCTTCAGCCAGAACGAATAGGCGATCATCAGCGCCAGGTAGCCGTACAGAATCCAAACTAATCCGCGATCCACCCACAGCGTGGCTGGCACGGTGCCGACGATGATCACGATTGCGGCGACAATGGCGAAGGTGGGGCTCAGCGCACCGGAGGCCAGCGGCCGGTTGCGCTTGCTGGGGTGCTGCCGGTCTTTCTCGATGTCCACCAGGTCGTTGATGATGTAGACCGCGCTCGAGATCAGGCAGAACAGCAGGAAAGTGATGAGCGTGCGCCCGAACGGCGCGCGGCTGAACAGCTTGTCATCGAAGACCAGCGCCGCCCAGACGAACACGTTCTTCGTCCATTGTTTTGGGCGCATGGTTTTGAATAGCAGACGCAACTGCCCGCCGCCACTTCGCGGGCGTTGCACGGTTTGGATCTCCTCACTCATGTTTTCCTGGACTCCTTGGCTGGCGATGATACCCCAGGCCGCTCCCTTAGTCAATTCAGGCGCGAAAACGGTCATGCGGTCGCCGGAGCGTTTGGCGCCTCGATCCGGTTCTATTATAATCGCCCCATGAGTGACAAACCGCGCAAGATTCGGCTGGATGAGCTGGTAGTGGCCTGCGGCCTGGCGGAGAACCGTTCCCAGGCCCAGCGGTTGATCCTGGCCGGCCGGATCGCAATCGGCGACCGGCCGGCGGACAAGGCGGGGCAGCTCGTGCTCGAAAACGCCGATCTGCGCCTCGAACAGCCGTTGGCGTATGTCAGCCGCGGCGGGCTGAAGCTGGCCGCGGCGTTGGATGCCTTCGCGGTCGTTCCGTCCGGTTGGGTCTGCGCGGACATCGGCGCCTCGACCGGTGGATTCACCGACTGCCTGCTGCAGCGCGGCGCGGCCCGGGTCTATGCGGTGGATGTGGGCTACGGCCAGTTGGCGTGGTCGCTGCGCCAGGATTCGCGCGTGATTTCGATGGAGCGCGTGAACATCCGCTATCTCGATGCTCTGCCCGAACCGGTGGCGCTGGCTGTGGCCGATGTGTCGTTCATCGGCCTGGGGCTGGTGCTGCCGAACATCGCCCGGTTGCTCGCGCCGGACGGCCAGGCGATCGTGCTGATCAAGCCGCAGTTTGAGGTGGGCAAGGGGCAGGTGGGCAAGGGCGGGGTGGTCCGGGAGCCGGCCTTGCACCGGGCGGCGATCCACAAGGTGCTGGCCGAAGCCGCCGCGCTCCGGCTGGCGCCCGCGGGCCTGCACCGGTCGCCGATCACCGGCCCCGCGGGCAACGTTGAGTTCCTGGCCTGGCTTAAGCTCGGCGGGGATCCGCCCTCAGAGGCCACCGTTGCCGGCTGGGCAAACGCCTGCCTGCATCCTGACAGCACTAAGGAGTGATCATGTTTCAGATGTCTGCTACACGCCGCAACCGGTTGCTCCTGGTCCTGGCGCTGATCACCTTTGTCCTGGTCGTGGCCTGGGTCGCCCGCGGTGCGTTGGCGCCCTATGTGTTTGCGCTGCTGCTGGGCTATCTGATGGTCCCGCTGGTGAATCTGCTCGACCGCCTGCTGCGACGCGTTTTTCGCGGCCGGGCGGTGGGCTTCGCCCGGCCGGTGGCGATTGCGCTCGTCTACCTGCTGACGATCGGCGGGTTGGTGCTCTTCTTTTCGCTGGTTGTCCCGGTGATCGTCCAGCAGTTCACGGTGCTCTGGGACAGCCGGGAACAACTGGTGAGCCAGGGCCGCTCGTTGATCGCAGGCGTCGTCGTGTGGTACCAGGAGAATGTGCCGGCGGAGTTCCAAACACAGGTTAACCAGGCCACCCAGCAGATCGCTGCCGCGCTCGCCAAGGGAGTTCAGACCGGCGTGGTGCAAACGGTCAGCTTCGTGACCAACACGGTCAGCTTCATTTTGGGGCTGATCATCATTCCTTTTTTCTTGTTCTACATCTTGCTCGATCAGGCCCGGGTGACCCGCGGCGCGTTCAACCTGGTCCCGCCGCGCTTTCGCACGGACGCGCTGAACCTTTTTCGCATCGTGGATGACATCCTGAGCGCCTACATTCGCGGCCAACTGTTGCTGTGCGTCTTCATCGGCCTGATTTCCACGGCAGGGCTGATGGCGTTGGGTGTCCGTTTTCCCGCGGTGCTCGGGCTAGTGGCTGGCGTCTTTGAGATCCTGCCGTTTGTCGGTCCGCTCCTGGGCCTGATCGTGGCTTCGACTGTCGCGGTGATCCAGGAGCCGATCCTGGGGCTCTGGACGGCGGTGCTCTTCCTGGGGATTCAGCAGGTGGAAAACATTTTCCTGGTGCCGCGCATCTCCGGCAAGGCGGTGGAGCTGCACCCGGCGGTGATCATGGTGGTGTTGGTGGTCGGCCAGCAGCTCGCGGGGCTGTGGGGGATGGTGCTGGCGGTGCCGGTCACGGCGATCATCCGCGACATCTTCAAGTATCTCTACCTGCGGCTCCAGGATGCGCCCCTCTCGCCGCGGGACGCCATGCTGAAGCTCGGTCGCACCCCGCTGCAACTGGAGGTTTAGGGGCGGGAGGTCTTGATCCCGACCCCGGCCAACGACTCCCGCAGATCACCTTCTGCCGCATCCAGCAGGGCAGAAAGCGTCTCTTCGTCCGCCGCGCGCGCGGCCAGGGTCACGAAATCGGCCACGCCGCTGCCGTAGACCTGCGCTCGTGACTTGACGTAAACTTGCGGATGGCGGGCTGCCACCGCGTCCACGGTGGGCGCCAGGAGGGATTCATCCCAGCAATCGGTGCCAATGGTGCGTTCGGCGTACTTCTGGCCGGCCGCCTGGGCGAAGCGCGCGGCCAGCCGAGGCCAGAGCTCCTGGATGAAGATCGCTTTCATCTCGGCGGGGACACCGGGGAGCGCGGCGACCAGCGTGTCGCCCTCCCGGAGCAGCACGCCCGGGGCCGCGCCGACGGCGTTGGGGAGCGGCTCGGCGCCCTCCGGCAGCGCCGCCATCTTGGCGCGGGCGGGGGTCATCTCCGCAGTCGTCACGTCGCCGCGGGCGTAGAGCGCCGCGTACACGGCCTGGACCAGCGCATAGGCGCGCGGGTCTGCGCTGACCCGGCGTCCCAGGGCTGCGCCGATCGCAGCCACGGTCAGGTCATCCACGGTCGGCCCGAGCCCGCCGCAACTGATGATCGCCGCGGGCCGCCGGTGCAGCGCCGCGTGGAGCCCTTCGGCGATCGCCGCCGGTTCATCCGGCAGGACGCTGATGCGCGTCACGGCTCCACCCTGCGCGGCGATCTGCTGGCAGAGCCAATGCGAGTTGGTGTCGAGCACCTGTCCGCTCAATACCTCGTTGCCGATAACCAGAAGTTCGATGCGGAGCATGTTGAGAGGTGCGGCTGCTAATCCAGATTCGTCGCCGGGCGCAGCCCCAGGTAGATCTGGCCCGCGGTGAGCGTGCGCAGGATCATGTCGGCTGAGGCCCACGGCATCTGCTGATGCATCTCGGCTGGGGTGAGGGGCTGGTTGCTGTTCAGCAGGAAGACGCGGAACACGTTGGTGAGGAGGGAATTGCCGGGGCCGATGAAGCCCGCCTCCTGAGCGCAATGGCTGCGGATGGTCTGCAAGAGCGCGTCGGCGCGGATCACCTCGGCGGTCTCCGGGTCCACCCAATCCACGGATTCCAGGTTGCGATGATCGGGGAAGCGCGCCTGGCACTCCTTGCAGAGCTGGGCGCGCACGGTCACACGCAGGTCTTTGCCGCCCGTCTGCCACCACTCGTTGTCAATATGAAACTTTGTCGCTACGGTAGGACGTTTCCAGCCAGTCATATCGTCTCACTCCACCAGGCGGAAGTTGGCATCACCTGCCGCCTCAAGCTTGGGATGCGTCGCCAAGGCCGCAAAGACGGCTTCTGGCGGGCATCGGCGCAGCAGGTTGACTGCGCTGTAGATCGTCTTGGCATGGACGATGCCGTTTTGGCTCTTGCCGGCCAGGTCGGTGAAGCTCAGATAGACCAGATCGCTCAACGTCGCCTGGACGACCGCGGGGGCGGCCTGTAGCTTGAGAATCTCCTCCGGCCGGTCGGCGCCGATGATCATCTGCTCGTCGTACTCGCAGGAGACTTCTTGCTTGCGAAGCTGGAAATCGAGGCGCTGGTTGTCCGTCACCTGGGCAAAGCGCGTCCATTCGCGGCGCATCCGCTTCGGCCGGAAGTCCACGACGATTTCGCCCGAACTGTCGCGGCGCTCCAGGGTGATGTACGCGCCCGCGGGCAGTTTGTGTTTCTCGAACCAGGGGCGCAGACCGGCAATGTACCGGCCGGAGTGATTGGCCCAGGCCTGGAAGCGATTGCCCCAGCGGCCATCAATCAGCGTCACCAGCGTGCGTTCCCCGGAGCCGGCGGGGATAAGCGGGCGGACGCGGCGGCTCAGCGGTAGGCTGCCGGAAACCAGGTGCGGATAAGTCAGCAGCAAGGTGGCAGTCACCAGCCCGGCCCGGACTTCGGACGACCGCACCAGCATTTCATCGGACCACTCGTCATCGAGCTCGAGCACCAGGGCGATGAGATCGGGCGTCAAGGCTGCGATGTCGTAGGTGCTCGGCTGAATGCGGAGTGCGGCCGGCGGCACCAACGCTTCAACTGGCTCCAGCCGTTTGAGGAACCACTCGCGCTCGCCCGCGACGCCCACCTGGTCGAAGCGGCCATCCGCGGTCAGGGCGCTGTGCAAGGAGAAAGCAAGCACGTCGGGCCGGATTTCCGTCGGCAGGTCCAGCTCCTTGACGAGTGTGCTTGTGCTGAGCGGCACGCCGCGCATTTCAAGCACCGCTTCCGCGATGTTCAGGTGCCCGATGTGAACCTCCGCCAACAGATCGCGCGGAAGCCAACCGTCCTGGAAGCTCGCGAAGGTCGGATCCTGGCCCAATTGTGCGGCGAGCACCGCGGGCACGTTGCTGGCGATGGTTTCCAGCAGGCGCTCCGGGCTGGCAAGGCCCGATGTCGCCAGCACGTCGCCGAGATCGGCGTTCAGCTTGTGGGGCGCGCTGAGACCGGCGGCAAAGCTGCGCTGCCGGCGGCCGGAACCGAAGTCAACCGTGATGACGTCGAACGCGCCGAACTCCGGATTCTGACCGGCGCGGATATCAGCGACCTCGCCGACGCGAAAATCAAGCGCCGGGAAGATCACCTGATCGCCCAGGGCAAACCGTTTCTTGGGCTGAAAGATCAGGCCGCGGGCCAGGCCGGCCCGCAGATCGGCTTCCTCGCGGCGGCATTGCTCGGTGACGAGCGCCAGGGCAAGCTCACGGGTGGTCAGCGGGCGTTCGGCATCCAGCAGGATGGTGCGGAGGAACTCGGTGTCATCCGGGGTCAGTGAGAACGATTGCCAATACTCGGCGGTCTGTTTTTTGCGTTGGATCACACGCACTTCTCCTGTTCGTGTTGCCGGTCAAAAGTAAGCGAAGCAAAAGTATAACAGGAAACGCCGGGCTTGACAAAATGACGCGTCCTATCATCACTCGACCGGCGTTTCGCCTTCCAACTCTTCGGCGATCAAGTCCGCCAACTCCTCCGGCTCCGGGGTTTCGGTGATCAGCGCCTCGGCGTCGGCGACGCACTCCTCCGGCACCTGTACGCGCACCAGGCCCAGGCCGTCCACGGTGAGACCGAGCACCGGTCCCATGGACTCGTACTTCAGGAGCACGGGGATGCCCGCGGCCTCCAGCTTGCTCTTGATGACCTGGGCGGTCAGGATGCCCATGGATTCATACACGGTGACCAGATTGAGTTCGCTCATCGGGTTTTCTCCTGGGCGGCAGGAGGTCTCTTCGGCCCCTTTGCCGCCGGCTTTTGCCAAGCCTGCGGTTTGGATATATCCTTGTTCGACGATCCTAACCCAAGCACATTTCTTGTTAGGCGGGACATCAACCCGTCCGACCGACTCAAGGCGTATGACTGAGCTATCCGATCTCACAGCAACGATTTCGATCAACGACCAGCTCGCGATCCCGGTTTCGGAACTGGCGTTTCGCTTCAGCCGGAGCAGCGGCCCCGGCGGCCAGCACGTGCAGAAGAGCGAGACGCGGGTCGAGCTGTTGTTTGATGTGGCGCATTCGCCCAGCCTGACCGAAGACCAGCGGGCGCGCATCCTGCACCGGTTGGTCGGCTATGCTGACGGGCAGGGCGTCCTGCGCATCGTCTCGTCCACCACGCGCAGCCAGACCGATAACCGGGCCGACGCAGTGGAACGGTTCCGGGTGCTGCTGGCGGGCGCCCTCCGCCGCCGGAAGCATCGCCTGCCGACGAAGCCCACCGCCGCCGCCCGGGAGCAGCGGCTGGCGGGCAAGAAGGCGCGGGCCAGGACCAAGGATACCCGGCGCAGGGTCGGCCCGGACGACGCGTAGAGACGTTCCGTCGGAACGTCTCTACGCTGTGATCCGCCGCGCCTCCATGTAAAAGCGCTTTTCCTTCGCCTCGCCCATCGAGAACGTCTTCCGCGGCAGCGCCCCGTCCAGGATTACTGTCTTGAAGAGATCGCCCTTCGCCATCGCGGGCAGGTAGAAGCCCAGGTTGCCGGGCTGCGCGCCCAGGCGCGCGGTCACATCCCGGCCGTGCACGTAGTCAATCTTGTCGAAGCCGCCCTGCTGGCCCCAGTTATCGAGGAACGCCTGCAGCGTGCCCACCGGGAGGGTGGCCGGCGGATCGGCGACGTAGGCCACGAAGAATCCCTCAGGCGTCACGACCCCGAACGAGTGCTCCGGCCGCGTCTCTTCATCCACCAGCTTGGCCATGGTCGCTTCGGTGGCGCACCGGACCAGCCGGCAGCGGTCCGGGTAGAAGTCCTGCAGCGCCGCGACGAAGTCGCCCCGCACATCGAACAACACGCGGTGGATCGGCTCGAAAACCAATCCCGCGTCGTGGACGTTCTCGATCTCCACCAGGGCGTAGCGCGCCGGGTGGTCCGGACCGACGGTTGGCTTGAGCTCCTCCCAGATGGTCTTGGCGGTCGCCAGCGAGTGATTGCCGTCGCCCATCGCAAAGAGCAGCACCGGGGTGTCCGCCGGCAGCCCATACTTGGCGGCGAAGACCGCTGGATCGGCCAGCCCTTGCAGGGCCGCGACGACCTGGGCCTCCAACCGGGGATCCTCGACGCTGTAGCCGGTGAGATGGCCGCTGTCGAGCATCAGCTCAAAGTCGTACAGCTTGCGCAACTGCGCGCGCGCGGCGACCAACGGCTCGATGACGGTGCGCGCCGGGTCATCAATCAGGACGAGGATGTGCGGTATCTCGAGCAGTGCGCCCGCGCGGATGCGGACGCGCGGGGGGATGCGTTCCAGGATGGTGCCCTCGGTCGCGCGAATCAGGCTGCTCGAGCCTTTGCTGAAGTTGTAGCGCTCCAGGTCAAGCGCCAGCATGACGCCGTGTCGCGTGCGGCCCGCCACCGAGCGCTCCACCAGGATGAAGCCCTCGTGGGGCACGAAAAGGTCGCGGGCCAGGTAATCTTGCATGGTTGCCTTGGTGGACTCGATGCGCCGGAGCTCCGTGGTCGTGCCCAGGTAGACCTCCGGCAAGGTCATGTGGTACGTGGACGGCGCGTCGCCGACCAGGCAGGCGACCTCGGCCCAGTACTCCGGCTCGGAGGTGAACTGATCGCAGGCGATCACGGCGTACCGGGTCGGATCAATCGCGGGTGCGGGCAGGAGAATGGTCGGGATTTGGATGCCGATGGCAGGAACGGTTTTCATCATGGTGCGGGCCTCACTCGTCTTTGGGTTCGGTCCAGGCGGCGCGGTAGGCCTGGTTCTTGATCCATCCCATTTGTCCGAAGCCGGCGATAAACCGTATGCGTTCCACGCGCAGCCGGTAGAAGTCGAAGTCGGGCATAGTGACGGTGGCATGGGCGGTGGGGTGGTGCGCGACATAGGTTTCGGCGAAGGCCTGCCGATCTTGCACCGGTTCCACCCGTCCCACCAGGGTAACGCGCGGGCGCGCCAGCGAGCTGCGATCGTTGTAGCTCTGCGCGATCAGGATGGAGGCGCGCGAGTCGGCGGCCAGATTGTGCTGGTGCTCGGCAAGGCGACTCAAGAGCATCACAATGTCGCCATCGGCGGTGGGCAGCAGCTCCACCAGCGAGGCGTAAGGGAACCCGCCTTCGGGAAGCAGCGTCGCCAACACGCCGCGATCTGCCTGGCGGATCAGCTCGCGCGCGGCGGCCGCGAGGCTGCGGGGAAATTGAGCATCATTCATCTCACCCTCACTGGTTGTCGGTCTTGGGTGCTGAGTATAGCATAGAAACCAAGCCGGCGCATGTTTCGCTCGCGCATAGGCTCAGATCAGCGGCCAGGGATAGGCGCGGCGATCCTGCGGCGGCGCCGGATAGGCGCCTGCGTCGAGCGTCGTCCGCAGGCGCGCCCACAGCCTGGCGATCTCCCCGGCATCGAGGAGTGCAGCAAGCATCTGCGTGAGAGGGCTCGCGGCGTCCGTCAGGGCACCCTCCGCCCGGCGCAGATCGGCGGCCAGCGCCTCCGGGAACGGCTCACCGGCGAAGTCCCAGATGACCGTGCGGAGCTTATCTTCCACGTGAAAGCAGAGCCCTTGATCAATGGCCACGATGCAGCCATCACCGGCCGCCAGGCAGTGGCCGGCCTTGCGGTCGGCGTTGTTGACGACCAGATCGAACAGGGCCAGGGCCTGGAGGGCGGGGCGGTAGGCCGGATCATCCCGAAAAGTGAAGAAGTGGGCGTCCTGGTCCACGTTGACGAAGAGCTGGACCGAGCCGCGGCCGTGCGGACCGGCGCGCAGCACCGTGGGCGGCACGAGGTTCCAGCCCAGGCTGTGGGAAACCACGTAGGCGGCGGTCTCGCGCTTTGCCAGGGTGTGATGCGGGAAATCCCAGAGCGGCTGTTCGCCGCGGATGGGCTTGTAGATCACCGGAGCAGACTCAGCGTCGAGGGCGACTTCCCCCAAAAAGGTGTAGTTCGAGCTCCAGGGGATGAGGCCGGACAGTTTGAGTTCGCCCGCGTCGAGCAGGTGCAGCAGCGCGTCATTTTCGGGGCCGCCCGTGGGCCACGGGATGGCGCATGTTGAACGGTTCGGCATGGTCGAACCCCTGCTGAAGCAAGCCGGTAAGGCGGGCGGTCATCCCGCCTTACAAACGCCTGATTGGATCAGTGCAGATGTTGGCCCTGCAGCTTCCGCGCGGGCGCCGGCAAGCAAAAGTGGCCGAAGTCATCCATCGGCTCGTCGCACTTCGGACAGCAGGGCCGTCCCGCCGTGATGATTTTGTCAGCCTGTTGCGCCAGCAGCAGCGCCTGGCCGCGCGTGGTGTAGATATAGTGCCCGGAATCCGTGGTTTCATCGCTCTCCGGCGCAGCCATCACATCGAGCGCGTCGGCGTCAACCAGCGTCAGGACGATCATGTCGTGCAGCCGGTCGTATTCCAGGCCCAGGCTGCCCACGCGGAATTGCGGCTGCCACGGTTCCGTCACCGCCAGATTGGGTTCGGCGGCGACCATCGGGGCGGGCAACTCCGGGTACTCGGCCGCGACGTCGGCCAACAGGCGCGGAATCTGGCGGCTGAGGTTCCGGGCCTGATCGCGTTCGATCACCCACGAGACCGGCTCATCGCCGATGTGCGCCTGAAGGATAAAGTAATGCTGGCGCGGGTCGCCGACCGGGGCCGCGGTGATCCGCGTGACCGGGTGGATGTCATCCGCGTCGTAGTAGGGAAAGCCGGCAAAAATGGCAGGTATTTCAGGCATGGCCGTAATGGTAATCCGAAAGACGCAAAACGCAAAACCTATGGGTGGCTCTTCTCCGGCCCGGCCGGCGGTTGGGGTGGGACATGGGCGCAATCGTTGAGCCGCACCAGGCGCGGCCGGAGCGGGGCAAAGGCCAGCTCGGTGATCGAGGCGGTGTTAACCTCCAGCCGCTGGAAGTGATCGAGCGGCATCCCGGTGAAATAGGCCACCGCCAGCTTGATCGGATCGGCGTGCGCGACCAGCGCCACCGTCTGCCCCGGATGCGCCGCGCAGACCTGTTCCACGGCCGCGATCATGCGCGCCTGAATCTCCGCGAAACTCTCGCCTGCCGGGAAGCGGAAGGTGCTGGGACAGGTCTGCACCTGGCGCCAGCGCTCATCCTGGCTCAACTCCTCGATCCGCTGTCCGGTCCAGGCGCCTACATCGCTTTCGACGATGTCATCCAGAATTCGGATCGCCAACCCCAACCGGGCAGCCAGCGGCTCGGCGGTCTCGCGGGCGCGCTCGAGCGGGCTGCTGTAAATGGCGGCGATGGACGCCGACGCCAACCGGCCGGCCAGCGCGTCGGCCTGCGCTGTCCCTTCGGCATTCAAATGGACGCCCGGCGTCCGGCCCGCCAGCCGTCCCGTTTTGACGTAATCATTGAGCCCGTGCCGGATCAGCAGAAGCACGGTCGGTGTATCGCTCACAGCAACGCCCCCTGTCCGCGGATCGAGCGCCCAGGAGCGCAGAAGAACACATCTGGCTGCATTTTCATTCCTGCGGTGGTTGCTCGTAATCTGAACGCTGTCCCATGTCAGCCAGCTCGGCCAGCGAGCCGTCATCCCACTCGAAGGTCTGCGTGACCCAATCGGGGATGTCGGGGCGTGCACCGAAGCGGCCGGCCGACAGCTCGCCTAGCCGACGCATCAGCTCATCCACGACTTTCCGGAACGGCGCAGGCGCGCGCAGGGCCAGCATGTCGGCGCCTTCCTCGGGGCTGACCGACTCACCGCAACAGCGGTAGGCCTCCAGGATGTAGCCCCAGATCCACACGTACAGATCGGCCGCCGTGCGATCGGGGAAGAGGCACAGCAGTTGACGCTCGCGGATGGCCGCGATGATGGGCTGGTAGCTCCGTTCGTACCAGTCGGCTGCCGCGTCCGCCAGCGGAATCTCTGCGCCGGGCTGCGGGTTGCGCTCGCGCTGCATCAGCGTACGATGAAACTGAACATGCTGCAGAAGCTGGCCGAAGCCGCCAGGGCGGGTGAAGAAGATGTCCAGCTCGGGAAAGCGCGTGTCGAGCTGCGTTTCAGCCAGGAAGCGCGCCCGCTCGGCCTTGCTGATGGCCTGGTCGAGCGTGTCGCCGGGCTGGATGCCGGGATCCACCGGGATCTCGGTGATGTAGGCGTCAATCTCCCGAAACCCGTTCGCCCGCGCGACCGAAACCCGGTGGTTTCCGTCGGCGACGAAATAGACGCTGCCGAGCTGGTAGACCTCGATCGGCGGCACGCCTTCCAGGCTTTCCATGGCGTCTTCGACTTTGGCCCACCGGAACCCCAGCGCCGCGCTGCGCGGGAGGAAGTCGCGGGTGAAGTCCTTGTATCGCCCCACACTGCCGACGATTTGATCGAGCGGGATCGCGATCGGTTCCCCGCGCGGGATCTGCTGGAAGACTTTGAGCGCGCTGCTCAAGGCATCGAACGGCAGCAGGTCGTTGGGGCGGCCGGTCAACCGGGCCATCAGGTCGCTCATCTGCGCGCGTTCGAGGGCCCGCTGGAAATGGTCGCGCGCTGCGCGTTTTGGGGTATCAGGGAAAGCAGGCAGCATGGCGGCGGGTCACATCCATGAGAAAAAAGCGCCCCAGGGAAGTGCTTCCCTGGGGCTGCGTGTGCAGTAGCGGATACGGGATTCGAACCCGTGTCTCCGCCTTGAGAGGGCGATATCCTGGGCCCCTAGACGAATCCGCCACGCTTACGAGAAGCGATTATACGGGAACGGGCGGCGGCTGTCAAATTCAGGCGGTGGAACCCGGTGCGGCGGCATGGCATGGTTGTTGCCGCCATACCGCCGCTGTGCTACAATCGCATCGGCGTACTTCAGTCAGCCTGATTCCGGGTTCAAGTCCCGCCCCGGCGATCCTATGGGCCGGGTACAAGGAGAGTTCTTTTGCATACCTCCGACACGATTTCTCGCGGTCTTGACGGCATCCTGCCGTTCGTCCAGAAGCCGGCGCGCTATACCGGCGGCGAATACAACGCCGTTGTCAAGCCTTGGGAGACGATCCCTTACCGGCTGGCGCTTATCTTCCCCGACGTATACGATCTGGGCATGTCTAACCTGGGGCTGGCGATCCTGTACGACATCGTCAACCGGCAGCCCGACATGCTGGCCGAGCGCGCCTACACGCCCTGGGTGGATATGCTGGCCGCGCTGCGCCGCGCCGGCATCCCGCTCTACTCGCTGGAGACGCGCCACCCGTTAGCCGATTTCGATGTGCTTGGCTTCAGCCTGCCCTACGAGCAGCTCTACACCAACGTCTTGACCACGCTCAGCCTGGCCGGCATTCCGCTGCGCGCTGAAGAGCGCATGGCGAGGCCTTCGAGGTCTTCGGAAACCTCAAAGGCCCCTGCGGATTGGCCGCTGATCCTGGCGGGCGGCTCCGCGTGCCTCAACCCGGAGCCGATGCACGCCTTTTTCGACGCCTTTTTCGTCGGCGAGGGCGAAGAGGCGATCACCGAAATCGTGCGCACGTGGACCGACGCACGGCGGGCGGGCCTGAGCCGGGCGGACGCGCTGGCGGAGCTTGCCCGGATCGAGGGCGTCTACGTCCCGGCGCACTGGCAGGTGGCTTATCTGGACGACGGTCGTGTGGCCGCGATTGAACGTCAACCGGCGATCAGCGGCCAGCGAGCAGCGGCCGTCGTTGCCAAACGCATCGTCCCCACGCTGCCTCCGCCGCCGACGAAGTTCATCGTGCCGTTCATTGATATCGTCCACAATCGGGCGGCCATCGAGATTCAGCGCGGCTGCACGCGCGGCTGCCGTTTCTGTCAGGCGGGCATGATCTTCCGGCCCGTGCGCGAGCGGCCGCTGGAGGAGGTGCTCGCCGCGGTGGACGGGGTGGTGGCTGACACCGGCTTCGAGGAGATCAGCTTCCTCTCGCTCAGCTCGTCCGATTACTCCCGGATTGAAGAGCTGGTGGGAGAGGTTGTGGCGCGTTACGGCGACAGCAAGCTCTCCATCGGGCTGCCCAGCCTGCGCATTGAATCGTTCAGCGTGGCGCTGATGGAGAAGCTGGAGCAGGGGCGGCGCCGGTCGGGTTTCACCTTTGCGCCCGAGGCTGCCACCGACCGGTTGCGCGACGTCATCAACAAGCCCATCGCCACCGATCTGATGCTTGACACCGCGGCCGAGGTCTACCGCCGCGGCTGGACGACGATCAAGATGTATTTCATGATCGGCCACCCGACGCAGACGCTCGATGACGTGCAGGCCATCGCCGACCTGGCGCACGCGGTCCGCCGCGTTGGGTTCCGCGAGTTGGGGCGCAAGTCCAGCGTGCGGGTTGGCGTGAGCACGCTGGTGCCCAAGCCGCACACCCCGTTCCAGTGGGCTCCGCTGGCCGATGAGGCCGCCATTCGGGCGCAGATCGGGCTGCTGGAGCGGCAGTTGCGCGCGCCGGGGCTGGAGTTCTCGTGGAACAATCCGCGCGAGACCCTGCTTGAAGCCGTGCTCAGCCGGGGCGACCGGCGGCTGGCCGATGTGATCCAGCGGGCCTGGGAGCGGGGTGCGGGGTTCGACGGCTGGGGCGATCAGTTCAACGAGGCCGCGTGGACGCAGGCGTTCGCCGACTGCGGCCTGGATCCCGACTGGTATGCCCGCCGCGCGCGTGACCTGGACGAGGTGCTGCCGTGGGACCACATCAGCGCCGGCGTCACCAAGCAATTCCTCGCCGACGAGTATCGCAATGCGCTGCAGGGCGGCGTGATTGACGACTGCCGTGAGCACTGTTACTCGTGCGGCATCCTGAGGCAGTTCCGGGAAGCCCGCCGCGGCGTGGCCGATGACGCCTGGGGCTGCCCGCCGCTGGGCCGGGACAAGGTGCGCCAGCCCGTCAGCACGCGGCCCGTGCCGCTGTATTTCGACGCGGAAATGAGCCCCGCGCTTGCCGCGACGAGCGGCCCGCACATGGCGCAACGGACGAGCTCGACCGCAGATGACGCAGATGATAGGGAAGTCCATGTCTGAAACCTACATCCAACGCATGCGTGTGACATTCGCCACCGATGACACGGTGAAGTACGTCGGCCATCTGGACATGCACCGCGCCTGGGAGCGGGCGATCCGCCGGGCGGGGCTGCCGCTGGCCTATTCACAGGGCTTCAACCCGCAGCCACGATTGCAGTTTGCGGCCGCGCTGCCGGTCGGCTTTACGGGGCAGGCGGAGGTGGCTGATGTTTATCTGGATGAGGCGATCGCACCGGAGGCGTTCACCGCGCGGCTGGCTGCCGCGCTGCCGCCGGGCATCCGGCCGCTGCGGGCCGAGCCGGTGGCGCGGGAGCTGCCGTCGCTCCAATCGCAGGTGTGCGGCGCAAGCTACCGGGTCGAGATCGAAACCGACGAACCGGCGGAAGCGTTCGCCGCCCGGCTGGAGGCCTTCCTGGCGCAGGCCGAGGCTTGGCGCGAGCGCCGCAAGGGCAAGGATGTGACGCGCTATGACCTGCGGCCGTTGGTGCATTCGCTGCGCTACGCGGGCCTGTGCGCGTACGGCCAGGCGTTTGACGTCACGATGCGCGCTGAGCCGGGCGCCACTGGCCGGCCGGATGAGTTGCTGGCCGAGTTGGGCTACGAGACCACGCCGCGGCGGATTGCCCGGCTGGCGTTGGCGTTCCTGGGAGGGTGAGCATGCGCTTACTACAATATTGGGTCGAGGGGCAGCCGCGCCTCGGCGCGCTGGTGGGCGAGCAGGTCGTGGATCTGGCCGCGGCGCAGGCCTCGCGGACGGGCGGGGCCGGCGCCGGCCGCGACATGTGTGCGCTGATCGAGGCTGGGCCGGAGGTGTGGGCGCGGCTGGCGCACGACCTGGCCACGGCGAATCTGGCGCCCTTTAGCCGGCCGCTGGCGGCTGTCACGCTGGCCGCGCCGGTGGCGCCGTCCAAGATCTGCGCCATCGGGCTGAACTATCTCGATCACGTGCGGGAGGGCGGCCGGCCGGTGCCCCAAAGCCCGGTCCTGTTTGCCAAGTATCCCACATCGGTCATCGGGCCAGGCGCTGACATCCGCTGGGACCCGGTGCTCTCCGACAAGATAGACTGGGAGGCCGAGCTGGCGGTCGTCATCGGCCGGCCCGCCCGCCGCGTGCGCGCCGAGGTGGCGTACGAGTACGTCTTCGGCTACACGTGCGCGAACGACGTGACTGCGCGCGACCTCCAGGAGGGCGACGGCCAGTGGGTGCGCGGAAAATCGCTCGACACGTTTTGCCCGCTCGGACCGTGGATCGTCACGGCGGACGAGCTGCCGGAGCCGCACGGCCTGCCGATCCGCTGCACCGTGAACGGCGAGATCATGCAACAGTCGAGCACCGATCAGCTCATCCTCCGCATTCCGATGCTGATCGAATTCTTGTCCGCTGCCTTCACCCTGCTGCCGGGCGACGTCATTT
Source organism: uncultured Anaerolineales bacterium (assembly GCA_964647255.1). Classification (GTDB taxonomy): domain Bacteria; phylum Chloroflexota; class Anaerolineae; order CG2-30-64-16; family CG2-30-64-16; genus CAWJEL01. The sequence continues at coordinate 13,589 of CAZYGI010000025.1, read as the reverse complement.
TGACCGGCACCCCGCCGGGCGTCGGGCGCCACCGGACTCCGCCGCGCTATTTGCACGACGGAGATGTGGTGGCCGTTGAGATTGAAGGGATTGGGGTGTTAAGAAACGTCTGTCGCGAGGAGAAGCCCTGAGCTACCGCAAAGCGCGCCACAACTTGACGGCGAAGCCACCGGCCGCAAAGCCGATCCCGAGGCCGAGGACGACCAGGGTCGTGCGAGCGAAGGCATTCACCCAAGAGAAGGTGCGCTGCCACTGCCACAGGGTGCCGTCATCCAGGACAACCAGTTTGCTGTAGGTGGTGGCCTCCAGGCATCGGCCGACCTCGATCGAGTCCACGATGGCGCCGGGCGCAGCAGGCACGGTCGGGAAGGGGCCGGAGCAGGTTCGCCACTGCGCGGGCGTCGAGACGACCGGCACATCCGCCGCTGCTGCTTTGTGGCACACGTCACGCCAGGAGTTGCCGCCGCAAAGATAGATGTTGCCTTCCTGCGTCCGCACGTAGAGGTTTAGCCCACGATCCACGGCCAGGATCTCCACCGGTTTCTCGTCCTGCGGTGAGACGATCCGGGTCCAGCGATCATCCCGGTTGAAGTACCAGTTGCCGAGCAGCAAACTGAGCAACGCACCGGCAAGCGCGGCGAGCACAATGACAAGGCGATCAAGGCGGCGAAGTGGCAAACGCGCAGGCATCGGATGTCCTTCCTTCGTGGCTTGGACGGACCTGCGGGTGAGCGAAGGCCCCTCAGGTCTGTGAGGCGGGAGTGGATGGGAGTCGAACCCACTGCGGACGCTTCCGAGGCGCCCGCCACCGGTTTTGAAGACCGGGCGACCCACCGGGACCGAACCACCCCCAGGGGCGATAATACACGATAGCGGGCGGCTGGTCAAACGGCAAGGGCTCACAAGCTCAAAGTCACTTCTGTTCGTCCGCATCCGTCTCTGGAAGGCGTTGTTGCCAGGCGTGGAGGGGGAGAATCCGGTGTGCGGAAGGCGTTTGCAGACGTAGCGCGGGGGCGGAGAGCGGAGAACGGAGAATGTGGAGCGAAGCGCACGTGTTCGCTCCACGCCCCACGCCATCCGCTCCCCGTTCCACGCTTCACTCCCGACGGAGGGTGCGATGTCACACGATGCGATCTTGTGGGAACGGTTGGGCCCGGACGATTTGCGGGTGCGGTGTAACCTGTGCAGCCATCGCTGCGTGATCCCGCCGGGGCGGCTCGGCGCGTGCTGCGTGCGCGAGAATCGGGACGGGACGCTGGTCACACTGGTCTATGACCGCACGATCTCGCAGAACGTGGACCCGATCGAGAAGAAGCCGCTGTTTCATTTTCAGCCCGGCAGCAAGGCCTTTTCCATCGCCACGGCCGGATGTAACTTCCGCTGCGCGTTCTGTCAGAACTGGGAGATTTCCCAGTTGCCCCGTGAGCAGGGTGCCGTGATGGGCGCGCCGGCCACGCCGCAACAGATTGCCCGCGCCGCGGCCCGGACGGGGTGCGCCTCCATCGCGTACACCTACACCGAACCGACGATCTTCGCGGAATACGCGCTCGACACCGCGCGGGAGGCGGTTGCGCTCGGGCTGAAGAACGTCTTCGTCAGCAACGGCTACATGACCCCTGAGCTGATCGAGCGGATGGCCGGCTTGATCCACGGCATCAACGTGGATTTGAAGGCGGGCCGCGGGGAGTTCTACCACAAGATATCGGGCGCGGCGTTGGAGCCGGTGCTGGCGAACCTGGCGCACTTGCAGCGCGCCGGCATCTGGCTGGAGGTGACGACCCTGGTGATCCCTGGCCTCAACGACGGCGACGCGGAGCTGCGCTGGGTCTCGCACTATCTGTGCGATGCGCTGGGCCCGGACGTCCCCTGGCACATCAGCCGGTTCTACCCGCAGTACAGGATGAGCGACACGCCGCCGACGCCGACCGAGACGTTGGAGCGCGCCTGGCGCTTGGGCCGGGAAGCCGGCCTGCGCTACGTCTACGTGGGGAATGTCCCCGGCCATGACACGGAGAGCACGCACTGTCCAGGCTGCGGCGCGCTGGTCATCGAGCGGTACGGGTACCACACGCGAATCCGGGCGTTGCGCGGCGGCAGGTGCACGCACTGTGGAACCGCGATCGCCGGCGTGGATCTGCCGTAGCGGCCGCCCGTTCTTGCCCATCCGCCTGTCCTCAAGTATGATTTCGCCACTTTGAGTATGCCTGATCAACCTGACGCGCGCCTTCCCGCCTCCGCTGAACGGCAGTCTGCCACGCCGCCGGCGTCATCCCGGCCCACCGGACGGTCGGGCGCGGCGTGGGCCTGGCTCGCGGCTGCGCTCATCTTCCTGGGCAGTGCCGCGGGCGCGCTCTGGCTCTTCATGCACGCTGGCGTCCCGGTCAGCGTGACGGTAGATGGCCGATCGGAGACAGTGCGCACCACGCGGCCGGATGTGCGCGGGCTGTTGGCCGATCTCGACATCACGCTGCGCCCCGAAGATCGGCTGGCGCCATCGCTGGACGCGCCGATCACGCCGGGTGTGGCGGTGACGGTGCAGCGCGCCCGCCTGGGTTGGGTGGAGGCGGACGGCGCGCTCCGCCAGGCCTACGTCCAGGCCGGCACGTTCGGGGAGCTGGCGGCGGCGGCCGGCGTGCGCCTGGCCGAGCATGACGAACTTTGGCTGGATGGGGCGGAGGGCGCCGTGACGCGGGTCAACGCATCCACCCCGCTTCCAACCGCCTCGCTGCCCACCGCACGGCCCCGCTTCGCGCGCCCGCGTTCCTGGGTCGGTGCGGCGCCGCCGCCGCTGCGGGTGAGCGTCGTCCGCGCGGTGCCCGTCACCATTGACGACGGAAGCGTGCCGTACACGATCTTCACCACCGCGCCAACGATCGGTGAGGCGTTGCTGCGCGAAGGGGTGATGGTCTACCTGGGCGACACTGTGCGGCCGAGCCCCGGCGCCGCGGTGACGGCGGGGGTGCGCGTCGAGATCGAGCGGTCGAAGCCGGTGTTCGTCACTGCCGACGGCCGGACCACGCACACGCGCACGCGCGGCAAAACCGTGGGCGGAACTCTGCTGGATCTGGGGATCCCCGTGGTCGGCAACGACCGGGTGACGCCGCCGCTCGATCAGCCGGTGGTGGATCAGCAGCAGATTCGCGTCGTGCGGGTGTCCGAAGTCACCCTGGTCGAGAGTAAGCCGATCCCGTATGAATCGCGGATGGTCCCGGATGATGCCCTGGAGATTGACCAGCAGCGGCTGGCTCAGGCGGGCGAAAACGGCGAGCATCGCAAGCGGTTCAAGGTGGTCTACGAAGATGGCAAAGAGGTCGGCCGGAACCTGGTGGATGAGTGGGTCGCCGCGCAGCCCGTCACCCGCATCGTCGCCTACGGCCGCATGATCGTCATGCGGACGGTGGAAACGCCTGAGGGCACGAAGACGTACTGGCGCAAGCTGCGCGTGTACACCAACTCCTATTCGCCCGCTCGCGCTGGCACGCCCAGGAGCGCGCCCTGGTACGGCCGCACCCGCATCGGCCTGCCGCTCAAGAAAGGGCTGATTGCGGTTGATCCGACGGTCATCCCCCTGCTGAGCTGGCTTTACGTGCCGGGTTACGGCGTCGGCATGGCCGCCGACACCGGCGGCGGCGTTAAAGGCAAGTGGATTGACCTGGGCTACTCCGACGACGATTACATCTCCTGGCACCAGTGGACGGAGATTTACGTCCTGGCCCCACCGCCTGCTGCCGGCAAGATCATGTGGGTGTTGCCGAACTATCCGCCGCCTACCTTCCCGCGTTCGCGCTAGAACGGCCGGGTTTCGAGCCTTCCCACGCCCGTCGTCATTGCGAATCCCCATCCTCTTCTTTGGCGGGTTGCTTCGCCGGATGCTATAATGGACTATCCTTAGCAATGAGTGTCTTTCGGAAGAGTTGAGCATTGTCCACATCCACTGAAACTGCGCCGCAGCCGCCTAACGCACCTGCGCGACGCCGTGCAACCATCCAGCGCATTATCGAGATCGTCATCACCCTGGGTTTCCTGGTGTTGGCCTTGCGTGGGCTGGATTGGGCCGCGCTCGGCCGCCAGTTGCGCGCGGCCAATTACTGGTGGTTGATCCCGTGCGTGTTGATCACCGTCGTGCTGCTGTTCCTCAAGGGCTGGCGGTGGCAATTGATGTTCCTGCCGGAGTATCGCCTGCCGTACTGGTCGGTCTTCACGGCGATGTGTGCGGGATATCTGGGGAACAACGTGCTGCCCGGCCGGGCCGGCGAGCTGATCCGTCTGGTGCTGTTGGTGGGAGAGCAGCCGGTGAGCGCAGCGCGGACCTTGTCCACGATTGTGGTCGAGCGGCTGCTGGATATCCTCACGCTGCTGGTGATCCTGGTGGCGCTGCTCCCCTTTGTCACGCTGCCGCCGGACATGCTGCACGGCGCGCAGGCGCTCGGCGTGGCGGCGCTGGTGGCGGCCGCGGGCATGGTGGTGCTCTCCTTCTGGAAGGAGCGGGCGATGCGGTGGGCGCATGCGCTCCTGGGCCGCATCCGGTTCCTGGATCGGCCGGGCCTGTACGCGGCGCTCGAACATCTGATTGACGGGTTTGCGGCGCTGCGGGGCCGGCTGGGCCTGCTGTTGATCGGCCTTTCCTTCCTCGGGTGGGTCGGCGTCACGTTTATGGCCTGGTCGGCCGCGCAGGCCGTGCACCTGCAGGCGCCCGTCACCGCGATGATCTTCGCCGTCGTGGTGACGACCGTTGGGATGCTGCTGCCGAGCACACCCGGTTACGTCGGGATATTTCACGCCCTGGTTTGGGTCGCGCTCCAGCCGTTTGGTTTCAGCAAGGATGCGGCGATCGGCTTCGCACTGGTGTGGCACGCGATCAACTACCTGACGTTGAGCGGGTCCGGCGTCGTCGCGCTGGCGGCGCACGGCACGTCCCTGGGCCAGGTGCGCGCACGGTGGCGGGCGCGCGGGGATACGGGGACACGGTGACACGGGGACACAGAAAAGAGGAACCAATGCGGATTCTCATCACCGGCGGGGCCGGGTTTATCGGGTGTAATCTGGCGGCTGCGTGCGTGCGCGCGGGCCATGCGGTGACGTTGTTCGACAACCTGTCCCGGCGCGGCAGTGAAGCCAACCTGGCCTGGCTGCGGGCGTCCTTCGGCGACGCGTTTGCGTTCGTCCGGGGCGATATCCGGGACTACCCGGCGATCCTCGCCGCGGCGGCCGGGCAGGAGGCGGTGTATCACCTGGCCGCGCAGACCGCGGTGACGACCTCCGTGACCGATCCGCGGCCCGATTTCGAGATCAACGCGCTCGGCACCTTCAACGTGCTCGAGGCGGCGCGGCGCGCGGGGCAGGACCCGATCTTCATCTACTCCTCCACAAACAAGGTTTACGGCGGGATGGAGGATGCTCCGGCGACCGAGCTGGCGACGCGTTACGTGCTGCTGGACTATCCGAACGGCGTCGGCGAGGATCGGCCGTTGGATTTCCACTCGCCTTACGGATGCAGCAAGGGCGCCGCGGATCAATACGTGCGCGACTATGCGCGTATCTATGGCCTGCGGTCGGTGGTCTTTCGGCAATCGTGCATCTACGGCCAGCGGCAGATGGGCGTGGAGGACCAGGGCTGGGTGGCGTGGTTCGTCATCGCCGCGGTGATGGGCAAGCCGATCACCATCTACGGCGACGGCAAGCAGGTGCGCGATTTGCTCCATGTGGACGATCTCGTGCGGGCGTTCCAGATGGCGACTGCGCGCATTGACGTCACGAAGGGGCAGGTGTACAACCTGGGCGGCGGCCCGGCCAACACGCTGTCCATCTGGGCGGAGTTCGGACCGCTGCTGACGGAGCTGGCCGGCCGTGTGGTGACGCCCGCCGCGTGGGGCGATTGGCGGCCGGGGGATCAGCCGGTGTTCGTCGCCGATGTGAGCCGGGCGGCGCGGGAGTTCGGCTGGGCGCCGCAAGTGAGCGTGCGCGAGGGCATCGCGCGGTTGATGGCGTGGGTCCGTGAAAATCGGGAATTGTTCGTGTGAAGATTCTGTTCATCCTGACTTACTACCGGCCGCACGTGAGCGGCCTGACGATCTACGTCGAGCGCCTCGCCCGCGCGCTGGCGGGGCGCGGGCACCAGGTGACGGTGCTGACGTCGCATTACAACAAGGATCTGCCCCGTGAGGAGCAGATGGACGGCGTCCGCATCGTGCGTGTGCCCGTTCAGTTCCGCTTCAACAAGGGCGTCTTCATGTTCGGCTTTATGCCGGCCGCGCTGCGCGAGATCCGGGCGCACGACGTGGTCAGCATCCACCTGCCGCAGGTCGAGGCTGCGCTGGCGACGCTGCTGGCGCGCCTGGGCGGCCGCAAGCCGATCCTGACCTATCACTGTGACCTCCAGATGCCGCCGGTGTGGTACGGCAAGTTCGTCAATGTCGTGACCTTCTGGGACAACCTCGCGGCCGGGAAGCTGGCCGACACGATCGTCGCGTACACGCGCGACTTCGCCGAGCACTCGCCGTTTCTGTCGCGGTTCCTGGGCAAGTGGGATCCGGGGACGCGGGGCAAAGTTCGTGTGATCCTCCCGCCCGTGATGATCCCGCAGCCGACGGCGGAGGGGATGCAGGCGCTGCGGGCGCGCGTCGGCCTGAGCGGCAGCGAGAAGGTGATCGGCTTTGCCGCGCGTTTCGCGTACGAGAAGGGCGCCGACTATCTGATCAACGCGATCCCGCACATCCTGCAGGAAATCCCGGACGTGCGCGTGCTTTTCGCCGGCCCGTACGGCAAGGACGTCATCGGCGAGACCATCTGGGATGACCTGCAGCCGCTGATCAAGCAACATCAGGCGCACCTGACTTTTCTCGGCACGCTCAACCCCGCGCAGATGGCCGATTTCTTTGGCGTCTGCGACGTGATCACCGTCGCTTCGATCAACAACACCGAATCGTTCGGCCTGGTGCAGGTGGAGGCGTTCATGTGCGGCACACCGGTGGTCGCCACGAACCTGCCGGGCGTCCGCCAACCGGTCACGATGACCGGGATGGGCGAGATCGTGCCCATCGCCGACGCTGCGGGGCTGGCCGCGGGCGTTGTCAAGGTGCTGAAGGCGCCGGAGCGGTATGTCAAACCACAGGGTGAAATCATGCGCATCTTCGAGCTGGCGCGCACGGTGGATGAGTACGAGCGGCTGTTTGAGGAGAAGCGAAGGTAGATGTTGGCATCTGGAAGCGACATTCCAGGACTGTTTTTCGGTTGCGGGACGGGTGCTTGAGGAGCCGAGGGGTGCGGCATATGAAGCGCACTGCCATATTGCCACTATCTGCCTTAGCTATCGTTGTCTTCTGGTTGGCTATCGGAGGCAGGCCTCAGCTCGCGCTGGCTGGTGAGGACAGGATCACGGCGTCTCCTACTGAGACTTCGCCTGACGCTCCTGCCCCCTATATGCGGTTTCGCGTCTATGGCGGCTCAGTGATCGAAGATCGCGAAATGCCCCCCACGCTATCTAGTGGCATGGCAGACTACGCGGCCATCTTTGCCAAGCATAAGATTTGTGACTTACTCAAATCCGGTAAAATTGATGAGGTTTGGATCTGGGCGGGTAATGGCAATGGACAAGATAAACCGCACATGCTGGAATGGACAACATCCGGGCCAGGGTGGGTCAGCGTTGCACCCGATTGCGGTGAAGTTATCACCACTCTAACCTATAACTACACGCGTGAGGCTGATGTGGCGCTTGAGTCCTTCAATCATCGCCTCGAAGGGCTTTTCATGCATGATGTGCCGTGTGACTTTTCCACGGCGACTTGGCCGTGGGAAGGTCAGCGTGTGTGGCCGGTTCAATGCGCTGGTCTGCTGAGCAATCGTTATGGTTTTGTGGCGCGTCCATTCTCAGAGAATGATTTTGTAGGTGGTTGCGGTGACGCGCATACGCCTCCGAACATTCTGAATGATGAGGCCTACAACTACACCTTGCCTGCCTCAGCACACTCAATCTGTCCTAACTGGAGCCAGGATGGCTCGGCCCAGGCAGCCACTGTAAGTTGCCAAGACTGGGGCTGCACTCACTGGGGGTATCATGTTTGGTGGATGCAGAACTTGCCAGGGCTCAACAACACAAATAAGGACCGTTATGGACAGACTCATGCTAACTGGTGGGCCTATATGTTTCGTTCACCGGTAATTCCGTCAACGCCAACCGCGACGCCGACGGTTACTCCTCTGGCTGGAGCTTCTCCGACGCCGACGGCTACTGTGAATCGGACGCCATTGTCCACGCCAACAGTTACCCGGACCCCGACACCATCGCCTATACCAGTGCTGCTTTACAGTGACGGCTTTACCAACGGTGTAGGTTCGTCATGGCGGAGACAAGGCGGCGCTTGGTCGCCGGTGCAAGGTGAATACCGGCAGACCGACAGGACGGCGTATGATACATACACTTGGGTCAATGGCGCGACATGCCGTAATGCAACGGTGCAAGCAAAAATGCGTTTGATTTCTGCATCCCCCGATGGCGATTTTGCTTATGCGGCAGGTCTTGTGGTTCAGATGCAAGACACCGACAATCTGTATTTGGCAGATCTGGTCGCCGTTGCAAATGAGGCGAGAGTCTATAAGCGAAATCAAGGCGAGTGGCTTCAACTCGCTGCGGTTCCTTTCAATGTCGAGATGGATCGATCGTATGGCCTGGAACTCTCGGTCGGAGACGGCCAGTTAAGTTTCAGTGTTGACGGTCGCTCGGTTCTACGGTTTCAAAATGCGCAAACGATCGGCCGTTTGGCCGGCCTCCGTGCCGATCGCGCGCTGGTCGCTTTCGACAATTTTCGCCTGTATTGTGCAGATCCTCGCTCTGCGACGTCAACGCCCACGGCGACATCAACTCTGACTTCGACACCAACGGCAATGTCTACAGCAACTTCGACTGTGACGCCCACTGAGACCGCGACAGCGACTTTCACGGTCACATCTACAGAGACAGCTACGGCAACTTCGACCGTGACACCTACCGCCTCCGTCACAGCAAGCTCGTCTGAAACGCCTACAGCCACAGTAACAACAGCGCCAACTTCGACCATTACTGCAACCGCGGTCCCAACATCAACGGTCAGCCCAGCGCCACACGCCACGCGCACACCGGGCGTGGTCAGTTATCTTCCTTTGGTTTTGCACACGGGCACGGCCCACAAATCAGTTCTGGCAGTCGATGCGCAGGATCGGCTCGCCACTTTGCCTGAAACGTTGCCGCGCCAGAGCCAGTTCTTCAGCAAAGATTTTCCTCCAGATGTGTTGTTGAAAGCCCGAAGTCAGGGTACACAAACGGCTGTTACAGCGCCTGTCGTTTACGTTATCTATTATCCTGGTTACGGCACACCGCGCGCGAATGTTGATGGTCTCACCAATGAGCTGATTGATCTCCTGGAGAAGGCCACAATTTACCATGGCTATTTATCCGATCCTCCAATGCGGGGCGTCTTTCTTGGCCAAGACGGGGCCGACTATGCCGGGATTGATTGTTCGGCAGGTACTGCCCCGGACAACATTCACATCAGAGTGACCGGAATGCACACGAACGTTCAACCGGTGAGCTATCGCGTAGAGGATCCAGTTGGGGCCGGTCTTTGGACCGATCCTTGTAGCGCAAGCTGGGCGTTACACGTTATTGCTCGGAATGATGGCACGGCTGAGTTGTACTTCAAACCGTTTCGCGATGCGCCGGACGGGACGATCTACACCGTGGCGATCCTTTACAGTGATGATTCTATCCAGACCACGGCTGTTTCTGGCACGCGCGTGAGGCCATAAGCCGAACACATCGAAACGCAGGGAGAAAGCGACTGTTGACAGACTATTTGACTGAACAACTGCAGGACATGGCCCCGCACCGCGCGATCCTGCGAGCGGTCGAGTGTCAGTTCATGCGACGCGTGCCGATGACACCGCCGGTCTTGGACATCGGCTGTGGGGACGGCCATTTTGCCTCAATTGCTTACGAGCATCTGCCGATTGACATCGGGATTGATGTCATGGAGCGCGATCTGCCGGAAGCCGCAGCGCGGCCGGGCGTTTATCGCAAGGTGATGTTTGCCAGCGCCACCGCGCTGCCGTTTGAAGATTCCAGCTTCAACACGGTGGTCAGCAACTGTGTCATCGAGCACATCCCGGACAACGCGGCCGTGCTGCGGGAGATCAGCCGGGTGCTCCGGCCGGGCGGGGTGTTCGCCACCACGCTGCCGAGCGAACATTATCCGGATTTTTTGCTCGGTTCGACCATCTTTCGCAAGATTGGGTTCGGCGGGTTAAGCAAAGCCTACGGCGCTTTCTTCAATCGCATTTCGTTTCATTTTCATGTTTACCCGCCTGAGGAATGGCGCCGGCGGTTGGAAGCAGTGGGATTGGCCGTTGAGGAGCAGACCTACTACTTTTCCGCCGCGGCACACCGGCGTTTTGACTTAAGCCACTATCTCGGTGTTCCCAGCCTGGTCAGCAAACGGCTGCTCGGCAAGTGGATGCTTTTCAATTGGCAGCGAAAGATGTTTGAGCGTTGGCTGCGCCCCTACTACGAGGAGCCGTTGCCGAAAGTTGGGGCGTATCAGTTTGTCTTGTGTCGTAAGCCATCTATGTGAAATGGCGGGCCGTTGGTGGATGTTGTCTCTAGCCTGAACCATCTGCGTCTCGTGCGATGGAGGATCAATGAGTATCGCTCGCAGGAAGAAATTCCCGATTGCACTTGTTGCTTCGATCACACTGGCGCTGTCAGTTGGCATCGTGCTGACATTCTGCCTGCAACCTGCTGCTGGCAGCAGTGCGGTATCGCCTTCTGTCCAGGGGGCTGGGGCGCCAACAGGTATTTTGTTTTCGGATGATTTCAACAGCGGGTTGAAGCCCCAGTGGCGCACCGCAGGAGGCACTTGGGCCGTGGTTAGCGGAGCGTATGAGCAGACGGCGCTCGGCGTGCAGGCCTATAGTTGGCCCCAGGGAACGCTCTGCGGTGATTGTGAAGTGCAGGCTAACATGGATCTGTCATCCAGCGGCGCGGGTTCTGGTGAACACTCTATCGGCCTGGTGCTGCGGATGCAGGACACAGATAATCTCTACCTGGCGGATTTTCATCTTAATCAAGAGGTGCGCATATGGCGCCGGGTCAGCGGCATCTGGACCCAACTGGATATTGCGCCCATGGTCATCGCTTTCGACACAGCCTATCTCTTGAAGTTTTCCGCCTCTGGCTCGCAATTACGCGCATATGTGAACGGGACCCTGGTTCTATCGGCATCAGACTCCACGTTTTCTCAGGGACTTGCGGGATTGCGTGTCAGTGAAGCGCATGCACGCTATGATGATTTTGCTATTTCCGGCCAGCCGATCCTTACACCTACACCGACCCGTACCAAAACGCCGACATCCACCGCTACCGAGACGGTCATTCCCGATCTCTACCCGGGCACGTGGCGACAACAAGCCAGTGGGACGAGCAACTTCCTCTGGCCGGTTCAATTCAAGGATCAAAACTGGGGGCGAGTTGCTGGGGCAGGCGGTCTTCTACTTGGCACGGCCAATGCGGGTCTGACCTGGGGGCCATTTGCGGTTACGGCGCCGCCCGCAGTTGATTTGCATGACATAAGTTTTGTGGATACTTCCTATGGGTGGGCGGCTGGTTGGGGTTATTTAGGACGGACGACCGATGGTGGCATTCACTGGCAGACACAGGACTATGGTGGCACACATAACCTGTTGGGCGTATACTTTCTTGATCGCCAGCGCGGCTGGATCGTCGGCACAAGCTGGATTCGGCGAACCACAGACGGCGGCGTGACGTGGCAAGGCGTTCAGATGCCTGCGCCGTTGACCAATCTGCAAGACGTGTACTTCGCCAACGCTACTGTCGGCTGGGCTGTCGGTTGGAACGGCAACATACTGAAATCCACCGATGGCGGCGCAACTTGGTCACGCCAGACGAGCGGTGTAAGCCAGATTTTGGAGAGCGTATACTTCTGGAACACAACCAAGGGCATCACGGTCGGGCATGGAGGCGTAATTCTGATGACGACCAACGGAGGCGCATCATGGACGCCGTGCACAAGTGGCCAAACTAGCGATTTCTATGGCTTAGGGTTCATGGATGCTTCCCGCGGTTGGGCGGTAGGCACGGGCGGCACCATCCTTGTCACCAACGACGGTGGCGCAACCTGGAGTCGAGAGCTGAGTGGCATGAACACGGCCCTTGTCCGGGTGTCGGCCCTCGACCTTAATCATGTTTGGGCCACCGGTGAGGGGGGCAAGATCCTCCGCCGTATCCTTGATCTGGATGTCCAAGCGCAGCAGGCGTCGGCTGCACCTTATCTCGACGGCGACACCGGCGAATGGGCGACGCTGCCGGGCGAGTCGCTCGGCAAGGCGCGCGCGGAAACGATAGACGGGGCGATCCCCGCGACCGCGGACCTGAGTGCCGTGCTGCGCGCGCTGTGGCGGCCCTCCTATCTCTATTTCGCTGGGACGATCACCGACGACGTCCTGATCGGCAACGACAATCCCACCCAGCCCTGGCGGGATGATGTGATCGAGATCGGGGTTGAGGGGGCCGGCGGCTCGCACCAGTTCACGCTCGCCGTGGATGGCCGCACCTTCGACAAAGGCGCCGCGATCAACAGCCTGACGTTCGTCACCCAGACGCTCCCCGGCGGCTGGCAGTTTGAGGTCGCAATCCCGGCCGAGGTGTTGGGGCAATCCAAGCTGGCGGCGGGGCAGAGGCTTGCGTACACGTTCGGCTTGTGGGATGATGACCTGGGCCACGGGGCAAACGGCCAAACGCACATGATCCGCCGCGGCGCCAGCACCTACGCGTCGGCCAGCAGCGCCACCGGTTGGGGCGAGCTGGCCCTGGCTGCCGACATTCACGAGTTCTTGCTGACGCCTACGCCGACCAGCACGGCCACTGCGACCCCGACGGCGACGGCAACTGCGACCCCCACGGCCACGCCGACCGCAACGGCAACCGCCACGCCGACGCCGACGGTTACCGAAACCATGACGCCCACGCCCACGCTGACGCCTGCCCCGACGGCGACCCCGTCGGCCACACCGACGCGCACGACCGGCGACATCGCCGGGTATGTCTGGAACGACCTGAACGGCGACGGCGTGCCGATCGCAGGTGAGCCGGGCCTGGTCGGGGTCACGATCCGGTTGCACCGCGGCCAGACGCTGGTCGGGCAGGCCGTGACGGGCGGCGATGGCCGCTTCGTCTTCCGTGATCTGGCGTCCGACCGCTACCGGGTGGTGCAGCAGAACTTCCCAGGGTTGTTCTCGTCCACGCCGGATGAGGTGGTTGTGGATCTGGCGGCCAACCGATCGGTCGAGCTGCTCTTCGGCGATTGGAGCGGGCGTTCGGCCTGGCTCCCCTTGATCCTGCGATGATGAGAGGACGCATGTCTGCCCGGATTCGCCCGCGCACTATCCTGAACCTGTTGCAGCCGTTCGGCCCCCTCGTCTGGCCGGGCACGGGGCCGCAGGCCGATCTAACGCGCAACTGGCCGGAATTGGCGGTCATTGCGCTGGTCGTGCTATTCTTCTGGCGGGGCGCGGCCGGGCTGGCGCCGGCCGGTTGGAGC
>CAZYGI010000024.1:0-49608 GCA_964647255.1 uncultured Anaerolineales bacterium | reverse complement strand
ATCTCGATCATTGCCCTCTATGGCGTAAGCGCTGCGCTGACGTTCTGCAAGCCCGGCTCACAGACGCCCCGCACGATCCGCTCGACCAGGGTTTTGTCCTCAGGCGCCTTCTGCGCCAACGCGCTGCAGGCCTGGAAGGCGGTGCGCGCCTCGACGAAGGCGGCTTGGGCCGCAGCCGATTCGCCCTGGCGCTGCGCCCGGTTGCCCAGCAGAAAGTAAAGCTGCCCCAGGTAGCTCTGGGCCTGGCCCAACATTCGATACTGTTTGATCTCGTCCAGGGCGGCGAGCAGCGTGCGGACTTCGAGGCTGGTGCGGTCTGCCAGCGGGCCGATTTGCTCGTCGAGCAGCGGATCCTCGGCGCTGTAGAGCGCCGCCACGCGCACCAGGTGGCCGCCGGCGAGGGCGAGCTGTGCGATCAGCTCCATGCGGCGGTCGCCGGAGGCTCGGGCCAGGGTGACGCCTTGCTGATAAGCTGCTTCGGCCAGGTCGAGCGGGCTGCCGGCGGCCAGGCGCTGCGCCACAGCCATCTGCTGCGCTTGGCCCAGGTAGGCGCTGCCCAGGACGATGTGGGCGCGGGTGTACTCAGGGTTGAGGGTGATGGCTTTTTCGGCGTACGCCTGCGCGTCTGTGTAGCGCTCCAGAAAGCCGGCTTCGCGCGCCATAAAATAGTACAGGGTCTCCTTGCCCTCTCCGTGCTCAGACCATCTCGCCAGGCTGGCCTCGGTCTGCTGGAGCAGGGTCAGCGCCGCCTGGTGTTCCCCCAGCAGGTCTTCCCGCAGCCCCAACAGCAGGCGGAACAGGGCGGTCGTGCGATCGCTCACGCGGCGCGCCAGGCCTTCGCGCACCAGGCTGTCGGCTTTGGCAAGGTCGGCCGGCAGCCCAAGCGGGTCGCCGAATGTGTATTGCCCGAGGGTTTCATTGGCTTCGGGCCGCACCCGCTCGCTGACGTAGAATTCAGTCACCAGATTTGCCCCGTTGGAGTCCGCCTCGAGGTGCGCATAGATCACCACATCGGCCCCCACGCGCTCGGCCAGCGCCTCCGCCGCGCTAGCTCGCTGCTGGGGTGTCTTGCCTGCTGGGGCCGTCAGCCGGGCGCGCATCTGCGTCCACGGCAGTCCGCTGTGCCAGACCGCGATCCGGCTGTCGGGCCCTTCCCCCTGGATGGCAGTTTCCAGCGCGGATGTGATCCAACCGGCCGCAAGGGTGGCGTCCGGCGATGGATGCATGGCGCCGGACGCGTCCAGCACGCCGACGTCGGCGACTGCGATCTTAAGCGTAGATTTGGCGTCCATTCGCGCTGGCACGAAGAGGAGGTATGCGGCGAAGGCCAGCGCCAGGACCAGCGCGGCCGCTGCGCCGATCAGTAACGCTTTCTTGCGGGAGGGCGCGGGTTGGGCCTGAGCCTGGCGCGGCCACAGCTCGCCGTTGGGCGAGCGCATGAAGAGCACCGGCGTGCCCCACTCGGCGCCCTGGGCGAAGAGGGTCTTGCGTGCCTCCGCCAACGCCGCATCCACGGCCGCGCCGTCGGCCAACGCGGCGTAGAACCGCTGCGCCAGACTGGCGCCTGCCGCGTCGCTGATGGCCGTCCGCATCGCGATGACCGCGGGGATGCCACCGCGCACCAACTGCTGGGCCACGCCGGCGTAGGCGTCGCCCGCCGCGGCCTCCGCGCCCTGGCACGCGTTGAGCAGCGCCAGCCGCAGCGAACGCTGATCGCGCAGCAGCGCGGCGAAGTATTGGCCGGTGACGGCCTGGGGGTTGCCCGCCTCGTCCTGCAGCAGCAAGATGCCTTCGTTGCTGGCCTGATCGAAGCCGCCGTGCCCCAGAAAGTGGAGGATGTGGTATTCCTGCCGCAGAAGCTGTGCCTGCAATGCACCGACGGACGGCGGGTCCAGGCGCTCCAGCGCCACCCCGCCCCGTTCGCCCAGGTCGTGCAGCGCCGAGCGCAGGTTGTCCCATTCGCGCTCAGTGTCCAGCGCCGGGTAGCCGGCGGGGCTGGCGATCACCACCAGCACGCGGAGTTTCGGCTCTCCCTGCAGATCGCGCGGCGATTGGGGCAGATCCAGGTAGCGGACCAGCGGCGTCTCTCGCGAGAGCGCCAGAAAGTGATCGGAGCTGCGATCGTAGAGGTATTCCCATGGGAGGTTGGCGAGCTCCGGCGCATCCGACAGGCGGAGGCGGAGGCGAAGGCCCTTGCCCTGCCGCTCTGCCTCATCCAGGCTGCGGCGCAGGCACGTCTCGGTGGCGCCGCGGAAAACAGCCTCGAAGAGCTGGCCGCCGATCACCTGGGGAGACGCAGTGAGGTCCAGGGCTTGAAACGCGGCGCGATCAAGCTCGATCCGGGCTTCTCCCGCTGGGGAACCCAGGACCTCGGCGTTGTAGCCCTGCGCCGAGCGTTCAAGCTCGAGGTCGAAGTTGAGGTAGCCGCTCTCGGACACGTTGCACCTCCAAAAGCATTCTACCTGGACAACCCACGATTTATAAGTTATTTACAATACAAATAGGGGACGAAGAATTCACCGGTTGCGGTCAATCGCCAGCCGCAGGTCGTGCTCCTGGGCCATCAGGCGCTCCGCGCGAGATTCCAATTGTCGGACGCGACCCGACAGGACGGACCGGCGCAACCCCGAAGCTGCCGCCAGCTCGGCTCGTGCCCGCTCCAGCGCACGCTGCGTGCGGGCCAGCTCGGCCTTCACAGCTTCCTTGGCCGCGATCAGATCATCCCGGTTCTGCGCCATTTGCGTTCTATTCTCAGTTTCGCTCCGGCAGCAGGCGCGCCAGGCCGGCGAGCAGCGCGTCGGCATCGGCGCGGTCGTTGTACGCCTGGAACGACACGCGCACGAGCGGGATGCCGTTCCAGCGGTGGATCGGGACCTCGACGCGTTCTTCGGCGTACAGTCGGGCCTTGAGCGCATCCAGGTCGCATTCCGGCAGCCGCGCGGCGAAGAATTGGGTGAACCAGGTCGCGCGAGCCGAGTGCGCCGGAATCGAGGCTTCAGCCGGTCCTGCGTCTGGCGCATCAGGCGAGCGCGCCTCGCGATTCCCGGATTGTGGCAAGGTGTCATCCGGGCAGATGGCGGGCAGGCCGGTCAGCGCCTCGATCCGTTGCCGCGTCTCGACGGCCAGCGCGTGGCAGCGTTCGCGCGTCGCCTCCCAATCATGCTCGGCCTGGTAGCGGATCGCGGCGGGGACGCTCAGGTACGCGGCCAGGTCGCGCGTGCCCTGCCACTCGTGCCAGTCCACGAACGGTGATGGGCCGGGCGCGTCGCTCTCCCAGCCCCAGCTCACGATCAGCGGCTCCAGCCAGGGCTGGAGCTCGCGGCGGACGTAGAGGAAGGCAGCCCCCTTCGGCGCGCAGAGCCATTTGTGGCAGGCGCCGGTGTAGATGTCCGCACCCAGCTCCGCCAGGTTCAGCGGGATCTGTCCTGGCGCATGCGCACCGTCCACGATGGTGAGGATGCCCGCCTGGCGCGCCCGCCGGCAGATTTCGACGGCCGGGAACGTCAGCGCGGTGGCGCTGGTGATGTGGCTGATGAAGATGATGCGCGTGCGCGGGGTGACGCCGGCCCAGAACCGCTCGACGAAGTCGGCGTGCGTCGTGACGGGCAGGGGGATCGGTCGCTGGACATAACGGATGCTGGTCTGGTCGCAGAGATAGCGCCAGGTGCGATCCATCGCGCCGTACTCGTGGTCGGTGGTCAGGATCTCGTCGCCGGGCTGTAGCCGGAGAGGTGAGTCTTCCGGATCGAAAACGGAACGCAGATTTTGCAGAGGAACGCTGATCGGCGCTGATTTTTCCTCTTGAATTCCCAACCCGTCACGCGCCGGATGCGAATCTCTATTGGTTCCGGTTCCGAGGGGGCGGGAGCCTTCTTTTCGGTCACTGCCGGACAGCCGCGCTACATTGCGCGCCACCGCGTTGATCGCGGTTGTCGGGTTGGGGCAGTAGACCAGGTCATCCGCGGCGATGCCGAGGTAGGCTGCCAGCGCCGCGCGGCTGGCCGCCAGCAGCTCGCCGGCGCGGCGGCCCAGGAATTCGACCGGTTGGCGTTCCAGCTCGGCCTGCCACTGCTGGTACGCCTCGAACACCGGCCGCGGGCACGCGCCGAACGAACCGTGATTCAGAAAGTGAACCGTGGGGTCGAGCAGAAAGTCGGCTTTGGTGGGAGCGGACATGAGGTCTTCCGCGGCCGTTACGCCGCGTCCAGTTCGGCTTCGGCCTCGGCGATCGCCTGGACAGCGGTCTTCGTGCCCGCCATCACGTCAGCGAGGCCCGCGGCGTACATGCGGACGCTATCCAGGGTCGCCTGCACGGCGTTGCGGATCAAGTTGGGTGCCAGCGGCTCGCCTTCGTAGTCGAAGCTGCTCTTGTATCGCACCAAACCCTCATCGTAATCCAGTTCGAAATTGCCGATGTCAATCCCGAAATTGGCGCGGGTGATGTATTCGGCGACCTGGCTCAGCGTCTCCACCGGCGCATCACGGTCGAACTGAGCGTAGAACACGAAGCGGCTCTCGTCGGGCACGAGAAAGGCGGCGCCGCTGCACGGCAGCGTCTTGTCGCCAAAATCCACACTGAGGCCGCCGTTCTCCGGGTCGGGCCGCGGCGACCAGCCTTCCGCACGCAGCACGCCGATCACGATGCTGAGCGGATCGCGCTGAGTCTGCGCTTGCATCAAGAGTCTGTTCATGATCACCTCAAGGGTCTATGGTTTATCGAGTTTCAGCCAAATGGCCGTAATAAACGTTGGTGTCGTAGACAAGCGTCACCAAGCCGTCGCGGTTGTACGCGTCGAAGATGCGCCCCAGCTCGGCCAGCATCGGCTCGTAGTTGGGGTGGCCCGGCTCCGGTGCGTAGGACGATGACAGCAGCCGGCCGCGCACGCCATCGAAGTCGAAGCGCTGTTTGTTGTTGAAGCGGGCGACGCGGTAGCCGGTTTTGCCGAAGAAGGCGCCCAACACGGCGGCATCCATGCGCCGGTGATCCACCTCAGCATAGTCTGTGCTGAAGGTTTTCAGCAGCCGCTCGTAGTTGCGCAGGAAGAGCGTGTCGCTGACGCGGCGCTCGTTCCACATCAGCACGGCCCAGCCTGCGGGCTTAAGGATGCGGGCGAACTCGGCGCGCGCCTGCTCGCGGTCAAACCAGTGGAATGCCTGGCCGGCGACCACGAAATCCGCGCTGCCGGCGTCAAGCGTGGTTGCCTCGGCGGGCGCGGCCACGCTCACGAAGCGGGGATACTGCGCCAGCAGCTTTTCCCCGGCCTCGCGCATCTCCGGGTTGGGTTCCACCCCATACACGCGGTTTCCGTTGGCCAGGAAGAGTTTGGTCGAAAGACCGGTGCCTGAGCCGATGTCGGCGACGACGGAGGCCGGCGTCAACCCGCACTCGCGGCGCAGCAGATCCAGAATGGCCCGGGGATAGCCCGGCCTGTATTTGACATAGTTCTCGACCCGGGTCGTGAACCTTTGGGTGGGATCAACTGTCATGGGTCAACCTTCCAGGTCGAGCAACTGCTGTTCGACCCGCGCCATGAGTTCGCCGACGGCCGTCGCATCGAAGGCGAAGGTCGTGTTCGCGACCGCGAAGAGCTGTGCCAGCCCGCGCGTACCGCCCAGCGCCAGCGCGGCGCGATAATCGGCCACGGCCCGCTGCTGATCTCGCAGCGCGTTGCGCCAGACTTGCAGCGCGCCCAACTCGGCCAGACCGTACTCGATGTAGTAGAACGGCGAGTCGAAGATGTGTAGCTTGCGGTGCCAGCCGGTTTCCTTCTCGTCTTGCAGGCCGGCGTAGTCAATGCCCGGCATGAAGCGATCCCACAGCTCGCTCCATTTGGCGTCCAGATCGGCTGCGGTCACCGCCTCCGGCGCGTCCACGTAGACCCAATGCTGGAAGGCGTCCACCACGGCCATGTAGGGCAGGAAGGTGACGATCTCGCGCAGCTTCTCGGCATAAGCGCGCCGTGCGTCGGCCTCGGTGTAGAAGCCGCCGCGGTCGGCCGGCAGATAGGGGGCCGCAAGCAGTTCCATGCCCATCGAAGCGACCTCGCAAAATTCCATCGGGCCGTTCTGATTCCACCACAGCGGGTTGCGCCGCGATTCCATGAAGTGGAAAGCGTGGCCGCCTTCGTGCAGCAGCGTCTGCACGTTGTCGTGCGTGCCGACCGCGTTCATGAAAATGTACGGCTTGCCGGTCACGGGGAAGGCGTCGCAGTAGCCGCCCTGCGCCTTGTTGGGCCGCGAATCCAGGTCGAGGAACCCGTCCTGCATGACGTCGAAATACGCCGCCAGCTCAGGATCTACCTGGGTGAAGATCCGGCGGCAGCCGGCTTCCAGCTCGGTTACATCGCGGAAGGGGCGCAGCGGCGCGCCGTGCGGATCGGCGTCGGTGTCCCAGGGCCGCAGCGCGGCCAGCCCCAGCTTGCCCGCCTGCTCGGCGTAGAGCTTATGTGCCAGGGGGACGACCTTCTGCTCGATCGCGGCGTGGTAGGTGAAGCAGTCGGCCGGCGTGTAGTCGAAGCGCGCGAGCTCCTGCCATATGTAGGCTCGGAAATGGGGCAGGCCGGCGTTCTTCGCCACCTGGCGCCGCAGCCGGAGCATTTCGAGGTAGAGGTCGTTCAGCTTCTCGCGCTGGGCCAGGTGCGCGGCCATCACCGCGCGCCACGACACCTCGCGCTCGGCCCGGTCGGGGCTCTGCCAGTGCATCCGCGCCCGCTCGAGCGTCTCGGCGGTCCCGTTCCAGTCAATCGTCAAGCCGCCCATGATCTTGTCGTACTGGTTGCTCAGCTTGAGCAGCTCGCTCAGGATCGGCACGTTCTCGGCGCAAAAGATGTCGGCCGCGGCGCGGAAACGGCGCACGAGCTCGATGGCATCGGCCGGCGGCGCATAGCCCGCCAGGCTCAAGAGTCGGTCGCGCAGCGCCTGGTCCGCCACCCGCGCCCGCGGGAGGATTTCGTCCACCAGGATCTTGAAGCGCCGGTCGGCCTCCGCATCCGCGGTGTTTTCTGTGATGGCGCGATTGATCTGCGCCTGGGCCTCGTACAGCACCGACGCCAGGTCGCTCCATCGCTGCAGCCAAGCCGCAGCGTTCTCGGACGTCAGCTCAGCAGCGAGCAGCGCGTCCACGTGCGGCTGAATCGTGCTCCAATCCAGCGGGTCTATCTTTGGGAAGGACATGGGAGGCTCCTTTGTTGACACGGCGACACGGTGACACGGTGGCGCTCCACGCTCCACGCTCCACGCTCTACGCTCTATGCCACCTGCGCCAGCGCCTCGGCCATCTGCGCCAGGGCCAGCTCGATGTTGTCGAGCGAGTTCGCGAACACCAGCCGCAGATAGCCTTCGCCGTGCGGGCCGAACGACGTGCCGGGCAGGACCGCGACGCCGGCTTCGTTCAGCAGGTAGTCGGCCAGCCAGTCGGAGCTCTTGCCGAAGCTGGCAACGTTGGGGAAGACGTAGAACGCGCCCTGCGGTTTACGACAGCGCACGCCGGGGATCGCGTTCAGCCCGGCCACCAGCACGTCACGGCGGCGCTGATACTCGGCCACGACCTCGGCGACGCGCGCCTGCGGCCCGGTGAGCGCCTCCACGCCGGCAGCCTGGGTGAAGGACGCAGTGCAGCCCACCGAGTGCGTCAGCAGCAGCTCGACGCGCTCGGCCAGCGCCGCGGGCATGATGCCGTAGCCCAGCCGCCAGCCGGTCATCGCGTACGTCTTCGAGAATCCATCGCAGATGATCGTCCGTTCGGCCATGCCGGGCAGGCCGGCGATGGTCGGCGCCTGCACGCCGTCGAACACCAGCCGGCTGTAGATTTCGTCCGACAGCACCCAGATGTCCCGCTCGGCTGCGGCACGGGCGATGTGCTCCAGCGCGGCCAGCGGCATCACGCCGCCGGTGGGGTTCCCCGGCGAGTTGAGGATGATCAGCCGGGTGCGGTCGCTCAGCGCGCGGTCGAAGACGTCCAGGTCGAATGAGAAATCGGCCTCCTCCAGCAGCGGCACGGGCACGGGCACGCCGCCCGCCACGCCGATCATCGCCGCGTAGGTCGGGAAGCCTGGATCGGGATAGATCACTTCATCGCCCGGTCCGACGAGGGCCAGGGTCGGGAAGAAGAGCGCGGGCTTGGCGCCCGGCCCCACCACGACATTTTGGGGGCCGAAGTGCAGCCCGCGCTGGGCGCTGGCCTGTTCGGCGATGGCGCGGCGCAGCGCCGGGATGCCGGCCGAGGGCGTGTAGCGGGTGAAGCCATCTTGGATGGACTTCACGCCCGCGCGGCTGATGTTCTCGAAGGTCGGCACGTCCGGCTGGCCGATCTCCAGGTGGATGATTTTGCGGCCCGCGGCTTCGAGCGCCTGGGCGCGGCTGAGCATGAAATAGGCCCCCTCGGGTTTGAGTTGGGCGACGCGTTCGGCGAAGGGCATGATGGGTGATCCTCTCGGCACTGACGGTTGAAGGTACACGCCATAAAATGGCGCGAATCACAAAGGCTCAGGCTGCGCGATTATCCCGCCGCGACTGAAACGTCATCATTATAGCAGAAACAAGCCGAATGCTCTCACTCGGCGCACAGCTCCCGGATGACGTCGCGGGCGATCTTGACGCCCAACACCAGGTTTTCGACCGAGATGCGCTCGTCAATCCCGTGGATGCGGGCGATGTCATCGCGGGTCATGATGACCGGCCCGAAACCGTAGCTGGCATAGCCGCGGCCCCGCCAGTAGCGGCCATCGGTCGCGCCAGACATCAGCAGCGGAAAGACGCCCGCGCCGGGCACGTGCGCCGCGACGGCCCGCTCAACGGCGCGCGGGAAGGGCCCGTCCAGCGGCGCGATGCCCGACGGCGGCGAGCTCTCGCCGATTTCCACCGTCACCCGCTCGTCAGCGAGGCGGCCCCGCAGCCAGCGGTGGAACTCCGCCGCGTCGGTGTCCGGCAGCAGGCGGCAATCGAGTTCCGCCTCGGCCCGTTCGGGGATCACGTTGACCTTGTAGCCCGCGCGCAGCACCGTCAGGCTCATGGTGTCGCGCAGCAGTGCGTTGATCAGCGGCTCGCGTTCCAGCTGCCCGGCCGCCAGCAGAAGCACGGGCGGACGATCGAGGTGCCTCATCAGCAGGGAGGCGGGGAACTTCTGCGTGTGCGCCAGCGCGCGGAACATCGCCGCGGCGACGGCGTTGGCGCGCAGCGGCCGCTCGCGCCGCAACACCCGGTCGAGCGCGTTCAACAGGGTGACGTTGGCGTTGTCCCGGTGCGGGGTCGAGGCGTGGCCCGGCCGGCCAGCCGCGCTCAGCTTCAGGTGCTGGATCTGCTTCTCCGCGACGGCCAGGCCGAACATCACGCCGTCACCGAACATGCCCTTCACGCCGCCGCTGCCCTCGTCCCACACCCATTCCGGGTCAAGCTCCGGGCCGAAGCGTTCCACCAGCCAGCGCATGCCGTGCTCGCCGCCGGTTTCCTCGTCCGGCACGGCGAGGAAGATGATGGGCCGGCGGAAACGGACGCCTTCCCGGAGGAGCGATTCCAGCGCCAGCAGGAAGATCACACCGAGGTTCTTGGTGTCGAGCGTGCCGCGGCCCCACACGCAGCCGTCAGCCACCGCGCCGCTGAACGGCGCGTGCGACCATTGCGTGGGATCGGCCGCCACCACGTCCATGTGATGGGTGACGAGCAGCGGCTTGAGCGGCTTGCGGCCCGCGATGCGCGCCAGCACCAGCCCGCGGCCCGCGGCCGGCTCGTGGATTTGGACGTCCGCGCTGATGCCGCGGGTGATGAGTTGATCGCGCAGCCAACCGGCGGCAGCCAGCTCGTTCCCCGGCGGGTTGGTGGTGTCGAATTGGACATAACGGCTCAGCGTCGCCGCGGCATCGGCCGCGATCTCGTCCCAGTTTGCGGTTGAAGCAGTCACTTGAACCCGTCTCCCGTTTGGTTTATGCCTGCTTCCGGCCGAAGATCGCCGGCAGCAGCGGCAGCGCCAACAGGTTGAGCGCGGCCAGCACCAGGAAGGTGGCGCGGTAGCCGGCTGCGTCGGACAGCGCACCGGAAACCGCCATCCCGACGCCGGTGCCCAGGTTGGCGACGGCCATCAGCAGCGCGAACATCGAGGCGGCGATGCGTGGGTCGCAGAAGGCCATTGAGGTGGCGAAGTAGACGGTCTCGTAGAACCCGAACGCAAAGCCGAATGCCA
Organism: uncultured Anaerolineales bacterium; assembly: GCA_964647255.1. GTDB lineage: Bacteria > Chloroflexota > Anaerolineae > CG2-30-64-16 > CG2-30-64-16 > CAWJEL01. Next base: position 39,434 of record CAZYGI010000024.1, on the reverse strand, counting down.
GCACCAGCGGCCACGCCATCAGCGGGCTCTGGATCGCGGCCAACGCGGCGATGGCGACCGCTGCGGCGGTCAGCGCCGCAGCCACCGTGCGCAGGCGGCCGATCCGGTCGGCCAGCCGGCCGCCGGCCAGCCCGCCGAGCACGACCCCGACGCCCCACGCGGCAGTGTAGAACCCGGCGGTGATGTAGTTGATGCCGTAGTTCCCTTGCAGGAACGGATTGACGATCTGGTTTGCGCCGTTGATGATCAGCGAATAGAGCGCGCCGAGCAGGCCCAGCGCGATCACGGGCCACCGCGTGAACGCTCGAAAGGCGCGCCACTGGAAGCGACGCTCGGCTGGCCGCGGCGCTTCAACCATCCGCAGCACGAACGGCAGCGGCAGCAGGGTGATCAGCGCCAGCGTCCAGAAGGCGACCCGCCAGGAGGCAAGTTGCGCCAGCGCGCCGATCGCCGCCGAGACGACGACCACACCCAGCGCCCGGCCGCCGACCATCAGGCTTTGCACCGTGCCCTGTTCGCTTTCGGGCGTGGTGTCCAGCGCCAGCCCATCGGTGCACGTGTCGTAGAGCGCCATGCCGGTCATCAGCACAAATGCCAGCCCGGCGAAGAGGCCGAAGTGCGTCCCGGGATGGATGAACGGCGCAATGACGCAGCAGACCGCCTGCAGGGTGAGGCCCACAACGATGTACGGTACGCGATGGCCTTTACCGAGCAGGTTGAACCGGTCGCTGATCATCCCCAGGAAGATTTTCAAAACGAAGGGCATCAGCGCAATGGCGGAAAAGAGGCCCACCTGGCTCATGCTCAGGTTGAACGACAACAGGTAGAGGGCGTTCAGCGCGGTGAAATAGCTCAGGATCGCGCCCTGGGCGAAGTAGAGCAGGGCGAACATGAGGTAGCGGGTTGCTTTCGGCGATGACATGTTGGCTCCTGGCAGGGTGGGACGGGGTGGCAACCCGTCCTACCGATCCGCGTGTGGGGTATGCCCCTCGATGGTCAGCCAGAGCGGACCGGCGGTCACGCGCCAGCCGGTCAGCTTGCTGGTCTCGGCCAGGGCGGTTGCCTCGGCGGGTGTGTACGCGGCGTTTCGGCTGCCGAGCGGCTCCCCCACGTAGCGCAGCGGCCGCGGCACGACCACGTTGGTGGCAAACCAGAGGAGCAGCCAGGGCGGCGGGGTCAGATCGCGGCGCAGGTCGAAGATGTAGAACGCGCCGCCGGGCCGCAGCACGCGCGCCACCTCATCGAGCACCGTCACCGGATCGGCCCAATGGTGCAACGACAGGGTGCTGATCACCAGGTCCAGCGCGGCATCGGCGAAGGGGAGGGCCGCGTTGTCGCCGATGCGAAAGTCGGTCCGGTGCGCCAGGCCGGCCGCACGCGCTTCCTCGCGCGCCTGCACCAACATCACGTCTGAGAGATCCACCCCGGTGACACGCAGGCCGGGCGCGCGGCGCGCCAGCGCGATGGCGAGATAGCCCGGCCCGCAGCCGATGTCGGCGGCCTCGCCCGCGGGCATCAGCCGGGCCGCCTGGCGGGCGAGCCAGGCGCGCAGAAGCGCGATGTGCGGCAGGCGCATGATTTTGCCGTAGCCGAGCGCAACGGCCGGATCGTCGAGGCCCTCCACGCTGGGGATGCGCGCCAACGGCCGGCGCTGATACTGCTGGTAGCCCGCGGCCGCCGCGGCCCCGATAAGCGCGCCGGCGAGCAAATTGATCCAGGACCGTGTTTTCATTTCATCATTGTCCTGCGGGCGTCGGCGCCCTGTCTACATGCCGGACATGATCGCCTTCACCGGCGCCTGGATCTTGATCGCGCCGGCCTTCTCGAAGGTGAGCGTGAGCTCGATCGTTTCGCCGGCCTTCAACGGAGCGGCCAAATCAATCAGCATGATGTGTTTGCCGCCGGGTGCGAGTTCCAGCTTACCGCCGGCCGGGATCTCCCAACCTTCGGGATGCGGCTGCATCTTCATCACGCCGCCTTCATTGACCGTCTCATGCAGCTCGACGGTCTTTGCGGCCGGGCTGGCAGCCGAAATCAGCCGGTCGGCCGCCTTGCCGCCGTTGGTGATGGTGGCGAACGCGCCGGTCGTCACCGCCTCAGGCGGTGTGGCCCGCGCATAAGCATCTTTGACGGCGATGCCGCCGCCGGCCGCGCCGCACGCGGCAAGAAGCAGGCTTGCGATGATCAAGAGAGCGAGAGCGGATAAACGTTGGGCGGACATGCTGGCACTCCTGGGTGGGCAAGATCGGCGCGGACACTCCGCGCACCGGCACGCGGAGTATAACGCATCTCAGGCAGAACGCAAGAGGCCGGGAGCACGCGGGCCGGCTTTTTGGCCGGGGTTGCCGGTTATGCGATACTGCGCCGGATGAACACAACTTCGTTTGTCGAGGGTGAATTCTCCCAAAACCTGGTCCGCCTGGCCGTGCCCATCGCGACCCAATCGCTGGTGATGAACGCACTCAACGCGGTGGACGTGCTGATGATCGGCCAGCTTGGGGAGACGGCAGTCGCAGCCGTGGGGTTGGCGGGGCAGATTTTCTTCTTGATGTCGCTGTTTTTGTTCGGCGTCGGCAGCGGCTCAGCGATTTTTTCCGCCCAATTCTGGGGCCGCGATGACGTGGTGAACGTCCGCCGCGTCCTGGGGCTGGCGTTGATGTTGGGGATCGGCGGCAGCGCACTCTTCAGCCTGGCTGCGGTCCTGGCGCCCGCCGCGCTGCTTTCCCTCTATTCTCACGACCCTGCGGTAATCGAGGCCGGCAGCCGTTACCTGCGGGTCGTCGGCATGTGCTACATCCCGACCGCGATCAGCACCGTCTTTGCGATGGTGCTCCGCAGCGTGCGGCAGGTGAAGACGCCGCTGTTCGTCAGCCTGATTGCGTTAAGCCTGAAGACGTTCCTGGCGTATGTCCTGATCTTCGGGTATCTCGGCGCGCCGACGATGGGGATCATGGGCGCGGCCGTGGCGACCGTGATCGCCCGCCTGGTGGAGTGCGTGCTGATCCTGAGCCTGACCTACCACCTACAACTGCCCGCGGCGGCCCGGCCGGCCGAGCTGCTGGATATCAACCGCGATCTGGTGGGCCGCTTCATCCGCACTGCTGCGCCGGTCGTGCTGGGCGAAATCCTCTGGTCGTTGGGGATCACGGTTTACAGCGCGATCTATGCCCGCATCGGCACGGAGGCCATCGCCGCGACCAATATTGCCAGCACGATCGAGAGCGTGGCGCTGGTGCCGCTCTTCGGCATCGGCAATGCATCCGCGATTATGCTCGGCAACCGGATCGGCGCCGGCCGCAGCGAAGGCGCGCTGGCCGAGGCGAAACGCTTCTTGCTGCTGGCCGTGGCGTTCGGCGCCGCGATGGGCGGCGGGATCCTGTTGGTGCGCGGCCCGCTGCTGTCCCTCTACCGCATCTCGCCCGAAGCGCAGGAGTATGCGCGCAACGTGCTGCTCGTCCTGGCCTGTGCACTGTGGGTGAAGGCGGCCAATTTGACGTTGATCGTCGGCATCTTGCGCAGCGGCGGCGACACGCGGTTTGCGCTCCTCGCCGACACCGGGCCGCTGTGGACGATCGGCATCCCCATGGCGCTGCTGGGCGCCTTCGTGCTGCATCTGCCGGTCCACTGGGTGGTGCTGATGGTCATGTCGGATGAGGCCACGAAGTTCGTGATCGGCATCTTCCGGGTGTTGTCCGGACGCTGGATCCACAACGTGGTGCAGGCGATCCACGCGTAGATCGCCCGGCGCGCTTCGACGCGCTCAATAGATCTTGTGCAACAGGAGCGGCAGATAGGCGCGCTGGCCGGGCCGGTTGCCGAAGTTTACCGTCACGGTCAGGCCGCCGGTCAGGTTTTCCACCGCCACTCGTCGCGCTGTGGTCGCATAGTAGCCGGCGAGATCCTGTTGCACCAGCAGGTAGGCGCCCAACTGCACCGGGGTGATCAGGAATTCTCCATCGGCGCCGGAAACCACGCGCGTTACCTCGGTGTCTGGCGGTGACTCGATCCCGTTCTGGTCGCTGTCCATCAGCAGCCGCAAGCTGGCGCCCGGCAGGCCTGACTCCTCTTCCGTTTTCAGTCCATCGCCGTTGCGGTCGTTCCACACCTGCCCCACGATCGTGAATGTCGGTGGCGTGGGGCTCGGCGTCGGCGTCGGCGCCGTTGGGGTGGGCGTGCGCGTTGGGGTGGGCGCCGGCGTGCGCGTCGCGGTGGGCGTCGCCGTGGGCTGCGGCGTCGGCGTGGCGGTGATCGTCGGCGTCATCGTCGGCGTCTCGGTGGAGATCAGCGCCGCGGGGAAGTCCAGCAGCAGCGTGACGTTCGCCCGTACGGCGACCGCGATATCGGATGCGTTGACGACAAACCCGGCCGGGCCCTCGGCATGAACGAGGTACGTGCCCGGCGTGAGTTCGCTGAATCGGTAGGCGCCGTCGCTTTCGGTCGTCTGCGCCCGAATGTCGCTGCCGGAGTTCGTCTTGAGTGAAACCAGCGCCCGGTTCAGCGGCATGTCTGCACCGGAGTCGTAGACGCCGTTCGTGTTGCCGTCCCAGAAAACCCGGCCCTGCAGGTTGCCGGTTGAAGGGGTTGCGGTCGGCGTCGGCGTCGGTGTGGCGGTTTCAGTCGGCGTGGCGGTCGCAGTGGCCGTGGGCGTTGGCGTGGCGGTCGGCGTGTAAGTCGGCGTCGCCGTGGGCGTGAACGTGGCCGTCGCCGTCGGCGTGGCGGTCTCCGTCGGGGTCAACGTCGGCGTGGCCGTGGGCGTGAAGGTCGGCGTGGCCGTGGGCGTGAGCGTGGCTGTCGGCGTGGCGGTGGGCGTCGGCGTCGGCGTCGCGGTCGCCGTCGGGGTCGGCGTCACCGTTGAGGTGGCCGTGAAGGTAGGCTTATGCGAAGGCGTTAGCTACGGAGTTCGCGTGGGCGTTGGAGTCGGCGTGGGCGTTGGCGTCGGCGTCGGCGTCGGCGTGCGCGTGGGCGTTGGCGTGGCAGTCGGCGTGAAAGTCGGCGTTGCCGTGGGCGTGAACGTGGCCGTCGGCGTCGGTGTCGGCGTGCGCGAGGCGGTGGCCGTGGGCGTGGGGGTCAGGGTGACCGTTGACGTCGGCGTCCAGGTGGCGGTCGGTGTGCGCGAGGCCGTCGGCGTTGCCGTGGCGCTGGCTGTTGCGGTGGCGGTCGGCGAGCTTGTCCGGCTCGCCGTGGGCGTTGGGGTGGCCGTCAGGGTGCGCGTCGCGGTCGGCGTGGCAGTCGCGGTCAGCGTCGGCGTGCGCGAGGCGGTGGCCGTGGGCGTCTGGGTGGCCGTCACGGTGCGCGTCGCGGTCGGCGTGGCAGTCGCGGTCAGCGTCGGCGTGCGCGAAGCCGTCGGCGTGGCGGTGCGCGTTACGGTCACGGTCGGCGTCGGCGTGGCCGTCGGCGTCGCGGTGGGCGCGTTCGGGTCGAGCGTCGGGGTGGCCGTAGCGGTCGGCTCCGGGGTCGGGACGAACTTCTGCCCGGTCAAGACGAGCCGGCCGAAGCCGCTGGGCGCGCCGATGGTGGTCTGGCCTTCCCACACCATGAAGGTGTCACGCTTGCCGCCGTTGTCGTCGTCGTCTAGACCGATGGTGAAGCCGATGCCCTGGCCGGTGGACAGCGGGCCGATGTGCGTGACCGATTGGGGCAGGCGCAGTTCAAATTGCCAGCCTGTGGCGGACACCGAGATCGCGCGGGTCGCGGTGATGATCGGCGTGCTGCCGAAATCGGTGAGCGAGCCGTCGTACGCCAACGTGAATTGGTGGTCGTCCGGGTTCCAGTAAACCTGGTCGGCCGCGCCGTCCATGCCGAATTCGATGGCGTCATCATCCCAGATGCGGGGCGAATCGCGCTTAAGCGCATCGTCCGAGACCTGGCCCGCGAGGATGAGATCATCGCCCAGCCAGCCGCAGCGAATCTGCGCGGAGAGATCGGCCGGGTTGGCGGGCGTCTCCAGGTACAGATAGTCCGCGGTTTCGGCGAGCACCGCCGCCTCCGGTGCCTCACTCCATTCGTTCAGCAGGCCGTCCAGGGTGAAATCGGCGCCCAGCGCCGGGCAGTAAAGGACGCGATCCGGCGGCCGCGGGGTGGCCGTTGTCGTTGCCGTGGCCGTGAGCGTCGCCGTGGGCGTCGCTGTTGCCGTGGCCGTCGGAGATGCGGTGGTTATTGCCCCAGGCGTTGCCGTTGGCGTGAGGGTGGCGTCGGATGGCGTCCAGGTCGCGGTGGGTGTGACCGAAGCGGTCGGAGTGGCTGTGGCCGTCGCAGTGGCCGTGGCAGCGACGATCCCGCCGGTGGGCGTCGGCGTCGGCGGGTTCGGCGCACCGCTCAAAATGAGCGCGCCGTACTGGTCGGACTTGCCGTAGGTGCTTGTCCCGCGCCAGATCATGTGATCATCCCGGACGCCGCCGTCGTCGTCTTCGTTGAGGCCCACCGTGAAGCTGATCACGCGGCCCGGCGCCAGGCTGCCGGCGCCGAGTGCGCTCTCCGGGATGTAGAACTCGGTGGCCCAGCCCCCGGTCAGCGTCCGTGTGACCACCGTCGCCGCGGGCACGGCGTTGATGCCGAAGTCGGTCAGCCGGCCGTCACTGGCGATGGTGAACTGGTGGTCGTCGGCGGCCCAGTTTGACCCATCGCGCAGCCCGTCCAGGGCCAGCTCGATGCTGTCGTCGTGCCAGATGCTGGCACTGTCGTGGTAAATCAGATCGTCGTTGATCTGCGCAGCCAACACCAGGTCATTGCCCTGCCAGCCGCACCACACCTGGGCCGAGAGATCGGCCGCAGTGGGTTTTGTGCCGCTCTCAATGAAGGCGGCGGTGCTGCTATCGAGTGTGATGCCGGGGCGGCCGGCCCATTCGCGCAGGTCGCCGTCCAGCACCATCGGCTCGGGCACGCGCGGACACTCCACGGGCGGGGTTGTCGGCGTGGGGGTGGGCGTCGGCGTGGCCGTCTTGCCCGGCGTCGGGGTCGGGCCGGGCGTCGGCGTGGGCCACGGCGTGGGTTGCGGCCGGCCCGAGGCGATGACCTGCACGAAGTGGATGATCTCATCGCCGTCGTCGCGGTTCCACAGACGGAAGTCGCTCCCGGCATAGGCGCCGCCGCCGGTCTGCCGGTTGCCGAAACGCGGGTCGGTCAGGTAGAAAGTCGCGGTCAGCCACTTGCCGGTGTTCGTCTTGGTGATGACGCCGGCGCTCTTGTAGGCGCTGCTGGTGCTGTCGTACTGGAGCTCCCAGGTGTCATGCCCCTGATCCAAATAGGTGACTTTGAGGGTGGCAGGCTCGGTCGTGTTGAGCAGATAGCCGTCGTCAATGTTGAAGTACATCGCGGAGTTGCCGCTGGCGCTGTCGGTGCGCCGGGTGTAGCGGCCTTCCGGCGCATCACCGACCAGCCATAGCGGCACCGTCCGGCCGCCCGGGACATCATCGTTCTGATACAGCCAGAAGCTGAAATTGCCGTACTCTGGGAACCAGTCGTACTCCGTCTCGCGCAGCGCCACCCACACGCTCGGGGTGTCGGCCAGCGTGCGGCCCAGATATTGGTTGGCGAACTCGATCCACGGCCAGCGCGCTCGATCCTTGACCTGAACCCGGTCCAGCAGGACATAATCCGAGTGTTTGTCGAGCGCCGAGTAGATGCGCCACAGCGTGGCGGCAGGGCCGTTGACCGTGCCGGTCTCCGTGCTTTCCCAGGCAATCGGCACGGTGTTGGCCCATTTCAGAATCGGGTCATATTCGCCGGCCTGGTAGTTGGTGAAGGTCGGGTCGTCAATGACCAGCACCGGCGCATCGGGCCGCAAGCCGCTGTCCTGCAGCCCCACGCCGCGCTGCGCCGCGTAATCGGAGAAGAGGCGGCGCTCCTTGCGGATCAGGAAGATCGGGGCGTATTCCAGCAGCAGCGTTGTGTTGGGGAAAGCCTGGAGGTAGGCGTCGGTGTGCCAGTTCACCGTATCCACCCACAGATTGCTCGTCAGCCCGGCATTGGCGAGGCACGTGTTGTACTTGTCCTGCGCCGGCTGCGTCTCACCGTACATGCCCATGCCGATCTCAAGGAAGGCGATCCGTGGGTCGCCGTTGTAGTGCTGGCCAAGCGCCTGGACGAACTTGCTGTATTCTTGCTGGTAGCCGGGATCCCAGTATTTTGGGATGACTTCTGTCTTGCCCGTCGTGCTTTCTGGGTCGGCGCAGGTGATCTTGGCCGTCGGATAGCGGGTATAAACGTAGCCCGGCACGCCGCCGTCGTCGTGGATGTACGGATCAATGCCGATGCCCACCGGCTTGCCCAGAGCCGCCTCGGCCGCGATCCACGCATCCAGGTAGTCCCAGCTATAGACGCCATCCGCCGTTTGAATCTGGTTCCACTTGATGGTGATGTGCCCGCCGACCAGGGGGTAATCCGTTGGGCTCAGATGCTCCCAATCGTAGAAAACATAGATGCCGGGCCGGCCGGCGTGGGGCGAGTTGCCAAGATAGGCCGGCTGCGCCGGAGCGACTGCGGCCTGGGGCGGGACCGGGGTGGCGTGCGCCGGCGCAGCGCTCACGACCGGATGGACCAGGGCGCTTGCAGTCACCACAAAGAGGACGCCAATCGCCAGGGCGAGGAACAGGCTTGGCTTGCGCACGAAGATACCTCGTCAGGTTAGGTCGCTATGTCATGAAGGCGGGTGACGCCGCTGCTGCGGGCGGCGCCGTGGCTCATGAAACTGGCCGGCGTCACGGCCTCAGTCGTCAGCGGGCCCACAGCGACTGAACTCGCCACGACGAACCGGGCCGCCGCGGCGGATGAGCGTGCAGGGCCGGACCGCGTCCCGCCCTGCACGTGGACATCCCGGCCGGCCTCAGTGGGCCGGCAGCAGCCTGACGAACTTGCGCCGGCCGACCTGAAGGACATGCGCCGCGTCCGGGGCAATGAGCTGGTTGAAGTCATCCACGCGTTCGCCGTCAAGCTTGATCCCGCCCTGCTGCACCAGACGGCGCGCCTCGCTCTTGCTCGGCGCGAGCCCACTGTTCGTCAGCAGATCCGCCACCATCACCGGCTGCATCAGCCTCAGCTCCGGCATGTCGGCCGGCAGCTCGCGCTGCTGGAACACGGTGCGGAAGTGCTCCTGCGCCGCGTCGGCGGCCGTCGTGCCGTGGAACGCATCCACCAGCTCCCAGGCAAGCTGCATCTTGAGATCGCGCGGGTGCAGTTCGCCCGCGGCTAACTGGCCGAAGCGGCGGCGAATGTCATCCGGGGTCCAACGCGTCACCAGGTCGGCGAAGGAACGCATCGCCCCGTCGGGGATGCTCATCACTTTGCCGAATATCGTCTCCGGCGGCTCATTGATCCCGATGTGGTTGCCCGTGGTCTTGCTCATCCGCAGCACGCCGTCCGTGCCGACCAGGATCGGGAAGGTCAGGATCGTCTGCGGCCGCAGACCGAACGATTCCATCAGCTTACGGCCGGCAATCAGGTTGAAAAGCTGGTCCGTGCCGCCGATCTGGATATCGGTCTTCATCGCTACCGCGTCATACCCCTGCATCAGCGCGTAGAAGAATTCGTGCAGCCAGATCGGGTCGCCCTTCTCGAAGCGAAGGGCGAAGTTCTCGCGCACCAGGAACTGCTGGACGGTGAAATTGGACGCCAGCCCGATCAAATCCTTGAAAGTGAGCTGGGACAGCCATTCACCGTTGTACAGCACCAGGGTGCGGTCGGGATCGAGCATTTTCCAGGCCTGGTCAGTGAAGGTCTTGGCATGGGCGCGCACCTCTTCATCGGTCTGCTGGCGTCGCGCCGCGGTCTTGTCGCTGGGGTCGCCGATCAGCGCGGTGAACGAGCCGATCAGAAAGATCACTTCGTGGCCGAGCTCCTGAAACTGGGCCAACTTGCGCATCGGCACGGTGTGGCCGAGGTGCAGATCGCTCGCCGTCGGATCGAAACCGCAGTAGATGCGCAGCGGTTTGTCGTCGCGGAGCGACTCGGCAAGCCGTTGCCGCAGCTCATTTTCCATGTTGACACGGGTGGTCTCATCGCCGAACTCCACCCCACGCATGAGGATGGCAAGCTGTTCTTCCACGGGACGAAACGGACTCATAGCCCTCAACTCCGTATTGCATTCTGTATGGTGGGTGATGTATAATCTTCGGCAGCCAGCTCAGGTGGCCGCCTGCAAACAAAAGACAGCGTAGCAGACGCCACGCTGTCTTTGCACACAATGGACGTGCTGCGCGTTCAACGTCGGGGGGCGAAACCGCCCCCCGAATACGAATACAAAGCCTGTTGTGGCAACCACTGTCGCAGCATGGCGGCATCATAGCACAGCGACCAGGGGTTGTCAAAAGCCTATCCGGGAAACCCAGTGACTGAAAGGAGATCGCGTTATGCCTCAACCTTGGAAGCGCCGCTGGGGCGCCGTCGCCGCTCTTATGATCGTCCTCAGCCTCCTGCTGGCGCCCGCCGCCTCGGCGAGTTCGAGCGCCTCAGGCTGCCAGCCCGTGTACTACACGGTTCGGGTTGGCGACACATTGACCCGCATCGCAGCCCGTTATGGCGTCTCGATCCAGTCCATCATGGCCGCGAACGGGATCTGGAACGAAAACGTGATCTATGCCGGCCAGACGCTGGCGATCCCGGGGACATGTCCGCCGCCGCCGCCGCCAGGCCCGCGTCCTGGGCCGGGTGGCGCCTGCTTCGCCCGCTACACCGTGGCTGCGGGTGACAGTCTGACCCGCATCGCCTGGCGGTTTGGCACCAGTGTGGCAAATTTGCAGCGCTGCAACGGCATCGCAAACCCGAACCGGATCTACGTCGGGCAGCCGCTGTGCATCTGCGGCGGCGCCTGGCAGCCGACCCCGCCGAAGCCGGTGCCGCCGACTCCGCCCAAGGTCGGCCCGTGGCGCGCGCAATACTTCAACAGCAAGGACCTGTCCGGCCCCGTGGTTGTGGCGCGCAACGAAACCAAGCTCGACTACGCCTGGGGCTATGGCTCGCCCGCGGCCCAGGTGTTCGCCGATGGCTTCTCGGCACGCTGGCAGCAGACGCTGAACATCGCGACCGGCACGTATCGCGTCACGGTCACGGCGGATGATGGTGTGCGCATCTCGATTGATAATGTGCTGGTGATTGACGCCTGGAAAGTGCAGCCGGCCACCACTTACACCCAGGATGTGATCATCATGGGCGGCTCGCACCTGATCACGGTCGAGTACTTTGAGAACGATCAGGTCGCTGAGATCCACTTCTCCATGCCGAAGATCGCGAACTGACATCCGGTCTTCTTCTCGTGGGCAAAATCCCCAGCCGGCAGCCGGTTGGGGATTTTCTTTGACAAAGCCCGCAGCTTGCCGTAAAATGGCGTCTCTAACGCGCTGGAGTTTCCGGCGCGTCGTGACTTAAGTTGACGATAGACCATTGAGGATGCGTGCGCCGGGCGTACGCCATGCGAGGACAGATCATGACTCACAATCCGCCCACCCTGACCAGCGCCGAAGTGCGGCAGCAATTCCTGGATTTCTTCCGCAGCAAGGGCCACCTGATCGTGCCGAGCGCTTCGCTTGCGCCGATGGATGATCCCACGCTGCTTTTCACCAACGCGGGCATGAACCAGTTCAAGGCCTATTTCTTGGGCCTGGCTGAACCCGAAGCCCGGCGCATCGCCGATTCGCAGAAGGTCATGCGCGTGAGCGGCAAGCACAATGACCTGGAGGATGTGGGCCGGTCGCCGTATCATCATACGCTGTTTGAGATGCTGGGCAACTGGTCTATCGGTGACTACTATAAGAAAGAGGCGATTACCTGGGCGTGGGAACTGCTCACCGAGGTGTGGCGTCTCCCCAAGGCGCAGCTCTGGGCGACGGTCTTCGAGGATGACAAGGGCGACCTGGGCCGCGATGAGGAGGCTGCCAATTACTGGCGGACGGTTACCGACATCGAGCCCGACCAGATCCGCTTCTTCGGGCGCAAGGATAACTTCTGGGAGATGGGCGAGACCGGGCCGTGCGGGCCATGCAGCGAGATTCACATGGATCTGGGGCCGGATCTGTGCGACAAGCACGGGGTGCCGGGCCACATCTGCCGGGTGAACGGGGACTGCAAGCGGTTCATCGAGCTATGGAATCTGGTCTTCATGCAGTACAACCACCTGCCCGACGGCCGCCTGGCGCCGCTGCCGGCCAAGCATATTGACACCGGCATGGGGTTCGAGCGCATCGTGAGCGTGCTCCAGGGCGTGCGGAGCAACTATGACACCGATCTGTTCGTGCCGATCATCCGCCGCACGCGGGAGCTGCTGCGGGAGGCCGGCGTCGAGCGGGCTGTGGACGCCGATCTTGCCGACCCGCAGCGGGCGATCTCCTACCGGATCATCGCCGACCACAGCCGCGCCATCACCTTTCTGATCGGTGACGGGGTGCTGCCGGCCAACGAGGGCCGCGGTTACGTGCTGCGACTGATCCTCCGCCGCGCGGCGCGGCATGGCCGGATGCTTGGCTTCACCCAACCGTTCCTGGCCGAGATCGCCAAGACGGTGATCGAGATCATGGGGCCGCACTATGACGAGATCGTCCGCCGCCGCGAGTTTATTCTGTCGAACATCGAGCAGGAGGAGAGCCGTTTCAGCCAGACGTTGACAAACGGCCTGGCGCTGCTGGATACGTTGATCGCCGACCTGCGCGGCCGGGGCGAGATGACGATCCCCGGTGCGGAGGCGTTCCGGCTGTACGACACGTTCGGCTTCCCGCTGGATCTGACGCAGGACTATGCGCGCGAGGTTGGCATGACGGTGGACGTGGACGGCTACAAGGCCGCGTTGAGCGAGCAGAAGGAGCGGGCCCGGGCTTCCGCGCAGTTCGCCGCACAGGATGTGGCGAGCGTGCAGGTGTACCTCGACCTGCTGCACGAGCTCAAGGCCGAGGGCGCGCTGCCGCCGACCGGCGTGGCGCATGTCTACGAGGAGGACTTCGAGCGCGAGACGAGCGTGCTCGCGTTTGTCCGTGACGGACAGCGCGCGGCGCGGCTCAAGGTTGGCGATAAGGTCGAAGTTGTGCTCCCGGAGACGCCATTCTACGTCGAGTCCGGCGGGCAGGTGGCCGACACCGGCTTCATTGCCGCGTATGCCAAGGAGGACGACGAGGATCCCGTGTGGGAGATCCGCGTCGACGAGGTGCGCCGGGCCGTGCCGGGGCTGATTGTCCACGTGGGCGAGGTCACAATCGGCGCGCCGGCCGTGGGCGACAAGGCGTGGGCCGAGGTGGACATCGAGCGCCGCATGGACATCATGCGCAACCACACCGCCACGCACCTGCTCCACAGCGAGCTGCGCTATATCCTGGGCGAGCATGTGCACCAGGCCGGCTCCGTGGTCGCACCGGATCGGCTGCGCTTTGACTTCACCCATTCATCGCTGCTCCGGCAGGAGGAGCTGGACGCGGTCGAGCAGTCGGTCAACGATGCGATCCTGGCGGATTATCCGGTCAACATCTCGCATGCCTCCTACAAGGAGGCCGTGGCGGACGGCGCGATGGCGCTCTTCACCGAGAAATACGGTGACGATGTGCGCGTGATCCGGGTCGGCTGGGAAGGGGACGAGTTCAGCAAGGAGTTGTGCGGCGGCACGCACGTGCAGCGCACCGCACAGATCGGCTCCTTCCACATCATCTCCGAGGAGAGCGTGGGCGCGGGTGTGCGCCGCATCGAGGCCGTGACGGGCCGGGGCGCGCACCAGTTCTCTCAGGCCCGGCTGCGGCTGCTCGACCAGACCGCGGCGATCCTCCGCGTGCCGGCCGACCAGGTGGATCGCGCGGTGCGGAACCTCTACGGCGAGCTCCAGGCCAGCGAGAAGGAGATCGCGCACCTGCGCGCCGAGTTGGCGATGCAGCAGACCGATAAGCTGGCGGCCGAGGCCGAAATGGTGAATGGCGTCGCCGTGGTCGCTGCCGAGGTGACGGGCGCCGACATGCAAACGCTCCGCGATATGAGCGATCACCTGCGCGCCCGGCTCGGTTCCGCGGTGGTGGTGTTGGCCGCGGCGATTGACGACAAACCGCAGATGATCGCCGCCGTGACGGAAGACCTGATCAAGCGCGGCGCGCACGCGGGCGAGATCGTTAAGGCGGTGGCGCGCACCGTGGGCGGCGGCGGCGGCGGCAAGCCGTCATTGGCCCAGGCCGGCGGCCGCGACCTGGCCAAGCTCCCCGCGGCGCTCGCCCAGGTGGCGGAACTTGTGCGGAAGCAGGTAAAGTAGTTTCTTGCATTCCATGATCAGAACGATTTCACTGACTTCCGAGGATACCTTGCCGGGCGTCCTGGCAAAGCTGCGCACGGCCCAGGCTGAGCACGTCCTCCTTGTTGTCCCCGAGGAGCTGCGGCTCACCGCCGTGGACCTGCGGGTCCTGCGCCGGGAAGCCGTCGCGACCAGGATCGGCGTGGCGCTGGTGACGTCCGATGCCGCGCTACGTTCGCAGGCGGATCGCGCGGGCATCAGCACCTTTCGGTCGGTGGCGCGGGGTGAACAGGCGCGCTGGCGCCGGCTGCGCCCCGATGCGGGCGTTCGCGTCCAGGGTGTTGGTCCGGCGGAGACGGCCGCGCCCTTGCCGATGAGCATCTTCGGCCCGCAGTCGCCCAGCGGATTTCATCCGGTGGCGTTCCTGCGCGCGTATGTGCGCCGGCCCAACCCGGTGTGGGCACTGATGGGCCTGACCGTGGCGCTCCTTGCCCTGTTGGGCGGGATGCTCTATGCGTTGTCCACCATCATCCCTTCGGCGACGATCACGCTGACGCCCGCGGCCGAGCCGATCCGGGTGACGGCGCCGCTCAAGGCGGTGCAGGACGCGCGCCTGGATGTGGATGCCGGCGTCGTGCCAGCTCAGATCGTGAGCGTTCAGGTCTCGGGCGATGGCCGCACGGCCACCACCGGGCAGCGCCAGGATGCAGCCGGCAAGGCTAAAGGCCAAGTCGTTTTTATCAACCGCACCACCCGCCAGGTGACGGTGTCGGCAGGCACTGTCGTCTATACCGGCACCGGGAACACCGTCCGGTTCGCGACCGGGGCCGCGGTGACGCTGCCGCCGAACGGCCGGGCTGCGGCGCCGGTCGAGGCCCTGGAGCCCGGGCCTGCGGGCAACGCCCGCGCCGGCACGGTCACGCGCGTCGAAGGCCCGCTGGCGCTGTCGGTGATGGTGGCAAACGAGGCGAGTTTCACGGGCGGCACCACGGCCAAGGTCAACATCGTCACCGAAGAGGACAAGACGCGCCTTCAGGAGCAGCTTTTCGCTGAGCTTAAGCGTCAGGCGCTCACGCGGCTTAACGGCAAGGTCGCGGGGCAGGACATCGTTCCCGCGGAATCGGTCAGCTTCGTGCCGCTGGCGCCCACGTTTACCCCGTTTGTCGGCGAGGCCGCTCCTGAGCTGTACCTGAGCATGAGCGTTCAGGCCGTGGGCCTGGCAATTGATAGCCGCTCGGCCAACCAGCTCGCACTGGCGCGACTCCAGCAGGCGATGCCCCCAGGCTCGCGTTTGATCTCCGACACGCTGCGGTTTGAAACGGGCGCGGTGTCCCTGACCGACGCCCAGACCGTTGCATTCCAACTCACCGGTGAGGGGACGCTGTTGCGGAGTATTGACGAAGATGCAGTCCGTCAGACGGCGCGCGGCCGATCACCGGAAGAGGCCGCGGCCGCGCTCCAGAAACAGTTCGCCCTCGCCCGCGCGCCGACAATCCATTTGGGCCCGGACTGGCTCCCGTATGTTGTGCCGATCAAGCTGCCGGCGCTGCCCTGGCGCATCCGCGTCCGGGTGGATTGGGACGCCGCGGCGCAGGTCGCGATGGGGCAGTGAGGCGTGGAGCGCGAGGCGTGGAGCGCGAAGCGTGAGGCGTGAGGCGTGGGGCGTGGGGCGTGGGGCGTGGGGCGTGAGGCGGAGATTCGCTCCACGCTCTTCGCTCTCCTCTCCACGCTCTCCGCTTCACGCGATTTTTTCGAGTAGCTCGACCGTGTCTGTTCTGACTTCCGCCTTCGATCTGCCGTCGGGCCGCCTGCTTGCCCTGGATTTGGGCCAGGCGCGCAGCGGCGCGGCCGTGTGCGATGAGGCCGGCATCCTGGCGTCGCCGCTGGCAGTCTTGCGGCGCCATCCGACCCGCACCGAAGATTTTGCCGAGATCGCAGGGCTGGTGGCGCGGGAAAAGGCGGTGGGCGTGGTCGTCGGCCTGCCGCTGGCCGGCGATGCGCCGGGAGAAGAAGGCGCACAGGCCCGGTGGGCCAGGCGGTATGGCGGGCGGTTGGCGGGCGCATTAGCTGTGCCGGTCGCTTTTTGGGATGAGAGCTATTCATCAACTGAGGCCGACCGTTTGATCGGCGAGGGCGGCGGCCGGACGCCGCGCGATGCGGCGGCGGCCGCGGTGATCCTGCAAGATTTTCTCGAGGCCCGCAGAAGTCGTGCAGCCGAAGCCGGCCAAGGGCCGTCGGTCTGAGCGGATTGCCCCGGAGATTCCCGGTGCAGCCATAAGGCCAACGAAGAATCTTGCCTGATGGAGTCCATGTCTTGGCTCGTTTTCTAAATTTCGTTTTACGCTTCCTGCTTTTCCTGGTCCCCTTGACTGCGCTGGGGATCCTGGTGTTTGTCGCGATCAGCTTCATCGGTGCGCAACTCCAGGATGTGCCCGCGGCGCCTAAGGTGGCGCTGATCCGCGCCTCCGCGGATCAGCCGCTGGATCTGCGGCCGGAGAACCTGGAACGGCAGGCGCTGGGCCTCTATCTCAAGCTCCGCACCACGGAACTACAAACCCCAGCCGGCACGGATCCAGTGCTTCAACGGTTTGAGATTGCCTCGGGTGAGACTGCGCTCACCGTCGCCACCCGGTTGGAGCAGGAAGGCTACATCACCGACGCCGGCCTTTTCCGGAACTACATGCGTTATAACGGCATTGACCAACGCCTGGCAGCCGGCGATTTTCGCATCGCCAAGAGCATGACCATGCCGGAGATCGCCGAGGCCTTGCAGCAGGCGCGCTACGAGGAAATCGTCGTGACCATCCCGGAAGGTCTGCGCGCCGAGGAGGTGGCCGAACTGCTCGACGTCAAAGGCGTGATGGACGGGCAGGCGTTCCTGGGCCTGGTGCGCGGCGGCACGGCG
Organism: uncultured Anaerolineales bacterium; assembly: GCA_964647255.1. GTDB lineage: Bacteria > Chloroflexota > Anaerolineae > CG2-30-64-16 > CG2-30-64-16 > CAWJEL01. The sequence continues at coordinate 22,347 of CAZYGI010000024.1, read as the reverse complement.
TCGGCGCAGGCGCTGGGTGGCTACGATTGGCTGCCCGCCGGGCTGGCAACGCTCGAGGGTTACCTCTTCCCGGACACCTATCGTTTGCCTTCGCCGGCGCAGCCGGCCGACCTGGCGCGGCGCATGCTGGACAACTTCAAGGGCCGCCTGACCGACGACATCCTGGCGCAGGCGCAGCAAAACGGCCGCAGCCTGGAACAGGTCATCATCATGGCCTCCATCGTGGAGCGCGAGGCGCCGCTGGCGGACGACCGGCCGCTGGTCGCCAGCGTCTATTGGAACCGTCTGGACGGCAAATGCGCCAAGCAGGCAGTCGGCAACTATCTGCAGGCCGATCCGACGGTGCAATACGCCGCGGGCCGCGCCGGTCAGTGGTGGTGGAAGCCGCCGTCGGTCGAGGCGTACCAGACCGTCCAATCGCCGTACAACACCTATCTCTGGCCGGGCTTGCCGCCGACGGCTATCGCGAGCCCTGGCCTCTCGGCCATCCGGGCCGCGGCCGCGCCCGCCGAGACACAATACTGCTTCTTCGTCGCGACCGGTGACGGCGCGCATGTCTACGCCACCACGCTGGCTGAGCACGAGGCGAACATCGCGCGGTATCAGAAGTGATGAATAGTCGGTAACGAGTAACAGGTGTGCCATGCGGAGAATCATACGTCTTGGGCTTTACGTCGTGCTCATCACGAGTGGCTTGTTACTCATTTCCGCCTGCTCCCTTCCCGGCGATGCCGCGCCGGTCGTCAAGATCGGCGTGATCGCACCGTTCGAGGGTGCGGGGCGGCCGCTGGGCTACGCGGTGCTGCCGGCGATTAAAGCGGCGGTGGCGGAGGCGAACGCCAGCGGCGAGCTGGGACGCTACCGTGTGGCGGTCGTCGCGTTCAACGATGATCTAAGCCCCTCTTCCACAGCCGAGCAGGCGAAGGCGCTGGCGCTGGATCCAGAGGTGCTGGGGGTCATCGGGCCGTGGTCGGAGGAGACGGCCGCGGCCGCAGTGTTGATCCTGACCGAGGCGGGGGTGCCTGTGCTGGCCGAACCGGACACGCCGATCCCGCCGCCGGGCGAGCAGTGGGAAGACGCGGCGTTAGCTGACGCTGCGACGCGCGCCGGAGAGGACGCGCGCGTGCTCCTGACTGCGCTCACCGCCGACATCGCCGCACACGGCCGGCCGCATGCGCGGCGGGGCAGCGGCAGCGCTGAAACAGAATAGCAAACCCCTGTCATTCTGAGCGGGTCAGCCACTCAACTCCCGTTACGGCAAGACACCAGCGAAGAATCTCGTGGACGACCGAGATGCTTCCTAAAGGATGCTTCGCGATCACTGGCGACTCGCCGTAACGCACTTTGCGCCGCAGACTCGTTCAGCATGACATAAGTGCAGTTCTCGAAGATAAACGCCGGATAGCGGATTTTGCGGTACTGCGGTCAACGCCGGCTCAATACTTCTTCTGGAACTGGGGGTGCACCCACAGACGATTCACCACGCCCCCGGTGGCTGATTGCTGTTCCCTGGCCTCACGCCCGGATCACCCGGTGCACCACCGGCGGCGCAGCAACCGGCGCGTCGCTGAACGCATAGGCCTCCGCCAAGCGGGCCAGGGCGGCCGCACATGCAGCCTCCGTCGCGGCATGAACCCACAGCAGCGGCTCGCCGGCCTTGACCTGACCGCCGACTTTGCCGCGCGGCTCCAGCACGACCCCGACCGCGGGATCCACCGCATCGCTCTTCTTCGCCCGGCCGCCGCCCAGATCCACGACGGTAAACCCGACCTCGCGTGCATCAATCTGCGCCACGTAGCCGGCGCGGGGCGCGAGCAGCGGCTGGATGATCGGCGCGCGAGCCAGGCGGTTTGTGTCTTCCACCGCGGCCAAATCGCCGCCCTGGGCCGCGATCCATTCGCGGAATTTGGCCCATGCCCGGCCGTCGTCCAGTGTGGCCGCGGCGGCCGTGCGCGCGGTCTTCGGGTCGGGCTGCGCGCCGGCGATCAGCAGCATCTCGCCTGCCACATCCACGCAGTGCTGGCGGAAATCGGCGGGGCCGCGGCCGTGCAGTGCCTCGACCGCCTCGACCACTTCGAGCGCATTCCCTGCGGCCAGGCCGAGCGGCTGGCTCATGTCGCCCAGCAGCGCGGTCATCTTGCGCCCCAGGCCCTTGCCGATCTGCGCCATCAGTTCCGCCAGCTCGACCGCGGCGGGTAGCGTTTCCATGAACGCGCCCTTGCCCACCTTCACATCGAGCACAATGGCGTCCGCGCCGGCCGCGATCTTCTTGGACATGATCGAGCTGGCGATCAGCGGCAGCGAGTTGACCGTGCCGGTGACGTCCCGCAGCGCGTAGAGCTTTCCGTCGGCGGGCGCGAGCTCGTGCGTCTGCCCGGCGACGACCACGCCCACGTCCCGGAGCTGCTGCTTGAACTGCTCCATCGTCAGGTTGACGTTGAAGCCGGGGATGGACTCCAGCTTGTCGAGCGTGCCGCCGGAGAAGGAAAGGCCGCGGCCCGACATCTTGCCGACCGGCACGCCCAGGCTGGCGACCATCGGCCCGACGACCAGCGTGGTCTTGTCGCCGACGCCGCCCGACGAGTGCTTGTCCACGACGAACGGCGCAACATCGTGCAGGTCGAGCGTCTCGCCGGTGAACGCCATCGCCTGCGTCAGGTCGGTCGTCTCCGCCGCGGTCATCCCGCGGAAGAAGATCGCCATGCAAAGCGCCGCGGCCTGGTAGTCGGGGACGTCGCCGGCGACGTAGCCGCGAATGAAGAACTCGATTTCCTCGCGAGTGAGCTCGCCGTCATCCCGTTTGTGGGTGATGATGTCTACGATACGCATGGGTGCCTCGCTGTTTCTGGGTATTGGTTTCAGGAATGTAGTTCCGATGATCCGTCAATCTGTGTTCGAGTCGTTCTCCACCGCCAGCCGCAGGCCGACCGGGCAGTGGTCGCTGCCGCGCACCTCGGGCAGGATGAACGCATCCTCGACGCGGTGCAGCGCCTCGGCCGCGGCGAAGAAATAGTCAATCCGCCAGCCGATGTTCCGCTCCCGCGCGCCGCCCCACTGCGCCCACCAGGTGTATTGCCCGGCCCGATCGGGGTAGCAGTGGCGGAAGGTGTCCACATAACCGTGCTCCACCAGCCGATCCATCCACGCACGTTCCTCCGGGAGGAAGCCCGTCGTGTTCTGGTTGTCTCGCGGCCGCGCCAGGTCAATCTCGCGGTGCGCGGTGTTCACATCCCCGCAGAAAATCACCGGTTTGCCCGCCTCGCGCAGCCGTTCGCACAGCGCCAGGAACGCGTCGTAGAACGCCATCTTGTAGGGCACGCGGCTGTGATCGCGGCTGCCGTTCGGGAAGTAGCAATTGATCAGGGTGAAGTCGGGGTAGTCGGCGACGATGGTGCGCCCCTCGTCGTCGAATTCAGGCACGCCCAGGCCGAACGTCACGGCGTTGGGCCGCGGTCGCGTGAGGAGCGCGGTGCCGCTGTAGCCCTTCTTCCGCTCCGAGCCGTGCCAGAACGCGTGATAGCCGGCCGGGTGGCGCAGCTCATCGGGAAGCTGTTCCGGGTCGGCGCGGGTCTCCTGCAGGCAGAGGATGTCGGGCGCGGCCTCCGCCAGCCACGGCAGGAACCCCGCGCGATGCGCCGCCCGGGCGCCGTTGATGTTCCAGGAAAGCAAGGTGAGGGTCGGCATGGTGAATATCCATCAGCGGGCCGCCGAATCAATTCGGGACGAAGGGGCGGCCCGCCACAAGGTCCCAAAGGGATGCTTCGCGATCGGCCGGCGCCGACCAAAAATAGCAGATTAACCGGCCGCGCCCAGCACGGCCTTCCTGACCAGCGCCTTCACGATCTCGACTTTGGCCCGGTTTCTCGCCAGCGGCTGCGCGTCCCGGACGGCCAGCGCGGCGGCCTGCTGCGCCAGCGCCTCGCCGGGCACTCCGCCTTCCAGCAGCGCCTCGACTTCCCGCGCCCGCAGCGGCACGGGCGCGACCGCACCAAGCACCACCCGGACATCATGCAGCCTGCCGCCCGCCATCCCGGCGCGGAACGCGACGCCGACGATGGGAAAGTCAATGGCGTTGCGGATGCGGAATTTGAGGTAGGCCTGCTTGCTGCCGGCTGGAGGCGCGGGGATCGCGATCTCCTCGATCAACTCGTCCGCGACCAGCACGGTCGTCTTGCTCTCGGCCGCGGCGAAGAGCTCCTCGGCCGCGAGGATGCGCTGCGTGGTCTTGACCTGCGCATCCAGCGCAATGAGCGCCGGCGCGAGGTCGGAGGCGTTGACGGCCACGCACCCGCAGTTGGCGCAGCGGAACGCCTCCTGCGTGATCGAATCTGGCGGCAGGGTCGCGCAGTCCTCCCCGCGCAGCGTGCGCTCGGGCGCCGACAGCCGCGACTCAGGCACGCGTTTACTCGCCGGCAGCGCGTCCTCGTTGATGATCAGCCGGACCTTGCCCTCGCCGGCAGCCCCCGATCCCTCTCTATCTCTATCTCTCGTCTCTATCCCCTTTGCAAGATACGCGTCCAGCGATGTCGCCACCTGCTGCCCTGCGGCCATCGCATTCACCAGCGTCGCCGGGCCGCCGGTCACGTCACCGCCCGCAAAGACGCCGTCCAGGCTCGTGGCCGCAGTGCGTTTGTCGGCCACGATGAACCCGCGTTCCGTCCGCAGTCCCGGCTCACCGTACGACAAGTCGGCGGCCTGCCCGATGGCGACTAGCACCTGGTCTGCCTCAAACACGGTCGTGACCGCCGGGTCGAAGGCCGGCGCGAAACGACCGGCCTTGTCGAAGACCGCGGTGCAGCGCACCAGCTCGATGCCGGCCAGTTTGCCATTGCGTTCCACAACGCGCTGCGGCCCCCACGACGGGAGGATGGTGATCCCCTCCTCGTGCGCCTGCTCGATGTCCTCCGGGATGGCGGGCATGATGTCAAGGCTCTCCAGGCACGCCATCGTCACCGCGGCCGCGCCCGATCGCTTGGCGGTGATCGCAACGTCCACCGCGACGCTGCCCCCGCCGATGACGAGCACGCGGCGGCCCACGGGCCGCGGCACGCCGCGCTGAATATCAATCAGGAAGTCGAGGCCGGAGTCGAGCAGGTCGCCCCGCTCCAGCCGCAGCTTTCTGCCGGTCCAGAGACCTGTCGCCAGAAAGACGCCGTTGTGCCGCGCCCGGAGATCGTTCAGCGTCAGGCCGGGATCGCCGACTGCCGCTCCCAGCTCGAAGCGGATGCCCATGCCCGCCAGCACCGCGACTTGTTCTCGCACCACAGCCTTCGGCAGACGGTAGGCCGGGAGGCTGTAGGTCAACATGCCGCCCGCCTCCGGCATCCGGTCGTACACCGTGACCGCGTGCCCCAGCCGCCGCAGGAAATACGCCGCGGTCAGTCCGGCCGGACCCGCGCCCACCACTGCGACCCGCTTCCCCGTGTCCGCGGCGGGCGGGGCATAATATTCGGCCGCGTGCGCCAGCGCGTAATCGCCCAGTGTACGTTCCACGTCGCGGATCGAGACCGGCTCATCGTAATCATGCCGGTTGCACGACCACTCGCACGGGTGCGCGCACGCCCGGCCCGTGATCGCAGGCAGCGGGTTGGTGCGCATCAGGATCGCCACAGCCTCGGCCAGCCTGCCCGCGCGGAGCTCCGCCATGTAGGCTGGGATCTCGTTGTGGATGGGGCAGCCCGTGACGCACGGCGCCGCGCTGACACACATCCCGCCGAAGATCGAGTGGTAGCGATTCTCGGCGAACAGCGCATCGCACCAGCGGCCGCCCTTGCGCAGGCAGTCAAAGGTGTTCTCCGGGTTGCGGTAGTACCAGCAGCGCGGTTCCTGGCACAGGTTGCCCGCCAGTGTCGCCACGTTGCGGATCTGCGGCGAGGCCACGCTAGCTGCCGCCTCTGCGAGGAGCGGATAGTCGCGCCGGACCATGGGGTGTATGGCGATTTCCGCCAGCGTGGTCAACGCACCGATGCGCAGGCCCGCAGGCTCCGCGGCGATGTAGTGCAGAGCCGCCGCCGGCTTGAGGCCGATCAGCAGCTCCGGCGGGTCGTCGTGGATCGCGTCCTTGAGCGCGCCGAGCAGGTCGGTGCCGCCCGCGAGCACCGCCGCGCGTTCCTTGTGTTCCCGTAGCAGAGCCTCTGCCGCTGGCAGTGTGTCCGCGGGGATGTATTTGAACGGCGGTAATGTCATTATTTTGCCTCCAGAGCCTTTGCTACAGGTGTACCCGCCCCTGACAACGAGGCGAGAGATTCCGGTGATTGCTCAACGCCGCGCCCACGCGGGTTGCATGTCGTCGGCCGGGTTATTGGTCAGCCGCGTCTGCCCGGAGCCGTTGACGTTCATCACATAGATCTCGGTGTTGCCGTCCCGGTTGGAGTAGAAGGCGATCTTGCTCCCATCGGGTGACCAGGCTGGCCAATGGTCCAGGTTCGAGTTGTTGGTCAGGCGCGTCTGCCCCGAGCCGCCGGCGCTCATCATGTAGATCTCGAAGTTGCCATCGCGATCGGACATGAAGGCGATCTTGCTTCCATCGGGTGACCAGGTGGGGTCGTAGTTCGATCCTGTACTGGTCAGGCGCGTCTGCCCCGCGCCGCCGGCGTTCATCACATAGATCTGATAGGTGAGATTGTCGCCGGCGCGATTGGAGACGAAGGCGATCTTGCTGCCATCGGACGACCAGGAGGGAGCGTGGTCGTCGCCCGGATTGTTCGTCACGTTCGTCTGTCCGGAGCCGTCGGCGTTCATCACATAGATCTCAGAATTGCCGCCGCGGTCGGATTCGAAGGTGATCTTACTCCCGTCGGGCGACCAGGAGGGCGAGTAATCGGCGGCCGGGTTGTTGGTCAGGTTTGTCTGCCCGGAGCCGTCGGCATTCATCACATAGATCTCGTAGTTGCCGTCGCGCTTGGAGACGAAAGCGATCTTGCGTCTATCGGTTGACCAGGCGGGCTGCAAGTCGTCGGCAGGATTATTGGTCAGGCGCGTCACGCCTGAGCCGTCGGCGTTCATCACGTAGATCTCAGAGTTGCCGTCCCGGAGGGACCGAAAGGCGATCTTGGCGGGACTCTCGACCGTCGCGGTGGGCGTCCGAGTGGCTGTCGCCGTTTGCGTGGGAGTGGCCGTCGCGGTGGGGGTTGGGGTGGCTGTCGGTGTTGCTGCGGTACCCGCGGCGCACCGAAAACCGCGGTCGTTGTGGTCCGCTTCCTCCGGGGTGTCAACGTTGCGGATCGCTAACAATGGCAAGTAGTAGTGGCCCCAGGCGCCCCCGCGATGCACTCGATATCCTGATGCCGGTCCGACCGGCCCCGGCGGGTTACTGGACGGCGAGACTCGGTAGTAGATGGCGCTGTACCAGTCGTTGACCCATTCCCAGACATTGCCGGCCATATCCAACGCACCATAAGGGCTGGCGCCCGCTGGATAGCTGCCCACGGCGCTGGTATCGCCCACGCAAGGCCCGCTCGAAAGAAGGACGAAGTTCCCGAGCGCGCAAGTCGGCATCGCGTCCCCCCACGGGTAGGCCCGCGTGTCGCCCGGCCCGCGCGCCGCTTTCTCCCACTCCGCCTCGGTGGGCAGCCGCTCGCCCATCCACCGGCAGTAGGCGTCCGCTTGAGACCAACTCACCTTGATCACCGGGTAGTTGGCATAGGTCGGGTTGCCGTAGTAAGACGCACGGGTGGCGGATGACACCGACGCCGGAGGTGTGCATGCTCCGTTCGCCACACACCGGGCGTAGGCCGCGTTGGTCACTTCGGTCCGATCCAGACGGTACGCGTCCAGGTACACCGTGTGCAGCGGCAGTTGGGCGTCGTCACACGCAACCCCACCGTTGTGCGCCGGGTCGCAGCCCATTTGGAACGCGCCGGCGGGCACTGACACCATCTCATCGGCCGTCTGTGTCACCGTTGCCGTTGGTGTCGAAGTCGCCGCGGGTGTCAGGGTTATCGTGGCCGTCGGGGTGCGTGTCGGCGTGGGTGCTCCAATCGGCGTCGCGGCGCACCGGAAACCGATATTTCTGAGCCCATCCGCCGGGGTGTAGGAGCCGCGCCGCGCCGTTCTGAGGCTGGTGGTGTCGGAGTTGGCCCAACTGCCGCCGCGCAGCACCCGGATCGTCCCGGTTGCCGGCCCGGGCGGGTTACTGGACGGCGAAACGGTGTAGTATGTAGCGCCATACCAGTCGTTGACCCACTCCCAGACATTGCCGGCCATATCCAGCGCGCCGTAGGGACTGGCGCCGGCCGGATAGGCGTCCACGGCGCTGGTGTCACCCACGCAGGCCGGGCCGGGCCAGAAGTTCGCCAGCGCGCAGGTCGGCGCGGCATCCCCCCACGGATAAGCCCGCGTATCGCTCGGTCCGCGCGCCGCCTTCTCATACTCCGCCTCGGTCGGCAGCCGCTCGCCCGCCCAACGGCAGTACGCGTCCGCCTGGTTCCAGTTCACGTAGACCACCGGGTAATTGGCATAGGTTGGGTTGCCATAGTACGACGCACGCGTGGCGGATGACACCGATGACGGAGGTGTGCATGCTCCACTCACCACACATCCGGCGTAGGCCGCGTTGGTCACCTCGGTCCGATCAATACGATACGCGTCCAGGTACACCGTGTGCAGCGGCAGCTCATTGGATGCGCACGCAACCCCACCGTTGTGCGCCGGGTCGCAACCCATCTGGAACGTGCCGGCGGGTATGCTGACCATATTGTCGGGCGCACGCGTCGTGGTCGCCGTGGGGGTGGCGGTCGACGGTGGCGGAGACGAGGTTCGGCTGAGGATCAGTGGCAGGTAGGCCCGGTGATCAGAGTCGCTCTGAGTTGCGCCCGATCCAGGGCTGGCGGGGCCTTCGGTGACTGCCAGGGTGACTACGGGCAGGATCAGCACGAGTAGGATTGCCAGCATGATGAATTGGAAGGTGGTCCGCTTCACAGTGCGCGCCTCCTGGTCAAGTCCAAGGATCAGTGCTCCGCCAAGTTCTATGTCCTAAATCCGGCCCAACGCCCGCAGCACCTTCTCCGGCGTGATCGGGATCGCGTCCACACGCGCGCCGATGGCATTGTAGACCGCGTTGGCGACGGCCCGCGGGGTGCAGGTCAGCGTGCCCTCGCCGATGCCGCACGCGCCGTACTCGCCCGCGCCCCGCCACACCTCCAGGAGCACCGGCTCGATCTCCGGCATGTCGGCGATGGTCGGGATCTTGTAGTCAATGAAGTTGAAGTTGAGCGGCACCCCGCGCACCGGGTCATAGATTAGTTCCTCGGTCAGCGCCTCGCCCAGCGCCATGACCTGGCCGCCGATCTGCTGCGCCTCCGCGCCGGAGGCGTACATCACCGTGCCGCAGTCGTTGATGATCACCAGCTTGAGGACTTGCGTGCGGCCGGTGAGGGTGTCCACCTCAACCTCGGCAAAGCTGGCGATGTAGGGGACGCCGGTCCGCTGCCCCGCGGGCCGCCGGCTCACCATGACCGATAACGGCACCAGATCGCCCTGCCAGAGCAGCTCCTTGACGCTAACGCTGCAGTTTGGCGTGCATTCTGGCCCCACGATTTGGCCGTCCTTGATATCCAATTGGGCGGCGGGGACTTTGAGGACCGGCTCGGCCAGCGCCAGCAGCTTCGCCTTGAGCTCCTGCGCGGCCACCGCCAGCACCTCGGACTGCAAAAAGGAGACCGCGCTGTCGGTCTGCACGCAGTCGCGCATCCCAGCGTCGGTGTCCACGGTCGAGACCCAGGTGACGTCCTCCGGCCGGATGCCCAGGAAGCCCAACGCCTCGGCGCAGCCCAGCACATTGCAGGTGTTCGAGCCGGTGCCGGTCTCGACGGTGGGTGCGTCCAGTGTCACCGTGCCGTCCGGGTAGAGGGTGATTTTGGCCTGCACCTGACCGCGGCGCTCCTCCTGCCATTCGGCATGCCAGCCGGGGTGCAGCGAGAAGCCCACCCCGCGGCGCTTGACCCCGTCGTACAGCGGGCCGGCGCCGGGCAGGTGCCGCTTCTCGCGCCAGCCGATGCGCTCTGCGCCCGCCGCCAGCACCGCGATCAGGCTTTGATCGGGGCAAGCGCCCCATTCATGCCCGAAGTTTCGGATCGCCAACGCCAGGGGGTCCATGCCGAGCCGCTCGGCCAGGCCATCAATCATCCGGCCAAAGATGAAGTTGAACTGAGAGTTGCCCACCCCGCGCATCATGCAGCCGGGGATGTGGTCCGTGTAGACGGCGTACGATTCCATCTTGATGTTGGGGATCGGCGCCAGTGCGGCCTCGGCGATCTCGGCCGGCGCAAATTTGAGCGCAAAGACCGAGTGGTCGGCGTGCGCGCCGATGTCGCCGATGGATTTGAAGTGCAGCGCGGTGATGGTGCCGTCCGTCTTAGCGCCGACCTTGCAGTGGTACAACGCCGGCTGCCGGGTGTCGTGGAAGCTGTCGCGCCGCGTGTGCTTGAACTTCACCGGCCGGCCCGCCCGCTTCGCCAGCAGCGCGGTGAAGAGGAAGAACGGTTGGTCGCCGGTGTCACCCCGGCCGAATTGCCCGCCGACGTACTTGCTGATGACCCGCACCTTGTGGATCGGCAGCTCCAGCATCTGGCTGACGTGCATCCGGGTCTGATCCGCCGCGTAGGAGTTTGAGACGATCGTTACCCGGTCGCCCTGCCATTGGGCCGCGCAGCACCAGGGATCGAGCGCGCCTTGCGTCGGGTTGTGGTGGCTGGTGTCCATCTCCAGGATGACATCCGCCGCAGCGAAGCCCGCATCCACGTCGCCTTTGACCAGGAAGACATCGGGGCCGCCGATGGGGTCGGGCGGGAGCACGTTGTGCGCCGCGATCTGTGGGTGGATAACCGGTGCATCGGGCCGCATCGCTTCCAGCGGGTCGAGCACGAACGGCAGCGGCTCCCACTTGACCTCGATGAGCCGCAGCGCCTCCTCGGCGATCTGTTCGGTCTCAGCGGCGACCGCAACGCCCACCTCGTCGCCGGCCCAGGCCGCGTAGTTGCCCAGCACGCGGCGGTCGCGGAACTTCCGCCACATCATGTTCTCGTAGCTCACCGTGTCCACCGCGTCGGTCCAGCCGGCATTGGTCGGCTTGAGCCGCGCGACCTCCGGGTCCTGGTATGTCAGGATCGCCACGACGCCCGGCAACTGCGCGGCGCGGGCCGTATCAAGGCTCACGATCCGGGCCCGCGGATAGGGGCTGCGCAGCACCCGTGCGTGGAGCAGGCCGGGGTAGGCGCGTTCAGAGATCATGTCGTCGGCGTAGGGTGCGCGGCCGTGCGCTTTTTCGACCGCGTCGATGCGCGGGCGATAGCCGCCGACGAATTGACGCTTGACACGGGGTTCGTAGGGGGCGCTCATGATTGCCTCCTCTCGCTGTGCAACCCGGCGGGTTGCGTTACAGCGCGGGACGCGATCTTCTCGGCCGCGTGTTGCACCGCCATCGCAATCCCGGCGTAGCAGCCGCACCGGCATAGGTTGCCCGACAGCGCTTCCTTGATCTCGGCCACGGTCGGGTTGGGGTTTTCGTTCAGCAGAGCGCGGGCCGTCATCACGAAGCCGGGGGTGCAGAAGCCGCATTGCAGCGCGGTGCCGTGGCCGGGCTCGCACTGCTCGGCAAAGGCCGCGATCACCGGATCGTCCTCCGGCAGGCCCTCGATGGTCAGTAGATCGTGGCCGTCGGCTTCCACGGCGAGCAACATGCACGACAGGACCGCTACCCCGTCCATGATGACCGTGCATGCGCCGCACGCGCCTTCGTCACAACTGATCTTGAGGCCGGTGAAGCCGAGGCGCTCGCGCAGGAACGCGGAGAGGGTGGTGGAGGGTTCGAGGTCACGCCCGATCTCGAATTCGCGGCGCACCCCGTTAATGCGGATGCTGATGGGTTGAATCGGTGCTGATCTGGCTGCCAACTGTGCCTCCTTGCACCTTCGGTCTGGCGCCCGAAGCTTTTCGCGAAAGGGGAAACCCTTTGATTGGGGAGTGCCGGACGGAATTCTAGCAGGGATTACGCAGGGGCGCAATTTGCGAGAAACGGGCCGGTGATTAAAATCACCGTCTGGCACGAGAAGTGCGTTGAAACGCACTGGGTCCCGGATGCAACCCGTTTCAACGGGTTTGGGGTGCGCCAGACTGCGGTTTCAACCGTAGGCGGCTTGCCCGATCAGGCGCGCCGTGCTAGACTGAGAGCCAATCATCCGTCCGATAAGCCCCACACCCCAGCGGAGGCGCCTCGTGAACCATCCCGAAGCCACCCAACAAGCCCTCAGCATCTTGCGCAGCGGCCAGCCGTTCCAGTGGTATGTCATCACGCTCCTGACCTTTGTCGTCTACATCTATTTCAACGAGGCGGCCAAACGGAACTGGCGCGGGATCGCGGCCGGCCTGTCGCTCTATGCCGTCCACTGGTTTTACGAGATCCTCAATGCACTGATCCAGCACTTCACCGGCCATGCGCTGTGGACCGTCCCGACCGGCACCGCGTTTCTGCTCCTGATCGGCGTCGGCGTGGAGCTGAGCCTGATGTTCTCGGTCGCCGGGCTGATCTTCTCCAAGCTCCTGCCCGCCGATCCCAAGCTGAAGATCCTGGGGATCAACAACCGGCTGCTGATCGCGCTTGGGAACGCGGCGTTCTTCGCGATCTTCGAGATCTTCCTGGCGCGGACCCCGGCGTTCGTCTGGGTCTATCCGTGGTGGGGGGCGCTGCCGGTCTTCGTCACGGTTTACGTCCCGTTCTTTGTCGTCTCGATGTTCAGTTACGACTGGCGTCCGGCCACGCAGCGCCGCGTCATCGGCGGGTTGTTTGCGCTCGATGCGCTGCTGCTGATCGTTTGCGCCGGCGTGCTGCGGTGGATTTGAGGCGATGGACCATGCGCGTCAAAGACCATGTGGGCTGCCGGGCGTTCCCTTGCACCGATGTAAACCATGCCAGCTACGCCATCCCCAACGCAGCGGTGGCGCCCGAGCGGATTTCGATCATCCTCATCTCTGAGGCCGCTCCGGCCGATCCGGCGGACGGCTATGACGCGCCGGGCGATCCGCTCTTCGCCCGAACGACCGTGCAGGCCTTCCGGGACGCCGGCGCGGTGGTTGCCAGCGTGGAAGACATTCTGGCGCTGGGCGTCTACCTGACCACGGCGGTGAAGTGCGGCAAGACAGGGTACGCCATCGAAAAAGCGACGATCGGTGAGTGCTCGCGCCTCCTGGAGCAGGAGATCGCCCTGTTTCCCAACGTCGTCGCGTTCCTGCTGATGGGCGACGTCGCGATCCAGGCCGTCAACGCCATCGCAAAGCGAGCGGGCGATCCGCGCGTCATCCCGGTGGGCGCCACTTATAAGCTCCGCGGCGGGGAGTACACGTTCCGAGGCGCGCGGGCGTTCCCGTCGTATCTTCAGGCCGGGCCGAGCTTCTTCATCGAAAAGAGCAAGCGCCGGATGATCGCGGAGGACATCGCGGCGGCCTTGCGGATGGGACGCAGATTGACTTGATGGTTCTGATCTTCCGAATGATAGTCTGCGTTCTATTCTCAGGGTAGTTTTTCATGTCGGGCTCGGCACCATGGTAGGTAGAAATGTCATCCTGAGCGGGTTAACCACTCAAAGTCAGTCATGGCAAATCCCCAGCGAAGGATCTCGGCGCAGATAACGAGACCCTTCGTTAGGATTGAGTTGTCACCGCAATCATGCCGTTAACCCGCTCAGGGTGACGGACAGCGCGATTTTCGAGGCAAAATGATGGCGAACAGCACCGATGTGATCGCATGGCTCCTGGCGGGGCCAGCTTGGGTCGCCTACCGGACGCGGCGCGACCTGTTGAACCAGTCCGAGGACGATCCCGAGGTGGCCGCGGCGCGGCGGGCGATGCTGGCCGACCCGCAGGTGCGGGCGCTGGTTGCGGAGTTGGGCGGCTGGCCCGGACAGGTGATCAGCAGCCACAAGTCGGCCGGCCAGCCGTTTCACAAGCTGACGTTTATCGCTGACTTGGGACTGCGCGCTGGTGATCCGGGCATGGACACCATCGTCGAGCGCATCCTGGCCCATCAGTCGGCGCAAGGCCCCTTCGCTCTCCCCATGAACATTGCGGCCGCGTACGGCGGCAGCGGGCAGGAGCAGCGGGCCTGGGCTTTGTGCGACACGCCGCTGATCTTGTACGCCCTGCTCAAGTTTGGCCTGGGGGATGATCCGCGCGTGGTCGCGGCCGGCGAGCACCTGCTGGGCCTGGTGCGCAGCAACGGCTGGCCGTGTGCTGTGTCGCCCGAACTCGGCCAGTGGCGCGGGCCGGGGCGCAAAGAGGATCCGTGCCCCTTCGCCAACCAGGCGATGCTCAAAGCGCTGGCGCAGGCGCCGGACTGGCGCGAGAGCGCCGCTGCTCGCGCAGGGGCCGAGACGTTGCTGGCCTTATGGTCTGACAGCCGGGAGCGTCACCCGTACATCTTCTACATGGGCACGGACTTCCGCAAGCTCAAGGCCCCGCTGGTCTGGTACGACCTACTGCACGTGCTGGATGTACTGAGCGGGTTCCCCTGGCTGCGTGACGATCCCCGGCTGGCTGAGATGGCCGCGCTCCTGGCGAGCAAGGCGAATGATCAGGGCCGTTTCACCCCGGAATCGGTCTGGCAGGCGTGGGGCGGATGGGAGTTTGGTCAGAAGAAGGCCCCCTCGCGCTGGCTGACACTGCTCGCGGCGCGGATTTTGCGTCGCATCGAGGGTTAAGGAGGCTGCACCCATGACTGAGTTGGATCTGCGCAAACAATTCCGGCATCTATACGCGCCGTCGGCCAAGAAGGTCGAGCTGGTGGATGTGCCGGAGTTCAAGTTTGTGATGATAGATGGCCGCATCGAGCCGGGGGAGGCGCCGGGCACTTCGCCGGAGTTCGAGGCCGCGCTGGGGGCGCTCTACAGCGCAGCGTACACGCTCAAGTTCATGTCGAAGCTGCGCAAGGAGGACCCGATCAACTATCCGGTGATGGCGCTGGAGGGGCTGTGGTGGGTGGAGGACGAAAAATTCGACATCACGGTGAAAGACAACTGGGTCTACACGGTGATGATCATGCAGCCCGACCACATCACCCCGGAGATGTTCGCCGAGGCGCTGGCGCAGGCGGCGAAGAAGCGGCCCAACCCCGCGCTGGCGCGGCTCCGGCTCGCGTCGTTTTGTGAGGGCCTCTGCGTGCAGACTCTGCACGTTGGCCCGTACGCCACGGAACCGGCGACCATCGAGCGGATGCGCGCCTGGGCCGAGCAGAATGGCTATCGCATGTCTGGCAAACACCACGAGATCTACCTGGGCGACCCGCGGCGCGCCGACCCGAAAAAGATGAAGACCGTGCTGCGACATCCGGTGGAGAGAGCCGACCAATAAGCGAATCAGCGCTTCAGTTTGAATTCAGCAGTCTGATTTCCCCGGTGGATCCGTTCAGCGAGATGAGCTGGCCGGTTTGCAGGCGTTCGGTCGCTCGATCAACGCCGACGACCGCAGGGATGCCGTATTCGCGGGCGACGACCGCACCGTGAGTCATCAGCCCGCCCACTTCCATCACCAGGCCGGCCGCGGTCAGGAACAACGGCGTCCATGAGGGGTCGGTGCCAGGGCAGACCAGGATCTCGCCCGGCAGGAGCCCCGCGCGCCGTGGGTCGCGCACCACCCGGACTCGCCCGGTCACGCTGCCGGGCGACACCGGGCTGCCGGCCAGGGTGCCGGCTTCGCCCCCCTGTGCGGTCAGGCCGGTATAAAATGCGCGGCCGTCGCTTAGCAGCAGCCGCGGGACCTGGCGGCGCAGTTTTTCACGACCGTAGGCCTCCCGTCGCTGGCGGATCGTACCGGCCCAGTCTATTTCCTCGCTTGCATGAGCCCTTTTGTCTGCGCCCTGCGTGTCTCCGCGGTGATTCGCCCTCTCGGCAAAGGCGGCCAGCTCGGCAAACGAGAGGTAGCACAGATCGTCCGGCTCGGCCAGCTCGCCGCTCTCGACCAGCTCCCGGCCCACCTTCAGCAGCTCGGCGCGCAGGATGCCGAACAGCCGCACCACAAAGAACTTGGGGCTTTCGCGCAGGGCCATCAAGGTGCGCACCCTCGTTGCAGCAAACCGCACCAGGCGGGCTTTGAGCCAGCCCCGGCGTGCCTGCCGCGCAGTCGCCACCATTTCGTCCACCGCTGCGACGGCGGCCGCTGCACTGCGAGCAAAGACCGCATCCGGTGCTCCGCTTTGCACCCCCTCGGCGCGCGTTGGGTCCGCGATCTGCAGATAGCCGGCCACCACCTCCAGGACGTGCGTCGGATCTTCCGACCAGCGCAGCCGGCCGAGGTCAATTTCCGCCAGGCCGCGGCTGCCGTAGCGCGCCATGAATTGGCCCAGGGCCTGCTGCGCCGCGGCTGGCAGGCTGTTGGTTTGATAAGCTCCCGCCAACGCTGCGGCCGTCTGGCCCCGGAACGCCTCTGCTGAGGCTGCATCGCGGCGGATCGTCTGCGCTACCTGCCAGAGCGCCAGGTCCATCTCGGTGGTGGGGTTGTTCGGCAGGCCGCGGGTGACCTCCAACATCTTGTCGGTCGAGAAGCCTGGCAGGTCCTTGGTCAGGACTCGCAGCAGGTTGTAGCTCGCCATGCCGCCGGCGACGCCGGAAACGAACAGGCGGAAGGTGCGCGGCAGGTGTTGGCCGAGGTACGAGTCCACGAGTCTCACCAGAACGGCCAGCCTGGCGTGGGGGGCGCCCCGGATGGCGTCGGCGCTTTCGGCCATGGCGACCAGCAACTGCTCGCCGCGGTCCACGATCAACTGCCGGCGCCTGGCGGGGGAACAGACGTTGAGCAGCACATTGCCGGCAAAGGGCGCCATGAAGCGCACGATCTGCCGGACCGCCCGCGGGCTGATCCCCGGTCGCGTGGGCTGCAGCCGTGGGTCGTGCCAGATCGCATCCATTGCGTCGCTGCTGCCCGGATCAATAAACGCCGTGATGACCGGCACGAGCCGGCGGCCGACGGTGTTGCGCACCAGCGGCGTCAGGTTGATCCACAACCGTTCGCCGGCCGAGAAGAACGTCGTCTGCGTCTCCCCGGTCAGCCTCATCCCGAAGAGTTGCGCCGCGGCCGCGGCGACGCGGTTCAGGACATCCCGGCCCAAGGGCGTCATCGGGTCGAGCATCCCCTGCACTGCGCCGAAGGAGAGCATCACCTTGAGCGGGTCGGCCGTCAAACCTGCCGGCACCGGGAAAAGCGAGGTGATCGGGCGAGATTGCAGTAAGTGCAACGTCGAATCGTCCCAAGCCCATTCGATATCTTGCGGCGCGCTGTAGAGATCGGCGACGCGTTGGCCGAGCGCGGCTAACGCCCGGATCTGTTCGTCAGGCAACGCCTGGCCCGGCGCCCCGGCCTCCGACACCGTCACCGTGCCGCCGCCGGGCCGGCTGCGGACGCTGATCGCCTTGGCGCCGAGCGTCCACTCGGTGATCCGCCCGGTGCGCATGTCCACCACGTACTGATCGGGCTGCACTTGCCCAGACACCAGCGCCTCGCCCAGCCCCACCGTGGCGTCTATGACCGTCTCCGTGCGCAGCCCGCTGAGGGGGTTTGCGGTGAAGAGGACGCCGGCAGCCTGGCTCTCGACCATCTTCTGAACCACAACGGCCAGGCCGACGTCCGCGTGCGGCACGCAGTTATGCTCGCGGTAGCTGATAGCCCGGCCGGTCCAGAGGCTGCTCCAGCAGGCGTTCACCGCGGGCAACAGGCCCTCGCCGCCGATCACGTTGAGGAACGTGTCTTGCTGGTCGGCAAAAGACATCTCCGGCAGGTCTTCGGCGGTCGCGGAAGAACGTACGGCGACGGCGAGCGGGGTCGAGCCATGACCCAGGAGGTTGTACGCGGCCAGGATCTGCTCAGCCAGGTCGGCCGGCAGACGCCCGTGGCTAAAAAGGGCGCGAATCTGTTGAGAAACGGACTCGAACTGTTCGGGAGTTTGGGGGGCGCCCGCCGACAGGAGGTTGAGGATCGGCTCCGCCAGGCCGTTGAACGCAACAAAGGCCTGGTAGGCGGCGACTGTGATGAAGAACCCATCCGGCACCGGGAAGCCGGCCTGCGCCAGGCGTGCCAGATTAGCGCCCTTGCCACCGACGAGCGGTAAAGTCGCCTGCTCTGAGGTGAGCGGCAGGATCCAGGTCGGCGGAGTGGCGCGGGTGTTCATAACATCAGCGCCAGCACGATCCCGCCCGCAATCACCGAGGCGATCTGCCCGGCGGCGTTCGCGCCCATCGCGTGCATCAACAGGAAGTTATCGTAGTCCGCCTCCAGGCCGACCCGGTTGACGACCCGTGCAGCCATCGGGAACGCGCTGATGCCCGCCGCGCCGATCAACGGGTTGAACTTCCCGTGGGTGAGTAAGTTCAGCAGTTTGCCGAACAGGATGCCGGCCGCAATGTCCAACGCAAAGGCCAGGATGCCCAGCCCCAGAATGATGGCGGTTTGCGCGTTGGCGAACGACGAGCCCACCATCGTGGCGCCGATGGTCAGGCCCAGGAAGATCGTCGTCACGTTGGCGATTTCGTTGCTGGCAGCCTTCACCAGCCGATCCACCACGCCCGACTCGCGCATCAGGTTGCCGAACATCAGTGTGCCGATCAGCGGGCTGGCTTGCGGCGCCAGGAAGCCCACCAGCAACGTGACGAAGATGGGGAAGAGGACGCGCGTCCGTTTGCTCACCGGCCGCTCGGCATAGGGCATCCGAATCCGGCGCTCTTTCTCGGTTGTGAGCAGCTTCATCACCGGCGTCATGATGATGGGGACCAGGCTCATGTAGGTGTACGCGCAGACCGCGATCGGCGCCAGGAGGTGCGGGGCCAGCTTGGACGAAACGAAGATGCTGGTCGGGCCGTCAATCGCGCCGATGATGCCGATGGATGCGGCCTCGTTGAGCTTGAAGCCCAGCACGAGCGAGAGCAGCAGCACCCCGAAGATGCCGAACTGCCCCGCTGCGCCTACCAGGATCATGCGCGGGTTGGCGAGCAGCGGGCCGAAGTCGGTCATGGCGCCGATGCCGATGAACAGCAGCAGCGGGAAAAGCTCCGTCGCGATCCCCGCCCGGTAGAGCGGCAGGAAGATACCTTCGGTCTGCGCACCCGTTGCGATGGCCCGCAGGTCAATGCCCATCCCTGCGCCGGGGATATTCGCCAGGATCGCGCCGACGCCGATGGGAATCAACAGCACCGGCTCGTATTCCTTGGCGATCGCCAGGTAGATCAGCACGCAGCCGACGCCGATCATCAGCAAATTGGCCCAGCTCACCTGCGTGAAGGCGCTGAACAGGGCCAGCAGGTTGTCCCAACTCAGATGCATCCCGTCCCCCTATGCCAAGCGAATCAGCACTTCGCCGTAGGGCACGGTCGCGCCGGCCTCCACGCAGATTTCGGCGACGATGCCGGTGTGGGTCGCCCGGATCGGGTTTTTCATTTTCATCGCTTCGAGGACACAGACGACATCGCCCGGCTCGACGCGTTGGTCGGGCTTAACTGCGATCGAAAGCACGGTGCCCGGCATGGGCGCAACGATGTCATTGCTACCGCCGTTTGCTGGCGGCAGCGTCACTCTCGGTTCAGCGGCGCGGCGCGGCGTGTGCGGCAGGGCAGCCGGCTCGGTCGCAGACGCCGGGGTTGGGGGCAGGCCTGATCCGACTTCGGCACCGGCCTGGGTGCCGACGATACCCACCTCGAATGGCTCGCCGTCCACAACCACTTGGAGCGGCGTTGCGCCGGGGTTGGGGATCTCGACGTGATAAGTCTTGCCCTGGATCGTCATATCAAACGCTGGCATGTCAATCTCCGTTTATGCGGGGTTGCGGCTCGACGACTCGCGGCGGTTGCCAGGGGTGCAGCGCGTAGGCCCGATTCGTCATCACCCAAATCGGCGCCGTCCGCCCGTGCTCGAACGTTGGGCCAATCGGCGCTTCCATCAACAGGGGCAGCGCGTTTGCCATCAGTGCACCGCCGACGATTGCCGCTATGCGCGCCCGTTCCGCGGTTTGCGCTTCAACATCGAGTGCGGGCGTAGGCACAGGTGCGACCTCCGCCTTGTCGGGGATCGCGTCCGCGCTTTCGGGCTCGGCCGACCTGAACACGCGCCCTAACAGCGCGATCAAGCCCCACAGCAGTGCCAGCGCCAGGAAGACGAGCCCCAGGCCGATCACGGTGATCACCAGACCCTGGCCGAGGAGTTCCGACAAACTCTGATTCATTGGATCATGGTTCCTTTATACCGGCATCAGCCCGTGTTTCTTCGGCGGGTTGCTGGCGACCTTGGAGCGCAGCACCTCCAGCGCATTGATCAGGCGCAGGCGGGTGTGGCTCGGCTCGATCACCTCGTCAATCTGGCCCATGTCCGCGGCAGTGTACGGGTTGTGGAACTTCTCGATGTACTCGGCCAGAAGCTCCTGGCGCCGCGCGACGGGATCGGCTGCACGCTTCAGTTCGTCGCGGTACAGGATATTGATCGCGCCCTCCGCACCCATGACCGCGATCGCGGCGGTAGGCCAGGCGTAAGCCAGATCGGTGCGCATCTGTTTGCTGCTCATCGCGATGTAGGCGCCGCCCATCGCCTTGCGCACCACCACGCTGATTTTCGGCACAGTGGCCTCGCAGTAGGCGTAGATGATCTTGGCGCCGTGGCGGATCACGCCGCCATGCTCCTGCGCGACGCCGGGCAGATAACCGGGGCAGTCCACCAACGTGATGAGCGGCAGGTTGAACGCATCGCAGAAGCGCACAAAGCGGGCGATCTTGTCCGATGAGTCAATGTCCAGGACGCCGGCCAGGAAGAGCGGCTGGTTGGCGACGACGCCGACGGGGAAGCCGTCGAGCCGCGCCAGCCCCACCAGCGCGTTCTTGGCGAAGTGCGCCTGCACCTCCAGGAAGCTGCCCCGGTCGAAGACGCTGGCGACGACCTGGCGCATGTCGTAGGGTTCGCTGCTGTCTTCCGGGATCAGCCGGTCCAGCAGTTCATCGCGGCGCGCGGGGTCATCGTAGGGGGTGACGCGGGGCGGGTCCTCGCTGTTGTTCTGCGGCAGATAACTGAGCAACTCCTTGAGCAGGCGGAAGGCTGCCTTCTCGTCGTCCGCGGCGAAATGCGCCACGCCGCTCTGGACGTTGTGCGCCACCGCGCCGCCCAGGGTGTCAAAGTCCACCTCTTCGCCGGTGACCGACTTGATCACGTCCGGGCCGGTGATGAACATGTAGCTCGTCTTGCGCACCATGATGACGAAGTCAGTGAGCGCCGGGCTGTAGACTGAACCGCCGGCGCACGGCCCCATCTGGATGGAGATCTGCGGGATGACGCCGGACGCCATGACATTGCGCACGAAGAGCTCGCCGTACGCCGCCAGCGAGCGCACGCCTTCCTGGATGCGCGCGCCGCCGGAGTCGAGCAGCCCGATCACGGGGATGCCGCTCTCCTGCGCGAGCTCCATGATGCGGCACACTTTTTGGGACTGCACTTCTGAGAAGGAGCCGCCCAGCACGGTGAAATCCTGGGCGTAGATGGCGACGCGGCGGCCGTCTATCTTGCCGAAGCCGGTCACGACGCCGTCACCGGGATACTTCTTCTCGGCCATGCCGAAATCGCTGTTTTGATGGGTGGCAAGACGGCCCAACTCCTGGAAGGTGCCACTGTCAATCAGCGCATCAATCCGTTCGCGGGCGGTCAACTTGCCCTTGGCGTGCTGTTCAGCGACGCGAGCCTCGCCGCCGCCCAGCTTGGCTTTTGCGCGCATGGCGCGCAGGTCTGCGAGCTTGTCATTCATGGATGCGTCCTGTAGATGGCCTGGATGGCATGCACCGGGCCGCGTGTGCCGGCTGCGACCGTGTGCGTGCGCAGATGGGCTGGGTTTTTGGGCGCCGGGTCTCGCTTTTGGGCCTCCCCAACGCCTGTGTTATAATCGCCATCGCTTTGGAGAGGTCGCATAGTTGGCCTAGTGCGCGCGTCTCGAAAACGCGTATCCTGAATAAGGATCGTGGGTTCGAATCCCACCCTCTCCGCCTGAGACATGACCAACCCCACGACGAGTGGGGTTGTGTTGTTAAGTTTTCCAATTTGTCCCGACGCTGAAGCCGGTGCGGAGCGATCCGCCGGCTGGCACAGTCGTTGGTTCATTCTAGCCGTGCTCCCGGGGCCGGGCAATGATAAGGGTCATACTGGAAGCTGGTTGGTTAGCTAGCGGTCATCAGTTTCCAGCTTCCGGCCTCAGATTTGGAATAACCGTTCGTTTCGGCTATAATCTCGCCCTGAACACGGAGAGGTCGCATAGTCCGGTCTAGTGCGCACGATTGGAAATCGTGTATCCTGCAAGGGATCGAGGGTTCAAATCCCTCCCTCTCCGCCATACCGCCAGGCCGCCTC
>CAZYGI010000023.1:46249-52151 GCA_964647255.1 uncultured Anaerolineales bacterium | reverse complement strand
CCGTCGCTATATAAGTTTTCGGCGCACTGGGGCGGCCAGGCCGGCTCGCTGCTGTTCTGGACGCTGATCGCGTGCATCTTCACGGTGGTGGCGACATGGTTCTTCCGCAACCAGGCGCCGAGCATGAAGCCGTACATCAACGCAGTGCTGCTGGTGAACGTCGCGTTCTTCCTGTCAGTGGTGATCTTTGCGGCCAACCCGTTCGGCCGGCTGTGGCAGAACGGCGCCGGGGACATCGTCACCGCAGTGTTTCAGCCCGCGGGCACGCGCGCCTTCTTCCCGGCCGATGGACAGGGGTTGAATCCGCAGCTCCAAAACTATTGGATGGTCATCCACCCGGTCTTCCTCTACCTGGGCTTCGTCGGGATGACCGTCCCATTCGCCTTCGCGGTCGCGGCCCTGGTCACCGGGCAGCTCGGCAACACCTGGATCAAGATGATCCGCAAGTGGACGCTGGTGCCCTGGATCTTCCTGGGCCTGGGGATCCTGCTCGGCTCGCAGTGGGCCTACGTCGAGTTGGGCTGGGGCGGCTACTGGGCCTGGGATCCCGTGGAGAACGCCTCCTTCCTGCCCTGGCTCACGGGAACGGCGTTCATCCACAGCATCATGATCCAGGAGCGTCGCGGGATGCTCAAGGTGTGGAATATGGTGTTGATCTGGCTCACGTGGGAATTGACGCTGATCGGCACCTTTATCACCCGGAGCGGCGTCATCCAGTCGGTGCACTCGTTTGCGCTGTCGCCTGTCGGGCCGATGTTTGCAGCCTTCATCGCGCTAACCATGCTCGGCTTCGTCGGGCTGCTGGCCTGGCGCTGGCCGCTGCTGCGGAGCGAGAACCAGCTTGACGCTGTGCTCTCGCGCGAGACGGCCTTCCTGACGCAAAACGTGGTGTTCCTGGTGGTGATGTTTGCGACGCTCCTCGGCACGGTCTTCCCCATCGTGTCGGAGTGGGTGACGGGCGACAAGATTTCACTGAACGCGCCCTACTTCAACCGCGTCGCCGGCCCGCTGATGCTGGCGCTGCTGATCCTGATGGGCGCGGCGCCGCTGCTGGCCTGGCGCCGGTCGGCCACCGAGACGCTGCGGCGCAACTTCCTCATCCCGCTCGTGGCCGCGCTGATCAGCATCCCGGTGCTCTTCGTGATCGGCAACCGCAACATGGGCGGCTTCGTCGGCGTCGCGGCCCTGGCCTTCGTCTTCACCGGGATCGTCCAGGAGTACGTCCGCGGGGTGGCCACACGGCGGCAGGCAACCGGCGAGGCGTTGCCGGTGGCGCTGGTGAACCTGGTGCGGCGCAACGGCCGGCGCTACGGCGGCTACGTGGTCCACATCGGCGTGCTGTTGATCGCGCTCGGCATCATCGGCAACACCTTCTATCAGCAGGAAGGCCAGGCAAACCTGAACCAGGGCCAGAGCGTGACGGTCGGCAGCTACACGCTGACCTACGACAAGATGGCGGCTGCGCAGGGGCCGAACTACGTCGAGTACACCGCCATCCTGTCTATGGTCAAGAACGGCCGGCCCGCGGGCGAAATCCACGCCAAGAAGCACATCTACGACAAGAACCAGGAGCAGCCCATGACCGAAGTGGGCCTGCAGACCGGTTTGATCGAGGATGTCTACGTCGTGCTTGCCGGCTTCGACAACAACGGCGCGGCCGCGTCCTTCAAGGTCTACATCAATCCGCTGATGTCCTGGATGTGGACCGGCGGCGTGGTGATGATCCTCGGCGTGCTGCTCGCGGCCTGGCCGCGGCGCAGCCCGGCGGCCGCCGAGGCGCGCGTGAAGGCGCCGGCCGGTGTGCAGCCGGCTGGTTGAAAAGCAAAGACCTTATCATTCTGAGCGGGTGGACAACCCTGCACTCCATACGCCGAGACGCCAGCGAAGAATCTCGCCTCTGAAAGCGAGACCCTTCACTGGTATTTCGCCGGAATGCATGACCAGGGACTTACCCGCTCAGGGTGACACTCGGATCTTTCTCCGACAAGTCTCGGGGCTGACCCTGACCGTCACATTCTTATACTGGACTGAAGCATGTTCATAGTTCTCGCGATCCTACTCGTCATCGCCGCCCTGGCGGCGGTCGCCTATCCCGTCATCCGCAGAACGGCCGCAGCCGGCCCTGAAACCACCAGCGCGCAGGAGACCCTGGACGAGCTGCTGGCGCAACGCGAGGCCGGCATGCAGGCGCTGCGCGAGCTCAACTTCGACCACCGCGTCGGCAAGATCACCGACGAGGACTTCGTGGCGTTCGAGGCCAGCCTGAAGCAGAACGCAGCAAACACGCTGCGTGCGCTGGATCAGTGGGAGGCCGAAGCCGATGACGTGCTGGATCAAACGCTGGAGCGGGAGATCGCGGCGCGCAGGGCTGCCCTGTCCGCCGACACGATCCCGTGCCCATCCTGCGGCCGGCCGGCGTCCGTGGCCGACAAATTCTGCGCGAGCTGCGGCGCCTCCCTGGCCGAGGCGCGGCCCGTCGCAACACCCGCTAATACCTGCCCCAAGTGCGGCCGGGCCGTCGAACCGGGCGACCGGTTCTGCGCGGGCTGCGGGCAGAGCCTGTAAGGCCTCAACAAGCCAGGGATTCCGGAGCGTTGGATTTGCTGGCGCGTTTGCTTACCGGAATCGAGCGGGCCGTCAGTGAGCACCCAAAGGAGTTTCACCGTGCCGCGTACAACCACACGCCGGAACGTTCTGCTCATCGGCCTCTTGGTCCTGCTGAGCGCATTCCAGGCAAGCATGGTTTTCTCTGCGTCCGAGCTTGGGGTCAGCAACGGACCTGAGGGCGGGACGATCAACGCCCTGGCGATCAATCCAAAGTCGCCCTCCACTCTCTACGCAGGCACCAGTGGCGGCGGGGTGTTCAAGAGCACGAACGGCGGCGCGAGTTGGCGCGCGGTCAACACCGGCCTGACCAATACCTGGGTTAGCGCCTTGGCAATTGATCCGGTGACGCCGGCCACCCTCTATGCGGGGACATCGGCCGGCGTATTCAAGAGCACGAACGGCGGTGGGAACTGGAGCGCCACCGGCCTGACCAACGGCAGTGTTTATGCCCTGACGATTGATCCGGTAACGCCGGCCACCCTTTATGCGGGGACAGGAGCACATGGTGGCCGCGTATTCAAGAGCACGAACGGCGGCGCGGCCTGGAGCGCCACCGACGCCGGCCTGGCCGCTGACTGGATTCACGCCCTGGCGATTGATCCGGTGACGCCCTCTACTCTTTATGCAGGAACACAGGGCGGCGGCGTGTTCAGGAGCACGAACAGCGGCACAGCCTGGAACGCGGTTGCCCTCGGAACCACGAATCCCTATGTTTGGGCCCTGGCGATTGACCCGGTGACGCCGGCCATCCTGTATACGGGGACACCAGGCGGCGTGTTCAAGAGCACGAACAGCGGCGCGTACTGGAGCGCTACCGGCCAGATCAGTGGTGTCTACGCCCTGGCGATTGATCCGACGGCACACGCCACCCTTTACGCGGGGACGTTGCATGGCGTGTTCAAAAGCACCAATGGCGGCACCGCCTGGACCCCGGTCAGCACAGGTCTGCCCCCCGACCCCGGCTTCCCCAGCGCTTATGGCCAAATTAATGCCCTGGCAATTGATCCGGCGACCCCGGCCACCCTCTATACGGGGACAGATCGCTACGGTGTGTTCAAGAGCGCAAACAGCGGCGGGAAATGGGATGGCATCAACTCCGGTCTGACCGCCACGATTGTTCACGCGTTAGCGATTGATCCGGTGATGCCGGCCACTCTCTACGCTGGGACAAATGGCAGCGTGTTCAAAAGCACGGACGGTGGCGCAACCTGGAACGCTGTTGATTCCGGTCTGCCCACTTTCTATTGGTTAGCAGGTATTAACGCCCTGGCGATTGATCCAGTGAAGCCCGCCACCCTCTATGCAGGAACCTATGGTGACGGTGTGTTTAGGAGCACGAACGGCGGCGGGAACTGGAGCGGCACCGGCCCGACCAACGAAGGTATTAGCGCCCTGGCGATTAATCCGGTGACGCCGGCTACCGTCTATGCAGGGACAGCGAGCGCTGGCGTAGTCAAGCTGTATTACGGTTATTGGATCTCGATCAACACGGGCCTGCCTCTCGACCCCGACTTCCCCAGTGGTTTCGGCTATTATCGCCAGGTCAACGCCCTGGCAATTGATCCGGCCTCACCATCCACCCTCTATGCCGGGACAAATGGCAGCGGCGTGTTCAAGAGCACAGACGGCGGTGGGAACTGGCACGCAGCCGGTCTGACCGATGCCAGGGTTCTTGCCTTGACGTTTGATCCGGTGTCACCAGCCATACTCTATGCCGGGACGTCTGCTGGCGCGTTCAAGAGCACGGACAGCGGTGGGAACTGGGACCCGATCAATAGCGGCCTGACCAACACCGCCATCAACGCCCTGGCGATTAACCCGGTGACGCCGGCCACCCTCTACGCGGGAACATCCGGCGGCGTGTTCAGGAGCGAGAACAGCGGCGGAAATTGGCGCGCCGTGGACGCTGGCCTGGCCACTAGCGTGGTTTATGCCCTGGTAATTGACCCGGCGACGCCGGCCAACGTCTATGCAGGAACAAATGACAAGGGTGTCGCAATGATTGATCAAAACGCGTTGCCAATGGACACGCCGACCCCGACCGCCACAGCGACGCGCCTACCGAGGCCAACCAGCACCGCCACGCCTGTGCCAGATCTGTCATCAAAGACCTATCTACCGTTGATCTTGCGCTGACCCGCTGCGATAACGGCAAACGGCAGATCGGTCGGTCTTACAGGCGACTTCGCACAGCCTCGGTCCCAGGTGGATGCCATTCGTGAACGAGTTCCTTGCCCGCCTTGCCTCTGATGCCGGAGCCCGGGAGTTGCTCGTCCCACTGGGCCTCGAGGACTGGCGCGGGGCGGCGCGCCGGCTTCAGGCGTTGGGCAGGTCAGCGGAAGAGCGCGCCGCGCTGGAGCGCCTGTTCCCCTCGCTGCTGGGCACGCTGGCCGAGACCGCGAACTCCGACCGGGCCCTGGTCAACCTGGAGCGTTTCATCGCCTCGGTCCCGCGGCGCGCGGCCGTCCTCGCTGATTTGGCGGCCGACCCCCACGCGCTGCACCTGTTGGGCGCGATCTTCGCCGGCAGCCAGTTCCTCAGCGAGATCCTCCTCAGTGCACCGGAGCAATATCCACGCGTCACCACGCCGGGCGCGCTGGCGGTCGCCAAGAGCAGCCGGCAAATCTACCTGGAAGCGTTCATAGCGACGGTCCGGGAGCTGGAGCGGAGCGACCCGGCTGCGGCGCTGGACGCGCTGCGGCGCTACCAGCATTGGGATCTCCTGCGGATCGGCGCGGCCGACCTGGCCGGGCTGCTCGACCTGGCGACCGTGACCGAACAGCTCTCGCGCCTGGCGGACAACACGATTCAGGTGTGCCTGGACATGCTGGCCAGCACGCTGCGCAACTTCCCCGGCGGCTTCACGGTGCTCGGCATGGGCAAGCTCGGCGGGAGCGAGCTCAACTACAGCTCCGATGTGGACCTCCTTTTCCTGGCGGCAGGCGATGCCGAGGAACACGAGCGCCTGGGCCAACGCCTGATCGCCGCGCTGACCCAGGCGACGACCGAGGGCTTCCTCTACCGGGTGGACATGCGGCTGCGGCCCTGGGGCCGCGTCGGCCCGCTGGTCTCCACCGTGGATGGCTATCTCACCTATCTCGAGCGCCACGCCCGGCTGTGGGAGCGGCAGGCGCTGCTGCGGGCGCGCGTCGTGGCCGGCGACGAGGCCGTGGGCGCCGAGTTCCTCCGCCGCGCCGGGCCGCTGCTCTTCAGCGCCGGCGCCGAGGCCATCCGCGCCGAAGTGCACGGCATGAAACAGCTCACCGAGTCGCACCTGCGCCAGGCCGGCCGCACC
>CAZYGI010000023.1:0-46239 GCA_964647255.1 uncultured Anaerolineales bacterium | reverse complement strand
GCTGGGTGAGGGTTCGATCCGCGACGCCGAATTCGTCGCGCAATACTTGCAACTGGCGCACGGCGCGGCACACCCGGAGCTGCGCACGGCCAACACGCCGGATGCGCTGCGCAGCCTGGCCGAGGCCGGCCTGCTGTCGCCCGAAGACCACCGCGTGCTCTCCGACGGCTACACCTTCCTGCGCACCGTCGAGCATTACCTGCAAATCCTGGACTACACTCAGACGCACACGCTCCCGACGAACCCGGCCGACCTCCGCTACCTGGCCCGCCGGCTGGGTTTCAGCGGGGAAACGGCCGCCGAGCAATTCGTGACCCACTACCAGCAGCACAGCGCAGCCATCCGCGCCGTCTATCTGCGCCACCTCACCCCCGCCGCTGCGAACGGGGCGCCAACTCAACGAGGAGTTGATGAGATGACCGAAGATCCGAAAACCGGAATCAGCGACCGGACGCCGACCGCCGCGGATCAGCAATCGGCGATCCGCAAGCACCTGGCCCGCCTGTCGCCCTCCTATGCCGCGACCTTCGCCCAGGAGGAAATCGCACGCCACGCGGCGATGGCCGAACGTCTGAACGATCGCAACCCGGTTGAGGTCCTGGCCGAAGATCTGGGCGATGACTTCTGGCGCGTGACCGTCGTCGCCTACGATTATCTCGGCGAGCTCTCGGTGATCGCGGGCCTCTTCTTTGCGTTCGGCATGAGCATCCTGGACGGGCACGTCTACACGTATGAACAAGCCGGGGACCGGTCGGGGGGCGACGCGCGGCGGAAGATCGTGGACGTCTTCACGCTGCACCGGGAGGCGGGCGGGCCGGCGGGCGCAGCGGGCGACATGCCGGCCCTGTGGCGGCAATACACCACCGACCTGGCCGCGCTGCTGCGCCTGCTGGAAGGGCAGCGCGGCCGCGAGGCCCAGGGCGAGCTGGCGAAGCGCGTGGCGCTGGCTGTCCCCGGTCTGGCCGGCGCGACGCCGACCCTCCACCCCATCGAGGTCGAGATTGACAACGAGGCATCCGACCGGTACACCGTCCTCCGCATCGGCGGGGCCGACACCATCGGCTTCCTGTACGAGCTGGCAAACGCGCTGGCGTTGAATGGCGTCCACATCAGCCAGGTGTCCGTAGCAACGATCGGCAGCCGCGTGCAGGACACCCTGCACATCACCGACGCGCGCGGCCAGAAGATCACGACGCCGGAGCGGCAGCGCGAGCTGCGCGCCGCGACGGTGCTCGTCAAGCACTTCACCCATCTGCTGCCGCATTCGCCGAACCCGGAGACCGCGCTCCTGCATTTCAATGAATATCTGGGTGAACTCTTCAGCCGGCCGGCGTGGCCCGACGAGCTGGCATCGCTGGAGCGACCGGAGGTGTTGGATGCGCTGGCACGGCTGTTGGGCGTCAGCGAATTCTTGTGGGATGACTTCCTCCGCATGCAGCACGCCAATCTCTTCCCGGTCGTCGAGGACGTGGACGCGCTGTCGAGCGAAAAGAGCCGGGCGCGCCTGACGGCAGATCTCGCCGCACAGCTAGCCGCGTCCGCCGACTGGCGGGAGACGCTCAACGCGTTCAAGGATCGCGAGATGTTCCGCATTGACATGCGCCACATCCTCGGCCGCACACCCTCCTACGCCCAATTCGCGGCCGAGCTGAGCGATCTGGTCGAGACGGTGATTGCCGCGGCAACCGAACGCGCGGCGCGGGAGCTGGACGCCCAACACGGCGCGCTGCTCGGTGAGCCGGATCGCCCACCCCGGCTGGCGGTCTGTGCGCTGGGCAAGTGCGGCGGCCGCGAGCTTGGGTTTGCTTCCGATATCGAGCTGATGTTCATCTTCGACGGCGCGGGCGAGACCGCCGGTCCGAAGGTCATCTCGATGCCGGAGTACTTCGAGAAGCTGGTGTTGAGCACGACGCGGGCGGTCACGGCCCGCCGCGAAGGCATCTTCGAGATTGACCTGCAACTGCGGCCCTACGGCAAGATGGGCAGCCTGGCGGTCGCGTTGGAGTCGTTCCGGCGCTATTTCGCGCTGGCCGGCCCCGCGTGGAGCTACGAACGTCAGTCCCTGGTCAAGCTGCGCCCCATTGCGGGGGATGAGGCGCTCGGCCGCCAGGTCTGTGCGCTGCGCGATCTCTACGTGTACGGCGACGCGGCGTTCGACGTCGCCGCGATGCGGGCCATGCGCGAGCGGCAGTTGCGCCACTTGGTGACGCCTGGCACGCTGAACGCCAAATTCAGCCAGGGCGGGCTGGTGGACGTGGAGTACATCGTCCAGGGCTTGCAGATCCGCCACGGCGCGGCGCACCCGGCGGTGCGCGTCACCAACACCGCCGACGCCATCGCCCGCCTGACCGACGCGGGCATCCTGTCCGCCGAAAACGGCGCCCGGCTGCACGAGGCGCTGGCCTTCCTGCAGCAGCTCATCAACGCGCTGCGGATGGTGCGGGGGAACAACCGCGACCTGACGGTGCCGCCGCAGGACACCGAAGAATTCGCGTTCCTGGCACGGCGGCTGGGCCACGGCGCCGATCCCACGCGCCTCGGCGTCGCGATCAGCGAGCAGATGGCGTGGGTGCAGCGGCTGGGCGCGCGGCTGCTTGGGTGACGCTCGTAGCTTTGACAGGTTCGCGGCATCCAACCAAGATCTATTTCGCTTGGCTGATATCGAAAAATGCCCTCAGGCGCTATCCGGCGCGGCGCCGCCTCATCCACCCGCCGGCGCCGGCCAGCCCGGCCGTCAGAAGCAACCAGGTTGCCGGCTCCGGGATTTCGATGGGGGGTGCGGGCGTGGGCGGCGCATCCGATTCTTCCAGACATTGCCAGGTGTCCCCGCCGTCGAAGGATTTGTAGATTCCCAAGGAAGCGGACTCGTCGCGTGCGATCAGTTCCACCCGGCAACGCCCATCCGGTGCACACGTTTCTGGCGCTGCCAAGGGGGTCAGCAGATAGAAAGACAACTTGCGCCAGGTCGCGCCGCCATCGGTGGAGCGCGCCAGCAGCCAGGGGGGATAGCCACTGACCCACAGGGTCTGATCCTGAGGGTAGTGGGGTGACAAGACCAGGTCCGGCCAGGCAACGAAATCGGGCTTCAACGACTGATCAATGCTGGTCCAATGGTCGCCAGCATCGGTGGACTTGTAAGTACCGCCGCCACCACCACCGCGGTTAGCGCAAAACACGGTATGATCGTGGACGAAATCCGGCGAAAAGATGATCTGCCAGGTCACGGTATCGCCGCCCCAGTCGAGCCCTTCCCGGCTGGGCTGCCAGGTGAGGCCGCGGTCGGTGGACTTGAAGATCCCACCATCGTAGTGGTAAGCGACGGGGTTGATCAGGATCGTTCCATCCTGGGCGTAGTTCGGCGACAACGCCACCGCGGCGACCCCGCCCACGAAGCGGCGCTCCCAGGAGCCGCCGCCATCGGTCGAATAGAAGAGGCCCTGCTCGCTGTAGCCGCCGGGTTGGCCCCCGCCGTAGCCCAAGAACAAGGTATTTATATCGTACACCGCCAGGGTCGCAGCGGTCGAACCACCGGTGCGCGGCGTCGTCAGCGTCGTCCAACTCTCTCCGCCATCGGTCGAGCGATCCAGCCGGCCCAGATAGCCATCATAGGTTGCGTAGAGTGTCTGATCCTGCGCATACTGCGGCGAAAAGAACAAACCGTCAATGCCCTCGGATCCGCCGGGATAGCTGATCTCCGCCCATGAGAGGCCGCCATCGGTGCTTTTGAGGAGGGCCCAGGGGGTATGCATGATATGGCGCCGGAACAATAGCGTACGATCTTGGGCAAAGGTCGGCGAGACAGACAGGAATCCTGATATAAGCCTGGAGCCGCAAAGTGGCAGGGTGGTGTCCGCGCGTACCAGAGGTATGGCTTGGCTCAGCCAAAGCCAGCACGCTACAATCAGGCTTGGGATTCCCCAGGTAAGTTTGGAGCGCATCTCGTGTGCTTCTTTCATGGACAACCTGGTTCTGGACACTGGCAGGTTGGACAGCTCGCATCGCGCCAGGTTACACCGACGGGGGATAACTGACGCACAGGCGGCGTGGCCTGGAAGGCGAGATGGTCGAGCAGGTTGCTGGCCACGTCATCCTATTTGGGTGGCATGTGTCGCGCCTTGACGTTTTCATGCCATCAGCGCCATCGCGTGGCCTTGCGCCAGCCATATCTCGCCAGCAGCCCGATCCCGCCGGCCAGGAGCAGCCAGGTGGCCGGCTCCGGGATTTCGATGGGGGGTGCAGGTGTGGGCGGCAGCGCATCCGGCTCCTCCAGGCATTGCCAGGTGTCCCCTCCGTCGAAGGATTTGATGAGGTATCCATTCTGATTCTCACCAAACAAGACCACCTGGCACGCGCCTTGAACGGGGCACGTTTTACTTGCCGACAGCCACCAAACCGCAGTGGGCAAATGCCGCCAAGTGCGGCCGCTATCGGTCGAGCGGGCCTGGCCGTGTTCGGGGTTCCGCCAGGTGGCCCAAAGGGTGCGGTCTTGCGGATAGTGCGGCGAGACGACTAAGCTGGGTTCGCTGGGGCCGTGCTCCGGGTTGAGGGTATCGTCGGCGTTCAGCCAATGGTCCCCGCCGTCGGTGGATTTGTAGAGGCCCCACCAACTGGCGCAGAAGACGGTGCGGTCGTGGGCGAAGTCCGGCGAGAAGATGATTTGGTCGGTGGCGCCGTCACCGCCCCAGCGCAATCCTTCCCGGCTGGGCTGCCAGGTGAGGCCGCGATCGGTGGACTTCATAATGCCGCCATCGGCGTGGTAGGCCACGGGGCTGACCATGAGTGTGGCATCCTGGGCGTAGTTCGGCGACAGCGCCACCGCGGCGATGCCACCCACGAAGCGATGTTCCCAGGTGCGGCCGCCGTCGGCTGAATAGAACAGACCCTGTTCGCTGTAGCCGCCGGGCTGGCCTCCGCCATAGCCCAGAAACAACGTCGCGGCATCGTACAGCGCCATGACCGGAAAAGTGATGGCTGTAGTGCGGGGCGTCGTCAGCGTCGTCCAAGACTCTCCGCCATCGGTTGAGCGCTCCAGCCGGCCGCTGGGGCCACCATAGGTCGCGTAGAGCGTCTGATCCCGCGCATACTGCGGCGAAAAGTACAGATCATAAATGACATCGGATCCGTCGGGATAGCTAAATTCAGCCCACGAGAGGCCGCCATCGGTGCTTCTTATGAGCATAGATCGGCCATCCGCGTATGATTTCTGGAACAGGGTCCGATCTTCTGCGAAGGTGGGCGAGACATACAACGACCCGCCCGTGGTGCCACACCCTGCCGGCAGCGTGTCGGCGAGGCCTGCGGTGTTAAGACTGAGAAGCAGCCAACACACCAGCGCCCAAATGCTGCCTCCCCCGAGAGTCATTCGTTTGAGCATGGCTACACCTTTCAAGGACAACCTGAGCCTGGACACCGGCAGGTCGGGCAGCTCGCGTCCCGCCAAGTTGCGCCGACAGGAGACAACTGGTGCACGGACGGCATGGCCTGGAAGGCGAGATGGTCAAGCAGATTGCTGGCCGTGTAGTCGGGGGTATACGTCGTGAACCATGCCACGCCGTTGATGTGGGCGCAACTTTTGTTCGGTATCGTGTTTTGTGTGAGCCAACTCAGCAGCGGTGTTTCGAACTTCTCGTTCACGAGCTTCCAGGTCAGCTTTTGAGGATTTCCCCCCGATATTGTATAGCCGAGGTTTTGCAGAACGCCGATCTCGGTGATCCAGATCGGTTTATTGCGTGTCAGCGCCGCATAAAGGTTCTGCGATGGCGTGCCGTCTGAACCTTGGAAAAACTTGTAGGCGCTGACCAACGCCTCTTGCACGCAGTTAGGTTCCAGGTAGTAATACCACTGGCATCCCGCGTGGAAGGTGGTAGGATCGCTCGGATAGGCGTGTAAAGCGAGCCCATCCAGTGATCGGCCCTGCCGATTCACCTCCTGCAAGAAGGCGTTCCATAACCTGACGCCACCTGGCTTGTAGATACCGGTCAGAGTCGGGAGCGGCAACTGCCATGTGTTGAAGAATATCTTGGCAGCCGGATCAGCAGCCTTGATAGCATCGTAGTATAGTACGTATTGCTGACCCAGGTATTCGCCTAACTTCTCCCAATTCTCTTTTTCTACCCACCTCTCGATCTTTTTTGCGCTATTATTCTCGTCAATAGCGGAGCCACACTGGAAAGGGTTATCCGGCTCGTTGAACAGCAGCCACACACGACCAGGGTACTTGCGTGCCAGACCCGCGGCATCCAGGGGTGAGAGCGAGCCGTGTGAAGCATCACTCATGCAGTAAAGCATAGGCGCATAGCCGATATCCTTGAGGCCGGCTTCCAGGATCGCCAACGTGCTGGCCACGTTGGTCGCTGCCTGCGATGTTGTGTTCGTGATATGGTAACCCCAATCATACCACCAATTTGGCTTCAGTCCCCAGAACTGATTGGCTGGACCCGCGTCCATGCCGATGGCTTCGGCGGCCTGCGCGGCATGCGCGATACCCTTCCAGCCGTAGGGGCCGGGCGTCGGGAAGGGCGTGGGCTGTTTCAGCACCAGTGGCAACCGCGCGTGGCGTGATAGGGTCTGCGCCAGGGGCAGTGGGGTGGTGCCCAGCAGCGGGGACACGAAGGCGTCGAGGGTCGCGGTGGGTTTGGGGGTGTTGCTGGGCCGGGGTGTGTGCGTCGGTTTGGGCGTGTTCGTGCGGACAGCCGCCGCGCCGGCGTTGTCTTTGCTGTTAATACCAGCCGAATGGCCGACGACGGGCACGAGGAACAGCACGATGATGATCAAGGGAATCATCCAGCCCAGCGCGGCTGGATGATGTGCGGAAGACGTCTTCATCGGCAACCTCCTTGTCGTGTGTGTGAGTACAGAGGGATCCACCGTTGAATTGGAGTTTGGCAGAATGATAGCATTGGTGGGGGGGGGGGATGTCAAATTCTTCGGTCTGGATTTGTAGCCATATACTGAAGTTTCGGTGCAATTGAGTGCCGTTTATCGGACGTCAGCAACATCGCCTACTGCGGATCGCCGGCTTAACCGGGGGGTTGACAAACGCTGAATTGATGGCGTAGCCCCCCACGGCGTAGCGGAACGGGATGATCGCACACCGGCCGCTTCCTCCCGCCGGATGCGATAGTACCCATTCGGGTACTAGACATATCGGCGCATCCTCGCTATACTGGCGCCTGTATCGCGGCCGGCCGCCCGAATGGGTAGGCGTCCGGTCCCTGATCATCCCGCATCCGGTGGATTTGCGTAAGGAGGGCACGACCTATGCCTAACACTGTAGCGGACGTCCTGGAGATGGCCTCGAAGGTCAAAATGGTTGATCTCCGGTTTACCGATCTTCCTGGCGTCTGGCAGCATTTCACGATCCCGGCCCACGTGCTGTCGGAGGACACCTTCGAGAACGGCGTCCCGTTCGATGGCTCTTCGATCCGCGGGTTCAAAGAGATTCACGAATCCGACATGCTGCTGATGCTCGATCCAAGCACCGCGTTTGTGGATCCGATTTTCGAGATCCCGACGCTGGTGCTCGTCGGCGACGTGTACGACCCCATCACTCGCGAACCGTACTCGCGCGATCCGCGCTTCATCGCACACCGGGCCGAGACGTATCTCAAGCAAACTGGCATCGGCGACACGGTCTATTTCGGCCCGGAGCCGGAGTTTTTCATCTTCAACGATGTACAGTACGGCAGCGGCACCAACGAGGGGTTCTATCACATTGACAGCCGCGAGGGCTGGTGGAACAGCGGCAAGGCCCTGGGGCCGAACTTCGGCGGCCAGATTTCACCCAAGCGCGGCTACTTCCCCACCCCGCCGACCGATACGCTCCAGGACGTGCGCAGCAAGATGGTGCTGGCGATCGAAAGCGCCGGCATCCCGGTGGAGATCCACCACCACGAGGTCGCCACGGCCGGCCAGTCCGAGATCGGGATGCGTTTCGACACCTTGACGCGCATGGCCGACAACGTCCAGGTCTACAAATACATGGTGAAGAACGTCGCCCGGCAGAACGGCCTCACCGCCACCTTCATGCCCAAGCCGCTCTTCGGCGATAACGGGAGCGGCATGCACTGCCACCAGAGCATCTGGCGGGGCGGCAAGAACATGTTCTACGATGAGGCCGGCTACGCCCAGCTTTCCGACACGGCCAAGTACTACATCGGCGGCCTGTTGAAGCACGCGCCGGCCCTGTTGGCCCTCGCGGCGCCCAGCACCAACTCCTACCGCCGGCTGGTGCCGGGCTTCGAGGCGCCGGTGAACCTGGCGTACTCGCAGCGCAACCGCTCGGCCGTCTGCCGCATCCCGGTCGGCTCACGCAGCCCGAAGGCCAAGCGCGTCGAGTTCCGCGCGCCCGATCCGTCGTGCAACCCGTACCTGTGCTTCTCCGCGCTGCTGATGGCCGGGCTGGACGGCATCCAGAACCGGATTGATCCGGGCGACCCAGCGGACAAGGACCTCTACGGCCTGCCGCCGGAGGAAGCGAAGAAGATCAAGCAGGTGCCCGGCTCGCTCGACGCGGTGCTGGCGGCCCTGGAAGCCGACCATGAGTTCCTGCTGAAGGGCGACGTGTTCACCATGGACATGCTGGAGACTTACATCGCCTACAAGCGCGAGACCGAGGTGGATCCGATGCGGATGCGGCCTCACCCGTACGAGTTCACGCTGTACTACGACGCGTAAGTTGATCCCCGCCGTGCTTCCGGGGGGTGCACCGATCTGAACTAAGAATAGAACGCTGATGACGCTGATAAACGCAGATCAACGCTGATGCTCTTTTTTCATCCGCCGTGGCGCCGCGCTCAGCATGTTCATCTGTCCTGGAGGTAACTATTCAGGCTGGGTTGCACAAACAGAGCATCCTTCGATTGCGCCGGGCCATCCATAGCGGAACGCAGCGCAGTCGAAGGCCCCCAGCTCCGCTCATGCCAAGCGCGCTCCGCTATGGCTGAATCGCTACGCCTGAAGACTCAACAACAAAACGGCCTGAGCAGCGAGAAACTGCGCAGGCCGTTTGCTTTGAGCTGAGGACAGACCCGGTTCCGATCGTGGCGCCGTACCGCCTGCCGGCGCCTCTACTCGTACCGAAACCGCCCTACACCGACGGCAAAGAAGGCGACCGCAAACCCCAACAGCACCCCGGCCTCCGGCAGAACGCCGGCGAGTCCCTGGCCGCGCAGCACGATGTCAAGCATCCCCTGCATCGCCCACGAGGTCGGCAGGATTTTGGCCGCCGTGCGGACGAGCTGGGGGAAGAGCTCCGCGGGATACCAGCAGCCGCCGAGCAGCGCCATCACCATCCCCAGCATCCAGCTCAGCCCGTTGGCCTGCCCCTCGCTCTTGACCAGCGTGCCCAAGGTCGTGCCCAGCGCGGCCGCGGCCAGCGCGGATGTGACCAGGATCGCCGCCAGCGCCGCAGGGGAGTGCCCCCAGTTCAGGTGCAGCACCGCCATCGCGAAGCCAACCAGCAGGAGCATCTGCACCAGCGCGGTGAGCACCTGGCCGGTGATGGCGCCGAGCAGATAGGTGGCCTTCCCGGTCGGGGTCGTCAGCAGGCGGCGCAGGGTGCCCCGCTGCCGCTCGTACGCGAACAGCCCGGAAATGCCGAGCAGCGGGATGAAGACCCAGGTGATCAACTGCCCGGCCGACGAGTTGGCGCGCGGGTCGTACTCGATCTGGTCCGGCGTGGCGCCCTGCTCGACCGAGAGGCGGTCGGGCGCGGCGGCCATCTTCTCCTGGGCCGCGGCCAGCGCGGCGTCGAAATAGGCCTGCCGCGCCGCGGCCGACTCAAACGGCCGGATGCGCTCGGCCTCAGCCACGCTGTCCCGCGCGATGTCGGCCGCGCTGCCGAGGCGGCCGATGACCGCCTGCACCGCCCGATAGGCCACGAGCGCGTTCATGTTGTTGGGCTGTTGGCGCAGCTCGAGCGCGCTCGCCCCTTGCTCCAGGTGGCTGCGGTCGAAGTCGGGCGGGATCACCAGCACGGCCGAGACGCGGCGCTGCGCGAACTGCGCCTCCGCCTGGCTGAGGGGCAGCACCTCCGGGCGAACGGCCTCCGATTTGCCGAGGGCCGCGATCAACTCCGCCGAAAGCGGCGAACCCGCCCGGTCGGCGACGATCAGGCGGATGCGGTTGTCGCTCGACGCGCCCGTGCCCCCGGCCAGGATCACGGTGAAGAGGATCGGCAGGATGAGGAAAAAGAGCCATTCGGCCGGCCCGGTGAAACGCAGCCGGAGGTCCTTCCGGATAATCGCGAGAATCTTCTTCATCTGGCGCCCCCTACCCCTGCGCAATCCCGCGGCGCTGCAAGAGCGTCACCGCGACGGCAAAAAGGGCCACACCCATGATCAACAGCGCGGCGACCGGCATGAGAATGTCGGCCAGCCGGCCGCCCAACGCCAGGGTCGTAAACCCCTCCAGCCCCCACGCGTTCGGCGTGATCTTGCTGACAACCCGGAACCAACCCGGCATGCCGTCTATGTTGATGAACGAGCCGCCCAGGATGCCGAACATCAGCGTGATCGCAGACCCGATCGTCGCGACCTGGCCCGGCGACTTCGCTACCGCGGTGATCAACATGCCCCAGCCGACCGCGGCCGTGACCGCGGCCAGCACCAACGCCAGGACGCCGAGGGGATCGCCCCAGCGGAGCTGGAAGAGCAGCGCGCTGGCGACGACCAGGATGAGCATCTGCGCCACGCCGGTGAAGTACGTGCCCGCGGTCTTGCCCGCCAGCACCTGCGTCGCGGTCGTGGGCGAGATCAGCAGCCGCGGCAGGGTGCCCTGGCTGCGCTCCACCAGCAGCGTCCGGCCGCCGTTGGCTGCGGTGAACATCAGGAACATCAACGCCATGCCGGGCGCCATGTACGCCAGTGGATCGAAGGCGATCGGGTTCTGCCCGCCGCTGCCGACCGTCGAGCTCGTGAGCCTGACCGAACCCTCCGCCCGGCCGGCCGCGGTCTGCCGGCTGCCCAGCTCAGCGCCGATCTGCGCCGCGTCCTGGGGCCGGATCAAGCCGCCGGCCAGCAGTTGAGTGACCGCCACTTCACCGCCCACGCGGCCGACCTCCACCTGGCCGATGAACTCGTCCAGGATCGTCTTGAGGATGCCCACGCTCGTCGGGCGGCTGGGGTTGGCGTACAGCTCGATCTGAACGGCCGCGCCGGAGGGGACGGCGCCCTGCGCGGGGATGATGCTGGCGGTGAAGCCGGCGGGGACGATGATTGCCGCGGCGACCTGATCCGTGTCCACCTGCCGGCGGGCAGCCGTCGCATCCGCAAGCTCGGACGGCGTGACCAGACCTGCCAGGTCTTGCGAGCGGAACACGTTCACCAGCGCGTCGCCCAGTTGGCCGCCGTCCCGGTTGACCAACACGACCGGGATGTCGCCGACGCCGGAGCTGGAGCCGCCTGAGAAGTGGCCGGTCACGAAGCCCAGGCCGAGCGTGAGCAGGAACGGCGCGGCCAGCATCAACAGCAGCGCAGCCCGGTCGCGGAAGGCCAACGTCAAGTCCTTCCAGCCGATGAGGAGAATCTTCTTCATCGCTCGCTCCCTCAATCGCGCAGCGCGCGGCCGGTCAGGTGCAGGAAGACTGCTTCCAGGTTGGGTTCCTGGATGTCCACCGAACGGATCTTGACCCCGAGCTGGTTCGCCGCGGTGATCGCCGGCGCCAGGATCTCCTCGGCCTCGGGCGCGATGACGGCGACGGCGTGATCCGCGACGTCGGCCCGCAGCACGGCGGGGATGCCGCGCACCGCCGCGGCCAGCGCGGCGATCGCCCGATCATCTTCGCCTTCGCCGGTATGCAGGACGAGCGTGTCGTTCTCGCCGACCTGGTGGGTCAGCTCGGCCTGGGTGCCCAGCGCGATCAGCTCGCCGTGATCCATGATGCCGACCCGGTCGGAGAGCTCCTGCGCCTCTTCCATGTAGTGGGTGGTGTAAAGCACGGTCATGCCCTGCCGGTTGAGGTCCTTCACCGCGTCCAGAATGGCGCGGCGCGACTGCGGGTCAATGCCGACGGTCGGCTCGTCCATGAAGAGCAGCCGCGGCCGGTGGAGGAGGCCGACGCCGATGTTGACGCGGCGCTTCATGCCGCCCGAGTAGGTCTTGACGCGCTGGTTGGCCTTGTCGGTCAGCCCGATCTGGGCCAGCACCTCGTCAATGCGGGCCTTCAGCGCCCGACCGCCCAGGCCGTACATCTGCCCCCAGAAGAGGAGGTTCTCGCGCGCGGTCAGATCGTCATACAACGCCAGGTCTTGCGGCACCACGCCGATGATCTGCCGGACGGCCATCGGCTCCCTGCTCGCCGAGTGCCCGCCGATGATCGCGTCGCCGCTGGTGGGAGTGTACAGCGTCGAGAGCACCGAAATGGTGGTCGTCTTGCCCGCGCCGTTCGGCCCAAGCAAACTAAAAATCTCGCCTTCCCGGATGTCGAACGAGATCCCCTTGACCGCGACAAAGTCGCCGTAATGCTTGACCAGATTGTGAACTTCGAGCATGGATGGCATAGTCCCCTCCCAAAATGCCGCCCAGTTGACCGCGCGGCGTGGGCTGAGTATACTCTCATCCAAACAAAAACGGAATCATCGAGGCATCATGAGCGACACAATTGTCCGGGTATGGGCCAAAGAAGCCGGCTTGCGCGGGATGGCCTGCATCACCACCGACCTGGCGCGGGAGGCCGCCCACCGCCACGCCGCCTATCCCGTCGCCGCCGCGGCGCTCGGCTACGGGCTGACCGCGGGCGCGCTGCTGGGCGGCCTGTTGAAAGTGCAGGAGCGCGTGGCCCTCAAGATCGAAGGGGATGGCCGGCTGCGGAAGCTGGTGATCGAGGCCGACGCCTATGGCCGCGTGCGCGGTTACGTGGCGGTGCCCGACGCGTCATCCCCGGCGCTGGTGGATCGGGCGGCCGTGAGCGCCGCCATCGGCAGCCGGGGCCAGCTCACCGTCGTCAAGGACCTGCGCGTGCAGAACTTGTACCGCAGCGTGGTGGCGCTGGAAAACGGCGAGCTGGACCGGGAGCTGGCCCACTACCTCAACACCTCTGAGCAAGTGCCCTCGCTCGTGCGGATGGGCGTGCAGATGGAGGGCGGCAGCGTGACGGCGGCCGGCGGCCTGCTGCTGCAGACGCTGCCGGGTCACCGCAGCGATGCGCTGGCAAGGCCCGAAGCCAACCTGGCAGCGCTGCCGCCGGTGGACAACCGGGTCGGCGCCCTCGCCAACCCGGAGGAACTCCTGGCGTCCGCCCTGGCCGGGATCGTGTACGAAGTCCTGGAAGTCTCGCCGCTGGAGTTTCGCTGTTCGTGCAGCCGCGAGCGCTCACGCCAGGCGCTCAAGCTGCTGGAGTTGGAGGACCTTCTGGCGCTGATCGCGGACGGCGAGGCGACCGTGGACTGCCATTTCTGCGGTGCGCGCTATCAGTTTGACCTGCCGGAGCTCGAAGCGATCCTGGTGGAGTAGATTCGTCCAGATCGGAACACCGGCTCGGCGGAGCATGAAGCCAAAGGGTTTCGTGCTCCGCTTTTTCGCGCCCATCGCACAGACGATGCGGCCCGTGAACCCCCAAAACTGTACCCGGACGGGTACTAGACCCTCTGGCGTGCGCCTGCTAGACTGTGTCTGTCAAGTCCACCCGGTCAGGACGATGGTGCCGCTGTGCTCCCGCCCACCCTGACCAGGCGAGACACATCCACCGGAGGTTGCACAATGGACAGTATCAACACGGGCGACACCGCCTGGGTTCTGATCTCCACCGCGCTGGTGCTGATGATGACCCCGGCCCTGGCATTCTTCTACGGCGGAATGGTGCGCCGAAAGAACGTGCTCTCCACGCTGAACTTAAGTTTCATCCTCATGGCGCTCATCAGCATCCAGTGGGTCTTATTCGGCTTCACCCTGGCATTCGGTAAGAGCGCAGGCGGCATCATCGGCGGTCTCACCTACCTGGGACTGGCCGGTGTGGGCGCGGCGCCGAACGCGGCGTATGCAGGCACGATCCCGTTCCTGCTCTTCGCCGCCTATCAGATGATGTTCGCAGTGATCACCCCGGCGCTGATCACCGGGACGTTCGTGGAGCGCGTCCGCTTCAAGGCGTTCCTGATCTTCAGCCTGCTGTGGGCAACGCTGGTTTACGATCCGGTGGCCCATTGGGTCTGGGGCGTGGGCGGTGCCCTGCGCAGCCTGGGCGCGTTGGACTTTGCGGGCGGCACGGTCGTGCACATCACCGCCGGCTTCTCGGCCCTCGCCTTCGCCCAGGTGATCCGCGCCCGCCGGGGGTTCGGCAACGGCGCCATGGAGCCACACAACATCCCCTTCTCTGTGCTGGGCGCGGGCCTGCTGTGGATGGGCTGGTTCGGTTTCAACGGCGGCAGCGCGCTGGCCGCCAACGGCCTGGCGGTCACTGCGCTGGTGAACACCAACACCGCGGCGGCCGCGGCCGGGATCGTCTGGATGCTGTTGAGCTGGCGCGATCACAAGCCGAGCGTGCTAGGCATTATCACCGGCGCGGTGGTGGGCCTGGTGGCCATCACCCCCGCAGCCGGCTACGTGACCCCGCTCGCGGCCCTGGCCATCGGCGCAGCGGCTGCACCCATCAGCTTCTTCGCCATCAAGCTGCGCCAGGGCCGCCACCTGGATGAGTCACTGGACGTGTGGGCATGTCACGGCATGGGCGGCCTGTGGGGCGCGCTGGCGACAGGTCTCTTCGCCACGAAAGCGGTCAACGCGGCCGGCGCCGACGGCCTCTTCTACGGCAACCCGCGCCAGTTCCTGGTGCAACTGCTGGCCGCTGCGGTCACCATCGTCTTCGCTTTCGGCGCGACATTCCTGATGGCGACGGCGCTCAAGCGCACCATCGGCCTCAGCGTGTCCGAAACCGAGGAGCAGGTCGGGCTGGATATCGCCGAACACGGCGAGCGAGCGTATGCGTAGTGAGCGGTGACATGTCATAGGCAGGAGAGGAAACCATGACCAAGAAGATCGAAGCCATCATCCGAGAAGAAAAGTTGAACGACGTCAAGGATGCGCTGCAACAAGTGGGCTTCGTAGGTATGAACGTGAGCGAATGCCGCGGACACGGCCGGCAGGGTGGCATTGAACTCGTGGGCCGCAGCGGCGCCTACAAGGTGGATATGCTGCCGCGCGTGCAAATCAACATCGTGTTGAGCGATCACAACCTGGAGAAGGCCATCGAGACGATCTGCCAGGCCGCGCAGACGGGCAACGTGGGCGACGGGTTGATCTTCGTCTACCCGGTTGATGACGTCATCCGCATCCGCACCGGCGAACGCGGGCAAGCGGCCCTGATGTACCCGGGCGATATTGACGCCCGAGCAAGCACGTAATTTCCGCATCCGGGTTCATCCTGCGGCTGTCACGGGGTGTTTGGGCGGCGCGGCCGTTCAAAGCACCCCGTGCTGCGATCTTCCGGCGTCTTGTGAGGATGAGCCGCCTGGACTATAATCCGAGACTGGCGCTCGAAGAGCGTCCGCTGCGAGGCTGAACATGACCCTACCCGCGCAAGACCGCCGCTTGTTGTTTGAGGCGCTGGGCCGCCTGAAGGACATCGGGCTGCGCATCAACCAGTTGGATCTGGGCGATGCGGCCGGCGTAAATGCCGCGCTGCGCCTGATCGTCGAAAGCGCCATTGAGATGGTGCCGGGCGCGTCCGCGGTGATCTACAGCTACGACAAGGCAGGCGGGATGCTGGACCCCGTCTCCCGCGTTGCGGCCGGCCCCCACGCGGCCGCGCTGATGGAGGATGCGCCGCGGCCCGACGGCATCGGCGCCCGCGCCATCAGCCAACGCCGGCCGATCCTGTCGTACCAGGAATCCGATCTGGAGATCCACCCCGTCCAGCGCGCCACCGGCGCGGAGGTCGCCATCGCCCTGCCCCTCATCGTCGCGGATCAACCGCTGGGCGTACTTTATGTCTATCTCTATCGCGAAAACCGCCTCAGCGAGTTCGAGCTTCTGCTGCTAGACAACTTTGTCAACCAGGCAGCCATGGCGATCTACCATGCCGGCCGCTTCACGGACGCCCGCCGGACCCTGGCGCGCAAGGAAGATGAGGTCGCGCTCCTCCGACGCGCCGGCCTGCTGATCTCCTCCCGCACCCGGCTGGAAGACACCCTCGAAACGATCCTGCAGATGGCGCTGGAGGTGACGGGCGCGCGCTACGGCATCTTTCGTCTGGCCGACCAGACCGGCCAGAACCTGGTGATGCGGGCCATCGCCGGCGATAACCTGGGCCGGCCGGCAGTCGAGACGCTCCCCATCAACACCACCAGCATCATGGGATGGGTCGCGAAGTCCCGCGAGCCGCTGAACATCCCGGACGTGCGCCAACCGCCGTGGTCGCGCATCTACTACCCGCTGGACCACGCCCTGGAAATGCGCGCGGAGCTGGCCGTGCCGCTGATCTCGGCCAGCGGCCGGCTCGAAGGTGTGCTGAACCTGGAGAGCCTGCAGGTCGCCGCCTTCACCGAGGCGGACAGCCGGTTGCTTCAGGCGCTCGCAACCCAGGCCGTGACCGCGATCCAGGAGATGCGCTTGCTGGATGCGCTGCAAGAGATGGCCGAAC
Source organism: uncultured Anaerolineales bacterium (assembly GCA_964647255.1). Classification (GTDB taxonomy): domain Bacteria; phylum Chloroflexota; class Anaerolineae; order CG2-30-64-16; family CG2-30-64-16; genus CAWJEL01. The sequence continues at coordinate 29,666 of CAZYGI010000023.1, read as the reverse complement.
ACCTGCTGACGCAGCCCGCGCAGCAGGTGCTGAGCCACCTGGTGGAGCTCGCCTGCGACCTGTTGGGCGGCGCCGCCAGCGCGATTTGGCTGCTCGACGGACAGAGGCTCGTTCTGCACGCGGCCAGCGCAGGCCACGTGCGCGGGGATCAACTCTCGCTGGGTGACAGCCTCACCGGCCAGGCGATCCTGGCCCGCAGCGCGGTCGTTTGTGAAGATGTCCGTGCCGAGCCGCGCTTCGGCTGGCCCGACCTGGCCAGCAGCCAGGGATGGACGCGCGCGCTCATCGTCCCGTTGATCGCGGCCGAGGACAGCGAGCCGGTGGGCGCGTTCAGCGTCTACGGCGCGATCAGCGACGAGGGACGTTTCTCGGCTTCCGACTGGGATAAGAAGGTGCTGACGATCCTGGCGCATTACGCCGCGCTGGCGGTGCGCAACGAGGCGAACCAGGCCGCGCTGCGCGCGATCGAAGAACAGCGCGCCACCGCAGAAACCTTCGCCGCCATCGGCGACGTCGCGGCCAACCTGCTCCACCGGCTGAACAACCGGATCGGCACGATCCCGGTACGCGTCGAGGGGATCGAGGACAAGTGCGCGGCCGCACTGGAGGCGGACGCGTACCTGGCGGCTAACCTGGCCGAGATCGGCCGCAGCGCGCGCGAAGCCATGGAGATCGTGCACGAAAGCCTGTCCCACCTGCAGCCGATGCCGCTCGCGCCGGCCAGCGTCGCCGGGTGCGTGGCCGAGGCGCTGGAAGCGAGCCGGCTGCCGGCCGGCATCCGGGTCGAGCAGGCCGGGCTGGATGGGCTGCCGCCCGTCATCGCCCACCCGCGCGGGCTGGCGTTAGTCTTCGGCAACCTGCTGGAGAACGCTGCGGACGCGATGGCCGGCGAAGGCCGAATCCACATCGCAGGCAGCGCGCGGCCGGGCTGGGTGATGATCACCGTGACCGACAGCGGGCCGGGCATCCCGGCCGGGCTGCGCGAGCGGATCTTCGAGCTCAACTTCTCCGGCCGCCGGGCGGCGCGGGCGGGCAAGCTCGGCTTCGGCCTCTGGTGGGTGCGCACGATGATGACCCGCCTGGGCAGCACGATCAGCGTCGCCGATGATGCGCAACACGGCGCGAGCTTCGTGCTGCGCATGCCAGCCGCCTCACCAGCGGAGCAGACCGCCTGGCTTTGAGAACAAACTGTCGAATGGGGTGCCCACGTGAGAAAACTTCGATGAGCCAAGAACCTGCGCGCGCCCTGGTGGTCGAGGATGACCGTTCCTGGCAACAGATCGTCAGCGAAATCCTTGCGGACATGGGTCTGGACGTGGATGTCGCAGACAGCTACACCGCCGCGGTCGCCACGTTACGCGCCGAGCGCCACCGGCTGGCCGTCGTGGACCTTTCCCTGGGCGGGCCGGATCACCGCAACCAGGACGGGCTGCAGGTGCTCTCCACCGTCCGGCAGCAGGACCCCGGCTGCACGACCGTGTTGCTCACCGGCTTCGCGACCGTGGACATCGCCGTGAGTGCGCTCACCGAACTCGGCGCGTTCACCTGCCTGCGCAAGGAGGCGTTTCGCCGGGCCGAGTTTCGCGACCTGGTGCGCCGCATCCTGGCCCAGCCGCCGGGCGGCCGCCAAACCGGGGCAGACCTGCCCGGCTCGCAGCGCGCGCCTGACGAAACGCCAGCCAGGCCGGGCGGGGGCGGTCAGGTCCTGCTCGTGGAAGATGACGCCGGCTGGCGCGGCATCCTGAGCGAAATCCTGGCCGACGCAGGCTACGGCGCACAGCCTTGCCTCAGCTACGGCGAGGCGCTGGGCCACCTGCGCCGCGAGGCGTTCGACCTGGCGGTGGTGGACCTGTCGTTGGCGAGCTCGGCCGCGCCCGATGCCAACCGGGACGGCTTCCAGGTGTTGCGCGAGGCGTCCGCGGCCGGGCTGCCGGCCATCGTCGTCAGCGGGCTGGCGACCCCGGATGACATCGAACGGCTCTATGCCGAATTCGACATCTTCGCCTGCCTGGAGAAGCAGCGATTCGACCGGGCCGGCTTCCCGGTGCTGGTGGCCGAGGCGATCACCGCCGGCCGCGCGGGCCACGGCGAGCTGGCGCGCCTCACCCGCCGCGAGCGGGACGTCACGGCGCTGCTGGTCAAAGGATTGACCAACAAGGGCATCGCCCATGCCCTGGTGATTTCGGAAAACACCGTGAAACGCTATCTGAAGTCAATCTTCGAGAAGCTGGATGTGGACAGCCGCGCCGCAGCGGTGGCGAAAATGCTCAGCGCGGGCCTGAAGTAAGCCCCGGTGCTCGTGTTTGACAAAGCGTTTCCGGGCATGGTATGATCCGGCCCGTTGTGAAAAAGGACGGATCAATGCGACCCAACATTCTGTCTCTTGGCCTCGGCGTTTATTATTCCTTCTATTTTACCACCCCTTCGGGGGAGGATGCGCCGCGCCGGGGGGCGGATCGGTGAAAACAGCCTGATCCGCGGGAACGAGGAAGTCAGAGAGCGTGGAGCATCAAGCCCCACGCTCTTTTTAGTTGCCCGGCGTCCGGCTTGCCGGCGCCACCAGCTCATCCGAGGAGGAGTCATCATGCCCAGTCGTGGTATCCGCGGCGCGATCACCGTCGCTGAAAATACGCCGGACGCGATCCTGGAGGCGACCCGGGAGCTGCTGGAAGCGATCGTCGCGGCGAACAGTGTCCGTCCTGAGGACATTGCCAGCGCCATCTTCACCGTCACGCCCGATCTGACCGAAGCATTTCCCCCGGCCGCGGCGCGCGAGATGGGCTGGCACCACGTGCCGCTGCTCACTGCGGTGGAGATGGACGCCCCGAACGGCCTGCCCCGCTGCATCCGCACCCTGATCCACTGGAACACCGAGCGCCCCATCTACGACATCCGGCACGTCTATTTGCGCGATGCCGTCCGCCTGCGGCCCGATCTGGCGGGCGAGTACGCCGCGGCGGAGCCAGCGCCCGCGCCCGAAGAGCCGCCGGCCAGCCGATCGTTCGTCTCCAGTGGCGTCACAACGGTCGCGTTCCAGGGCGAACCGGGCGCGAACTCGCAGGTGGCGATCTACCAGCAGTTCGGCAAGCAGGTCAACACGCTGCCGTGCGCCGCCTTCGAGGACATCTTTGCCGCCGTCGAAGCGGGCCAGGCGACCCTCGGCCTGCTGCCGGTGGAGAATTCCCAGGCCGGTTCAATCAACCAGGCGTTCGACCTGCTCCTCGACCACGACTTGCGCGTGGTCGGCGAGGTCAAGCTGCGCGTGCGCCACTGCCTGGTGGCCCCCGAGGGAACACGTCTCACCGACATCCGCCGCGTGAAATCGCACCCGCAGGCGCTGCTTCAGTGCGAGCGCTACCTGAAGGCCCACGGCTGGCAGGCCATCGTCGCCTACGACACCGCCGGCGCGGCCCGCGAGCTGACCGAGCAGCCGGAGCCGGGCACGGCCGCCATCGCCAGCGCGCTCGCGGCCGAGATCTACGGGCTGGAGGTGCTCGACGCCGAAATCGAGGATTCGCCCGAAAACACCACCCGCTTCTTCCTGCTGGGCCGCGAAGAGCCGCCGCCCGGCAAGCGCAACAAAACCTCAATCGTGTTCGCCACGCTGCATACGCCCGGCTCGCTCTACACCGTGCTGGGCGAGATCGCCTCCCGGGGCATCAACCTGACCAAGCTGGAAAGCCGGCCGCGGCGCAACCGGCCGTGGCACTACGTCTTCTACGTGGATCTCGAAGGCCATTGGCAGGACGCGGGCATGAACCGGGCGCTGATGGGCCTGCTGACCCGCACGGCATTCTTGAAGCTGCTGGGGAGTTACCCGGCGGCGGAGTGAGACGATACTTGGTAGATTGGGAGATTGGGACTCCTACTACGCTACACTGGTTTTGATAAGCCGTGGTAACGACTTCAGTCGTTCGCCGTCCGCCCAAATGCGACTGAAGTCGCCACTACAATCCATCACATTCTCAATGACGTCGTACTACGGAGGGGCTTATGATTATTGTCATGAAACACGGGGCATCGGCTGCCGACATTGACACCGTTGTGAAGCAGGTCGAGACGTACGGCTACAAGGCGCACCTTTCGCAGGGCACCGAGCGCACGATCATCGGCGTGGTGGGCGACGACCGGCCGGTGCAGAGCCACAACTTCGAGATGTTGTCGGGCGTCGAGCAGGTGGTGCGCATCCTGCAGCCGTTCAAGCTCGCCAGCCGCGACTTCCACCCGGAGGACACCGTCATCACCGTGCGCGGCATCCCGGTGGGCGGACCGCGGTTGACGATCATCGCCGGGCCGTGCTCGGTGGAAAGCCGCAGCCAGCTCCTCGAAACCGCCCTGGCGGTGAAAGAAGCCGGCGCCGACATGCTGCGCGGGGGCGCCTACAAGCCGCGCACCTCGCCCTACGCCTTCCAGGGGATGGGGGAAGAGGGGCTGGAGCTGCTGGCCGAAGCGCGCGAAGCGACCGGCCTGCCCGTGATCACGGAAGTCATGTCGCCGGAAACGGTCTCGGTGATCGGCAAGTACGCCGACATCTACCAGATCGGCGCGCGCAACATGCAGAACTTCCCGCTGCTCATGGCCGTCGGCAGGACGCGCATCCCGGTCTTCTTGAAGCGGAGCATGATGGGTACGGTGCAGGAGCTGCTGATGGCCGCGGAATACATCCTGGCCGGCGGCAACCGCCAGGTCATGGTGTGCGAGCGCGGCATCCGCACCTTCGAGACCGCCACGCGCAACACGCTGGACATCAACGCGATCCCGCTGCTGAAGCGGTGGACGCACCTGCCCGTCTTCGCCGACCCCAGCCATGCCACCGGCAAGTGGGAGCTGATCGCGCCCACGGCCAAGGCGTGCATCGCGGCCGGAGCGGACGGCCTCATCATTGAGGTGCACCCGCATCCGGCCGAAGCGATGTCCGACGGCGCGCAATCGCTGAAACCCGAACGCTTCGCGCAGTTGGTGCGAGAGCTCCGGGTCCTCGCGCCGGCGGTGGGGCGGACACTGTGACGCAGGGACAGAGAACGAAGCGGAGCATCCTGAGAACCGCCACGCCGCGCGGCGGTTCTCAGGATGCTCACGTTAGGCCATGGGAGGCAGCTTGCCCGAAATAGTCACCATTATCGGCCTCGGTCTGATGGGCGGGTCGCTGGCGCTGGCGCTGCGATCGGACGCGTACTGGGTGATGGGCGTGAGTCGTAACCCGGCAACGCTGAAAGCGGCCCGAGCCGCAGGCGCCATTGACGGGGGCACAACCGATCTGATTGAAGGCATCGCCAGCGCGGACGTGATCGTGCTTGCTGCGCCGGTGCGCACGATCCTGCGCCAGCTGCCGGAGGTGGGCCGCCATGCCCGGTCCGGCGCGCTGGTGCTCGACCTGGGCAGCACCAAGTCGGCGATCTGCGCGGCGCTGGCCGACCTGCCGGCGGGCTTGCAGCCGGTGGGCGGGCACCCGATGTGCGGGAAAGAGACCGCGGGGTTCTCGGCCGCCGAGGCCGCGCTGTTCCGCGACAAGACCTTCGTGCTCTGCCCGCTGCCGCGCACGTCGGAGGCGGCGCTGGCGCAGGCGCAGGCGTTAGTGGATGCGATCGGCGCCCGGGTGGTGGTGCTCGACCCGGCGGCGCACGACCGCGCTGTCGCCGCCATCAGCCACCTGCCGTATGCGGCCGCGGTCGCGCTGGTCAACGCCGTTGCGGCCGCCGATGATCCGCTGGCCTGGCAGTTGGCCGCCTCCGGCTTCCGCGACACCAGCCGCCTGGCCGTCAGCGACGTGGACATGATGCTCGACATCCTGCTGACCAACCGGCCGGCCGTGCTGGACTGGTTGGGGGAACTTCAAGGGCAACTTGCCGACCTGAAGCTGGCACTAATGGCTGGCGACGAAGCCGCACTGCGCCATCAACTAGCCGCCGCCCAAGCGCGACGAGAGGGGTTGAAGTTTTGAGGCGTGATCCGTGATCCGCCATTCGCCATTCAACATTTGACATCGTCCATTGAGGCCCTTCATGCCAAACCTGATCATCCGACCATCCGGCCCGCTGCGCGGAGAAACGACCGTGCCGGGCGACAAATCCATCACCCACCGGGCGCTGATCCTCGGCGGGCTGGCCGAGGGCGACACCATGGTGCGCGGCTGGGTGCCGGCTGAGGTCTGCCTGGCCACGCTGCGCTGCATGGAGGCGCTGGGCGTGCGTGTGGACAACGTGCCAGGCACTTTCGAAGTGCCTGGCACGTCCGACCTGCTGATCCACGGCGCCGGGCTGCGCGGGCTGCGGGAGCCGGCCGACGTGCTGCACTGCGCGGGGTCGGGCACGACGATCCGGCTGCTGGCAGGCTTGCTGGCCGGGCAGCCGTTCACCAGCGTGCTCACCGGCACCGAGCCGCTGCGCCGCCGGCCGATGGGCCGCGTCGCCGAGCCGCTGCGGCAGATGGGCGCGACCATCCTGGGCCGCGAGGGCGGCAAGCTCGCTCCGCTGACGATTCGTGGCGGCAACCTGCGCGGGATCGACTACGTCCTGCCGGTCGCCAGCGCGCAGGTCAAGTCGGCGATCCTGCTGGCCGGGCTTTTCGCTGAGGGCGAGACGGTCGTCCACGAGCCGGGACCGTCGCGCGATCACACAGAGCGGATGCTGGCGGAGTACGAGGTTGAGGTCAAGGCCGAGGCTGAGCAATCGGGAGCCGCCGTGCATCTGGTCGGCGGGCAACGGCTGATCGGCGGCAAGACACTGACAATCCCGGGGGACTTCTCGTCCGCAGCGTTTCCGCTGGTGGCGGCTGCCATCGTTCCCGGCTCCGAGGTACGCCTGACCGGCGTCGGCGTGAATCCCACGCGCACGGGGCTGTATGACCTGTTGATCGCGATGGGCGCGGAAATGAGAATGGGAGACGCGGAGACACGGGGACACGGAGAACCGATCGCAGACCTTACCGTCCAGCACAATCCGCTGCGCGCCACCGAGGCGGCCGGCGACCTGATCGTGCGCGCCATCGACGAATTCCCGATCTTCGCCGTGGCCGCGACGCAGGCGAAGGGGACGACCGTGGTGCGCGAGGCCAGCGAGCTGCGCGTCAAGGAGTCGGACCGCATCGCCTCCGTCGCGGCCGAGCTGCGCAAGATGGGCGCGCAGATCGAAGAGCGGCCCGACGGGATGCTGATCCACGGTCCGACGCGGCTCCGGGGCGCGGTCGTCGAATGCCACCGCGACCACCGGCTCGCCATGGCGCTCGCCGTCGCCGGCCTAGTCGCCGACGGCCCGACCGAAGTCCGCGGCGCGGAGGCGATCGGCGACTCGTTCCCCGGCTTCGCCAACACGATGCAGGGATTGGGCGCGGATGTGACGTGGAGCAGCCAGTGACCAGGGATCAGGTATCAGGAATCAGTGGTCAGACCCGCCTCGTCGGCGTGATCGGCTGGCCGGTAAGCCACAGCCGGAGCCCGCGAATGCACAACGCGGCGTACGCGGCGCTGGGGCTGGATTGGGCTTACGTGCCGCTGCCCGTGCCTCCGGAACGGTTGGGCGACGCGGTGCGCGGGCTGGCCGCGCTGGGCTTCGCGGGCGCGAACGTCACCGTGCCGCACAAACAGGCCGTCATCCCGTTCCTGGACGAGCTGACGCCGGTTGCGCGGGCGGTCGGCGCGGTGAACACCATCATCGTCCAGCCCGACGGCTCGCTGCTGGGGGATAACACCGACGGCGCGGGGTTCATAGCAGATTTGCGGGCGCACGGGGTGAGCGCGGGAGCGGAGGCGCCGGGGAGCGGAGGGGCAGCGGAGCGGAATGAGATCCTGCTGCATCACCGTGTCACCGTGTCACCCTGTCACCGTGTCCTCGTCCTCGGCGCGGGCGGCGCGGCCCGGGCGGTGGTCTACGCGCTGGTTGAGGCGGGCGCGTCGGTCGCGGTTGCCAACCGCACGCTGGAACACGCCGATGAGTTATGTCAAACTATCGTTGCCGCCCTGCCCCGCGCGGCCGGCCGGCTGAGCGCGCACGCGTTCCCGGAGGCGCTGGCTGAGCTGGCGACCGGGGCGGATCTGATCGTCAACGCCACCAGCCTGGGGCTGCACGCCGGCGATCCGCTGCCCTGGGACGCCGCGATCCCGTTCCGGCCCGGCCAGGTCGTCTACGATCTGATCTACAACCGCCCCACCGAGCTGTTGGCGCTGGCCCGTTCTCAGGGCGCGACGGCGATGGATGGGCTGGGCATGCTGGTGCACCAGGGTGCACGGGCGTTCAAGCTGTGGACGGCGGTTGAGCCGCCGGTGGATGTGATGCTGGAGGCAATCCGGGAGGCGTAACGAGGTTTCAGCATCGCAGGAGGCGTTGACTTTTGACCCCTCGCTGGATACAATGGGCGTAGTTCACAAAGTTGGAGAGGTGTTAGATGGTTGCCTTGAATACGATCACTGCCGACACGGTCTTGGGCATGCTGCGACGCCTGCCGCCGCGAGAGCGTTTGAGCGTCATTGCAAAAGCGTTGCCGGACACGGAGCGGGATCTTGCCGTACAGACTCCAACGTTGAGTTCACTGAGAGGGCTGTGGAAGAACCTGAATTTCGATGTCTCCACTGAAACCATTGACGGTGTTCGCCGCGAGGTTTGGGCTGACTTCCCGCGAGAGAATTTCTGATGATCGGTGCGATCGTCGATACGCATGCCGTAATCTGGTACTTGCTCGACTCCCCGCGCCTGTCAAAATGAGCCGCTGCCGAGTTTGAAAAATGTCGAACTACTGCGATGCTCGTTGGGGTGTCGAGCATGACGATCATCGAGATCATCTACTTGATCGAGAAGAACCGCATCCCTGAGATGACGCTTGGCTTGCTCAAGGAACGCTTACAGCAACTAAGTGCACCGTTGGAGATTGTCCCAATCACTCATGACATCGCATCGGCAGTGCAGTTGGTCCCCCGCGATCAAGTTCCTGATCTGCCCGATCGCGTCATTGCGGCTACCGCTGTGTGCCTGGGCGTGCCGCTGATCAGCAGGGATGGCAAGATTCGCGTCTCCGATGTGGACACAATCTGGTAGCAGATGGTGATGTAGGACAGGTTGGCAACCTGTCCTACATCACGCGTCGGTCGTCAATCATATGACATGCCGGCAAACAAGATCCTGGTCGGTTGCTCCTCCTCGTAGCACACGACGTAGACGCAGTGCCCGCGCTCTAGCGAGAAAAGGATCTCATCGAGGGCGATTCTGGCGTCCAACGGGGAAGGCCGCGTCGTCCCCATGAGTCCTTCCAACTCCTCGTCCGTCAACGGTGCAGCCACGCGGAAATCAGGTTCATCCGCGACGCAGTCAATGTCCAGGATCGAGCGCGTGCCGTCGGTGTCGGAGGCAGCCAGCGCGGCGCTGATCGAACTGTAGCGCCGCCCGGAGCCAGGGAACAGCGCCGAAAAGGACGATTGCGGAAAGGGCATGGCCGGGTTATAGCGACCGGCCTCAAACTCACGTTGCCGCAGCGCCTGCAGCGCGTGGTTGATGTCCGGTTCGTAGTCCACTTCATAGACATAGGAATAAGCTGCCATGGATGATCCTTACTTTTGGAGCCACCCGCGACGCAGCGCAGACCGATTCTGCTCGCGCATGCGATACCCCGGGGTCTGCAGGCGCGCTACACGTAGTACCTCGCCACCAAGAATTTGAGGGGGCGTAGTGGCGACTTTAGTCGCTTTTTGGTCGGCGACAAACGACTGAAGTCCCACAGGATGCTTCGCGATCGTTGCTACTATCCATCAAGACCAACGTGGCGAGGTAGTAGTCCAGATTCTCGGCCGTGCGATGAACAGCCACCACCTGGATCGGTATTTCGCCCAGGCTATCGAGCGGCCCGAACAATTATACAGCCGATCTGGCCGTAGTCGCTAAAACTGCCGCCGGCATGGGTTACCTTGCCCCGATCCCTCTTTCGTGCTACACTCGGCGCTGTTTTATTGGAAGCAACAACTCCAGAACGAGCAAAGACCCATCAGCGTTGATCTGCGTTTACACCGCACCTGCGGGTGGGAGCTTGTTTCAGAACTCGCGCGAAATTCGCGTATGGGGTAAGATGTGCGTAACAACTGCGTGCGGAGCTTGCCCCATGCCTTATCGAACGTTCAGTCGTGAGCAAGATTGGCTGTTGCCGCCCTCGTTGGGCGAGCTGCTGGCCGGCGATCACCCGGTGCGGTTTGTAGCCGAGTTTGTGGATGCGCTGGATCTCCAGGATGTCGGCATTGTGGCCGAGCCGGCGATCGAAGGTGCGCCGAGCTACCAGCCCCAAGTGTTGCTGGGCGCCTGGCTGTATGGGTTCATGATGCGCGTGCGTGCCAGCCGTAAGCTGGAACAGGCGTGCGTTGAGAATGTCGCATTCATGTGGTTGACAGGGCTGCAGCGGCCGGATCACGTGACGCTGTGGCGCTTCTACAAAGCCAATCGCCCAGCCGTGCGCAGCTTGCTCAAGCAGACGGTGCGCTTGGCTGTCGAGGTGGGGTTGGTCGAGTTCGCCTTGCAGGCGGTGGATGGCAGTCGGGTGGCGGTGGCTTCGCGGGACAGCCTCAAAGGGGAAGCGACGGTGGCGAAGCTGCTGGCCCAGGTGGAAGCGGAGATCACGGCGCTGGAACAGGCCAATCAGGGGGAAGCTGGACCGGACGGCTGCAGCCTGCCAGGACCGCATGCGCTGCTGGGCAAGCGAGAGCGGTGCGAGCGTTTGCAGCGGGCGCTGGCTGCGTTGACCCGGCAAAACGCGACTGGTTCGGCCGCAGAGCAGCCCCTGGCTGCGCCGGCTCCAGGCGCCGACCCCGCCAGCCTGAACGACGCGACGACCCAGGCGCAGCCGACCGAGGACACCCTCAAGATCAGCACCACCGACCTGGAAGCGGTGCTGGTCAAGGGGCGCCGGGGCTTCAGTGTGGGCTACAATGGCCAAGTGGTGGTCGATAGCAAAGCGCAGATCGTGGTCGGCGCCGACGTCGTGGCTTGTGCCGGCGATACCAACCAACTGCTGCCCATGGTGCAGGAGGCTGAGGCCATGACCGGCCAGCGGGCGGTCGCTGTGACGGCCGATACGGCTTATTTTGCGATGCCCGATCTCGAGGCGGTGCAACGACTGGGCATGGAGCCTTATGTGCCCGACCGGCGGGAGCGACGAGCCGATCGGCCTGCGCAGAACCCGTACCACAAGGAGCATTTCGTTTACGACCCTGCCTCTGATACCTATTGCTGTCCTTTGGGGCAAACGCTGTGCTTCTACCAAACCCTGAAACAGGGAGACCGTACGCTGCGGGTGTACAAGGGTCAGGCCTGCCAGGGATGTTCTGCGCAGCAGAGCGGCGAGTGTACCAAGACTAAGGCCCGCCGCATCAAAATCTATGGTCATGAACAGGCCTTGCAGACGCACGCAGCCAAGATGAAAACGGAGCGCGCACGCCAAGTACTGCGCCAGCGCAGTGCGATTGTCGAACCCGTGTTTGCCGTTTTCCGTGAGCACCTTGGCCTCGTCCGTTTTTTGCTGCGCGGCCTGGCTAACGTCAAGGCCGAGTGGCGTCTGCTGTGTATCGCACATAACCTGCGCAAGCTCTGGAAGTTCTGGTGGCGGCCCAAGCGGCTGGGTCTCGCCGCCACCGGCTAAACAAATGGGTACCCAAAAACCAACAAAGCGCCCATGAGCGCGGCCCAAACACCTGATCCATCGGGCTTGTCAGCGGTCCTGCCAGGCTGACTCCAGCGTCGCCGGACCAGGATGAGGTTGTCGGTCAAGCTGGATCATCGACGCAAGAATCAGTTCTGAAACAAGCTCGTGGGTGCAGGTGTCAGCGTCATCTGCGTTCTGTTTCAAGAGCAGGCACCATGACACTCCTACGTTTCCTCACCGCCGGCGAGAGCCACGGCCCGGTGCTCACCGCTATTCTCGAAGGCATGGTCGCCGGGCTGCAGGTCACGGCGGAGACCATCAACCGGGACCTGGCGCGGCGGCAGAGCGCGTACGGCGCGGGCGGCCGGATGAAGATCGAGCGCGACGAGGTCCGGATCACCGGCGGGGTGATGGCCGGGTTGACCACCGGCGCGCCGATCAGCCTGGAGGTCGCCAACCTCGACTACAAAGCGTGGGCCGCGCGGGACGTCCCACCCATGACGATCCCGCGGCCCGGCCACGCCGATCTGACTGCGGCGATCAAGTACGGCTACCGCGATCTGCGGCCGGCGCTGGAGCGCGCGAGCGCGCGGGAGACGACGATGCGCGTGGCCGTCGGCGCGCTCTGTCGGGCGTACCTGGCGCAGTTCGGCGTCACGATCGGCGGCTACGTCACGGGCATCGGCGATGTGGAGGCCACGATCCCGAATGAACAATCCTACGGGGAACGGTTTGCCCAGGCTGAGGTCAGCGACGTCCGCTGCCCCGATCCCACTGCGGCCGAGGCAATGCGCCGGCACATCCGGGATGTGATGCAGGCGAAGGACACGCTCGGCGGCGTTTTCGAGATCGCCGCGCTGGGCGTGCCGCCAGGGCTGGGCAGCCACGTCCACTTCGACCGCAAGCTGGACGGCCGCCTGGCCGCAGCGCTGATGTCCATCCATGCGATCAAAGGGGTTGAGATCGGCCCGGCCTTCGCCAACGCGCGACTGCGCGGGACGCAGGTGCATGATGAGATCATACGCCGTGACGTGCCAGGCACTTCCGAAGTGCCGGGCACGTCAACGCTCAGCCGCGCGTCCAACCGCGCAGGCGGTCTGGATGGCGGCATCACTACCGGCGAGCCGATCGTGCTGCGCGCGGCGATGAAACCGATCGCCACGACGCTGACGCCGTTGCAGTCCGTGGACCTGGCGACCGGCCAGCCCGCGGCGACGCGCTACGAGCGCTCCGATTTCTGCGCGGTCCCGCGCGCCGTCGTCATCGGCGAGGCGATGGTCGCCTGGGTGATTGCGAACGCGCTCATGGAGAAGCTCGGCGGCGACTCGCTGGCCGAGCAGCTCCCCCGTTTCGCCGCGCTGCGAGAAAATCGCCTGGCAGACCTGCCGATGGACAACTTGCCCTGGCGGTTCGCGTATGAGACGAATGACGAATGACCAACGACCAATGAGCGACTTTCAGCATCCAGCTTCCAACATCATCCTCACCGGCTTCATGGGCACGGGCAAGAGCAGCGTGGGCCGCATTGTTGCGGCGCAGCTCGGCCGGCCGTTTGTGGACCTGGATGACGTGATCGCCGAGCGGGCCGGCAAGCCGATTCCGCAGATCTTCGCCGAGGACGGCGAGCCGGCCTTCCGCGCGCTGGAGGCGGCGGCCTGCGCGGAGATGGCCGCGCCTGCCGGGCGGGTGATCGCCACGGGCGGCGGCGCGATGGTCAACCCAGCCAACCGGGAGGCGCTGGCGGCTGGCGGGACGCTGATCTGCCTGGAGGCCGCACCGGAAGCGATCCTGCGCCGCGTGAGCCGCGGGGACGAGCGCCCCATGCTGGCCGGCAGCGAGCCCCTGGCGCGCATCCGTGAGCTGCTGGCCCAGCGCGCCAGCGCCTACGCCGCCGTCCCTCACCATCTCGACACGACCCATCTCTCCATCCCGGCCGCGGCCGAACGCGTGATGGGGATCGCGGCAGGGCTGCCGGAGGGGGGCCACGTTTTGCCGGTTCGAGACGAAGGCCAAAGGACGAACGGCGAAAGGGGCAATTCGTCCTTCGTCATGGGTCATTCGTCCGGCTACGATGTTCTCGTCGCGGAGGGGCTGCTCGCCGATGCCGGCAGCCGCATGATCGCCGCAGGCGTGAAGCCGGGCCGCTGCGCCGTGGTGACCAATCCGACGGTGGGCGGACATCATTTGCCGGCGCTGGTGGCTGCGTTGGCCGAGGCTGGCTTCGAACCGGTCGTTTTCCAGGTTCCCGACGGCGAGCAGTTCAAGACGCTGGCGACCGTGTCCGACCTCTATGCGGGCCTGGCCGAAGCAAAGTTGGCCCGCGGCGAGCCGGTGATCGCGCTCGGCGGCGGCGTGATCGGCGACATGGCGGGGTTCGTCGCGGCGACCTGGCTGCGTGGCGTGCCGTTCGTCCAGATCCCGACCAGCCTGCTGGCGATGGTGGACGCCAGCGTCGGCGGCAAGGTCGCGGTGGATCTGCCGGCGGGCAAAAACCTGGTCGGCGCGTTCAAGCAGCCGGAGCTGGTGCTGATTGACCCGGCGCTCCTGGCGACGCTGCCAGGCGGCGAGTTCCGGTCGGGGCTGGCCGAGGTGCTGAAGGCAGGCATCATCGGCGACCCGATGCTGTTTGACTACCTGGTTGGTAGTAACGATCGCGAAACATCCCTGTGGAACTTCAGTCGTTCATACGAGCTGGCGACTGAAGTCGTCACTACAAACAGGACGTTGACCGAGATCATCGCCGACGCAGTGCGCGTCAAGGCTCGCATCGTCGAGCGCGACCCGTTCGAATTGGGCGACCGGGCCTGGCTCAACCTCGGCCACACCTTCGGCCACGCGCTGGAGCTGCTCTCTGGGTTCACGCTCCGCCACGGAGACGGGGTCAGCCTGGGCACGATCGCCGCGGCCGAGCTGAGCGCCGCGCTGGGCGCCTGCGACGCCGCCCTGCCCGCCCGCATCCGGGCCGCGGTCGAGCGGCTGGGCCTGCCGGCCCACCACGAATTCGACCCCGTCGCCGCGCTGGCCGCGATGGGCACCGATAAAAAACGCCGCGGCCGGTTGCTGCGCTTCATCCTGATCCGGCGTATTGGCGACGTATTTGTTGCCGATGACGCACCGGAAGATGAAGTCGTGAAGGCGTTGGGGAAAATCCGCGAATAAACAGGTAGACAAGGATCGCAGCGCCTTATTTCCCGATCAACTTGTTTCCTTATCTACCAATTTTCTTCAACCTGGGAAGAGATCGCCTATGACCCACATCCTCGTCCTCCACGGCCCCAACCTCAACCTCCTCGGCACGCGCGAACCAGGGGTGTACGGCACGGTCACGCTGGCCGAGATCAACGCCCGGCTGGAGGCCGCGGCGGCCGAGCGGGGCATCACGCTGCGCATCCTCCAGTCGAACCACGAGGGCGCGCTGATTGATGCGATCCACGAGGCGCGCGGCTGGGCCGACGGCATCCTGATCAACCCCGGCGCGCTGACGCACTATTCCTACGCGCTGCGCGATGCGATCAGCGCGGTCGGGCTGCCCGCGGTCGAGGTGCATCTGAGCAACATCCACGCCCGCGAGCCGTTTCGCCACACCTCGGTGATCGCGCCGGTCTGCCGCGGGCAGATCTGCGGGTTCGGCGCGCAGAGCTATTTGCTGGGACTATCTGCCCTCTTGGACTCGATGCCCTGAAAGTAAGCCCGGGCCGGATCAGGTCAATCAGGTGCATCATGTCAATCTGCGTTCCATTCTCGGTTAGGAATAAGAACTCATGCCCCATGCTCGCTCCGAATTCCTGGCCGGCGTCCGCGCCGAGCTGCCGATCCTGCTGGGCGTCGCGCCCTTCGGGATGATCTACGGCGCGCTCGCGGTAGCCGCCGGGCTGCCGACCGCCGCGGCGCAGGCGATGTCAAGTATTGTCTTCGCCGGCTCGGCGCAGTTCATCCTCACGCAACTGATCGCCACCGGCACGCCGCCGGTCGTGCTCCTGCTGACGGTGCTGGTGGTAAACCTGCGCCACATGCTCTACAGCGCCTCGGTCGCGCCATATGTCCACAAGCTACCCCGACGCTGGAAATGGCTCCTCGCCTACCTGCTCACCGACGAAGCCTACGCTGTGACCATCACACACTACCAGCGGACGGAGCACGACACAGAAGCGCACGAAAGCACGGACAAGCACCATTGGTTTTTCCTCGGCACAGGGCTGGCATTGTGGAGCTGCTGGCAGGTCTGCACGGCGATCGGTATCTTCCTGGGCGCGCAGGTGCCGCCGAGCTGGTCGCTCGACTTCACGCTGCCGCTCACCTTCATCGCGCTGGTGATCCCGGCCCTGGTGGACCGGCCGGCGGTCGCCGCTGCGGTGACGGCGGGGGTCGTCGGCGTGATCGGCGCGGGGTGGCCGTACAAGACGGGGTTGGTGGCCGCCGCGCTGGTTGGCATCGCGGTCGGCACGTGGCTCGACTCAAGCTGGCGCGCACAGCAGCCACGGGCAGCCGGTGCAGGGCTCGCCGGGGAGGAATGATTGACACCTATCGCACTCTGGCTGACCCTGCTGGCCGGCGGCGCAATCACCTACGCGATACGCCTGTCGTTGATCCTGGCGTGGGGCCGGGTGACGCTGCCGCCGGCGCTCCAACGCGGGCTCCGCTTTGTGCCGCCGGCCGTGCTCTCCGCGATCATCTTCCCGGAGATCCTGCGCCACAACGGGCCGCTGGACGTGTCGTTCGGCAACACCCGGCTGCTGGCGGGCCTGGCCGCCGCGCTGGTCGCCTGGCGGACGAAGAACGCGCTGCTGACGATCGCCGCGGGGATGGCGGTGCTGTGGGGATTGCAAATGATCATGTAAGAGAACGGCAACGCGATCATGCCATCGGCCAGAAATCGGAGGGCTGCTTGGGGAACAGGGCCTCAAGCAGGGCGCGCGCCTCATCGGAACTCTGCCAGCAATCGGGGAAGGCCGCCCGCAGCTCATCCAACGACCGATGGCCGAAAACGATCTGCAAGAATGTCAAACCGGGGAACGCCGCCCCGCCCTCGTCGTCGTGCGATGGCAGCCACGGCTCAGCCGCGATCAGCCGGCCGCGCTCGAAGACCAGCCGCAGCCCGTCCCGGTAAAAGCTGATCTTGAGCTCGCCCGTGTGCCTGGCCGCCACGGAACGCGCCAGACGCTCCTCCAGCGCGGGCGCGATCCGCCAAACAAACGCCGGGAGGTCCGGCACGCGCAGGTACCAGGCATAGGAGCGCCGCACCTCCGGCAGCCGCTCGCGGACGACGCGATAGAACGGATGCTCCTCGCCCAGCAAGAAAAACAGCCCAGTCAACGTCTTGCCGTCGCGGGCAGCCAGTTCCTCGCCGCGCGCCTTCGCCGCGCGCAGCAGGCTCGGTGTGACCGCCAGCCACGAGACGCCCGCCGCCAGCTGCAGGAAGCTCAGCGGCAGATGCGCCCCCCACAACTGGATCCCCGTGCCGAGCAGTCCGACGGGGTCGCCGGCAGCCGACTCGATGATCCACCAGTCGAGCCGGTTGACGTTACGCGCATCTTTGCCCCACAGCTCATAACGCCATAGCGCCGCGTCACGCGGGCAATAGACCAGGCTGCGCCCCGCCGCCGCGGCATCCAGCGCCAGGATGAACGGCAAGTCGGCCTCGCCCACGCTGCGCAGATGGTACGGCTCGACCTCACCCTCCTTCAGCCTGGCGATCTCGGCTGCGTTGCCCCGCCGGCCGCCGCGCCACGCCATCGCCATCTCGTAACCGAACTGGCGGTAGTAGAAGGGGATGCCGGTGATCGCCTGAACCAGCTCGCCCCGCGCGGCGCTCCACGCATGGATCACATCGAATTGCGCACGGATCAGCCCGCGCTTGCGGTGCTCCGGCGCGGTGCCCACCAACTCCGGCCGGCCGACGCCGAACGGGATGCCCGCGTAGCTCCACGTCTGCGAGATCAGGTTCAACGAGGAGACGATGCGCCCGGTCGCGACCTCCTCCACGATGGTGCAGTCATCCTCATGAAAGGTCGGATGGTTAGGGCGAAACAAATCACGCGTCCAGGCCGCGACCGGCTCATCCGGCTCAATCACGCCCGAATCGCGGTGGATCATCTTGTTGAACTCGGCCAGGGCCTCGGCGTCGGCGGCCGACGAACGGCGGAGCACCAACCCGCCGCCCAGATCGTGGGGAAGAACCGGTGGAGATGATAGCATGAGATGAAGCTCCCGGCATCGGAATAGAGCGACCGCGGCGCCGCTCGCCGCCCATTCTAGCCCAGGCGCGATGGGGCGTCAAACAACACCCGCATCGTCCGGATTTGACAGGGAACGCATCTGGAATATACTCAAGCCACAGTTTTGAGCCGTCTATCCCACGAAAGGAGGCGAGTTGATGTTCCATAACGAAGCATCCCGGCAAGCGCAAGCTTGCGTTTTTTCCGCTCGCCTTCTCTCTCCTGGCAGCATCCCGGTCACCTGGCGCGACTGAGCGCACACGACGACACGAAAGCCAGGCCATGAGCAGGCGACGCGGTCGCGCAGCTCATGGCCTTTTTGTTTCTGGCATCCCGCCGGCTTTGCCCGACCGGAGCCGCAAGCCATGAGCCCACAGCTCATGGCTTTTCTTTTTCTGGAGAATCTGAACTTTGGCTACTCGACAAGACAAGGCGTTACAACACTTTTTCCGGGAGCATGCGCAGCACGGAGCCGGGGGGCAGCCGACAAACAAACACCCGAAAGCCGACCGCGTGCGGCGCAAAGACTGGACGGAGCAATACACCGGGGATCCCAACGGCTACGATGATCTGCACCTGACCGACCGCGAGCGGGTGATGCCCAAGGGGGAACGCGAGGCGCGCAGCGTCCAGACTCCCCCTTCGCCGCTCCACGCCGGTCTGGGGGTGCTGCCGGCGACCGCGCCGGATTCGGACGCGACCGGCATGATCCTCACCGAGACGGCGCGCGGCACGGTGGTGGAGGTCAGCTCGGGGCTCTGCCGCGTGGCGCTGGCCGAACGCACGCTGCTCTGCGATCTGCGCAGCTCGCTGCGGACGGCGCACAGCGGCTTCAGCAACCTCGTTGCCGCAGGCGATGAGGTGGTTGTGACACACAACGGGCACGGCCGGGGCATGGTCGAGGCGGTGCTGCCGCGGCGCAGCGCGCTGGCGCGGCCCGATGTGTTCTACAGCCACCTGCAGCAGGTCATCGTCGCCAACGTAGATCAGGTGTTGATCATCGCGGCCTGGCGCGAGCCGGCGTTCTGGCCGGAGCTGGTTGATCGCTACCTGATTGCCGCGCTGCTGCACAACCTGGCGCCGACAATCTGCATCAACAAGACGGACCTCGCCGACGACCCGGCCGAGCTGCGCGGCGTGTTGGACGCCTACGCAGCCGCCGGGCATCCCGTGCTCTGCACCAGCGCGCGGACCGGAACCGGGCTGGACGCGCTCCGCTCGCTGCTGGCGGGACGCACGACTGCATTGGCCGGGCTATCGGGCGTGGGCAAATCATCGCTGCTCAGCGCCGTTGAACCCGGGCTGAACCTGCGCACTTCCGCGGTGAGCGATCGGCGGCATGAGGGCCGCCACACGACGACGCAGGTGACGCTCCACCCGCTGAAGATGGGCGGCTTCGTGGCCGATACACCCGGCATCCGGGAGTTCGGCTTGAGCGGGCTGCGGCAGAGCGACCTGCCTCGTTTCTACCCGGAGATCAGCGCCCAGGCCGGCGCGTGCGCCTACGCGAACTGCACGCACACGCGCGAACCCGGCTGCGCGGTCAAGCAGGCGGTGCGCGCCGGGCAGCTCGCAGCGATGCGCTACGACAACTACCGCAAGATCTTGGCCGATCTCAAGGGGTGAAGCGCCGGACGGATATCAACGTAGGGCGGGATGACATCCCGCCCTACAAACCCACTCAGGATGGCGATGGGGGCGTTTTTCGCCATCCGGTTCGCCCGTGCTAAAATCGCCCCCATGGATCTCTATCTGATTCGTCATGCACAATCCACAAACAATGCGCTGCCGCTCGAAATCGAACGGCAGCAGCGCGTCTGCGACCCGCTGCTCACTGAGTTGGGATATGCCCAGGCCGAGCGGTTGGCGGAACACCTGGCGACCGGCTGCGACGGCTGGGGGGAGACCCTGTCCACCGATCCAGAGGCCGGCGGCGACGGCTGCGTGACCACCTACGGCATGACGCGCCTCGTGTGCAGCCCCATGCGCCGCGCCCTGCTCACCACACAGCCGATCAGCCGGGCGTTGGGACTCCGGCCGGAGGTGTGGCTGGACATCCATGAGCATGGCGGAGTCTACCTCGATCGCGAGGGGTCGGTCGGCAGCGTCGGTTATCCCGGCATTACGCGCGGTGAGGTGCAGGCGCAGTTTCCCAGCTACATCTTGCCCGACGCGCTGACTGAAACAGGGTGGTGGCGCAACGGCTTTGAGGAATGGCGCGGCTGCCTGGATCGCGCCGTGAGCGTGGCGCTCAGATTGCGAGCGCTAGGCGCCACCGATGAGCGTATCGCCATGGTGACGCACGGTGGATTCGCCAGCGCGCTGATCATGGCGCTGCTGCGCACACCGTTCGACGCCGGTGTCCACTACAGTCACAACAACACCGGCATCTCCCTGATCCACTTCCGGCCTGATGGAGGCGTGAGGCTGCGCTATCTCAACCGCGTGCCCCACCTGTCGGTCGAACTGATCACGTGAGTTTGGGGGCGGTCAGTGCGTCCACTTCAGCGGAAAGATGGTCCAAGAGAGCGGCAAGCGGCTCAAGATCGGCGCGGGATAGGATCATGCGCTCCGTCAGTTCTCGGACCAGCATATCTTCGCTCGCCGTATCTTCGCCGGCCGCGGCCTCGCCGTCTGTCCCGGCGCTGAGCAGCTTGTCGAGCAAGCGCTGCCCTTCGCCCGCGGCCAACTCACCCACGCCGACCAACTCCCGGATGCGCCGCTCGATCTCATCGTCCACCTGGCGCAGCAGATCCAGGGGCGCCATCAAGCTGCGCGCCAAGTGGGTCAGCGTGTTGCCGCCCGACCGGATCAGCCCGGTGAGCACCGGTCCGGGCAAGAATCCGGCGCGCAGCTTCTCCTGCTCAACGATGATCTGGGTAAGCGTCAAGGTGGTCAGATCCTCGCCCGTGGCGTGATCCACCACCTTGACCTCTTCACCGCTCCGGATCAGCGATGCGATGCCTTCCAGCGACACGTACTGTTTAGCCGCCGTGTCATATAGCTTGCGATTGGGGTAACGTTTGATCAGCGGCATGGCAGAATCTTGAACAACGCCCCCTGACGTTGGCTGCAAGCGCGCCTGGCGCCCTCAGATCCCTGCGTGACAGGGCAAGCGCCAGGCACGCCTGCGCAAAATCTCGCCTGACGCGGCGCTCAGGAGGACTTCTTCAGCTCGTCCACCTTCTTGGTCAACGTCGTGATCTTCGCGCTGAGCGCCTCGATCTCGTCCTTGGTCGGGATATTCATCCGCTCGATCGCAGCCGCGATGCGCTTCTCGATGTCGTCCGAGAGCTTCTTCGAAGACAGCCCCGGCAGCGGCGGCAGCTTGATGGCCTGCTTGCGCTTCTCCAGCACATCTTTGACCATCTTTTTGCCATCGCCTTCCGCGATCTCGCCGCGCTCCACCAGACGGTTCACGAAGTCTTCGACCTCATCTTGAGCCAGCGCAGCCGCGCCGACACCAGCCAGCAGGACCTTGTGTGCGGTATCGAGCAGCGGGCTTTTCTGCACCGTCTCGGCGGTGTCCCGGATCGTCTGCTTCATCCGGGTCGCAGTTGAGCTCTTCTCGAAATCCTCCTGCATCTCCTTCGCGGCCTTGACCACCTTGGCGCCGAGCGGAGATTTTTCCACCGTTCCGGCAACCTCTTTGGCGATGCCTTTGACCTGCGCGATCAAATCGGTGTCCTGGCTCTCCGGGGCCGCAGCCTCCACGGCTTCCGCCACCTGATCGGTCACTTTCTCAACAACTTCAGCGGCTTGATCCGCCGCCTTCTCGACGATCTGCTCAACATCAGCGGTCATGGGTTACCTCCTGGGATGCTTCCCTGAATCAGCAC
The DNA here is from genome assembly GCA_964647255.1 of uncultured Anaerolineales bacterium. Taxonomy (GTDB): domain Bacteria; phylum Chloroflexota; class Anaerolineae; order CG2-30-64-16; family CG2-30-64-16; genus CAWJEL01. The sequence continues at coordinate 8,002 of CAZYGI010000023.1, read as the reverse complement.
TTTGACGCACTGCGTCATGGCTGATTTATAACACACCGCGTCATGACTGTCAAATGGACGCTGTCTCGCGGCGCCGCTGCTCGCTTGTGCGATTCCCTGGGCGCAGCTAGAATAGCGACATGAAGACGCAGTGCCTGGCGGGGCCGTGGCGTTTTCGCCAGGTCGGGACCGGGGGATGGCTGCCGGCGAGCGTGCCGGGCGGGGTGCACACCGACCTCCTGGCGGCCGGCCGCATCCCCGACCCGTTCGCCGGCGAGAACGAGCTGCGGGTCAAGTGGGTCGCTGAACAGGATTGGGAGTACGAGTGCGACTTCACGGTTGAACCGGGCCTGCTGGCCGCGGCGCGCTGCGAGCTCATCTGCGCCGGGCTCGACACGCTGGCCGAGCTGTCGCTGAACGGCCGCAGCCTGGGGACGACGGACAACCTGTTCCGATCGCACCGCTGGGAGGTCATGCCCCTGCTCCGGGCCGGCGCAAACACCCTCACCATCGTCTTTCGCTCCCCGCTGCGCTTCATCCGCAGCCGACAGGCCCAACGCCGGCTGCCGGGTGCGTTTAGCCCCGGCATCGCCCATCTCCGGAAGGTGCCGAGCCACTTCGGCTGGGATTGGGGCCCGGCGCTGCCCACCATCGGCATCTGGCGCGAGGTCAGGTTGGAGGCCGGGAGCGGCGCCCGGCTGGACGACGTGCGCGTGCACCAAACGCACCGCAACGGCGACGTTACAGTTGAGGTGCAGGCTGAGGTCGAGGTCTTCGAGCCGGCCGCGGGACCGCTGGAGTTCGCCGTGACGGTTATTGCGCCCGATGGTTCAAGCATCGCAAAGACCGTTGAGGTTTCAGAGACCGCAAGGGTCTCCATCCCCATCCCCAATCCGCAGCTCTGGTGGCCGAACGGCCTCGGCGCACAGCCGTTGTACGAGGTTCAGGTTGAGGTTAGAGCTGAGGCGAAGGACGAGGGCGTCGCCTCAACCTTAGCCTCAGCGTCGTACAAGATCGGCCTGCGCACGATCGCGCTGCGGCAGGAGCCGGACGAAGGCGGGTGTGCGTTCGCCTTCGTCGTTAACGGCGTGCCGATCTTCGCCAAGGGCGCGAACTGGATCCCGGCGGATTCCTTCGCCACCCGCATCGAGGACGCGCGGCTGGCAGGTTTGATCCGCAGCGCGGCCGCGGCCAACATGAACATGCTGCGCGTCTGGGGCGGCGGCTACTACGAATCGGATCGGTTCTATGAGTTGTGCGACCGCTACGGCCTTCTGGTGTGGCAGGACTTTGCCTTTGCCTGCGCGGCATATCCGCTGGACGACCCGACATTCGTCGAGAACGTGCGCGCCGAGGCCCGCGAAACGATCCGCCGGCTTCGGCATCACCCGTGCCTGGCGCTCTGGTGCGGCAACAACGAGGTCGAGATGATGTGGTGGAAGTTCGGCGCGGACGCATGCCTGACGGACGCCTGCGAGCACTTCTTCCATCACGAGCTGGCCGGTTGGGTCCTGGCCGAGGACCCCGACCATGCCTACTGGCCGAGTTCCCCCTCGTCCGGCGCGTTCGGGCTGGACACCAACAGCGCGGCAGCCGGTGACACCCACGATTGGCTGATCTGGCACGGGTTTGCGCCGCCGCAGGCCTACCGCCGCCACCGGCCGCGCTTCGTCAGCGAGTTTGGCCTGGCGTCGCTGCCCGCGGCCGAGACGGTGGCAGCCTTCGCCGGGCGGGGCGAGCACGACCTGGCGTCGCGCGTCATGCGCCACCACCAGCGCTCGGCTGCGGGCAACGAGAAACTGATCTACTACCTGACCGGGCGGTTTCGCCTGCCGCGTGCCTTCACCGACCTGATCACTCTGACGCAAATCGTCCAGGCGGAGGCGATCCGCACCGGGGTGGAGCACTGGCGGCGCAACCGGCCGCGCTGCAGCGGCGCGCTCTACTGGCAGCTCAACGACTGCTGGCCGGTCGTTTCGTGGTCAAGCCTGGACTACTACGGCCGCTGGAAGGCGCTGCACTACGCGGCCCGGCGCTTTTACGCCCCGGTGGCGCTTTCATTGAAGGAGCGCCGGGGCCGCGTCAGCGTTCACGTTGCCAACGACACGCGCTCGACCTGGCAAGGACAAGTGCGCTGGTCGCTCGAAACCCTGGCAGGCGAGGCCGTCGCCTCAGGGATCGCGGACGTGACCGTCGCGCCGCAGACGGCTGCCGGTGTGGAATCCCTGAACTGCACGCCTCAGCTTCGCAAACACGGGAAGGCGAACCTGGTCTTTGCCGCCGAGCTTTGGCCGGAAGAAGCCGGGGCGCCGGGCCAGCCGGAGCGCATCGCCCGCCAGGTGCTGCTATTCTTGCCCGAGGCGCGAATCGCGTGGCCTGACCCCGCGCTGATGGTCGAGGTGGCCGCGGCGGAGGACGGCGTGACGATCACGGTGGCGGCGCAGGCGCTGGTGCGCTTCGTCGTCCTCTCGCTGCCCGGCGCCGACGTGATCTTCAGCGATAACTTCTTCGATCTGCCCGCCCACCGCACCGCGCAGATCACCGCCCCGCTGCCGTCCGGCTGGACGGTCGAGCAATTTAGCCGGAGCCTGCGCGTCCGCTCGTTGGCCGATATCGCGCCGGCCGGGTCGCCCTGGTCGGACCGGCGCCACCGTGCGCAAGCGCTCCTCGCTTGTTCAGGCCTCATCATCACCTCCGCCGCACAGCTGGCGGTTGCGGCGATCCGCCGGCTCAGCAACGGCCGCCGGCGCGCTGCGGCGCTGCCCCGCTGATCCCGCACGCTTCATCTCGCCCCACCCGATCCCCGGCGCGGACAGCGCCGCAGCAAGCCATTTCGAACAGCGCACCGGGAACCATTTTGCCCTGACCTCCGTCAAACACACCGTAACAACCGATGATCAGTGACCTGGTTCTGATGGATTGAGAGGTTCAAGATGATGAAGCTGATGTCTCGTGCGCTTAGATTCCACCCGTGGCTGCGCGTCGGCCTGGCCGTGATCCTGCTGATCGCCGGTCTGGCCCCCGTCGGTGCACCGATCCTTTCCGATAATTCCTGGCGGCAAGCCGGCCTGCAGCCCGCGACCAGCGCCGCCAGCGCCCAACCGTTCACCTACCGGGCGACCGCGGCCGCTGAAGTTACGCGCGTCCAGCGGAGCGACGACGGCGGAGCGACCTGGCATGACCTGGCCGCGATCCCGGCCCCCGTCGCCGGCCTCCAGGCGGTCGCCGGCAACGAACAGATCGTCTTCGCCCGCGGCGCGGATGCGATCTGGCTGAGCGACGACGGTGGCGCAAGCTGGGCGCAGGCCGCCCCCCTGCCCAGCCGGCCGTTGAGCCTGCTCGTCGGCGACAAGACGAGGGGCCTGCTTATGGCGGGGACCGAATCGGCGGGCTTGTGGGTCAGCCGCGATCTGGGGGCCACCTGGCAGGCCGTCGAGGATGCCGCGCTCGCCGAGGGCGGCGCTGCGCCGTTGGCCATCACCGCGCTGGCCGTGGATGGCGAACACACCGATGTCCTCTACGCGGCCACCGCGATCTGGCTGGGCACCAGCCACGCCCGGCTCACCCCGATCGGCGTGTACGCCAGCGTGGATGGCGGCCGCCGCTGGCTGGCGCTGGAGCGCCTGGCGCTGAACGACGCGCCGGTGAGCGAACTGAAGCCCGTCGCCGGCCGGCCGCTCGCCGTGTCGGCGGCAAGCGGCGCGAGCTCACGCGTTGCAACGATGAAGCTCTCGCCTGAACTGCTCGCCCTGCTGGCGGGCGAGGACGCCGGCCTGCGGGCCTCGGCCGCGCGGGCGATCGGCTTGATCGGCGATGCGGCGGCGCTGCCCGCGCTGCTGGCTCGGCTGAATGACTCCGACGCGCTCGCAGGCGACGCGGCCGCGGCGGCCATCGGCCAGCTAGGGGATCGGTCGGCGATCCCGGCGCTGCTCGAGACGCTGGCAGCCACGGACCCAACCGTGAGCGGCCGCGCGGCGGCTGCGCTGGGGATGCTGAAGACACCGGAAGCCGTGCCCGCCCTGGCAAACCTCCTGATGGCCGGCGATCCGGGCGTCGCCCGCCGCGCGGCTGAGGCACTGGCAGCCATTGGGACGACGGATGCGCTGTCCGCCCTGGTCGCGCCGCTGGCCGATGCCTCGATGACATCGGCCCGGCACGCAGCGCTGTCGGGCCTCGAACAGGCCGGGCCGCAGGCGATCCCGACGCTGTCCGCCGCGCTGGACGATGAGCGCGCCGCGGTGCGCGCCAACGCTGCAGAGATGCTCGGCTGGCTGCGGGCCGGCTCGGCCACACCGGCGCTGATTCAAGCCCTGACCGACGACGATCCCGTAGTGCGCAGCCAGGCAGCGTGGGCGTTGGGCGAAGTGGCGACGCCGGCGGCGCGGGAGGCCCTGGCGAAGGCGTTGCAGGCCGAACAGGATGCCGCTGCCCGCCAGGCGACTGCGTCAGCGCTGGCGAACGCGAACAGGCTGGCGGGGGAGGCGCAGGCTGCGGCCGGCTCCTTCTGGGCCGCGGTGGCCGCAGTGCCGGCCAGCCGCTGGACGTTCCTGGTGCTGGCTGCCCTCACCGTCGGGCTCCTCTTCTGGATCGGCCCACGGCGGACGCATCTGCCGCACGGATAATCGTCAGAAAACCACAAGGGCGGAAGAAGCGTTGCTTCTTCCGCCCTTGTGCATCCTCTATCCATCCCCGGTCGAAATCACCCGGAGAGACCCGCCCCAATAACGCCCCCGAATCAGTTCGGCACGACAAACGTGACCGACGCCGACTTGAACACTGTCTGCCCGTCGAGGCCGGTTGCCACGGCGATAACCGTGTGCGGACCGGGCTGTAACGCTTTTTCCGGCCGCAAGGACCACTGTCCCAGTGAATCGGCAACGGCTTCACCGATGACCGCAGCGCCGTCAAGGATGCGCACCGTGGCGCGCGGGGATGCGCTGCCCGCAAGCCTGGGCGTCGCCGACCCAACCGTGCTGCCGTCCGGCGGCCACCCGATGATGGGTGCGCCGGCCACAACCGTCGCCTGCACCATGGGCGCAGACGTCGCAGTTGCGGCCGCGGTCGGCTGGGCTGCGGCGGTCGGTTCGACCGTCGCAGTGGGTTGCGCCGTGTCGGTGGGCAGCAGCGTTGCGCTCGGCGCGGTCGGTGCGGTCGCGGTGGGCAACGGCGTTGCGCTCGGTGCGGCCGGCGCGGTCGCGCTGGGCAGCGGCGACGCGCTCGACGCGGCGGTCGCGGCCGATTCGGCGCCGGGAACGACGAACGTAAACGGCTGCGAGCTGGCCGCTGCTGCGCCGTCGGCTCCAAGCGTCTTCACGACCAGGGAATGCGACCCGGCCGCCAGCGCGACCACGCCGACACTCCAGGCGCCATCCGGGCCGGCGACGGCGCTTCCGATGAGCTTATCGCCATCGTAAAGCCCGATCTTCGCCCCGGGCGCCGCGCTTCCGGTGAGCACCAGCGGCTTACCCGCAGCCGGCGTCATGTTCGCCGCGGGTCCGGACACCGCCAAAGCCGCCGTAGGAATCGCGCGGATCACAACTTCCAACGGCTGCGATGTCGAGCGCGGCTGGCCGCGCGAGTCCAATGTCTCCACACGGAACGCGTGGCTGCCGGCCGCGAGTGCGGGCAAGGCCAGCTTCCACCGCCCGCTCGCATCAGCCTGGGTTGAACCCAGCAGCTTATCGCCGTCGTAGATCCGCACTTGAGCCTTAGGGGCGGCCGTGCCCACCAGGTCGCCGGCCTTCCCCTGCAGCAGCGCGCCGCCTGGCGCCGGCGCTGAGATGGTGGACGCGTCCGGCCCGGAACCACGGAAGCCGCCCAGCCCTGCCGCCAGCGCCAGCGCTACCAGCAGGGCTGTCCCAAGCAGGATCCAGCGGTCCAACGGCCAATGCCAATAGGGAGGCCGATCGAACCGCAACATCTCACCCTCCCAGGCCGCTCAAGCGCTGCGCCTGGCTGATCCACGCGGCGTAGTTCGGCTTGCGCCAGGCCGGCGCCTGGCAGATCTCCTGCAGCCGCTCCTCGCTGAGTGCGGCCAGCTTGCGCCAGGTGCAGATGCCTGCCTCGTACAACCGGCGCTCGTACACCTCGCCGATGCCCTCGAGCGTCTCGAAGTCATCCGGTTTGGTGCCGTCCCACTCGCGGCCGACCGAGCTGGTTTCATCGGCGAGCTTCAGCGCCTCGGCCTTGATCGCCGCCAGGTCAACCGCCTGGAATTCCTTGATCTCCAGCACGCGGCGCAGCGTCTCGTCGGTTGCCTCGGAGAGTTCCCAATAGGTGCCGATGCCCGCGTCGTAGAGCCTGGTCTCATACGCGCTGCCAATGCCCTTGATGCGCGAGAGATCCTGGGGGCAAGACTCCTTCGGCTTCGGCACGCTCCCGGCCCGGGTTGCACGCTTGATGCGCTTACCGGCAGCTCGCAGCTTCGCCTCCTCGATCCAGGCGGTGAAGTCACCGCCGCGGACGCCCGCCGACCTGGTGATCTCGCCCAGTTTCTCAGGGGTTGTCGCCGCAAGATCGGCGTACGAGAGGATGCCGGCAGCGCTCAAGGCAGCCGCGGTCTTTCCGCCGATCCCGCTGACCAGGCCGATATCGTCGCCGCTGCGGCTGAACAGCCGATCCTGCAAAGCCTTGAGCCCGGCTGCGTCACCGGCGGCCGCCAGTTTGGCCTGGGCGATCCAGTCGCCGTAGTTGACCCGCCGCCACGCCGGCGCCGCGATGATCTGCCCCAGCGCCGCCTCATCGGCCGCGGCCAGTTGTGCAAACGTAACGATGCCGGCCTGGTGCAGCTTCGCTTCGTACACCGGCCCGATCCCTTCGAGGGCGGTCAGATCGTCGCCCACCGTGGCCGCGCGCGGGGCCGCTGACAGCCGCCGCGCCTCAGCGGCCCAGGCATTGTAATCTACCTGTCGCCACTCCGGCGCGTTGACGATAGCCTTGAGCCGCTCCGACGGCGTGTTTGCCAGCCCGGAGAACGTAGTGATGCCTGCCACCGCAAGCTGCGCCGCGTATTTTGGCCCGATACCCTTGATCTGAAGCAGATCATCGGCCTCGGCCTCCACGGTCGGAGCGGCGACCTCGGCGGAGATGTCCGGCAGAGTCGCGGCCTTCACGTCCGGCAACTCGCCCGCGGCCGCGATCCCTGCGGCGACCTCCGGCCACTGGATATCGGCCTTCAACGCCGGCACCTCGACTTCCGGCAGCTTCGCTTCCACCGCGGGCAACTCAACCTGCGGGAGCTCGACTTCCGGCAGTTTAACTTCCGGCAACTCAACCTGCGGGAGCTCCACTTCCGGCAGCTTCGCTTCCAACGAGGGCAACTCGACCTTCGGCAGTTCCACTTCCGGCAGTTCTACCTTCGGCAGCTCAATCTTCGGGAGTTCGACTTCCGGCAGCTCCGCTTCCACCGCGGGCAATTCGACCTTCGGCAGCGCCACTTCCGGCAGCTGCGCTTCCACCGCGGGCAAGGCAGCAGCGATCGCCGGCAGCGCGACTTCAGGCAGTTCGACCTTTGGCAGCTGCGCTTCCACCACAGGCAATTCGACCTTCGGCAGTTCAACCTTGGGGAGTTCAACTTCCGGCAGCTTCGCTTCCAGCGAGGGCAAAGCGGCGGCGATCGCCGGCAGCGCGACCTCAGGCAGTTCGACCTTCGGCAGCTCAACCTTGGGGAGTTCAACTTCCGGCAATTCGACCTTCGGTAGTTCGACTTCTGGCAGCTGCGCTTCCAGCGCGGGCAGTTCGACCTTCGGCAACTCAACTTCCGGCAGCTGCGCTTCCACCGAGGGCAAGGCGGCGGCGATCGCCGGCAGCGCGACCTCAGGCAGTTCAACCTTCGGGAGTTCGACTTCCGGCAGTTCGACCTTCGGTAACTCAACCTTCGGGAGTTCGACTTCCGGCAGCTGCGCTTCCACCGCGGGCAAGGCGGCGGCGATCGCCGGCAGCGCAACTTCTGGCAGTTCGACCTTCGGTAACTCAACGTTCGGGAGTTCGACTTCCGGCAGCTGCGCTTCCAGCGAGGGCAACT